>JBGTJE010000017.1:0-15392 GCA_041745295.1 Pirellulaceae bacterium | reverse complement strand
CCGAGCGGTTGCGTCAGATCGCCGCGCAGCGTGGCCTGCATCACGTCGACAACGCGGTGAGCTTGGCCACCAGCGGCTGAGCGTGCAGCGGTTGACCACCGCTCGAACGCCATTTTGCTTGCCTTCCCCGCAAGGTCCCCATCCCGAGTGAATCCACTGCGCGTTCGCCGCTACGAAGTCGACGGCCAAGCATCGCTTTTCGGCTTCGTGAACCGTCCCTCCGCCTTCCCGAATGCGGCCGCACTAACCGCCACGGTCCCCAACTCTTTCACTGGGAAATACTCGCAACTTCCGACCGTTCCATGGATTTGGCCTGTCCTTATTCTTCTTATTCTCAGGCCTGTCCTTATTCTTCATATTCTTGGAACATTATTTTTATCTTATTAGGGCTCGATTAGAATTGCTGAAGCAGGCGATGACAAAGCGTCCTCCAGCGGGCCAGCCGTGAAGAACAGGATCTTTCAAGACTATATCGTGTATGACGACACGGAGCCTTGCCCGTATCTGCCAGGCGAGATCGCCCGCATGCCGTTGGCAATCCCAAGCCAATTTATGAACGGCAACGAGGCCGACCGGAGATTTGCCGCCGGTCAACGCCGTTCGGGCGAATTCGTGTATACGACGGATTGTCCAGCCTGCAATGCATGTCAACCAATCCGTGTCGACGTCGAAAAATTCCGGCCGAATTCTTCGCAGCGCAAGGCGTGGCGGCGCTGCGTTCCGATGATTACTGCGGTGGTCGCTCCATTGACCAATGATCAGCGGCACATCGATTTATTCAATCTCCATCGCCAGGCGCGGGGACTTGAACGAGAGTCTCCGGTCAATATGGAGAGCTATTCCTGGGGGCTGGGCCGCAGTTGCTTTAGTGCATTTGAGATCAATTATTTTATGGCCGATCGCTTGATGGGGGTCGCGATTTGCGACCGCGGTCAGATCAGCTTGTCGGCGGTGTACACCTATTATGATCCCGCATTTCTCGCGTACAGTCCAGGTACCTATTCCATTCTTCGGCAGATCGAATACTGTCGTGAAAATCAAATGCGGTATTTGTACTTGGGGTTCTTCATCGCCCAATCGCCGCATATGGCATATAAGAGCAACTTTCGCCCCCACGAGCGGCTACTCGGTGGCCAGTGGACCGAGTTTGATTAACCGCCCGCACCACAAATCCGCAAGCAGACTTCAAGATGAAAGCATTGGTGACCGGCGCCAACGGATTTCTGGGGTCGCATCTGGTCGAGATATTGTTGCGACACGACTTCGACGTCCGGGCGCTGGTTCGGCGCCCGGATCAGTTGCTAGCCGTCGGGAACGTAGAAATCGTTCAAGGCGATATTCGCGAATCGTCCGACGTCGAACGTGCGTGCGAGGGAGTCGATGTTGTGTTCCACGCCGCGGCCATTTCTGGCATCTGGGGGCCCTGGCGGACATATCATTCCGTAAATACGGTTGGGACTCGCCATATCGTCGCCGGCTGCCAACGGCATCGAGTCCCGCGCTTGGTTTACACAAGCACTCCCAGTGTGACTTTTACCGGCGAGCACCAGATCAATATCGACGAAACTGCGCCGTATGCGCGGAATTGGTTGTGCCATTATTCGCACTCTAAAGCGCTTGCAGAGCAACATGTCTTAGCGTCGAATGATCCTCCCCATTTGATGACTTGTGCATTGCGACCACACTTAATTTGGGGCCCTCGCGACAAACACTTAGTTCCGCGCATTCTGGAAAAGGCCCGGGCAAGGCGACTTCGCCGAGTCGGCGACGGCACCAATCAAATCGATCACGTGTACATCGAAAACGCCGCGTGGGCGCATTTGCAAGCCGCGAATGCTCTAAACTCCGGCTCGTCTGTTTGCGGCAGCGCGTACTTTATCAGTCAAGACGAACCGGTCAATTGTTGGCAGTGGATCAACGAAATCCTGGCGCTTGCAGGTCTGGGCGCGGTCAGGCGATCGATTTCGTTTCCGGCAGCTTGGCGAATCGGCTGGGGACTCGAGTTGTACCACGAGATGTTTAACCTCACGACCGAACCGCGAATGACCCGGTTTCTCGCGGCGCAATTGGCCAAATCACACTATTTCGATATCTCGCGCGCTAAAAAGGATTTCGGCTACAAGGTGCGGGTTTCCACCTCCCAAGGAATGGAACGATTGGCTCGATCGCTGTAGACGAAGAGTCTATCGCGGTTGTCGTTGCACTCGAAAAAGTCCCGCCTCCGATAAAAACCAGGGCCATAAACTCTCGCCGGATGGCGGAATTCCAAACTTTCGGCGACGCGATTGCGTAGTATTATCGAACCGGTCTGTGCGAGGCAATCATTTGCCGGTTGCGATTTTAACGAAAATCCATTACTTTTTAGCACCATCGGAAGCTTTCGGGGCGCCTCCCGCTCATCCATTCGGACTCGTGACTTTGGTGCCCCGGCTCAAGTCAGTCCGCCGGATGAAAAACCAAACCTGAGTCGAAACGCCGACGTCAGGTCGAGGCATGTAATCTCCCAATGATCAGGTCCGCCAAAACTGAACTGCCAGAATCTCAACGCATCGTGATAACGGGCATTGGTTTGACCGCGCCCAATGGCGACTCGTATAGCGATTTTCGGCATAGTCTGTTGGAGGGTCGCAGCGGTGTCTCTGAATACGAGATTCGCTATTTTGGCAAGACCCTCGCCGGCATTTGTAAGTTCGACGTCACGCGACATCAGGCACGCAAAGACGCGCGACGCGGGACCCGCGCCGGCAGCATTGGAATTTATTGCGCCAATGAGGCGATTCGCGATAGCGGCTTGGACTGGGCCAACCAAGATCTGAGCAGCGTTGGGGTCTACGTCGGAGTCACCGAGCACGGCAACGTCGAAACCGAAAACGAAGTTTATGAACTGAAGGGGTACGACTACGACACCTCGTTTTGGTCGCATCACCACAATCCGAGAACCGTAGCGAACAACCCGGCGGGTGAAATAGCCCTCAACTTGAAGATTACCGGACCGCATTACACGATCGGGGCTGCTTGTGCGGCGGGAAACGCGGGCATAATCCAAGGCCTACAAATGCTTCGGTTGGGCGAGTGCGACGTCGCGCTTTCCGGCGGCGTTTCCGAAAGCATCCACACGTTTGGCATCTTCGCCGGCTTTGCCAGCCAAGGTGCGTTGGCCACCCACACCGACCCTACCAAAGCTTCGCGTCCCTTCGATACGAATCGCACTGGCATCGTGGTGGCCGAAGGCGGCTGCCTCTACGTGCTCGAACGGTTGTCCGATGCCAAACTTCGTGGCGCGAAAATCTATGGTGAAATCGCTGGCTATGCCATGAACACCGACGCCACGGACTTTGTTCTTCCCAACCCTCAGCGGCAGGCCGAGTGCATGAACCTCGCACTGAGTCGAGCGGGATTAATTGCCGAGCAAATCGATATCGTCAGCACACACGCCACCGGAACGCCGAGCGGCGATATTCTAGAGTGCGAAGCGCTTCGAGAAGTCTTCGGCCAATCCGAAAAGACATTCTTCAATAATGGAAAAAGTTTCATCGGCCACAGCATGGGCGCCGCGGGGGCTTTGGAATTGGCCGGCAATTTACCGGCATTTGACGATGGCGTCTGCCATGCAACAATCAATGTCGACGACTTGGATCCGGCGTGTCATTTGGCGGGGCTGGTCCAAAACCAACCACGCGAGATTGGCGGCGTTCGCTACATTTTGAACAACTCGTTCGGAATGCTCGGGATTAACTCTGTCGTCATCATCCAACGAATTTAGTTGAAATCGGAGCACGAGTTTGATGACACCCAGTGACATTCGCAACGTAATTATCGACATTCTCTCGGACATTTCACCGGATTCCGATTTATCCGCGCTGGATGACTCTGTCGCATTACGTGAGCAATTGGAAC
Source organism: Pirellulaceae bacterium (assembly GCA_041745295.1). Lineage (GTDB taxonomy): Bacteria > Planctomycetota > Planctomycetia > Pirellulales > Pirellulaceae > JANMEB01. The sequence continues at coordinate 11,495 of JBGTJE010000017.1, read as the reverse complement.
TCGACAGCATGGACTTCCTCGATATCGTCATGGAACTGAAAAAGCGGTATCGTGTTTCGATCCCCGAAGAAGACTACAAAGAGTTGGCGTCGATGGATTCGACAGTGGCATACTTATCCCAGAAGATGGTCAACGTGGGTGTGTAGTTCTTCGTCCACACCAGTTATTCGGGTCCTAGTTCCCAGGTTCTCGCTTGGGAACCCACTGCATTGCTGGCCCTGCCAGCCGATTTCGAGGCAGAGCCTCGCGAACAATGCATTCCCAGGCGGGAGCCTGGGAACGAGTCCATCGCGATCAAATTTGGCCGGCGCCGCACGCCGGTTTCGACAATGAACTACGATACGATCATCATTGGAGCGGGAATGTCGGGCTTGGCGGCCGGAATCCGCTTAGCTCACTTCGACCAAAAAGTCTGCATCCTCGAGCGGCATTACACGATCGGTGGATTGAATTCGTTTTATCGACTCAACGGACGCGATTTCGACGTCGGATTGCACGCGGTCACGAATTTTTCCTGCAAAGGTGCGACGCGCGGACCGTTGGCCAAAATCTTGCGGCAGCTTCGTTTCAAATGGGAAGAGTTTGCCCTGTCCCCCCAATGCGGTTCGCGAATCGCTTTCCCCGGAGTCAATCTCCGCTTCAACAACGATATCGACTTGCTGCGAAGCCAAATCCAGGCCGCGTTCCCGAGCCAGGTCGACGCCTTCGAAGCGCTCTTGATTCAGATCGGCGACTATGATGATCTCGACCAAGATCTATTTGAACAATCGACGCGCCAGCGTCTGTCGCAACTCTTTCGCGAGCCGTTGTTGGTCGAGATGCTGCTGTGTCCGCTGATGTGGTACGGCAACGCCCGCGAACACGATATGGATTGGGGACAATTCAGCATCATGTTCCGTAGTATCTTTCTTGAAGGCTTCGCACGGCCGTTCAAGGGAGTGCGGCTCATTCTGAAAAACTTGGTTAAGCGATATCGCGCCATGGGAGGCGAACTTCGCTTGCGGCACGGCGTGCGAAAAATCATCACCGACGGAGACCACGCCGTAGGTGTGGAACTGGATGATGGGAGAGTTCTTCTTGGCAAGCGAATTCTCTCGTCCGCGGGAAACGTGGAAACATTGCGGATGTGCGACCATCTCAGCGAGCCCGACCCCCGCCAAGCCGGCCAAATGTCCTTTGTCGAGTCGATTTCTGTGCTCAACTGCCAGCCCGACGAGATTGGGAACGACGAAACGATCGTGTTCTACAACGATCACGATCGTTTTGATTGGCGTCGTCCTGAGTCAGACTTGTGCGACTTGCGCACCGGCGTGATTTGCTCTCCCAATAATTACCAATACGCCGGCGACGACCAACTTCGCGAGGGATTCCTACGCATTACAACAATTGCAGATTTTGAACGCTGGAATCGGCTCGACCCAGAGGCTTACGCGCAGGCCAAAATCAGTTGGTACGATCGAGCGGTCGAGTCGGCCGTCCGATTCGTAAACGATTTTCGCAACCGGGTCGTAGATTCCGACGTGTTCACCCCCAAGACCATCCGGCGGTTTACCTTTCATGATAACGGGGCAGTTTACGGTGCGCCCGATAAAACACTCGATGGTACCACCAATTTGAAGAATGTATTTTTATGCGGTACCGACCAAGGTTTCGTCGGAATCATCGGCGCCATCATGAGCGGTATTTCCATGGCCAACATGCATTGTTTGCGGGCTTGAAATGGCGTCCGCCCGCCCTCCTTTGATGAAGGCATTTAAAATCGTTTAGCATAACGGGTATCATTCCGGGCTGAGCCCGGAATCCAAGATCCAAGGAAAGAGAAACTGTGCTCACACGTACTTCTGAAGCTCGATTCCCCCCTGCGCGGGAATGACTAGTTTGTACTCAGCACTTTTGTTAGGCGTTCTTATTACCCATGCCAAAGTCTGAAAACCCCCTCACCCTGCCCTCTCCCCCGAAGCCCGGGGAGAGCGAACGCGAACAACTCTCCAAATAGTCGCTCATGCCAAAAGATTTTCTAGCCGGCGCCAAAGATTCTTATGACGTCGTCGTCATTGGCAGCGGCTTGGGCGGTTTGACGGCCGCAAACATTTTGGCCCGCGAAGGACGCAGCGTTCTCCTCTTGGAACAGCACTACAAGCTAGGAGGCATGGCGACTTGGTTTAAACGGCCGGGCGGCCACATCTTCGATATTTCGTTGCATGGATTTCCGCATGGCATGGTCAAGAGCTGCCGGCGCTATTGGACCGACGAAATCGCCGCATCCATTGTGCAGCTCAAAAACGTTCGCTTCGACAATCCCATGTTCTCGTTGACCACATCGTTCGATCGGGCGGATTTTACGCAACTGTTGACGGATAAGTTCGGGCTGGAGCCCGGGCGTGTCAAGTCTTTTTTCGACACGGCCCGGGGGATGAACTTTTACGACGACCAAAATTTCACGACCGGCGACTTATTCCAGCGGTTTTTTCCTGGTCGCGAAGACGTCGTGCGCTTGTTGATGGAGCCCATCACCTATGCCAATGGGTCGACGCTGGAGGACCCGGCGATCACCTACGGCATCGTGTTTTCGAACTTCATGTCGAAGGGAGTTTACACATTCCAAGGCGGAACCGACCAATTGGTCGAAGGGATGGAGGCCGAGATGCGGCGGAATCAAGTGGACATCCGCATTCGCTGCGACGCGCAGAAAATTTGCGTCGAGCACGGAAAAGTTCGTGGAGTCGTCGTCAACGGCCGCGAAATCCGCAGCCGCGCAGTCGTGTCCAACTCCAACTTGCGAGCCACGATCTTCCAATTGATCGGCGCCGAGAAATTCGATCGTCGGTTTATCGACGAAGCTAACGCCGTGCGACTGAACAACTCAAGCACCCAAGTCTACATGGCGTTACGGGAGGGAGATTCGATCGACCACGCGACCGGCGATTTGTTATTTTGTTCGACCGCGCCGCTGTTTCGCACCGAACTCTTGCTTAGTCGCCAAATCAGCAGCCGTACATTCTCGTTTTACTATCCGGACATTCGACCCCAAGGCAAACAGCGGTACTTGATCGTTTCCAGCACCAATGCGAGTTATGAGGACTGGGCGGGATTGATTGACGAGGAATACGAAGCCAGCAAGCTTGACTTGATCGAGACCACGCTCAACGCCTTGGAAAAATACGTCCCCAATTGCCGCCAGCGAATTGTGCACGTCGAAGCCGCGACGCCGCGAACGTTTGAGCATTACACCAAACATTTGAGCGGTGCCAGCTTCGGAACTAAATTCGAAGGACTCGCCGTGAGCAGAGCCCTGCCGAATCAAGTCGGTGGTTTGTACCACGCCGGGAGCTGCGGCATCATCATGTCGGGCTGGTTGGGAACAATTAATTACGGCGTGATCGTCGCTAACGACGTTGATAACTATCTGATGTCTTCGGCCGTGCCCTCACCCACGAGGACGCGGAACTGACTCGCATCAAGCTTGCGACCGCCGCTTCCCGATTGATTTGTTCCGCTTTGCCCTCTTTGCGTCTTCGCGGTGCTCGTAATCGGGCCAATGTCCGACAAGCCACTCGAACCGCACCACATTCAAAAATAGGAGGTTCCGACGTCCAAAAGCGCCACCCACGCAAATTCGACTGATTTGGAGTTGCTTTACAGCGGATTCTTGCTAAAAATGACGATATGAGCTTGGAGACGCCGGCTCGAAAAACAGAATGAACTGCTGGAGAAAACAATGTCTTTGACGATGACGGAAAAAGCGGCTGCGGAAATCAAGCGGACAATGACGGAGCAACAGTTTGCCCCGAATTCGATGTTGCGAGTCGCGGTCGTCAGCGGCGGTTGCAGTGGCTTAAACTACAGCTTGCAAATTGACGACAAATACGACGATTCGAACGACTCGAAAACCGACCAATACGGAGTCGTTGTGGTTGTCGACAAGAAGAGCGAATTATTCCTCGACGGCACGACGCTGGATTACTACGAGGGAGTCGATCAACGCGGCTTCCATTTCAGCAATCCCAACGCAAAGCGATCCTGCGGCTGCGGCAATTCGTTCCACGTCTAACGTGGTCGTTCCTAACGTGGTCGATTGAGTTTAGTCAAATCCAAAACGGCCGGCAACGGCCGTTTTTTTGTTCTCGGTCCAAGGCTCCCGCCTGGGACCGCACTAAATTCGAGGCTCCGCCTCGTTCACGAGGTTGACTAACTTTAAAACCGTCGCCCAGTTCCGGGTCGTGATAGCGACAGCCCTCTTTCCTAAGAGCGCTACGGCCGCCTTGCTTTCGAGAATCCCTTGCGGACACGAAAGATACGCGGCGTGCTTGCCGAGGAGAAACCGCTCGGGGCGAACAACGATCGCCGCGATGTGCTTGAGTTCCGCTAGAATCTTCGCACCAGGCGCAAACGCGACGAGCAACCGGGATGGATCCACTCCAGTATTTGCTAAATCGTTTTCCTTTTGGATGGCCGACATTTCTTTGGCTATCTTGACAATTACGGGAACGTCAACGCTAAGACGCTTTGCCAAGGCGTCATGAATCCGTTCGGCGTGTATGCGAGTAGACCCCGCTTGGGCCGAGGCAACGGCGTTGCCACTGTTGAGCAGCGTCCGCACGTCGTCAAAACCTAGCGATTCCAGAATCGCGCGGAACTCGGCCATCGGCACTCGATTACCGCGGCCGACATTGACTCCTCGAAGTAAAACTACAAATCTAGCCATATCCAGCGTGGCACGACGCTCTGCGTCGTGTTCCTGCATTGTTTTATCGTGTTCAAAAATCACGACGCGGAGCGTCGTGCCACAACATATCGTGCCATCGAGGCTGCATCAGGCAGGAACGTCTGTCCCTTTGACACCGTTGATCGTCGTCTCGCGCTTCGAGGACCAAGCCGCCAATAGCATCGAGACCGCCGTGTAGATGACCACGACAACGACGAGCCAGCGCACGATATCCAAAGGCAACGAAACAACCAGAAATGCGGCTATCAGCACCGCCGGGATGCCGCCGAGGGTAAGCCCCAAGGCCGCGCGTGCGTCGAACTTCCCGGCCCGAATAAACCGAATGCTCGCCGCAGGCATCAGAAACGCGCAAGAGCCCATCATGATGGGAAACGCAGTCGCCGGATTCATTCCCAACAGACTGACCATGATCATGATCGGAGCATAAGCTCCCACGCCGATCATCATCAACGCGCCGAACGTAAAACTACCCACTAGGGCCGAAATGAGAAGACCTCCTTCAAGCCCCTGTGTGCCGGTCTCTGCCGGATCGCCAAACAGTAGCTTCCCTAAGATGAAAGCAGTAGCCGCCAGTAGCGCCACGCCCATGCCGATCTGGATACTCCGCCGAGGCAATCGAGTAACCACGCCGGCACCGAGCCAGCCTCCCAACACCGTGGCGGCAATCATCAACACAAGCGTCTTCATTTCAACTTCAACATTGGTAATGTATATATAAGCCTGCACGACTGTCGGTAGCGTATGTCCGACGTTGAGCGTTCCGGGGATCTTTTCGTCGTCGACGACCCGGCAGAAGCGAAATATAGAAGTAGTCGTCGCGAACGATCCAATTCCCAGCGTGTCGAAAAAGTTGGTGACGAATCCAATGGCGCTTTGAAAAACGCTCGGCAGCCGCCACTTTTTTCGCGTCGTCAGCTCCCAAATCCAGAAAGCGCAAAACACCGCAGCGAAAATGCCGAGCAATATAAATAAAATCGTCTTCGCGGAAGGCATAGTCAATCCTTTAATTGCATTTCACATTCGCCCATCCAAAATGATCGGGACCGACTGCATTTGCAAATCGTTCGCGTATGGTTTTAACAGGTGTCGTGGGCTTCGTCACCTATGCAACAACAAACGACAAAACCGATCGGAATTGATCATTCGAAAGCGCGGCGTGGGAGTAGCCGGGGGTTCGAATGGAAGGGGTGCGCGCAAAGGAATACGATCAGGAGAAAGTCGGTGATCACGCGCGGAAAGTCGATTCGCTTCGCTGCTCAGGATTACCGGTTGGTCGAGACCGATTCTCCAACAGCGGTTGCCCAGGGCCTTCTTTGGCAATACAAGCTACTTTCGGCATTTCGACCGGTCGACAGGATTGTGCTTCTCCTAAGGATGATCCTTTTCATTTTGCGCACTTGCAATCATTTCCGCGCAATGATTTTTGGGCCGGAGCAAGCTGAGGATAATGCCCAGGCCGTCGCTTGGGATTTCCCCTTCCGGGGTGCTCGTAGCAAATGGAATCAATTTCACCCCGTTTTCTCGTACTCAGCGCTGCGGTACTCGTACTCCTACTCGATTGGATCTAATTAAGAAACACAGCCAAGGCATTTGAGCTTGGTCACCATGAAACGTTGGTCGCCGACGATAATATTTTGTCGATTGAGACAAGTGATCAGCCCCATTCAGAATTGTCGCCGGTTGACGTGGTCAGGAGCTTTTTCTTCAGCGTTTTTTGCCGCAGATCGCTTCGCTTCCGAATCTGGTGGCAAATCCCTATGATTGAGCACCTTGGGCCGGTAGCTCAGATGGTTAGAGCAGGGGACTCATAATCTCATGTACAGATTTGCGGAAACGCGTGTAGCCAAAGAGTTTGCGGCGAAATCAGAAACGGCGACCTACCAAAGACCTACCACGCCGTTTTTGACGGCACCATGTGGCCGCCACGTCCGCATCGGCCGAATCGACGGAACCAACGCCTAGCGACTCAGCCTCGTTTCGGGGAGTTGCTTGGGCTATAGCACAAAAATTGAACTGGAGGGACAACCGGAAAGCAAATCTGTAAGATGCAAATGACGGGACCGTAGCTCAATTGGTTAGAGCAGGGGACTTAAACGGAACGGCCTAAACAGTTTATCTGCATGGCGGTTCCAAATGGGTTGCCGAGACGTAGTACAACGCACGCCTCGGTAGAATCTGTCAAATTCGGGGAAGGCTAAATCTCGATCGAGAAATGCTAATCCCGAGCCAAGCCGCTTCACGGCGGAAGGTGTAGAGACCAGACGGCAGACACGAGAGTGAAGGTATGGTCCAGACCACGAACCCGAAAGGGGCGGCGAAAGCCGAAGTGGATTGCATAATCCCTTGGTTGTAGGTTCGAGTCCTGCCGGTCCTATTTGTTCTTGACAGTCACCTCAATTCGTGGTCGATCCCGCGCCGGTCGATGTGACCGACGCAAGTTGACCGGACACTAATGATCACCGGTCGATTCGATTCAACTCTTCGCCAATTCCGAGGTAGCCGACTCTCTCCATCCGATCAATGAGGTCCAGACAGCGAGTCTTGATTGCGTTATCCGTTGTCTGCTCGTATTGCCGCACCACCAGCGTTGATATTCCATGGGCAATCATTGAGCCATGATAGGCAATGTGTGTTCCTTCCTCACCGAGGAATTCAAGAATGCGCTCGGCCGCACGGCAGATTATCTGCGGGAGTTCGACATTCGATTCTTCAAGGGCACGCAGAAGTCGATCTGTCTCGTTCTCAAAGCACCTACTTTCAACAAAACGTGCGATGAATCCCTTTAACTGAAGTAGTCGCTCACCCGACATACGGAAGAAAGCGCTTGACACTTCCTGCCGCACTGACTCGGCTTCGTCACCGAAGAATCCTTCTAAATGTTCTGCACATTTGTCTCCGACATCTTCGTGCGAGAGGTTATGTGCATACACCTGGGCGGCTGCTTTCCGCATCGTTTCGCTGCCTGAACGGATATTGGCCCCATCCGCACCGACATCAACATCACCAAGCTCGGCCAAAATCATCTGCCGAGAAGCGTTCTCGACAGCGTCAACGTCGTCGCAATTCAGCGCGAACTGAAGTAGATCGCGTAGCTGCTCGTAGTGAGTATAGATCGCGTAATGGACAAACCGATCGAATGGGCGCGTGGCGCAGATTGCGTCAGAGCCATCACTTGCCTTTAGGAACAACTCGACGGCCTTCTCTCGTGCGAAATTGAGCATTGGAAGGAATGAATTGATCGCGCAGGTTCTCACGGAAATGATTGGGTCTTGCGACAGTGCTTCCAGCGCAGGGCGCAAAGTTTCGAAGCGTGCATTGTCGTCGTGCAACAGTGTAGAGAATGCTTCCGCAGCCTGACCGCGGACGCAATTGATGCCATGTGTATAAGGGTCCCCGCCGTAGTAGGTTGTTCCATCAGCAATCGGTTGCCAAATATCTGACTTCGGATCTGGATCACTCATGGCGTAGTGCGCAACGATTTCCAATACGCGTGTCGGAAGTTGTCGATCAGACAGCGTCCTGATGCACCCAGCAATCGCAGATCCACAGGGCTGACCAGGGAGCGAGTGAAGTCGGTCAATAACGTTCAAGAATAATTCGGTTGGGGTGGAATCTCTCTGCTTCTGATCCGCTTCCTTCTCTTCTTTGTCAAGGTTTATGTGTTGACTGCAAAGCCCGTCAAGTATGGCCGAGAAATACATAGGTTCGAGGTGATTGGGCATTCGTGTGACGATCGCTGCAAATCGATGGCGGTCCGTCCTGGCAAATTCCCCAAGTGACCGCGAAAGTTCGACTGGACCACCCCTAAACCGATCCGTCGTGCCATCATACTTCCGCATTGCCGAGATCCAATTATCGTCGGTCATGATCTCGGCAGTTTCTTGTGGAATCGGTGATCCAACGAAACTCGCCATGCTCGTGTTGTCTTCCTCGACAATCGCATCTGACAGATTGGGAAACTTCCGTTCAAGCTCTTCAATCCGCAATGCCGTTCTGCCTGAGATCCTCGATTTGTCGAGCGAACGAAGGACCAATAATTCAGCATACCCACGTCGGCTTGGCGTTTGTTTTTCGTATTGATCGCAGTAACCAATGATCCTTGACTCCATTTGGTCAAACAGGTCAACCTTGTTGGCTTTGGCCAACTCCTCCAACGTGCCGTATTCGCCGGACTCGAGTTGTTCTTGCCAAAGCCAAGCCTTGGCCAAGTTGGCAGTGAGGGCGTTGTTCGGTGCGGAAGCAGCTTGTTGAATCGCGCCGGAGGCGTCATCCTTTGCGAGGATCACATGGCGACCGTTGCGTCGGTAGAATTTGACCGGGACGCGGACGACAACGGCGTTCGTTTCCGGCTCAATGACGAAGGCGGAATCACTGTTGGTTTCGGCTGGACTATTTTTTCTTTTTGCTTTTGCCATTCTCTCGTTCGCTCATGGGTGTTAGTTCATCCACAATCTTCTCAATGCCGTTGGCGCGGAACAGGATCCCGTCGCCACAAGTCGAGCAGAATTATGAACATGCGGCAAAACCCTCAGAAAAGCTATTTTGGTGGTTTTGCCAGTAGACGACAGGACCAGAAACTCAAGTCACGGCTGCGTGGTTCGACTGTTTTCAGCCTCGTTCAATGCGACGACCCATCCGGTTTGTGAATTCGTCCTGCCCTGGAACACAAGCACTCCTCGAATCCTTTGATTTAGCCAGCCTCCCTGCTAGACTCCGGAGAAATCAAATTTCCTGTCAGTACCCAATGTCTGATTCGCAACGAGAGCTGAAAATGTCGGAAGCTAAATGGCATGAACTGGGTTTGATTTCAGAGCTCGAGAAAAATCCGATTCAGCAACTCAGCGCCGGCAAAACCAAAATCGCCTTGTTTTTTCGCGATGGAGAATTCAGCGCGATTTCCGGGGTTTGCAACCATGTCGGTGGGCCGTTGGGCAACGGTCGGCTCGATGGCGACTACGTCGTTTGTCCCTGGCACAACTGGAAGTTTCATTGCAAGTCGGGACAAGGCGAACCGGGCTACGAGGACGACGCCGTTCCGACTTACGAACTTAAGATCGAAAACGATCGATTGTTTGTAAACCTTTTACCGATCACCCCTCGCACCAGCAAGAAACATGAGCGGCATCCGTTGGCGCGACCGGTCTCCCGTTCGGCTGGCACGATTCGTGTCGTCGGCATTTCCACGACCGTGATGGATGCCGCCAATCCACGATATTCGACTTCGGATGCACTGCTCGACTATGCGATGGAACACGCACAATCACAACTCGGGGCTGAGACGCAAACGGTACGGCTCAACGATTTGAAATTCCGCGCTTGCGAAGGGTACTACTCAAAAAGTTCCCACGCCTGCACCTGGCCTTGTTCAATCACGCAGATGGATCCGAATGATCAACTTGACCGGGTTTACGAAGCGATCGTCCATTGGGCCGATGTTATTCTCGTCTCGACGCCGATTCGCTGGGGGAGTGCCAGCTCGCTTTATTACAAGATGATCGAGCGGATGAACTGCATTCAAAACCAGATCACGATCTCCAACAAAGTCCTGATGCACAACAAGGTCGCTGCCTTCATCATCACAGGTGGCCAGGACAACGTGCAGGCGGTTGCTGGCCAGATGCTGGGCTTCTTTGCGGAGCTGGGTTGCCACTTGCCACCTTTTCCCTACATCGCGCATTCGCGCGGCTGGTCGGCCGAAGACATGGAGCGAAATGTCGAATACGTTGCCAACAGCAAGACGCTTCGCGAAGGTGCGGCCGATCTGGTCGCCCGTTCGATCAATGTTGCCAAAGTGCTAATTGCCAGCGAAGCAACTCAACCCAAAACCGTACGCGGCGGCCGCAAAGCTCACCAGCTCGATGTTCGCGCTCAAACTTGAGATCGCAAAGGCCTCCTTGCCATTCCGTCGCTGCTAATTGAGCAGAATTCCCGATTCCTGAATCGCGGATCCAGGGCTCGATCACACGGGCAAAGTCCATGGAACTTACAAGCGGCAAAGCCAATGAGGTTTTCGCATGCGCCATTGCCCTCCCCGGAAACCTGGAAACGCCGACTCCGAAAGGCGGAAGTCACTATTGTTGTCCCCCTTTCGCTGGTTGGTTGGGACCAAGAAGTTGTTGATTTTCCCTTTCAAGTTCATTGATTCGTTTTTTGTACGACGACAGAATTGGCATCAATTCCTCTTCTGTCCAGCGTGGCAAAATGTGCTGGGGGCAATTGCCGTCCCAGGCCTGGACATGAAACAACACGGTTCGCTGGGGCTTTCCCTGGTAATCATCGACGGTCATCTGCTTCAACAGAGTCTCGTTACCTTCGATGATCTCGGCCGTTCCCCAAATCTTGATTCTGGTCTGATTCGGATAGTCCATTAGGAACATGAACGCCTTGTTGTTTTCATCCAGGTTGCCAATCGAAATGTATTGCGCGTTGCCGGAGAAGTCCGCAAAGCCCAGCGTTTTTTCATCGATCACTTTGAGAAACCCCTTCGGGCCTCCGCGGTGTTGGATGTAGGGCTGGCCATTTTTGCTGGCTGTGCCCAAATAAAATGAGTCTCGCTGAGCAAGAAACGCTGTCAGCTCAGTTGTCACGAGGCTTTGCCAGCCACCGCGTTGTTCCATACGTGCATAACTGTCACGTGAGCCACGTTGCCGTTGCGCCGCTTTGACAGCAGGCGTAAATGCGATATCGCTGACGATGTGGGACATTAACGAAACCTCCAATGGAGCCAGCCGTGTTTCAAAATCATCGACCTTGCGATCGATGGAAAAAT
>JBGTJE010000016.1:0-12903 GCA_041745295.1 Pirellulaceae bacterium | reverse complement strand
CGAACTGGACTTCACTTGGGAACCAGACGCGGAACCACAATCCGATCGTAACTCAACCGCGACCGCCGACTTCGGTCGCGATTCGGTAGCTGGCATCGTCATCGCCGGGCGCTATGTGCTTCAAGAGAAGATCGGCGAAGGAGGAATGGGCGAAGTCTGGGTCGCCAAGCAGACGGAGCCGGTCAAACGCAAGGTCGCGCTGAAGCTGATCAAAACCGGTATGGATTCACGGGCCGTGCTGCAGCGCTTCGAGCAGGAACGTCAGGCGCTGGCGCTGATGGATCACCCCAACATCGCCCGCGTGCTCGACGGAGGGATGACCCCCAGCGGCCAGCCGTTCTTCGTCATGGAGCTGGTCAACGGCCTGCCGCTCAACAAATTCTGCGATGAAGCCAAATTCACTCCGAGGCAGCGCCTGGAACTATTCGTACCGATCTGCCAAGCGGTTCAGCATGCGCACCACAAGGGAATCGTTCATCGCGACCTTAAGCCGGCCAATATTCTAGTGACGATGGTCGACGCCCGACCCGTGCCCAAAGTGATCGACTTCGGCGTGGCCAAGGCGACTTCCGGCAAGCTGACTGAGGAGACGATGTCGACCGGCTTCGGCGCGGTCGTCGGGACGCTGGATTACATGTCCCCCGAGCAGGCCGGTTTCTCCAATGTCGACATCGACACCCGGGCCGATATCTACTCGTTGGGAGTCATCCTGTACGAACTGCTCACCGGGCTGCGTCCGATCGACGCCAAGCGGCTCAAGAAGGCGGCGCTGACCGAGATGATTCGGATCATCCGGGAAGAAGAGCCGTCCAAGCCGAGCACGCGACTCTCGACCGACGAGTCCTTGGCATCCTCGGCCGCCTTGCGTCATATCGAACCCAAAAAATTGATGGCATTGCTGCGCGGCGATCTCGATTGGGTCGTGATGAAGTGTCTGGAGAAGCAGCGTGATCGGCGATACGAGACGGCCAACGGTCTGGCCCGCGACATTGAGCGCTATCTCAGCGGCGACGCCGTGGAAGCCTGTCCGCCGAGCATGAGTTATCGGCTTAGCAAGTTTGCCCGTAAGCACCGTGCCGCATTGGTTACGGCAGGAGCCTTCGCGCTGTTGCTGGTAATGGCGACGGCGATCAGCGCGGGCTTGGCGGTGTGGGCGAATCGAGAACGGGGCCGGGCCGTCGCGGCCGAATCGGTCGCCAAGGAGCAACAAGCGCGCGCGGAATCGCGCGAGACACAGGCGATTGACGCGGTGAAGCGGTTCGGCGACGTCGTCGCCAACGAGGGCGAACTGAAGTCCAGCCCGCAGCTCGAAGGCCTCCGCAAGACCCTTTTGAAGGAGCCGCTCGCGTTCTTCAAAGACTTGCGCGAACGCCTCCAGGCCGACGCCGACACCCGCCCCGAATCGCTGGCTCGCTTGGCCCAGGCCAGCTTCGACCTGGGCAAACTGACCAACGAGATTGGCGACAAGCAGGACGCGCTGATCGCATATCGCGAATCCCTGGCGATCCGACAGAAGCTGGCCGACGCCAACCCCACCGACATCAAGTTCCAGAGCGAATTGGCAGGCAGCCACCACAACATCGGTCTCTTGCTGAGCCAAACCGGCAAGTCGGGAGAGGCGCTCGCTGCGGCTAAGTCGGCACTGGCGATCTGGCAGCAACTGGCCGACGCCAACCCCACCGTTGCCGCGTTCCAGAGCGATTTGGCAGGCAGCACCAACAACATCGGCGACTTGCTGAGAGCCACCGGCAAGCCTGTCGAGGCGCTCAAGGCCTACGAGTCGGCACTGGCGATTCGCCGGAAACTTGCCGACGCCAACCCCACCGTCACCGAGTTCCAGAAGCAATTGACCGACACCTACATCAACCATGGCATCTTGCTTATGGAAATTGGCAAGCCTGGTGAGGCGCTCGAGGCTTACAAGTCGGCCCTGGCGATCAATCAGAAACTTGCCGACGCCCTCCCGACCGTCATCCGGTTCCAGAGCGACCTGGCAGGCTGCCACAACAACATCGGTGTCTTGCTGAGCGACACTGGCAAGCCAGCCGAGGCGTTGGAGGCGTACGAGTCCGCGCTGGCGATCCGGCAGAAGCTGGCCGACGCCAACCCCACAGTCACCGAGTTCCAGAGCGCTCTGGCACGCAGCCACAACAACATCGGCCTCGAATTGATTGCAATCGGCAAGCCGGCCGAGGGGCTCGAGCAGTATAAATTGGCGTTGGCGATCCGGCAGAAGCTGGCCGTCGACAACCCCACGGTCACCCAGTTCCAGAGCAGCCTGGCAATCAGCCACTACAACATCAGCCTCATGCTCAACGACATTTCCAAGCCAGACGACGCGCTCGAGGCGCTCGAGTCGGCACTGGCGATCCAAAAACAGCTGGCGCAGGACAACCCCAGCCTTACAGAGATTCAGTTCTTCTTGGCCGAAATCCACACAGGCATCGGAGGCGTGCTGAGCAATACCAACAAGCCAGGCGAGGCGCATCGGGCGCACGAGTTGGCGCTGGCAATCCTGGAGCGGTTGGCGCGGGAGTACCCCGACTTTCCTGACTATGCCAGCCGATTAGGAGCCTGCTTGAATAACATTGCGACGATCGATTTCGAGGCGAACCGATTCGACGCGGCCCGCGGTCGGCTCCAGCAGGCGATTATCTGGCAGAAGAAGGCCCTGGCCGCTAACCCGAGGAACCCTCAGTACCGGCAGTTTCTGGCCAATCACCTGACTAACTTGATCAACGCGGCCCGAGGGCTGGGTGACTCCGAGGGCGTGGCCGAGGCGGAGCGTGAACTTGCAGAACTTCGCGATTCGGACCCGGCAATGATCGCACTCGACGCTCGGCTGGCCGCAATCATCAATGGAGATCAACAGCCGGGCGACAATGCCGATCGGCTTGCGCTCGCGCAACGAGCCTACGAGAAATCACTCCACGCTACAGCGGCTCGGCTCTTTGCCGAAGCGCTCGCGGCCGACCCGAAACTCGCCGACGATCGCCAAGTCCAGATTCGATACAACGCCGCCTGCGTCGCCTCGCTGGCCGGCTGCGGCAAGGGGAAGGACGTTCCCGCTCCGGACGACGTGGCAAAGACCGTGTTGCGCCAACAAGCCCTCGATTGGCTGAAGGCCGAATTAGCCAACTGGACCACGTTGCTCGCCAGTGCCGACGAGCCGCAACGCGCGGCCATCGCAACGACTCTCGAGCACTGGAAAGTTGACTCCGACCTCGGCGGCATCCGCGACGCGGAGGGACTCGAAATTTTGCCCGAAGCAGAGCGCGAGAGTTGGAAAATGCTGTGGACGCAAGTCGATGAACTGTTGGCAAAAGCCACTGCGCAACCCGACAAGGATCAACCATAACAGAAGAAAAAATCCAATCCGCGCCGGGCCGAAAACGGAAAGGACGTTTGAAAATTTCGGAACGTCGTGTTTGTACGAAGCTCAATATCCCCGACAGGAGTCGAACCTGTAACCTTCGGCTTCGGAGTCGAATTTATCTTCTCGTTGAACGGCGAAAAAACACTGCAATTTCAGGCAGTTTAGCGTTATGAGCGCGCGAGTCAAGAGTCTCGTGGGGTGTTATCAATTCTCGATGTTTCTCGTTCCGTCTATTTTGAAACGTAGTACCGAAAGTAGTACCTTGAGACGGCGTGAGACTCGATGAGAATTGCCTCGCGTGGCTGTAATCGGCATTTGTTCGTCTAGCCGGAGGA
Source organism: Pirellulaceae bacterium (assembly GCA_041745295.1). Classification (GTDB taxonomy): domain Bacteria; phylum Planctomycetota; class Planctomycetia; order Pirellulales; family Pirellulaceae; genus JANMEB01. The sequence continues at coordinate 9,192 of JBGTJE010000016.1, read as the reverse complement.
AGCATCTGTAGTTGGCCAGGCGAATACGGCTTCTAGGGATCTGTGTGTCACTTGCGGTCGATAAAGAGACGATCAATTCTGCGTCGCAACACTCGTAAAACGCCGAAGCAAGCGCACGTTTATTAGTCAGCTGCGCCCGGCACACCCTGGAATTCTTCGTCGAGTTCCTTCGCAAACTGCAGGCATTCCTCGTTGGTTGCGAAATGTTCATTTTTGATTGCCTCGGCAAACTTTTGACGGAATTGTAGAGCAATCTCGTGTTGACCGAGTTTAAGATGACCCAGCGCCAAGAACGCAAGGTCCCCCGGATATAGCCCTTTGAGTCCAAGTTCGCGGGGAGTCTTTTCGAGCGATTTGTTGAGCCAGTTTATGCACTTGTCGTAATTGGCGAGCCGATAATGGAGGACGCCCAACGTATTGCAAAAAAAGCCTCTGGGAAAGCGCTCGCACCCTTCTTGAAACTGCTCCAGCAAGCGCATGTCGATTGAGTACGATTCGCGCGGCTCGCGCACCTCCTCCCAGATTGAGTTGTTGATCTTTTGCATTCCGTGAAACGTCAGTGGTGCCGGCGTTTTACTCTTCGGCAATCCAAGCGCCCGGCGCATCACGTCCGGCATCCATTCCATCCCTTCAGGACGATGGTAATTCAGTGATGAGGGAGCCGCTTGAGCCTCAAATCGTTTATTTGCGGAATGCAAAAAATCAAAATTGGAGGGGATCTCGGGACGAAGGTTCATGCAGATGCTGCGGTGAAACATCGCGGTGAACCAATCGTTTTGAATAGACGCCTGGACGGCCTTCTGTAAGTTCCAAATGTAGTCGCCTTCGCTGGCCTGGACCGCCGCAAGCTGAGTTTGTCGCAGTTCTTGTCCCTGGTTGTTGAGAAGCGCGGCAAGAATCCTGGTTTCACGAGTTGGAATAAAGTGGTAGTGATAGGCGCGATCGCTGGAAACTCGACTCAAGCGCTCGTTCGGTTCCGCGGGATGGACCGGGTTCTCGATTGGCTCCGCGGTCTCTCGGTTCCAAGCGACCCAAGCTCCGTCAGGCCGGCGCCCCCAAAAAGCTTTGCTGCTGACCGCAAATCCGATCTGTGCCAGCGGACCTGAATCCAACACCACCGAATAGTTTGGCACTGGACTGGATTCTACGATTGCAACCAAACTGCGACGATACACATCAGCCCCTGGATGAAGGCCCAAGGCGAAACAACTGCCATCGGAATTGAATCTCGCGCTAAAGACCATGGCCCCCGGAGTCTCGTGCAGCAAAAGTTCGTCGCCGGTTCGAGCGTCCCAAAGTCGAACAGTCGAGTCTTCAGATGCAGTTAAAAGCCGTTCTCCGTCGGGGCTGAACGCGACATCCTGACTGTAAAGTCGATGCCCGAGGAAGGATCGCACGAGTTTGCCATCCGATATGTCAAACAGATGCACGTTGCCGTCGCCACATGACATCGCGACGTAAGCACCGTCGGGACTGAAACAGGCACTGCTTACAGCGACCTTTCGAGGAGAGGACAGTCTTCGAATTAGCTCAAGACCTGGAAAAGTCCAAACGGAAACGGTTCTATCTTCACTTGCCGCAACGAGCTTATTTCCAGTCGAGTCCAAGGAAACCCTGCGAACGGTATCCGCATGATCCTTGACAACTTTCTTTGGCGTCCATTGGGCGTCGCCACTTTGTTCCCAGAGAATGATGGCAGAGTCTTCGCCTCCGGAAACAAGCCACTGGCCGGTAGGATCAAGGGAAACGCTTCTCACGGCACCTTGGTGAGCTGTCAACAAGTGTTCGACGTCGCCGGACTGTGCGTCCCAAATGCGTATAGAACCGTCGGCGCTGCCCGAGGCAACACGATTTCCGTCTGGACTGAAACAAACGCTCCATACACCAGAATCATGGCCCCAGAGTTCGCACAGTTTAGAATCCGTTTCAAGCGACCAGATAAAGATCGATCCGTCTGAGGATGCCGACGCGAGTCTTTCATCTCTCTTGTCGAAGGCAATTTCTCGAATCGAACCCATTTGGCCAATCAACGAGCGCTCTCGGTTGGGGGTTCTTGCATCCCAAACTTTTACGAGGCTATCCGTACTGACGGAAACAAAATGCGATCCATCGTCGTCAAATTCTAAGTCACAGACCTTTCCGAAATGTCCCGAGTAAATGTGTCGCAATCGACCGGTGCGTACTTCCCAGAGGCGAATCGTATTGTCTTCGCTTCCCGAAATAAGCGTCGCTCCACTGGGACTAAAGCAGAGGCAATTGACCGGAAGTCGCACGTGCCCTTCGAGACGAAAACTCGGCTCATTTGTCGCCAGATTCCAGATGATAATCGTCCGGTCATCGGAGGCCGACGCCAGCCGAACTCCATCGGGACTAAATGCCACGTCATGGATAGGTCCGACATGCCCGGATAAAACGATAGGTTTTGCACCGTCGTCTTGAAGATTCCACAAGCGAATGGACCGATCATCGCCGCCCGAGGCAAGTGTCGTACCGGCAATGTTTGCTGTCAGGGACCTTACCGCGCCGCTGTGACCTTCCAATGTCTTCAAAGCCTCTCCCGAACTTGTATCGACTACGACCACGTTTCCGTCATCGCAACCACAACACAAGGCGCGATTGTCGGGCATAAATGCCGCGCAACGCACAATAGCTCCTGCCGGCGTCAGCTCGCGCTTTAGATTGTTCGCGTCGACGTCCCAAACAAACACTTTGCCACTAACCGTGACAATGGCGAGCGTCCGATGATCGCTGGAAGCGCTAGCCGAAATGAACTCATCGGGCTCATCGGTCGGAATTCGATGTGTTGCCCTAAGCTGACCGCTGCGAGCATCCCATTCGCGAAGAGTTTGGTCGTGACCGATCGAAAGTATCGAGTTTCGATCGGGGCTCCAGATAACCGACGAAACAATCCCGGCATGAGCAAACCCAGTCCAGACACTTCCTTCATTGCGATGACGCGCGTACGACCATTCTAGGCCTCTTAGGCTCGAAGGAATTTGGTATAGATGATGCAAGCTATCATACGTACGCTGGTCATTCATCCGTCCGATCGCGGAAAGATAGTTTGCTCGCGCGAGCCCATGAACGAGGCGTTCTTCGGCAACAATGGCTTTGTCTCGTTCCGCCTCGGCTTCGCGCTGAGCAGTCACCGCCTTTTTGGTCCAACCATCCGCGCTCTTTTTCTGTTTGATCGCATCGTTCTTTGCAAAGTTAGACTGGATGCCGAAAATCGTCGCTCCAACGATGCCGATAATGAGCAGCGTGGCAATCGCGCTGAGCGAAGCGACGAGACCGGTGTGTCGACGCACGTACTTTCGGACGCGATACGAAGTCGATGGCGGTCGCGCGGTAACGACGTCGCCAACCAAATACCTTCCGATGTCGTCTGCCAATTGAACAGCTGTTTCGTAGCGTCTTGTGCGATCCTTTTCCAAGGCACGCATTACAATCCAGTCCAAATCGCCGCGGAGCAGTGATCTTAGTTTGCTGATGTCCATCCTCAGACGCATCTGCAAGTCGGATGCGTCTTGAGGCGAAATGCCGCTCAGACGAATGCTCGGTCGGGGAGGATCCTTCTCACGAATGAATTGCAAGACCTTCAGAATCGATTCGTCCTTGAGCATCTGCTGATCAATCGGCGTACTTCCGGTCAACAGTTCATACAACATCACTCCTAGGGAATAGATATCTGTTCGAGTATCAATGTCCTGCTGCTTTAGCTCGGCCTGCTCGGGGGACATATACTGAAGCGTGCCGACAACCTGACCAAATTCGGTGTACATCGTCTTGTCAGTGAGTTTTTCCGTGTGTTGCAGCGCTTTCGCCAAGCCGAAATCGATTACTTTCGGTACAGGTTTGCCGTCGTAATGGCAGACGAGCACATTTGTCGGTTTCAAATCACGATGAATAATGCCTTTTTGATGTGCGTGTTGAACGGCGTTGCAAACCGGCACAAACAAATTCAATCTATCGTCGATCGACAGGTTGTGTTGGTTGCAATACGCGGTAAACGGAATGCCCTGTACCAGCTCCATCACGAAGTAGGGTTGGCCGGCGTCGGTAGCGCCCGCATCTAGAACGCGAGCAATATTTTGGTGGTCCATGAGGGCCAACGCCTGCCGCTCAGCCTCAAATCGCGCGATAACCTGCTTGTTGTCGAGCCCCGCCTTGATCAGTTTTAGCGCGACCTGTCGTCGCACAGGTCGCGCTTGATCGGCAATCCAGACTTCACCCATCCCTCCTTCGCCGAGTTTGCTGATTAGCTTGTAGGGGCCAATCATCTGCGAGGCGCGCCCAGTTGCTTGTGCTTGGAGATCATCGGAGGGCCCGTTTGGGATCGAATGTTTGTCACGAACAAGAGTCGGGCCCGAAATCATCAAGCCGTCTGTAAGAGCATCCGGGAGTTTGATCGAACGGAGCGCCTCTCGCGCAATGGCTTCGAATCCTTCCCCCATTTCCCGGTAATCCTCGGGCTCGACGAGTACTCCAGATTTTTGTCGATATTCGATATCCACCGGGATCAGTAGCTCAGCCAAATGCGGGCGATGCTGGTTATTAACGCGACTCAAATACATGGCCATTCCCGGCCGCTTACCTTGGTGCCAAGCCGTTTCAAATTCGTCCGCGAGTTGGTCAAGCAAAACGTGGTTATTCATTACGGGTTGCACTTATGTGGCTGCGTCGACGTACAGACGGAGATCGACACGAATTCGTGAGTCCATGGTGCCAGCGGGGCATCGGCCAACTAAGTTATCGTTGACCAGCGGCTCCGTGTCAAAAGATGAAGACCCCTATCGCCCGACATTCAGCTTTTCCGAAAACTCGCGGACGAGTTCGTCGTCGGCATGGCTCGATCTGACCGCGAGGAACTCGAAGCGTTCTCGAAATTGTTCCGACTGTTCGACATTTCCAAATTCCCGCAACAGCAACGAGAACAAGGCAAAATCCACTGGGTGGGGTAGCTGCTGGAGCAATTCGGCCGTTTCAAGCGTCTTTGAAGTCATGCCGGTCGCGACGAGATGATCGCCGCAACGAAACGCGGCAACCGCCGCCGTGCGATAAAACTCCGGCCTGGGCCATGCCAAAGTGGTTTCCAAGCAACGACCAAGCAACTTCTTGCACTCCTCCGCGTCGGCGTCCGCTCGACTTACCAGTCCCCAGTGTTCGTCGTTCAGCGACCGCGCCTCCGATAGTGGAATCAGCTGAAACTTTGTCGCGATGCGAACCACCGAGTTTCGAGTCAACTCGTCGACCTTTTCCCAGTCGACCACCTTGCCGCCGCCGCTCAAACGGACTTTTCGAAAATCGGCCGAGTCGAGCACCTTTTCCAGATGCGCGAGCACCGCTGCGGCGGGAATGGCGATGCCGTTGCTTTCTGTCATTTCGTCCTGCCGCGTCTTTCGAGAAATGACACCCACGACCCGCCCGCGCGGAGAAATCACCGGTCCACCGGAGTTTCCCGGGTTTACCATCGCGTTAATCTCGATTTGGTTGGCATCGTCCTGACCCATGACCCGACCGACAACAAACTTGATTCGGGGGCTCCCGCCGGGAAACCCCACGATGGCCACATCGGAGGCACGCCTAGGAGCCGTTTCGTCAAATTCGAGTGGCCGAAGCCTTACTTCGGACCGGATTCGCAGCAAGGCGATATCCGCGGCGTCGTCGGTATGCACAACCTCGGCAGGATACTTCGCTGTGGAATCTTCGCCGACCTGAACTTCGATAGCCGATCCGAATCGAACGACATGCGCGTTGGTCACGACCAGTCCGTCGTCCGTAACCAGGAATCCAGAACCGGTGCCGGTTACGTTGGAGCTCAGTGATTCAAGTTCGTTTCGGGTCTCTTCGGAAAGCCCGGACAATTTCGCCAGCGCCATTTCCGCCAGCCCGATCGACTGGCCGCGATCAATCAGCTGGCAAATCTTTGCCAAGCGAATTACAAATTGGGAAAAGGCCACGGTATCGCGCGGCGGGTGTTTGCCCATCCATGCTTGCACGTCTTCCCGCAAATCCGAAATCGTCCTTTGCACGTCGTCCATGTTGCCCAACGAGTTGACGCGCGCGATGCACCAACTGAGAAACATCGTTTCGTTGAGACCGCTGGAATTTTCCGCGTCGACCCGGTTGGAGGTCTCTCGCCAGGACATGAAGACATCGACGTATTCGCCCCAGCTTTCGAGTGGGATGATCTTTGTTAATGTTTCGATCGTTGTGTTTTTTCCATTTTCAATGTCGGCCGTCATGGCTTCGATTCCGGCAAGCCTCTCCTGGTGACGCTGCAGCTTTTGGCCGACAATCGAACGGAATTCGCGAAAGCCATGTTCGCAATAGCCAAAGTAATCGATATTCCGTCCAGTGCTGTCCAGCAGTATTAGCGTGGGATATCCCCGTATGCCGAACTGGTCGGCGACCGCTGCGTTTCTCGCCGGGTTCTCGACGCGCGATCTGGCTTCGCGTCGGGGAAAATCGATCAAGACCGGGATCAGTCCCGCCTCGTGAACGTATTCGGCAAACTCGGGATGGGCGAAAACCGATGACGCCATTTCCTTTGAGTATCCGCACCAATCGGACCCATCGAAACAGACAAGTACGCTTTTTCCCTCGTCCCTGGCGCGCTGTTTGGCGGCGTCGAGATCTTGAACCCACGATTCGAATACGTCGTTGGAACGATGGTCGCTAACGCGATCCGATTCCGTGTTCCCATCGATAGGATTTTTCGAGTCGGGAATCGCCGCCGCAACTTGTTCGTGAGAAGCTTGCCCGAGCGGCGCCGCATTCTGTGCCAGCGTCATTCTCGGCGACCATCGCGGCCTGATCTCGACCCTTACCCCCTGGCGAATGTCGATGCGTTGGCGGTGCGGGTGGAATCCGACCCGTTCGACGACGACGTCGTGCCTTCCAAGTGGCAGCGAATACGAAATTTCGGCAGCGTCGGCGAACCGACGTTGCTGGCCATCGATCGTAATTCGGACGCTGCCGCGCTGCGTCGAGTCGATGGCAACCTCGACTTCTCCGACTGGGGCTGGCAACATTCCCGCAAACCAACCCTGCTGCCAGCCGATCGCGCCGATGCAGAGGAATACGCAGCCGGCAATTACGGACATCATCACCAGAAAAAAACGTGTTTCATTCTTTCTCCGCGTTCGGACATGGTCCGCAACCGAGCTCGGCAATCCGCTCGGCGTTCGTCGGCGGCCGCGAATTTCCGGGATCGGAGTTATGCCCACATCGTCAACCACAGGGGTTTTCGAGTCGCGCGCCCGTTCGCTGCGCAGCGCGGGTAACGCAGAGATTGGATCTGGTCTGGCGGCCACGGATGGATTGTCCATCGGCGCCGCATCGGCCTTCTCCGTTGGGATGACGAATTTCTGTTTGCAGCCAGAACAAGTGGCCGCTTTCCCCGCAACTTCTCGCAACCGTTCATGGCTAAGCGAATAGCTCTTACCGCAATGTTGACAACGGACGTTCATGTCGATGGGCCCATATACCTGTATGCGACTTTGGTAAATCTTTTGTACTATATCAAACCGGGACTGGCTTCAAGTCATTTGCCGTGAGGCTGCATTTCGGCAATTGCATCGAGGATAATCCGACCCGCGGCGGTCGGCCATCAGGCCATTGAGGGAATGGCAAATTCGAGCGCCGGCGGCTAGCATAAAATTCCAAAAAGCTCAGGAGCGACGGCGATCGGCCACAATCTGAGAGTTATTCGTTTTCCTGACGAGCGCCAATAAGCTGCCGCCCGGTCAGGATTACTTAAGAGCGGTTACACGATCCGGGTTCGCAAAGCTCAGAGCGGCGGTTTGTCTAGGTTCGATTTGGGCGTTTCAGATGGTGGGGAGTCGGTGGCGGGAGCGAACAAGTCCTGGACCTCCTGAGCAAAGGAGAGGCATTCCGCGTCGTCCTTGAATTGTTCGTGCTTCATCGCCTCGTCGAATTGGGTCTTGAACTTGTTGGCCTCGTCTTTGTTTCCCAGTTGGTGATGGCTCATTGCAATGACGGCCAGGTCGATCGGGTGCGGGCCGGGGAGATTCATTTCCTTCGGGAGCAATTCCAGCGACTTACCGCAGGCGTCGATCGCCGCTTGAGAATTGCCAAGGCGGTATTCGGCGGAACCGAGTGTGTTGAGGTAAACGCCTTGAGAGTTGATGGCCACCTGGCTGCGGAATTGGTGAACGAGTTTCAATTCGATTGGCTGGCCATTTGGTAACTTGACTTGGTTCCAGATCGTATCGTTGAGTTTTCCGAGCTCGGCCCGATTTGCTGCTTCCATTTCGGCCTTTTCTTCCTCGGTCACGACGTCGCCTCGAGGAAGTTCGAGCATCTGCCGTACAATCAGCGATAACGGCGGCAATTCACCATTCTTTTGCGATTTGAGCCATTTCTCATGTGCGGCATGCAGGTTGTCCCATGAACTGGCAAGTTCCGGCCGCGCTTTCATGATCCAGGCACGATGAAACGTGGCCGCGAACCATTCTCCGTCGGATTCCGCATTAGTTGCCTGTTCACGGTGCCAGAGCGGATTCGGCATTACCTTGGAAGCTCGAAATGTCCGCTCAAGGGCCTGGTTCTTGAATTCCAGATCGACTAACAGGACGTTGCTGCCGCTCGATGTCACCAGCCATCGACCATCGTTGGATACGGTTTTGGTGTTATCAAAAAAATGCATGGGCTCACCCTCTAGCCGAGTACCAGTTTGGGAGTCCCAAACGAACATCTCGCCGTTTAACGTTTGCGAGTAGAAACGCGTGCCGTCCGGGCTGAAGGCGACGCTGGTAACAACGTGGGTATGCTCCTGGAGCGTACGCAGTTCCTGGCCGGTGGCAGCATCCCACAGCTTGAGCGTCTTGTCATTGCTCCCCGAGACAATCCGCGCGCCGTCCGGGCTGAAGGCGACGCTGTTAACCCCCTCGGTATGCCCCTGAAGCGTACGCAGTTCCTGGCCGGTGGCAGCATCCCACAGCTTGAGCGTCTTGTCATAGCTCCCCGAGACAATCCGCGCGCCGTCCGGGCTGAAGGCGACGCTGGTAACCCCCTCGGTATGCCCCAGAAGCGTACGCAGTTCCTGGCCCGTGGCAGCATCCCACAGCTTGAGCGTCTTGTCATTGCTCCCCGAGACAATCCGCGCGCCGTCCGGGCTGAAGGCGACGCTGTTAACCCCCTCGGTATGCCCCTGAAGCGTACGCAGTT
>JBGTJE010000015.1:0-19634 GCA_041745295.1 Pirellulaceae bacterium | reverse complement strand
TGGCAACGAACTAAGATATTTGTCGAAACGCCTAAAAACTTCCGGAGGCATCGGCAAACTCAAACGCCTCCTCGCCAACGCTTTACCCTCAGAATACAGGAGCGTCGCATGATATTGTCCAGAAAAGCGCAACTTCAAAATTTCGGGGAGAGGGTGAGGGTGAGGGGTAAACATTAGTCTCGCCGCCGGGACAGCACTGGCGGAGCCAGTGGCACACAACTGACACGGGGATGTAACTGAAACTCGTTTTTGACAACGTCCGAAGCTCCCAATGAACTGGCTCATCTTCGTACTGGTCGCCGTCGTCGCAGCATTGGTTTTCAACCTCCCCGTGTTGGCCTTTGCGGTCGGCGGTGGGTTGGCCGTCTACAGCGTATCTCGCTGGCTGACAACGACTTGGACGAGCAAGCTCAGCGGCAGTCGAAAATGGAGCGAAGAGACTGCGGAGATTGGTCAGATTGCGACGTTGACACTGGAAGTTCGCAACGAGGGAAGACTATCGATTCCCTGGATGCTGATCGAAGATCTAGTACCGGCTGACTTGCCAGGGAGCGTGCGACCGCGCATTGTCGTGCACGGTTCTCGGCTGAAAGTCGTGAAACTTCGTCCCGGCGCGGCGACCCAGCTTTTGTACCAAGTTGAATTCTTGTGCCGCGGACTTTATCAGATGGGGCCGATCGTTGCTGAGACGGGTGACTATTACGGTTGGCAGCGATCGTTTCGCGTGCTTGGCCAACCGAACTATCTGCTGGTCTTTCCCAAAGTCTTGCGGATCGAAAACTACGATATCCAATCGCGGCGTCCGATTGGCGAAGTTGTCATGACGCATCGATTATTTGAAGATCCGACGCGGATTTCTGGTGTCCGGCAGTATCAGGACGGCGATCCGCTCACGCGCGTTCATTGGCGAGCGACCGCGCGCACCGGACAGCTTCAGTCCAAACAGTATGAGCCGTCCAGCATGTCAGGAGCAACGATCGTCCTCGATTTTCATCGACCTTCATACGATCCCAAGCATGAGCCGTATCGAAGCGAATTGGGGATCACCGCCGCTGCGAGTATCGCCAACGCGCTGCACGAAATGGGATTGCAATTCGGTTTGATAACCAATGGGTTAGACGCTGCCGAACGGATCCGGCTAGAAGGCTGGACCGGCGACGCGCGGACTCGGTCAGCCGCTCAGCAGCAGGTAGCGATGCAAAGTCACTTGGACCGCAAGCGGCCCATTTTCGTACCCACGCGTAAGAGCGGGGACCAGGTTCGGCTCGTGCTCCAGATGCTGGCCCGACTGGAGTTGAACGATGGATTGACGTTGTCGCAATTGATTGTGGAGTCGTCGCAGCGAATGCCGGCCGACGCCTCGGTTATCGTTTTACTCGCCCAGCCAACCCTCGAAGCGGCCATTGCCCTCGGGACGTTGCGGCGGCAAGGTCGCGCGGTGACGACGATCGTTAACAGCCACGATCACGAGCATTACTTTCGGGCCAGCGGAGTTTTGCTCAACGAAGGAATCGAAACGCATATGTTGCACGACGATGACTCGATCGCAGCGATCTGCCGACGGCAAAAATTGCCGCGCTGAACTCCAACAAATCGCTCACCTCAAACGTTTGATTTGCAGTAGCGCGAGCAAGCCGGCGTCTTGGGCCGTGGCCACAGAACCTTCGGCCGTAAAACCGTCCTCGCCTTCGGCAAAGGTGCACTCGAATTGCATCGAGTCCTCGACACTGGATGGGGAAGTCGCCACCGCAATCACTAACTCGGATTGGGTTGGAATCGAGAATTGGGCCAAATGAGCCAGGCCAAATTCGCCTACGGCCGTAATGTCGGCTTCGACGACTTCGCTGAGAATGTTCTTTGCCGACATGATCGCCCCGAGTCGAACGTCCGTTGATGCCAATTCGCAGCGGCCCTGGCCTGGATCGAGGTATCCGCAGATGAATCGAACGGGGTTGTCGCCGCTTCCGACCGACATCGCCGTCTCGAATACTGAATCGAACAATTCAATGGCCGTTTCACAATGCGACGAATGGGCTCGAAACGCAGTTTGCAAAATGGTGGCGACTCGCGCCGCGTGAGTGGAATCCCCGGCGGCGTGAGCCACCAGCACCGCAAGGTGACCGCGGCGGCAGATCGCCCAATCGTAAACGGCGCCTGCTGCAACCGCGCCCTCGGCGTCGGATACAGCTCCGAAGATTTTCAATTCATCGATCGGCGGGTGGATGTTGGGCAGTTGGGGACGTGCGATTGGTGCGGAGTCATTCGCGCGGGCGGCGATGACTTTGGAGCCGCGGGCAATTTGCACGAGGGCGTATCGTTCGAGCTCGGACGCGATTCTGCCGGCGATGATTTCGATCATATTGGCTTCGGCCCCGGTGAAATCGCGCGGTTTTTGATCGAAGATCCAAAACGTTCCCAACAGGTTGTTGGAGGATGAAATCGGCACGCAGAGCGCCGAACCGCATTCGGCTGGAATATCCCAACTGGTGAAGCGACTCGAATCTTCGATGACAACGGCGTGACCCATAAGCGCTTCTAAGTCTGCCTTGGCACGGCTGAGATCGCGAGAGTTTGCCGGGACCTGATTTTGCCCAAATCCAACTTTGGTTCGCAGGTTCAGGTTTTGGGTTCCGTCATCCAAGAGGTAAAGTGCGGCCTGTTTGGCACCGGTGACATCGACCGCAGACGTGAGCAGCGAGTTGAGCAGAACGGCCAATTTCTCGCTGGCGGATCCGTCATCGGTGACCGGGATTCCAGTCGCCAACTCGGCATTCTGGCGCCAGACTTCTTCCCGACTCCGGTCGAGTTCTTCCAGGATGGAGTTGATACCTCCAATCAGGCGATCGCATTTTTCACGATGGCTCGCCCGGGTTGCTCCGCGGATGGCTTCGTCCGTCAAGTCGTCGATTGCGATACGCGCCTGGAGGGGGAGATTGCGACAGCCGATTCCTTCGCGCCGAATGCGACTCGCCGAGGTTTCACGATAGCACAGTTTCCAGCCAGTCAGGGCTGCGAAGCTCTGAGACAATTCCGCAAATGAGTCGAGGTTGGCCTCGATCGGCACGGCGCGATCATTTTCGTTGGCAAACAGTCGCGGAAAACATAATGGTTCGTTAAGCATTTTGGAAATCCCCGCTTAGATGTCTCGACCAAATGAGGCCCACGGCTTCGACAGCTCACCCGTGAGGTGATTGGTGCGAAGCGCATAGCCCTTGCTCGGCCTTTCAAAACACTTCCGTGTTCGGCGCGGCTGCAATGCCGTGGCGGTTTTTCCATAAACAGCACGATCGTTATCGTCCGTCGAGCTTTTGCAAATCAGCTATTTTGGTGGCTGCCGCTCTGTTCGACACGTTCTGTCTAATCGACTTGAGCGGCCATGCGGCAAAATCCGCAGGATCCGAAATGGCTCAGGTTCGACACCCCGAAAGCACGCGACCACGATACCGCAGCCTTCCGGAGAGTCTTGCCCGAAATCAACACTGGCAGAGCTAGTGGCGCACAAATCAGAAGCGAGTTTCCGTGTGCCGCTGGCTCTGCCAGAGTTGCGAAATCACTCTGGAGGCAGCACCCATCCGGGGGCAGGGGGCCCTTGTCCTAAATTCCGGCAAAAGCTAAACTGTCAGCTCGCGTCGATCGACCAATTGACCTGCCTTTTTGCGTCGAACGCCCGATTCGGAGCGTTCGTTTTTTGTTGTTAGGAGAATGCCGTGGCTGGCACCAAGTCCTATCTGGCGAACCCTACTGAGCTCGAAAAGCAATGGTGGCACGTCGATGCCGATCAGCAAATCGTCGGCAGATTGGCGAGCAAGATCGCCGTGATCCTAATGGGGAAACACCGGCCCACGTATACAGCACATCTCGACACGGGTGATTTCGTCGTTGTCGTGAATTGCGACAAGATCCAGTTCACCGGCGACAAGTGGAACAACAAAACCTACACCTGGTTTACCGGTTATACCGGGCTGCGATTGGAAACGGCTCAGGCTCGGCTGGAGCGCTGCCCAGAGCTCATTCTTCGCGAAGCGGTCCGCCGGATGTTGCCCAAGAACAAATTGGGCGAAAAAATGCTTAATAAATTGAAACTCTACGCGGGGTCCGAGCATCCTCACCAAGCTCAGAATCCGCAGCCATTATTGATCGACACCCACGCGTAAGATTCCTCGGTTCACCAACGATTTATAAGATTTTCGCCATGGTCGCAGCCAAAAAAGACGCCGCAACAGGTCAAGCCATTGGAACCGGTCGCCGGAAGACTTCGGTTGCCCGCGTTCGCATCAAAGCCGGTTCTGGGAAAATCTCCGTCAATGGTCGCGAACTCGCTGAGTTTTTCGTCAATGAAGCGGACCGCAGAATGCTCACCGATACGTTGGCGATTGTCAATCAAACCACGGCTCTCGATATTGCCGTGAAAGTAACCGGGGGCGGCACGACAGGCCAAGCGGGTGCTTGCCGAATGGGTATGGCCCGTGCGCTGATTAGTTACGATACCGAATTCTTTCCGGCGCTCCGTGACGGAGGCTTTCTGACTCGCGATTCGCGAATGAAAGAGCGCAAGAAATTCGGTCTCCGCGGGGCACGCCGCGGCGTCCAATTCTCGAAACGGTAATCTCAACCTGGGGCGTTCACAGCCCGATTTTCCAATTGCGCGCGAGGCAATAGGTAAGTCCGTAGAGGCCAGGGAAGCCTGATGCGCAAGCGTTTGCCACCGAAACGACGAGTTGCCGGGGAAATGCGCTACATCAAAACGTGCGCTTCGGGTCAGAAATTCGTCGGGCCATTAGACGTTGGAGCTCCATCAACGATCAATTCGCGGTTTACAGCAGCGGCGAAATTAGCCTCGCGCAGCTTTCCAGAAACCGCAGCCCGAATGAATGCGTTACCAAATCCGCCTCGGATACGATCTCCGAATGGCGGATATACTCCCGCTGAAGCTTGTGAAGTTCACGCGTGAAATCTTCGTCATAAAGTGCGAGCATGATTTCAAAATTCAGATGCAAGCTGCGCGGATCCAAATTGAGCGAACCAAAAAAACTCGTGTCGTGGTCGACCGTAATGGACTTCGTGTGCAGCATGCCCTTGCTGTAGCGAGCGATTTCCACACCCACTTTGGCCAGTTCACGGAGAAAAGGCCGACCGGCCATTCGCACCAATCGAGAATCAATGCGCTTGGGGATGACGATGGTCACGTGAACCCCGCGCCTCGCCGCTGAGATAAGGGCCCGTTGCAACGATTCGTCGGGAACAAAATATGGAGTTGTAATTGTCAACTCGACGTCCGCCATGTAAATCGCATTCAGCAGGATTTGCATGATGGCCTCACTGTCTAGGCCTGGACCGGATGGCACCACTTGAACAACGGTTGACCCACAGGGCAACGGAACCGGAAGTTCGCGATTCAGATCGCGCGGGGTAAGGCTTCGAGTCGTCTCAAAGTGCCAGTCCTCGGAAAAGACCATGGCGAGCGCATCGACCGCGGGCCCGTTCATTCGCACCATCGCGTCGACCCATTGGCCAAATCCGGCTCCACGGCGGAAGATTTTAGGATCCGCCAAGTTTTGACTGCCGACATAACCGATTTCGTGATCTATGATGACGATTTTTCTGTGCATTCTTAGATCAAATCGGTACAGCAACGCGCGGAATAAATTGACCGGAAGCGCGGGATGAATTTCAACTCCGGCCGACCTCAATTCGTCTGCCTGACGACTTACCAAAAATCCGCGGCTGCCAACCGAGTCTACGAGCAACCGACACTCGACGCCACGTTGAGCCGCGGCGGCAAGGCTTTGACACATTTCGTCGGCAAGCCCACCAACTTCCCAGATGTAAACCTCTAAATGACAGGAAATGTGGGCGTGATTAATGTCCGCGATCATTGCTGCGAATACCGCTTCGGCGGAATGATATAACTTGATCCGGTTGCCTTTTAAGGGAATGGCATCGCTGGCGGCAAGTATCATCCGCGACAATTGAGCCGGATCGTCATGCGGCGATTCCCAGTCCTCGAAGACGTACGGGGTCAACCGGGCCTTCCAGGGTCCATACTGCTGCCGCATTCGGGCCGCCCACCTGGCCCGATACCTGCCCAAACGATTCTGGCCCAGCAGCAAATAGACGATAGTCCCGACGAAGGGAAAGATCAAAATAATCAACAGCCAGGAAAGCGATATACCGATCGAACGACGGCGCATAATGACGTGCACCGAAAGGACGAGCCGAAGCGTCCAATCCGCCACGAGAATCCAAAATGCCGGTTGCGACATCGATATCTCGGTTAAACTTGGACAAAAAGCATACTCATTAACTCTAGCGACGAACCAGGATAAACGTGGCCCGCGAACATATATCGATCCGCGTGATGACGTACAACATACACAAAGCGATCGGTGGTGTTGATCGCCGATATGATTTGAATCGCGTGGCCGATACTATAGCGTACTATTTGCCGGATATCGCCTTTCTGCAAGAAGTCGATGACGGCGTGCCGCGTTCAAACTTCGATTGCCAGGTTGATGAGCTGGCCAGCCGCCTGAGTTATCCTTACCAAGCGTTTCAGCGCAACGTGCGATTGACTCGCGGCCACTATGGAAACGCGATCCTAAGTCGATTTCCCTTGCGCGAAACTTGGAACGTCGATTTGACCGTCCGTTTCAAAAAACGGCGACAAGCCTTGGTTGCCAAGGCCCATTTGCAGATGGGTGGCCACGATCGAACCTTGTTGCTCTGCAACCTGCACTTGGGCTTGGCCGGCTTCGAACGGGCAAAACAAATCAAAAAATTGATGGGATGGGACCACATCAAACATGTTCATCACGAAACCCCTGCGATAGTCGGCGGGGACTTCAACGACGTCTGGTCTTCGATGGCGAGGCGGTTCATGTTGCCTTTTGGATATCAGAGCGCCTCGCGAAAATCCCGGACGTTCCCTGCACTCATGCCGATGCGCGGCTTGGACGCGATTTATTTTCGCGGCGATATTCACATGCAAGCCGCCTATGTCGGACATCTGCAAATGGCCCGCTACGCGTCGGACCACCTGCCGCTCATTGCGGATTTCGAGGTTCGGGGGCACGGCAACTTGCGTTTAACGCGCGACGTATAAAACGATTGCTGCGCATGTCCCTCGTTGTTTAACCCGCGCAGCGGCTGGCATTTTGGGTTTGTGACTCACAGCGAAACGGCAGGCAACGACATTTGTCTACGCCAGCGGCTGCGCCGGTTAAACAAAATGCCGGCAATGGCTCTACGCAATAAACAGCGTAGCCAAAGAGAGAAAAAGGCCCATGCTCGCCACGTCCGTCGCCGTCGTCAAGAAAATGCTCGACGCCGTTGCGGGATCAGCGCCGAGCCGCCGCAAGGTTAATGGAATCAACGCCCCCGATACTCCACTGACGACGCAGCTTCCAATCATTGCAATGAATACGACGAAACTTAGTGCGAGCGCTCGCTCGTTCCCTTGAAGCGATGCCATCACGTACATTCCCGCGCCGGCGGTGATCCCGACTAATGCGCCGTTCAGCAAACCCAAGAGCCCTTCTTTCAACACCAATGCCCGCTCGCGACCCGTCCTGAGATCGCCAAGCGTCAGACCCCGCAGCGTTACTGCCAACGACTGACACCCCGTGTTGCCTGATTGACCGGCAAGCACAGGGAGAAACACCGCGAGAACGACCATGTGGTCGATCGTGGCTTGAAACGCGCCAACCACTCCTGCCGCGATGAATGCCGTCAATAGATTAAGTTGGAGCCACGGGTGGCGGTAGCGAAGACTCGTGCTCCACGGCGTCGAAAGTCGCTCTTCCTTTTCGACACCGACCATCGAGCCCACTTGTGCGCTAATCTCGTACGCGTGCTGCTCGAAAAGCGTCCGTCCGCGCACGATTCCGACCAGCCGGCCCGCGCCGTTGCAAACGGGATACACCGGGAAATGATGATTTACGACCAGTTTCATTGCATCAAGCACGTCGAGTTCAGGCGATAGCGTAAACGGATCACGCAGCATGACGTCCTCGAGCCGACTCTCGCGGCTGGCAAGGAGCAAATCGCGCATCGCCACGACGCCAAGCAACACACCGTTGCTGTTTACGACGAATCCGTATGTCACGAAAACATTTTTGACCAACTCGCGAATCCGCTCAATCGTATCGGCCACGGTCAAGCCCGGGCGAAAAACGGCTCGCGGCGGCTCCATTAATCGACCGACTGAATCTTCCGGGAAGGTGAAGTTCGCCGTCCACTGTTTGCAATCGGCGGTTGGCGCGGCGGCGATCACGGACTTTCGCCGCTGGTCACCCATCGCTAACATGACATCCTCCGCGACTGATGGACTCAAGAGGCCAAGCAACTCGGCTGCTTCGGCGTCCGAAAATGGTTCCAGAAGTTCGGCTGCTTCGGCCGGAGCCATCAACGCCATCTCCGCAGTAATGGAATCATATCGTGATTCCAACTGTGTGATCGGAAGATTAGATTTTGTCGTACGCATTCGAGTCTCGTTCCGATGGACTTAAATCTGAATGTGATCTCGACGGGTTTCCGCGATCGATCATGTCAGAACGATACAAAGTATAAATCAATCGATAAATTTCTTACGAGATCAGAATGATGCATGGCGGCCCGTTCTTTCCGTTGCAATTCGATTGAAAATACGGACTTACTTGCTGTTCGTCGTCCGACAAATTAAATTCGTAATCGCACATTCTCCGAAAACGGTTGCAAAACGGACGAATCATGACCTTGCTGATTGTTTTTTTTGGGCTCGCTGCGGTAATTGTTTTTTCCGCGCTGTACTTGGCGAGATTTGCACATGAACTGGCCGACCAAACTGGGTTGGGAACGTCGATCACGGGACTGATTTTATTGGCTGGTGCGACAAGTTTGCCAGAATTTTCTGTCGGCTTCAGCGCCGTGCGAATGAACGCAGTCGACCTTATGGCGGGTGATGTTTTCGGGAGCTCGCTGATCAATATTCTAATCTTGGCCGTCTTGGACCTGATTTCGCGAACGCCCGGACGGATCCTAACCAAAGAATCTGCTGCCCACGCGCTTTCTGGAATTGTGGCAAGTGTGATGACGGCCATCGCATTGCTCGGCTTGCTCATCGACACGCAATGGACGTTTCTACGGCTGGGACCTGTGAGTTGGGGATTGGTTGCGGCGTATGCTATGTTTGTCCGCCTGTTGTTTCTCGATCATCGCGTGTCGGCCGCGCTAGCGCCAGTCAGTGCCGTGCCTACCGAACCGCGTCGCGGTCTCTCTATCAATGTGATGGGATTCGTTATTTGCGCGGCGATCATCTTTTTGGTCGCGCCGCAATTGGCTCACACCGCCGATAAGCTTGCGGAACTGACCGGACTTGGTCGAACATTTTTCGGCACGGTATTTGTCGCCGCGATGACGTCGCTTCCAGAGGCCATTTCAACGTTTACCGTGGTCAGGCTCAAAGCCTATGACATGGCGATTGGGAACATCTTGGGAAGCAACGCGTTCAATATGCTCATCTTGGCGTTAACCGATACAGCCAGTTCGCAGCCGGTACTTTCATTGGCGTCCAACGTCCATGCCATCACGGCAACTTGCGTATTGATTACCACGTCAGTCGTGATGCTTTGCTTGCTCTATCGCGCGGAAAAGCGCTGGTGGATCATCGAACCCGACGCCGCACTAGTCATCATCCTCGTTCTTGGTTCGTTGTATCTTGTATACGTCAATCGGTGAGATGGTTCTGGGCAAAGGGAGGTGGAATATGAAGTGGATCACTCGCGAACGCGTTAAAGTTGATCGGGTTGCCTGTCCTTGGTTGATTCGCAAGTTCATCGATCCGGACGGAGCCTATCGATGAATGAGACGTGGACGAGAAGGATGGTTCGCCGGTGAACATCGCCGACAAACTTACAAAAGACGGTTGGTTGCTCTTTGCCACTCGCTGCTCGAGAATGTTTGCGTATGGACTCCTCTCGGTCGTGCTCGTGCTGTATTTGGTAGAGACGGGTTTAAAGGATTGGCAGATCGGGTTGTTACTCAGCGCCACGCTCGCTGGCGACACGGCGATCTCACTCTGGCTCACGACAACGGCCGATCGATTTGGCCGTCGGCGGACGCTGATCGTCGGCGCAGGGCTGATGCTCTTGGCGGGAATCGTTTTTGCCCTGACTGACAATTTCGCATTGCTCGTGCTTGCCGCAACGATCGGCGTGATCAGCCCTAGCGGACACGACATTGGCCCGTTTCTTTCGGTTGAACAGGCAGCCCTCTCGCACATTATCGCCGATGACCGGCGCACGGACGTCTTCGCTTGGTACAACCTCGTGGGGTCGTTTTCCACCGCGCTGGGAGCTCTTTGCGGCGGGCTTTTGGCGGCGCTCAGTCAATCCCTTGGGCTCTTCGGAGCATCCGCCTTTCGCCCGCTTATCTTTGTTTACGCGGCCGTCGGCGCAGCGCTAATGATCGGTTTTTCCCGGTTGACTCGTTCCGTCGAGCCAATCCAACGGCGAGACGGCGGCGGCGCGAAAAAAACCATTTTGGGACTCCATGATTCCCGTCGAACCGTTGTTCAATTGTCGTTCCTATTTGCCCTGGACGCTTTCGGCGGTGGATTTGTGATCCAGAGCATCATCGCCTATTGGTTTCACGTGCGATTCCAGCTCAATCCGGCGACCCTAGGCGCCATTTTCTTTTTCGCAAACTTGCTCGCCGGAGTCTCGGCGCTGGCGGCCGGATGGCTTGCGCGCCGGATCGGGCTGGTAAACACGATGGTCTTTTCGCACCTTCCTTCCAATGTGCTGTTAATTCTCGTCCCGTTGATGCCCAACGCGTACTGGGCGGTCGGCCTATTGCTGCTGCGTTTCAGTATCTCCCAGATGGATGTGCCCACGCGCCAGGCCTACACGATGGCGGTTGTACGCCCCGATGAGCGCTCGGCCGCTGCGGGAGTGACCGCCGTTGCCCGTTCGGTCGGCGCGGCGATTTCACCCATGCTCGCAAGTTTATTGGTCGGCAGCGCGGGACTCATGAGCACTCCGTTTTTTCTCGCCGGCGGATTGAAGATTGTCTATGACCTACTTCTGTACCGCGCTTTTTCGAAAAGCGAGTCATTGCCTGCTCGAGATTAATTTCAAACGAACGCGGGAGGTTCTTCCATGCGCCGGTTGATTGATCCGTTTAGTACAAATTTTGGCAACCTCGAATACAAGGGATGGATATGCTGATGTTTTGCAAGAAACGCTTGTGTTTGTTGACAATTTTGGTCGTCGCGACCGGGCAGGGAATGGTAGTGGCGCAGCGCGGGGATCTGTCGCAACTGCCCGTCGGAAGTTCGCCGCCGACACTGTCAATGCCCCATTTTCCCGATCGCCTCCATGCCTTGGTGTTCAGAAACTGGAATGTCGTTGCTGTGGACCGAATCGCCAAGGTGGTTGGCGCGACTCGCCAACAGATTTTGACGATTGGAGCATCTATGGGACTCCCGACGTCCAAGACCATTCCGGACGAGTATCGAAATCGAATGTACTTGACCGTGATCCGGCGCAATTGGCATTTGCTGCCGTACGACCAATTGCTGGAGTTATTGGACCTTTCGGCAGACGAGTTGGCAGTCATCCTGCGCGAGGACGATTTCCTTTATGTCAAGCTTGGTTTGCTTAAACCAAAATGCGTCCCCATTCGCTATGTGGAACCGACGACGGAGGTCGCGGAGCATGCGGCCCGTATCAAGTCGATCGTTCGAGAGACTTTTGGAGATGAATTGACTCATCCGGCGACTCCGCGGTTTCGATTCATCGAGAATTTGAATGGATCCTCCCAAGCGGCAAAAAAAGCCCAAATCGCGCGAGACCAAAAGCCGCAATCCATAACGCGTTTCATCTATTCTTACGTCGCCGTTTTCGGCGATCCGCTTCTCGACGAGCAGCTCGACCCATTTCCCGATGAATTGCTCGCGCGACTCGCCGCGGTGGGCGTGAATGGCGTCTGGCTGCACGTCGTGTTGCGCGATCTTGCGCCTGGTGGGGACGCGTTTCCAGAATTTGGCCGCGACCACGAGGTTCGCTTGGCAACACTACGGAAACTGGCCAAGCGTACCAGTCGCCACGGCATTGGAATCTATCTTTACCAAAACGAACCGCGGGCAATGCCCAACTCTTTTTTCAAGGATCGGTCGGCGCTGGCCGGTGTCAGAGAGGGAGATTTCACCGCGATGTGCACGAGCAACCCGATCGTGCGGCAATGGATCAACGATGCGTTGGCCCATGTGTTCAAGGAAGTTCCAGAATTGGCGGGCGTATTTACGATCACCGCGTCGGAAAATCTCACCAATTGTGCGTCGCATGGACAACAGAAAGATTGCCCTCATTGCCAGGGTCGTTCGGCCGCTGAAATTATCGCCGAAGTGAACCAGGCGATCCGCGACGGAGTCCATCGCTCCCAACCCGATGCCAAAGTCATTCTTTGGGACTGGGGCTGGAACGGACACGGCGACGCGTCCGATCACATCGCCGCCATGCCCGATGACACATACCTCATGTCCGTCAGTGAATGGGCACTGCCGATCGAACGCGGCGGAATCAAGTCCGAAATAGGTGAGTATTCGATGTCGGCGGTAGGGCCTGGACCTCGCGCTACGAATCATTGGCGGCTGGCAAAGCAGCGCGGGCTGAAAACATTCGCCAAGGTGCAGATCAATAATACGTGGGAACTTGCGGCCGTACCGTATCTGCCTGTGCTTGACCTCGTCGCGCAGCATTGCCGAAATCTCGCAGATTCCGGTGTCGATGGAATTATGCTGAGCTGGTCGCTCGGTGGTTATCCCTCGTTAAATCTCGAAGTTGCCGAGCGATTTAACCGGCAACCGACTCCGGAAATCGAGGACGTCTTGTTGGACGTCGCGAAACAGCACTTCGGCGAGGGAGGCGCCCAACATGCGCGGGCCGCTTGGCGAGCATTTAGCGACGCGTTTCGTGAGTATCCCTACGATTCAAGTCTCGTGTACAACGGTCCTCAGCTCTTGGGCCCAAGCAATTTATTGTTCAGCGAAGCGACCGGCTATCATGCAACAATGGTTGGATTTCCCTACGACGACCTGGCGTCGTGGCGCGGTCAGTACCCTCCACAAATCTTTATTCAACAATTTGAACGGGTCGCGACCGGCTGGAAAGAAGGGCTGAGGCACTTGCATCAAGCGGTCGCGGCCGCGCCGAACGATCGCCGTGCCGAAGCCGAGGCCGACCAGCGCGTCGCAGAAGCAGCGCAATTACACTTTGAATCGGTCGTGAATCAATCCAAGTTTGTAATACTCCGAGAACGACTCCGCAGTGTCGATCTGTTGGCGCAAGAGAAAGCGGACGCAATCGCCCACATACAGAAGATTGTTGAGGATGAAGCCCGACTCGCGCGGCGAATGTTCACATTAACCTCACTCGATCCCCGCATCGGCTTCGAGGCGTCGAACCAATACTTGTATTTGCCGTTGGATTTTGTCGAGAAGGTTCTCAATTGCCGCTGGGTTAGCGAACAGCTTTCAAAGTGAATGAGTATCGTGATCGTGCGACTCATGGCACGTCCTTCGCTTCTAGGCTCTGAATTTATTCGTACGACGGCCTTTCCAGGCCGTCGATCGAGCGGAAAACGGCGGCCCGGAAGGGCCGCCCTACTTTTGAAATGAATATATTCACAGCCTAGGAGCGAAGGGCGACACTTCCCCGAGTAGCCACTTTTAGTCGGCGCGGCGTTGTTTGTGTTATAATCACTGCGCGACAAGCCCCAAAATGGCCGCAAAGGATACCTCATGACCGCACCGATACATCCATCCGAGGATAGTGGGTCGCGCTGGACAGCTCAGACCGTCGGCATGAGCTGGGAAATTCTGGACCGAATGGAGCAGGCAGTGGCGAAAGTTCGCGAGAGGTTGTTGCGGGCGACGGCGGTTTTGAATCAGGTCGGTGTTGACTACGCCGTGGTCGGCGGAAACGCTGTCGCTTCGTGGGTGGCAACCATCGATGAGGGCGCCGTCCGCAACACACGTGACGTCGACCTACTCATACGGCGAAATGATCTGCCCGCGGTAACTACTGCCCTGGAACAAGCCGGCTTCGTGAGCGACGAAATTCTCGGCGTCGCGATGTTCCGCGACGGTGCGGAGGGCAAACCCAGCGAGGCCGTCCACCTTCTCTTCGCCGGAGAAAAGACTCGCCCGGATCATTTACTGCCGGCGCCAGAGATCGAGACCGTTCTTGACCCGGCCAACTTTCGCGTGATCGGTCTCGAACCCTTGTTGTTGATGAAGCTGATGTCGCATCGCCTGAAGGACCAGGTTCACGTTCAAGACATGATCGCCGTCCGGCTGATCGATGCATCGTGGCTCACGAAACTTCCGCCCGAATTGGCGGATCGATTGAAAAAGATTCTAGACACGCCGGATGCATGATGACAGGTTCGAAGCAAGATTCCTCAGCGCGGCGTGCTAACGAAACATGGATTTGAATAGACGCCACAATCGATGCCTAGCCCATTGCGGACCGCGATCGTGTCCGCGCATTAGTTCTCGTTGGATTCGGTTTCGATTCGCCGGTTGCTTTGCATCTGTTTTCCTTGCCTCGAATTTGATTTTTGCCTTTGGCTTGTCTGCACGAGATCGATTGCCGGATGCAACTGCCGATCCGGTCGACTTTTTGCGCGACGTGCGGCCAATCTTTGAACTAAATTGTTTCCGTTGTCATGGGCGTCAAAAGCAGGAAAGCAACTTTCGCTTGGACCGCCGCGCAGCGGCGTTAAAAGGTGGCGATCTCGGAACGGCAATCGAACCTGGAAACAGCGCCGAAAGCCCCCTGGTTCTTTATGTCGCCGGCTTGGACGACGATCTCAAAATGCCTCCCGCTGGGGAACCGCTTTCGACAACCCAGATCGGGATTCTCAGGCGCTGGATTGACGACGGAGCGGATTGGCCGGATGCCGCCGCCAACGAGAACGGGGAGTTAGACGCTCGCTGGTGGTCGCTGGAAAAAATCGTTCGACCGGAAATCCCAACGGTTGGCGAAAATGCATCTTGGATTCGAACACCCATCGATTCGTTTGTGCTTGCCCGTTTGCAAAACGCGGGCCTGTCCGTCTCTGGCGAGGCGGATCGTCGAACGCTGATTCGGCGCTTGACCTTTGATCTACATGGTCTGCCGCCTTTGCCGGAAGATGTGCAGGAGTTTTTGAGCGACGTCCGTGCCGACGCCTACGAGCGTTTAGTGGATCGATTGTTGGCTAGTCCGCGATACGGCGAACGCTGGGCTCGCCATTGGCTGGACGTAGTGCATTACGCGGACTCGCACGGGCAGGATCAAGATCGTCCACGGCCGAATGCCTGGCCCTACCGCGATTACTTGATTCGAGCGCTCAACACAGATTTGCCGTACGCGCAGTTTGTTGTACAGCAAGTCGCCGGCGATATGTTGTACCCGAACGACCCGCTGGCGATTACCGCGACAGGATTCTTGGCCGCCGGGCCTTGGGATGAAAGTTCGTTGCGTGACATTCGCGAAGACTCCATTGACCGTTTGATTGGACAAAACTTGGATCGCGATGACATCGTCACGAATACGACCTCTACATTTATTGGCTTAACCGTCGGATGCGCCCGCTGTCATGACCATAAATTCGATCCCGTCTCTCAACAAGATTATTACGCCTTCCAAGCACTTTTTGCCGGAATCGACAAAGCCGAGCGGAGTTTCGATGAAGATCCGGCGGTCGCCCATCGCCGGGTCGTACTCCAGCGGGAGCTTGCCGTACTCGATGAGTGGGCGAAGCGGCAACCGTCAGAAGTTCTCACCGCGGATCGCTTGGCCGAACTCGCGGTGTATGAGGATTCGTACGTCGCGATTAATGCGAATTGGAAAGTTCTCGAACCCGCAATGTATTCGTCTCAACAGGGATCCATTCTCAAGGCGCTCCTCGATCGTTCGTTGCTCTCGCTAGGAAGACGACCGGACAAAGATACGTATTCGGTTACCCTTCAAACTGACCTTCAACAAGTTTCGGCGTTACGGCTTGAGCTGTTGGCGGATGAAACGCTGCCGATGAACGGACCGGGACGCCAAGACAACGGCAATCTGCATTTATCCGAGCTGAGAATCAAGCTTCAACCGGTCGGCGACGCGGACCAATCGGTCGCTGTTTCCTTGAAAAGTGCGGTGGCGGATTTCGATCAATCGGGTTGGGGCGTCGCCAATGCTATCGACGGCGATCCGGCAACCGCGTGGGGCATACACCCGCAAGTCGGCGTTTCGCATGTAGCCGTTTTCGAATTTCGTGAACCTCTCTCAGTCCCGTCGGACAGCTTGATCGCAGTTGAACTCGATCAATTGCACGGCAGCGGGCACTTAATTGGTCGCTTTCGCGTTTCGGCTACCTCAGCCAATGTTGCGGAACTGGGCTTGTCTCCCGTTCCAGAGGCGCTGGCCAAGGTTCTCTCAGTTCCGCGCAACTCTCGAACGGAAGCCCAAAACGTTCAGTTGATCACTTGGTTAAATCAACAAAAACTGCTCAAGGAAATTGCGGCGTTGCCCGCCCAATCCAAAGTGTACTGTGGCACCAATCAGTTCGCGCCGGACGGGACGTTTCGGCCGGCCGCGGTTCCGCGCGAAGTCCACGTGCTGTCACGAGGCGAAATCAACCGACCGCAAGAAGTTGCGGCGCCACGGCTCCTGGGTGCCTTGTACGAGCTGAGCAAAAAATACGAACCAAAAGCACCGGAAGAGGAAGGCCAGCGTCGCGCGGCCTTGGCCGGCTGGATGGTCGATGCCGAAAACCCGCTGACTTGGCGAGTCATCGTCAATCGAGTTTGGCATTACCATTTCGGCCGTGGGATTGTCGATACCCCGAATGATTTTGGCAAAATGGGTGGGCTACCTTCGCATCCGGAGCTGTTGGATTGGCTGGCCGCCGATTTTCGCGATAGCGGCGGATCGCTGAAGCGACTTCATCGCATGATTGTGACGAGCAGCGTTTACCGGCAAACGAGTGAGCACAACGAATTAGCGGCACAGCAAGACCGCGATAATCGATTGCTCTGGCGCATGAGTCGTCAACGGCTGGATGCCGAATCGGTGCGCGATGGCTTGCTGCAAATCAGCGGGCAGCTGGACCTGACCATGTTTGGCCCTCCCGCCATGCAATTCAAAATGTCCCCGGGGATTCATGTAACTCCGAACGTCGATTATTTGACGTTTGACATCGACAGCCCCGAGTCTCGTCGTCGCAGCATTTATCGATTTATTTTTCGAACACTGCCAGACCCGTGGCTTGACGCCTTGGATTGTCCCGACGCGTCCCAATCGGCTCCCGTTCGCGGCGATTCGGTCGGCGCGATTCAGGCATTGGCGTTATGGAACAACAAGTTAATCTTGCGCCAGGCCGAACACTTGGCGCTGCTGGCTGAGCAATCGCAGAACGAACTCGCCGAGCGAGTGCGATTCGTCTCCGATCGCGTCCTTTGTCGAGTCCCAACATTCGCTGAAACGGCCGAATGGACGGAGTATGCGCGCCAGTTTGGTTTGCCCAATCTGTGTCGAGTCTTGTTGAATAGCAGCGAATTTTTGTTTGTGGATTGAGAGTTTGTCGAATGACCCATCGAGATCCATTTCAAGAAAGTCCATCGCGCAGAACGGCCTTACAGCAAATTGCTGGCGGCTTCGGCGCATTGGCGCTTTCTCAAATGTTCGCCAGCGAGATGTTCGGACAAGTCGCTCGGCAAGAGGGCGCCAACTTAAACGGCGGCCTGCATCATCCGGCAAAAGTAAAACGGATTATCCAACTTTTCATGAACGGCGGCGTAAGCCCCATGGACACGTTTGACTACAAGCCAGAACTGGAAAGGCGGCACGGTGAAAAAGTCGATTTTGGCATAAAGTCCGCGGCGACTAGCATCCCAGGATCTTTGATGAAGTCTCCATTTAATTGGAAGCAACACGGCGAGTGCGGGCGATGGGTCACCGACGTCTTTCCTCAGATGGCCGGCTGTGTTGACGAACTGGCGTTTCTGATGGCGATGCAATCGCGGACCAACGTCCACGGCCCGGCCAGCTATTTGCAGACGACTGGATTTCTGTTTCCGGGTTTTCCTTGCTGCGGAGCTTGGGTCAGCTACGCACTAGGCAGATTGACCGACGACTTGCCCACATTTGTCGTTTTGCCCGACCCGCGAGGACTACCCTACAACGGAATGGGAAATTTTTCTTCTGGGTTCCTACCGGCCATTCATCAAGGGACGGTCGTGCAACCGTCAGCCCATGCAGGTGCGGTCATCCGCGATTTGCAACCTGCCGAAGCGGCGCAGTTTGTGTCGCCGGACTCGTCGCAACAAGGCCTGCATATACTGCAACGCATGAACCAGCAATACGCACTGGATCGACCGGGCGACTCTCGGCTGGACGCTCGAATTCAATCGTACGAACTGGCCGCGCGGATGCAACTTTCAGCTCCGGAAGCATTTGACTTGTCGCGCGAGACAAATGAAACTCACAAAGCGTATGGCCTGGACGCTCCGGCCGAAGATGTTGGCTTTGCGCGAAATTGCCTTCTCGCTCGCCGCTTGCTAGAACGCGGCGTCCGGTTCGTGCAGGTTTGGAGCGGTGCCGGCGGCCCCAAGAACAATTGGGACAACCACGCCAACATTCAAACCGAACTCCCCGCCATTGCCCGCCAAGTCGATCGGCCGATTGCCGCGCTATTGCAGGACTTAAAATCGCGCGGTTTGCTCGATGATACGCTGGTGGTTTGGACAACCGAGTTTGGACGGATGCCGTTCACCCAAGACAGCACGGGACGAGATCACAACGGGGGCACGTTTGTCACTTGGTTAACCGGGGCTGGCATTCGCGGCGGTAGTTCGCATGGCGAAAGCGATGACTTTGGTTATGCGGCCGCACGCGACGCTACGAGTAGTTACGACTTGCACGCCACAATGTTGCATTTACTAGGAATTGATCACAAGCGTCTGACGGTTCGCCATAACGGGATCGACCGCCGCCTCACCGACGTCCACGGGCATGTGATTCAGCCGATTCTGAGTTGATATGAGTTTGCAGGCCGCTCAAGGGAAAACCAATTGCTACGATCGCTTCCTCGCCCACGCTTCGCGAGCGAGGGCAGGGGAGACGCCGTGGACCGGATTTCATTCGTTTTTTTGCATTGGAAGCGGAATGAATTCCGTTTTACGACGCGCTCTGAAGCGTTTCACGAAACGGTAGCCTCGGACGGCGCTTCGATGCCAGAATTCGGTATGAAACTATGAAATGGTCCGCAACACTCAATCATCGCACTCCGTAATTAGTGCACGATTATATTTCTGCCGAAAGACGCAACCCATATATTCCCCAGCCGCGTAGCGGCGACACAACGTCGGAGCTGGCGAGTCGTCCGTGCGCGGTTTAATTGATTTGCGAGTTGCCGCAGCAACGATCGTGTCGCCACTACGTGGCTAGAGGAATCTTCGAAACGACGCTTCCGTGGGTTAGCACCCTGATCATTACCCACAAGTTTACGGTTCAATGGTGGGATATGTTCGATGGATCGTGTTTGATAGCGTGCCGAAGGATTACATTTCTTGGATCGGAGGTTTGGATTTTTGTTTGGGATGATGCGTATGACAAGTCCAA
>JBGTJE010000014.1:0-38274 GCA_041745295.1 Pirellulaceae bacterium | reverse complement strand
CGCCGCGACGCCAGCGGCCAACTTGCCGTCAGCCCCGCCGCGCAAATCGCCAAAGCGCCGTTCACCAATCGCAACCCCGGGAGCCTCGGTCGATCCGGCCCGCAGACCGAACGAGCGATCGAACTCGGGCTCGCCTTTCTCATTCGCAATCAACAACCCGACGGACATTGGTCGCTGCTCGGTTTTGACGATGGACACGCGAACAAACAGTTTCAATTGGACTCCAACACCGCGGCAACGGGATTGGCGTTGCTCGCATTCCAAGGAGCCGGCTACACGCACCTCGAGTTCAAATACGCAGATCGTCTGAAGCGTTCGGTTGCTTGGCTGGTTAGCCATCAGCGCTCTGATGGAAACTTGTACGTCGAGTCGGACAAGGAATCCAACAAGAATTGTCAACTCTACTCGCACGCGATCGCCGCGCTGGCGCTGGCGGAAGCCTATGGCATGACGCAAGATGCCGAAGTGCGCGCGGCCGCACAAAAGAGCATCGACTTTATCGTGGCAACCCAAGACCCCAAACTAGGCGGCTGGCGTTACCTCAGCACTCCCGGCAATCGATCAACCGATACCTCGGTGACGGGATGGATGGTGATGGCCTTGCACAGCGGTCGACTCGCCGGTCTCGACGTCGATCCCAAAGTCTGGAACGGGATCGAGCGCTGGCTGGAAATTGCTCAAGCCCCCGATTCCGAATCTCAGTTTGTGTATAGCCCGGAAGTCCAAGACGATCCGAGCCGGAGAATTGTCCGCGGCCATTTGCGCCGGGCAGCGAACAGCACGACAGCGATCGGATTGCTGATGCGGATGTACACTGGCTGGGATCGGGATGATCCGCGACTCCTCGACGGTGCGAATATTCTGCTCAAGCAACTACCGAGCGAGTTCAACCTCGAAGTTCGCGACACGTATTATTGGTACTACGCCACGCAAGTCCTGCGGCACGTCGACGGTCCGGTCTGGCAATCGTGGAATAGCGTTCTACATCCGCTGATACTCTCCTCGCAGGTCCCCGACGGAGAATACGCCGGCAGTTGGAGTCCTTTCGAACCGGTCGAAGACAAATGGGGCCGTTTCGGCGGCCGCCTGTACGTCACCACCCTCAACCTCTTATCGCTTGAGGTCGACTACCGCCTACTCCCCCTCTACGACAAAACCGTCGCCCCACGCGATAAATCGGAATAACGAATCGTACGGAGCGTTTGTTGCCTGCCCATTTGTGGGTGGGCGGTACAAGAATTCTTTTCCCTCCCCCGCCGCGGGAAGGGTTAGGGAGGTGGAATTGCCGCCAACTTCCGGTTTGCGCATTTCCCGCCACGATTTCGGCGAGCGCTATTTGAATCTCACCGACAGCCCCGTGCCGACAAAAAAATCTTCGGCCGCGTCGTTGAGCCCTAAGCCAGCGCGGATATCGAACTGCACGTCGTCGGTGAGTCGATAGGTTAACCCGCCGTTGAAGTAATGTTCCGGATCCACGTTGGCGGCTCCGTGCGGAAAAAGTGCATACCATTCCACGTACGATCCCACTTGTTCACTGATCGAATAGCCCGCCGTCAAAGACTGCGCCCATTCGGTGTATCGGTTATCCGTTCCGTCGACCGACGAGTTGAACTGCGTGCTGCCTCCCGCGGATAATTGATCGTTGAGATCCCAGCCATAAAGTAGATTGGCGCCGGGCAAGACGCGATTATCCGTAAACGCCGCGCTGCCGGTCGGCACGGTCATTTGCGGCGTGATGGCGATCTCGGGAAGTGGACCATCTTGCGGCATTAACGCGAGCTTGAATCCCAAATAAAGATCCTCGGCTCCCGAGTCCGATTGCCGAACCGGACCGTTGTCAAAAATCTGAGTTGTTGGAAAAACGGCACTCCTGAACTCGAGCCAGTTGGCCAGGATTCCAACGCGGAGCAACGGCTCACCCCAAGAGTGGGAGCGAAGATCGTCGTCCTCCGTGAAGGTATATCCCGTTTCGATTTGGACGACGCCCAGCCCGACCGTTGAACTCGTTTCGGTAAAGTCGGGACGGTCCGTGGCGATCGGTTCCAGTTCCCCCAGCGGTTCGGCGGGAGTGCCATGCCAATTGAAAAGCGTCGCGGGCCGTTCATCGCGCGACTGCGCGGCGACCCACGGGGTCAGCAAAAGCAATGCGGCAAGAAACACGGTGCAGCGAATCACGCGATAGTTCTCCACATCGAACCATCGGAATTTATCGAAAAAGAGTTCAGTCAATTTCCCTGTGCGCAACGACAGCGGATCGAGATTGTCAAGGTTTTTGTTCCCTCCCCCTCGCGGGGAGGGTTAGGGAGGGGGGCGAGTTAACGCTCAGATTCAATGCAAGATGATAGTTGAATATCAGATTTCAGAATTAAGATTTCAGAATGGATCGCAGCGTGTAGGCGAGAGTTACTTTGGACGCAAGTTGTGGCGAGGTCATTTTCTGATATGGAATTGTCCTGAAAGCGCAGATTAGGTGGCACCATAAGTTCGGCGGGCCCAGGACAAGGCTGCCAGCGCCAACGCGCAGCCTACACACCAAAGAAGAATCTCAAACGGCCACAGATTATGCGCTTCTGGCTCAACCAGAATGCGGATGACAACGAATGCGACAATTGCGACTGGAATCAACGCGAGCAACCGCCAAATTCCTCGCCACTTGTACAGCGCACGACCGGACGCGACCAAGAATCCAATGACGAGTGCGAAGGCTCCAATCACAAGTATATTTGCAGCCATTGTTCCTCCCTATCTTGAGCAACGTAACATCCCATTTCCCTCCCCCGGCGCTTCGACGCGGGGAGGGCTAGGGAGGGGGTTCTTCATCGCGGCAAGCTAGAGCCCTTACTTCAATTTTTCCAAAAACGCCAACAACGTTTCGTTGAACTCTTCGGGCTCTTCCATGCTGACCAGGTGGCCGGCGCCCTTGATCACGACTTTCACCGATCCCTTGATGCCTTTTTCCAAAGTCTCGATCGTGGCATTGATCTGCGACACGTCGCGATCGCCTAGAACCAGGAGCGTGGGGACTTTGATCTCGCTTAGTCGCTCGGCCACCAGTGGCCTTGGCGAGCGTTGAAGGATCGGGTTGTTTAGCCAGCAATGGGCGTTCTCGCGCGACAACCGCCGGAGCAAGGGCGCCAATTTGCCTCGCTCCATCGCAGGAGCCATATAAGGGTCCTTCAGCCAGGACTCCGTCACGGCGTCGGAATACAATTGATCCGGCTGAAAAGATCCGCCGTAACCGCGCACATCGTAGCGAATGACGGCAAACTGCTGGGCGAGTACGTCGAGCTGTTCGTCCCACATGCGGCTATCCAACTGGCCGCCGTGAATGAGCACCACAGCCGGCCCCGTCCCTTTCACTTCGTAGAACAGTCGCGTTCCATTGACCGGCGCGAAACCGCGCCCGGCGAAATCATTGGACTGAGCACCGGTCTTGGATGCCAAGACGAGAAGTGACCCAAAAGCGAATACGCCCACCACCACATTCATGCGTGTCATGCTAAATACTCCGCCCAGCGTTTTGGACAACGGCGTCGTCGAACAGAAAACTTACCATCCTTTTTAGGCGACAAACCAATGACCATTGTACCTTCGCTTGCGCGTCAGACTTCAGTTGCCACAGGCTTGTCCGCACGTTAAAACCCGGACCAAGACGAATGCATTCTCTATCGCACACGCGTTATCGAGTTCGGTCAATTTGTCTACAATAAATCGGTCCGCTTTGGGCCCCGGTAGCTCAGCTGGATAGAGCAACGGATTTCTAATCCGTAGGTCGCGGGTTCGAATCCTGCCCGGGGTGCTTTGAAATTTATGATTGATGATTGCTGATTTATGATTTGGGGAAAAGAGCTGGTACGGGTACGAGGTTCTCCAAGTCGACGATTAACCCTAACGCCAAGTTTTTTTCCTCAAGCCTCACCCCTCAAACCTCACGCCTTTTTGACCCGGAGCAACATTGATAACTATTCCTGTCATCCGCTGGGGACAGCCTTACGAGTCGCTGGAGAACCAGCAGATCGTCCATTTTGCAACGGGCGAGCCGGTGGCAGCGATCGGTCAAGCCAACGGTGGACTGGTCACGCGCGATCTGCGCCGGGCTGATCGAGCCCGAGACATCCTTCGCGAATTCACTTGCGGGCAATTGATTGACAAACTCGTTCAGGCTGCGGACTTGTTCGGGCAAGCGACACTTCCGCTGGGGGACGGCCGCCAATCGCCTGACGACTTTGTCCGCCAGCAATCAGCGACGACTGGCTTGCCCGAGCACATGTGCAAAGCCAACATGGCCAAGAACGGTTTCGTGCTCCGCAACATGGGCGAAATTCTCGATTGCCTCACGCGCGGACTGGACTTAGACATTCTGAGCGCCGGCTACGGCAGCGAATCGCGCGGTGTGACGGTCAGCTACCAAGCTCAATCGCCCGTGCTGGGCGCGGTCCTCCCTTCCAATTCGCCGGGCGTGCACACGCTTTGGCTTCCGGTGATCGCGCTGCAATTGGGGTTGGTCCTCAAGCCCGGTTCACAGGAGCCGTGGACGGCATATCGCATCGCTTCCGCGTTCACTCAAGCCGGCATTCCCAGCGAAGCGATCTCGCTTTATCCCGGCGGCCACGACATAGGACAAGCGATCCTGTCGGGTTGCCAGCGGAGCATGATTTTCGGCAGCGAAAGGACCATAGCACAATACGTCGGCAATCCAAAAGTCCAAGTCCACGGTCCGGGGTTTTCGAAAATATTGCTCGGCGACGATTGTGTCGACGATTGGCCGCGTTTTGTCGACTTGATGGTCGAAAGCGTTTTCAGCAACGGGGGCCGAAGCTGCATCAACTGTTCCGGAATCTGGGCATCGCGGCATACGCGCGAAATCGCGACGGCCTTGGCCGAGCGACTGGGTCCGATCGAACCGCTTCCGGCCAATGATCCGCGAGCCGGTTTGGCGGCGTTCACAACCGACGGCCAAGGGGCCGGAATCTGGGCGATGATCGAAGAGGATTTGCGACAAGCGGGAGTGAGCCATGCCACGGCATCGTATGGTCCGCGCTTGGTGGCGCATGAACGGTACGCGTACCTCCGCCCAACGGTCGTGCATTGCGAATCGTCGGATACATCGGTCGCCGCAAAAGAGTTCATGTTTCCCTTCGTCTCGGTCGTACAATGTCCACAGGAACAGATGATTGCCAGGATCGGTCCGACGCTCGTCGCCAGCGCGATCAGCGACGACGAGCCGTGGATCAAGAAGTTAGTCGACGCGACCAACATCGATCGGTTGAACATCGGTCCGATTGCGACGCAGCGGCTAAATTGGCTTCAGCCGCACGAGGGAAATCTGATCGAGTTTCTGTTTCGTTCACGGGCCGTGCAGTTGGCCGAGCAAACAGCGCGGGTGCGATAGATGTCGTTCCCTCCCCCAACGCTTCGTTGTGGGGAGGGCTAGGGAGGGGGTTCTTTCTTCTTCGCGCAGCAAGGGGAGAGTTAAGGAAGGACAAACCATCTTGCGCATCGCCCCTCCCAACCCTCCCCACGCGCCGAAGCGTCGGGGGGAGGGAAAGAAAAGCGGAAGCCAACAAATGCACCGGGGGAGGGAAATGAGGCGAAAGATCGAATCGTTCGGCGACAACATTGGGTTAGAGAAATATCGCACCTTTGGATCCGAAATGAAAAACCCTAGCCCTATCGAATTGGGATCGGCGCTGGAAAATGTGGCGGCGCTGGTTCCATTTGATTTTCAATTGAGCACGCGGATCGTGTTTGGGCCGGGCTCTGTCGATCGGCTGGGAGAATTGGCGAAAGAACTCGGCGGCAGCCGCGCTTTGGTCGTGAGCGATCCGGGGATTGTGCGCGCCGGCCATGTCGAGCACGGACTCCGCGCGCTGCGCTCCGCCGGGATCGAGACCCGCTTGTTCGACGGCGCGCGCGAGAATCCGACGACCGTCGAAGTCGATCTGGGCGTTGCCGCCGCCACAGAGTTTCGCCCGGACGTTCTGATCGGACTGGGCGGCGGGAGTTCGCTCGACTGCGCGAAAGGAATCAATTTTGTATTTACGAATGGCGGACGGATGCAGGATTATTGGGGGATCGGCAAAGCGATTCGTCCGATGTTGCCGATGATCGCCGTGCCGACCACGGCCGGAACCGGCAGCGAGCTTCAGTCGTTTGCTCTGATTACCGATCCGCGCACACATCTCAAGATGGCTTGTGGCGACACGAAAGCGAAATGTCGCGTCGCCATTCTCGATCCGCAGCTTACATTGACGCAGCCCGCGCAAGTCACCGCGCTGACAGGCATCGATGCCTTGTCGCACGCGCTCGAAACCTACGTGACGATGAGCCGCAACCCGGTCTCGCTGCTCTATAGCCGCGAGGCGTGGCGATTATTGGCGGTAAACTTCCGCCGGGTCCTCGACGAGCCGGATGATTTGGCGGCCCGCGCCGCGATGCAGTGGGGCGCTGGGCTGGCGGGCTTGGCAATCGAAAACTCGATGCTCGGCGGTTGCCATGCACTGGCCAATCCACTCACGGCGGCGTACGGGATCGCGCATGGTCAAGCCGTCGGCGTGGTGCTGCCGCACGTGATCCGATACAACGGCCTCGAATTCGATTCGTGGTACGCCGAGCTTACGGACGCCGTTGGCGAAGATGTAGCGGTCGGAAACGCCAGCAGCGGCCTCGCCGAGTTCATCGAACGGATGCTGATCGCCGCCGGATTGACGACGACACTGCGCGCATTGGACGTCGATCCCCAACGCTTGCCCGAATTAGCGGAGCAAGCAAGTCGGCAATGGACGGCTAAACACAATCCTCGCCCCCTGGACGCAGCAACACTTCTTGAGTTATATCGAAATGCATATTAACAGACCGACTTCGAGACCGGCGCAGCCAATTGCCTGCGCTGTGCGCGGGTCTCCCGACCCCGCACACTTGAACTTCCAGTTTCGAATTCAAGTCGATGTTTGTCCCGAATCAACATGCCGAGCGAATGGTGCCGGGGGAGGAGACCTTCGGTCGATCGGCCATGCGGGGTCGGGAGACCCGCGCATAGCGCGTACTTCCAGTTTCGTTCCCTCTCCCCTTCTTAAGGGGAGAGGGCAGGGTGAGGGGTTTAATCCTTCACACGCTGCGCGCAAATCGCAGCGAATCCGTTTGTTTTGTTGTTTGGGTTCGATCGCGTTGTACTGCAGCTTCGCCAGACAGGAAGCGCTGGCCGACGAGGACGACTGGCCCCTGTTTCGCGGCAACCGACAATCGACGGGAGTTGCCGCGACGACGCTTCCGGAGAACCTGGAAGAGTTATGGAAATTTGAAATCCCAAACGGCTCGTTCGAATCCACGGCCGCGATCGTCGGTGGAGTCGTCTATTTAGGCGACTTCAACGGGCAATTGATCGCCCTCGATTTGCAAACCGGTGAGAAAAAATGGCAGACGGGATTAGGCATCGGGTTTTCTGCTTCGCCTGCGGTCCAAGACGGACTGATCTATATCGGCGACTTGGACGGCATTTTTTATTGCGTCGACAAAGACGGCAACAAGAAATGGGAATATTCCGCCGAGGCCGAAATCGATTCCTGCGCCAACTTTTACCAGGACAAAGTCTTATTCGGTTCGCAGGACTCGAAGCTATATTGCTTGAAAGCGGCCACAGGCGAGCTCGTTTGGCAGTTCGCGATCGACGATCAAATTCGGTGTACGCCAACGATCGTAGAGAACCGAGCGTTTGTCGCCGGTTGCGACGGCCGGCTGCACGTGATCGACATCGACCAAGGCAAAGCAGTTGGCACTGTCGACATCGCGCAAACCGGCGTGACTCCGGCGGCGCTGGGGGATCGAGTCTTTTGCGGGACTCAGCAAGGAGTGTTCTTCGCCGTCGACTGGAAGCAACTCAAAGCGGCTTGGCAAAAAGAGTCTGGTGCCCCGATTCAAAGCTCGCCCGCGATCGGCACGACGCAGACCAATCGGAACGTGGCGATTTTCGGCAATCAAGCCCGCAAGGTCTTTGCGTTGGATTGCGAAAATGGCGACTCGATTTGGGAGTTTACCGCGCACAGCCAAATCGACGGTTCGCCGGTTGTCGTTGGACAACGCGCGCTCGTGCCTGGGAGCGACGGGCGCCTTTATCAACTGAATGTGAATGACGGGACCAAAGTCTGGGAAAAACAGTTCGCGGGCGGGTTTGCGGCTTCCCCCGCCGTGGCTCAACAGCGAGTTGTCATTGCGACTCGTCGCGGTGTGGTTTATTGTTTAGGAAGGTAGGTCTCGCGAGCCGAGCGAGTCCTGGGAGTACGAAATAGACCGTGCGTGATAAGGGAAGGCGTCGGCGGAGAGCGTTTTGGCGGTCGATTTGCGCTGCAATGGAAAACGAAAAATATCGCCAGGTCTCGCTCGGCTCGCGAGACCTACTTGCAAAAAACCCATGACGACTGAATCCGTTAAAACCGACGTGGGCAGTTACTTCATCAGTAACTATCCGCCGTTCTCGCAATGGACGACGGACGCCGTCGACGAGGTTCGCGCGGTGATGAATCGCCCGCCCGGCCCGGTTCCGCTGGGGCTGTACTTGCATATTCCGTTCTGCCGCAAGCGCTGCAAGTTTTGTTACTTCAAAGTTTTCACGGATCGGAACGCGGGGGAGATTGAAAAGTACGTCTCGGCCCTGGCACGAGAAATCGAGTTGGTCAGTCGGCTACCGGTGATGGGCGGTCGGCCATTTCGGTTTGTTTACTTCGGCGGCGGGACGCCTTCGTATTTGAGCGTCAAGCAACTCACGTCGCTCGTCGATCGATTGCGGGCCAATATTAATTGGGACCGAGCGGAGGAAGTCACTTTTGAGTGTGAACCAGGAACGCTGCAGGAAAACAAAGTTCACGCCC
This sequence comes from Pirellulaceae bacterium, assembly GCA_041745295.1. Lineage (GTDB taxonomy): Bacteria > Planctomycetota > Planctomycetia > Pirellulales > Pirellulaceae > JANMEB01. The sequence goes on along the minus strand of JBGTJE010000014.1, from coordinate 29,410 downwards.
TGCGCGATCTGGGGGTAACGCGACTGAGCCTGGGGGTCGAAAACTTTGGGGACGCAATCTTGGAAGAAAACGGCCGAGCTCATTTGTCGAAAGAAGTATATCGGTCTTGGGACTGGATTCGCGCCGCGGGGTTTCCCAACGTCAACATCGATTTGATTTCCGGGATGGTCGGGGAGACGTGGGAAAACTGGCGCGATAGTATTCAAAAAACCATCGAACTGGCTCCCGAGAGCATCACGATCTATCAGATGGAGTTGCCGTTCAACACCGTGTACAGCCAAGACATCTTAGGCAAGCAGGTGGAAACGCCCGTCGCCGATTGGCCGACCAAACGGCAATGGGTCGATTATGCCTTCGACCAGTTCTTGGAAGCCGGCTACCACGTCAGCAGCGGCTACACCGTCGTGAAGCACCCAGAACAAGTGAACTTTTCCTACCGCGACAATCTTTGGCAAGGCTCGGATCTGTTGGCGACCGGCATCGCCAGCTTCGGACACGTCAGCGGCGTGCATTACCAAAACAAACCCGAGTGGGGGCAGTACATCGGAGACTTGCTCGAGCGCGGCGAGCTGCCCATCGGGCGGGCAATGGTCGCCACCCGGCATCAGCTCTTGATCCGCGAGATGATTTTGCAGCTTAAGCGGGGCTACCTTTCACGCGATTATTTTCAGCGCAAGTTCGGGATCGACATCGTCGATGAGTGGTCCAAGCAATGGCAAGACCACGTCGACGAGGGTTTTGCAACGATCGATGACGGCGAGATTCGCTTGACTCGGGCTGGGTTGCTGCGCGTCGACGCATTGTTGCCGCCGTTCTTCGAGCCCGAGCATCAAGGGATTCGCTATACATGAGCGAGACCGTCGCGTTCATGATGGGTGAGTTTCGCGCCGAGTTCCCCGTCGATCGATTGTATGCCGACAACCATATGTGGGCGTTGCCGACCGAAGGTGTCGTTCGATTCGGCTTTACTGCCTATGCCGTTCGTCTGTTGCAAGACGTGTACTTTCTCGACTGGGCGTTCGACGCGCCGCGGGATGTGACGCGGCGCCAAGAGATAGGCTCGATCGAAAGCAAGAAGGCCGAAAGCGCGTTGTTCAGTCCGATTGCCGGCACCTTGCTGCGGTTTAACGAACGGTTGATGAAAGACCCGTCGGCGATCAACGTCGACAAGTATGATCAGGGTTGGCTGCTGGAAATCGCCGGCTCGACGGACGAGCTGATGTCTCCAGAACAGTACGTGACGCACCTCGACAAGGCTTGGGAAAAGACTCAGCGCACGATCAAAGGCCAGATGAACGAGTGAATAGTAGGTCTCGCTCGGCTCGCGAGACCTACTACTTGTGTTAAACTGCTCACAGCACAAATGCCCGTCGCTTGACATACTTGAAACCATGGCCAAACGAACTTCCGTCGTCATCTCACAGAGCCCTAGTCAAAATCCGGCGCGGCGCGCGCTCGAAGAGGATATCGTCACGGCGCTGCTGATGGAGCCGGGGATCGACGTCACGATTATTCCGAGCTTGTATGACTTGACCGCGGACAGCACTGGAATGCTCGCCTTGCAAGGCGTCAACGGCTCGATGGTGATGGTGACTTGGCTGTTTCCTCGCGCGGCGCATTGGATCTTGGACCGCAATCAGATCCGCGGCCATTTCGGTACCACGCTGATGGCCGCGGCGGAAGACACCGACGACGAAGACGATGATGACGAAGAGGAATCCGCCGAAGCAGAAGCCAAGCCGCGGGTGATCGACGAGCGTCCGCTGCCCGATCGCAGTATCTATTGTTTGGATATGCGCGCTACCAATCGCGCGGCGGACTTCATCGCCGAAATCAAGCGCATTCATCTAGAGAACAACGTCCAAATCGTCAGCATTGCCGGCTTGAACGGCCAATCAAAACCCGTCCCGAGCGTTGCACCACCCGTGCCCGAAACTTCCAATGGCCAAGGCAGCAACGGCGCCGAACTTCCGCAAGCCAACGGATCGGCACAAGTCCAACGGATCGAAGACACCGGCGCCCGTCGTTGGTATCCCGTAATCGACTACAGCCGCTGCACCAATTGCATGGAGTGCATCGACTTTTGTTTGTTCGGCGTCTACGGCACCGACAGATTGGACACGATCTTGGTCGAGCAACCCGACAATTGCCGCAAGGGCTGCCCGGCGTGCAGTCGCGTCTGTCCCGAGAACGCAATCATTTTCCCTCAACACAAGACTCCGGCGATCGCCGGTTCACCCGAAATCGGCGCGAGCCTAAAGATCGATTTGTCGGAGCTGTTCGGAGCTCCAGATCAGGGCAAATCGGCGGTGGAAGTCGCCGCGTTGGAGCGCGACGAACAATTGCAGCTTGCCGGCCGCAACGCCGTCGGGATGTCGGTCGGAATTCGCCCCCGCGAATCGAACGGCGCAACCTCGAATGGCCAAGTCCACGAATCGTCGGCCGCAAAAACATCCGCCGTCAAGGACGAACTTGACGCTCTCATGGATCAAGTCGACCACTTGGACTTATAAGTACGTCCGACAGCACAGGGTGTCATTCCGGGCTGAGTCCCGAAATCTAAGTTTCATGGAAGGGGGAATTGCTCTACCACGGCCCAAGTCTGTCTGCATTGCAACGCGATTGTCCGGCATTCTTCGCAATCGTCATGCGAGGTAATGAACCCCCCTCCCTAACCCTCCCCGCGGCGGGCGAGGGAAAAGAAAATGCGCCTCACGCGGGAGCGGGAAAAGAAAATCGCGCCGCGCATTTCCGAAATCTTAATTCCGAGTTCCAAAATCTGAGATCTGAAATTTCAAATCTGAAATCTGAACACTAATCCGCTTACGCGCGGACGGCCGCATATCCAAACAATACCGTAAACGCCACAAACACTACCGTGAGTGTGTGGTAGCCGAGCGTCAGCGACCAGTGTGTTAGATGTTGCTTCACGTCGAAGACGCCTTGGAGACAAAGGCGGATTCCCCAGAAGATCGCGATGTAGCCGCAAACAACTCGCGCAAGGCGGCTGCCGCCGGCGAGTTCGTCGGAGCAGCTCACGCAGATCACGCCGAAAGCAATGATCGACATTACGACGTATCCGCCGTAAGTCCAATACATCTGCCGATGCAGCGGCTTCAGGACGCTCAACTCCGTCCGCCAACGCAGTTTCAACGGCACCAACGCCGAGGCAATCAAAACCGACCAATGCGCAAAACCGGCCAACCAAATCCAATTCGCTAGATCGTTCACGAAACGCCTCGCAGGGCCTGGAAAAATGGGACGACGATGTTGCCAAAAAAAGCTGGGTTCATAAACAGCGGCAGCGGAGCGATCAAGCAAACCATTGCAAACAGCCAGCCCACCGCCCCGCGCCCGAGCCCACGGGACTTTCCCCAGCGCGATCGTTCGAGCAGAATCCCACCGGCTTGAAGAAGAAAATATAGCGTCGGCAGACCGTAGCCTCCCCGGGCCGGGAACGACATTACGGCTTCGTGAATCAGGCCGCTAACGCCGAATCCGATCCACGTCGCGTGGACGAGCCCCAGCGGCCGAGCCAAAGGTCGGAACCAAAAACGGTGAATTAAATCACTGAAGGCTGTGTTCCAACGCTGGCCCCACAAGCTGGCGACGCTGGTTGCGGCAAACGGTTGATTCATAATGGGCACTGCGTCGATTCCCTGCCAGCGCAAAAGGCAGCTCAACAGACGAAAGACGCCAAAATGAAGTACCAGCATGTATCCGACGACGCCGCTCCAGGCAAATAGCCATCGTGGCGAATGATCAAACCAGCCCCACGGATCGAGCGTCAGTATCACGCCGCCGAATGCGTTACTACCGGCGATCGCGACTTCAGATGGCGTGGGAGGAGGAGTTGTCGGCCGCCGATCGGAGTCCAGAAACGCTTCTGCGTCCATTCCCGGCCAGGCGAATAGATAAGTGAGCTGCCGAAGCGCGGAACTATTCGTCAAAACGGTCCGTCGCCAGGTCAACCATTTGAAACCGAAATAAATGGAAAACGCCACGCCCCACATCAGGGTCCACTGCGGTGCCGAACGAGGCCAAACGATCGCCACACATACGGGGAGCAACAACACCATCGACCAACCGCGAAGCGAAAGTCGATGGGTCATATTACTCATAGATGTCGTTCGGTCTTTTCGGCTTCTTCCAACAGTGCCTGGCGCGTCGAGAACAGATTGAATAATTGCAAACCGTCCGCCAAGAAGCCCTTGAGATCGCTGGGTTGCACGGTCTTGTTGCGGCGATAATACACCATCCGACTATCGTTGGCCTCAAGAGCCACGTCGCGGCGCTCGACGAAAAATTGAAAGACTTCTGCGTCGAAAAGCTTGCGGGTCAGCACTTCGCTGGGCGATTTAAGCACGAAGCGACGCGAGAATTCCGGACTGTCTTCGAAATCGATGTCGCGAAACCCAAACACGTTCGCGATCGCATCGAACAGGCTCTCAGGTCGAACCGTCAGCGGAGGCAAATGCAGCGAGCTTGATTCAACGACGAGCACCGATTGCCGATGCGTGCTCTGGTTCTTGCCGCTCCCGATGGTGAATTGATAGTCAAACACCGACAGCCGCACGCCTTCGGCTTCGGCCCGCAACAAGTTGAATACGCGCTGGGCGCGGCCTTCCTTAAAAAATTGAAACTCGAGCAGCCGGGTGCGAAATTGCTCGGTGTCTTCGGAGGAAAAAGTCAGTCCTGATTCGGCGGCAAACTTTTCGATCGCCTCGCGCCGCAAGCGTTGCATGCGGGCGTTGTAAACGCTAACCGCGACGATGATCCCGATTACCAGAACGGCAAGGCCAACAATCCATACAGCATCCATGGTGGCGATCCTAACCAGAAACACCGCTTGGCAATTTCAATAATTGCGCCGGCGCAACGGTCGCGGATTGCCCGTTCGAGCCGGAACCGCGATTCGCCGTCCGCGGATCAATCCACTGCTCGGGCTGAAAATGTTTTGTGTAGACGCCGTAATCGTGGAACGCAATCCGCTTGGCCAGTCGATACGCCCAGCTTTTTTCGGGGACCGGCGGCAAGTCCGGCGCGTATTGCGAAGAGTGGCTGGCGGACGCTTGTAACTCAGCCAGCGCCGTCTGCCGCGCGGTTGAATCTTTGGCCTTGTGGGCGTGCACCAACCGCTCGATCAAATCGGGTCGTTCCAAGACGATGCATCCACGGGTGTGCTGCGCGGCAGTCTTGCGAAAATCGCGGAGGAATTCCGAGCGATTAAAGACCTCGGAAAGCGGCCGCGGATCGTGAATCGAATCGGTCGCGAATTGAATGATCGGGCAGGGCTCGATATCGCCCCACGGGTTGATGTGATGCGTAAAGCCGGTCGCCGCAGGGCAGAGGGCTTTGCCGTCGGCATCGTAATAGGCGTCGATGATAATAATCGGCTTGCGGCAACGCATCTCGACGACGAATTCGCGAACCGCCCGTTGCTGCTGCGGTGACAAGGCGAGTTCGGGGTGGGCTTCGGCACCGACCGGGCGATAAATGTGAAACCAAGTGTACATGACGCCCATTTCGATCAAGCGATCGATCCAGCGCTCGTTCAGGAGATCGGTGTAATTCGTTTGGCAGAGGCTCGTGCAGACTCCTGTCATGACTTTGTTGTCGAGGCAATGCTGCAAGCCGCGCATCGTCGCGTCCAGTACGCCGGCCTTGCCGCGGCGCTCGTCGCTGACGATCTGGCTTCCCTCGACGCTAATTAGTGGCGTCACGTTGCCGCATTTGCGGAAGCGGCGAGCGACTTCGTCGGTGATAAAATGCCCGTTCGTGAAGACTTGGAAATAGGCGTCGGGGTGTCGCTCGAGCACTTCGAGCAGGCCTTTGTGCATCAGCGGCTCGCCGCCGAGCAATCCGAAAAACGAATTGCCCATCCGCTTGGCTTCGTCGATCATCCGGTTGAGCGGCTCGATTTCGATCTTGTGTTGTTTCGCGGCGACGTCGACCCAGCAGCCTTGGCAGCGGAGGTTGCAGCTATTGATGATCGAGACGTAGAGGTAGGGGGGAAAAAACTCGCCCCGTTTGAGCCGTCGCTTGTGGAGCTGAATCGACCGCAATCCGCGCACGCCCATATTCCAGGCCAGCTTCCACAGCAACCGCTTGTCGGTTTCCAGCAGCATCCGTTTGGCAAGTCGAAGGTACATGCAGCGATCCGAAGGTTGAATGCGAACCTAGATTAGTATTTGGGCTGCGGCCATTATAGCTGGTTTTCGCGGGATAGAGTTGCCATTTCGCTGCGATAGCCGCCGCAAACAAACGTCCCCAACGAGCTTGCCTCGTTGGATTACAAGATTAGTCAGCTAACTCACCGACAACCATAAACCCACGGACCCCCACGAGCTTGCCTCGTGTGGTGAATCAGATTGATTGAATTAACAAACTCGATTCGTGGGCCCGTAGAATCTTGGCGCGGATCGTTCGTTCATAATCTTGCTCACCAAACGGGACAAGCCCGTTGGGGTCGCGGTCAAGCATGACTTGACATTAGCATATGAATCGTGTGTACCAACGAGACGAGCTCGTTGGGGACATGGTCTTGAAGGCGTGCGCGTTTGCGACGCCCGCCGCGGACTCTGGGAGTACCAACCAATCGACTCTTGGAGACAAGTTGGATTACGCTGCACTGCGCGTCGATGGTGGCGACGACTTGGCTGCCGCCACGGATTTTGCAACGCCTTGTTGCAATGCGGCCAAAGCGAGCCGCTGCTCTCGTCGCGCGGCGATGCGAGTCGCCGCGACCAAACGCTGCAGACCGTGTAATCCGCGGCGGGGCGAGACCAGCGAAGATAATAACTCGCTCACACCCGCCGCCACCGTCGATTTCATCGATCCGAGCAGCGTCCCCGGATGATGTCGCCACAACACGCGCTGTGTGTCGGCGCCGCTAATCGATTGGTAGCTGCGAACAATTTCCTCGGGATGCTCCATCGAGACCACGGAACTCATGTCGACGACGTTGAGCCATCCCAAAGCGCGAAAGCTCAACGCCAGTTCGAGATCAAAGTTCGCGGTGACCATCTGACTAAGCTGCCCGGAGACGATCCGCAAACAAGAGCGTCGATACAAACCCGCCCACGCCGTCGGCCCGAGAGGCGCAAGCCGTGTCCCGGTATGGACTCGATTGCCCGTACCGACCAGTTTCAGCCGATAACCGGCGCCGCACGCTAGTCCAGCGGTCAAGATTCGGTCGGGGTGCAATTCGGAGACAATCAATGGAGTCACCGAGGCGACTTGAGCGTTTTCAAACTGATCGATTGCCGACTCGCACCAGCCTTCATCCACCATGACGCCCGGCCGGAGCCAGTGCACGATCGAACTCGAGCAATGGGAGAGCGACGCAAGATACAGCTCGCCGTAGGTTCGCGCGTCCGAGACGCGCACGACTTGGACCCCGATCGACTTGAGATCGTGTGGATCGCAATACGTCCCGTCGTGAGCGACAACGATTTGGCATCGTTCGGGCTGGTTCCGCAGAATCGAGGCAAGCGTATCTTCGAACGCCAACGTATCGCCAGCTTTCAACGGAACGACGATCGAGAGTCGAGACATGACCGCATTATTCCCAGAAAGATCGAAGGGGTTTCTGCCGGCAGCGGTACGATGCAGAATCCAGAACGGAACGACGCTAGTTCCGCTTTCATTTTTTCGACCGGATTCTCTGCAAAGTTGACCCCATTTCACGCCCCTATGGTCAAACGGATAAATTGCTAGCATGTTGCCGCACCTGATGCCGCGGAACAAGTAGTTTTTCGTTAGTGCTGTACCAACACCAAAGAACGTATTCAAAAAAATAGATTCGTTCCCTCGCCCCCGTTTCGGGGGAGAGGGTAGGGTGAGGGGCTGTTACGCGATTACCCATCAAGCTAACTCTGTAATTTCGAAACCGCACGCCGATCCGTTACCAACTACGAATTACATTCTTTCCAATGTCATGCAGCAGTTTCCACTCTTAGCAACCGTTCGCCAAGCGTTTCAGCGACCTTGCCTAGGCGACGTTGAATCCGAGGTGGCGCGGCAATTGACGGCTGCGGGAACGGCCGAGCGAATGGAGCCCGATGCTCAAGTTGCGATCACGGTCGGCAGTCGGGGAATCGCCAACTTGGCCCAGATCGTTCGCGCGGTAGTTACTTGGGTTAAGGATCAAGGGTGCATTCCGTACATCGTGCCGTCGATGGGAAGTCACGCCGGAGCGACTGCAGCGGGGCAAACCGCGGTTCTGGAGGACTACGGGGTGAGCGAGTCGTACTGCGGCTGCCCGATTCGCAGCAGTATGGAGACCGAGGTCATCGGCCAAGCGCCGCAGGGATTTCCCGTTTATTGTGATCGCAACGCGTTGGGCGCGGATCATTTGATCTTGCTCAATCGCATCAAGCCGCACACGGGAATTGCCGGTCCGTTCGAAAGCGGCTTGACCAAGATGCTGCTGATTGGCTTGGGCAAAACGCCGGGGGCGGCGATTTTTCATCGGGCGATGAACGAATATTCGTTTGAAGAACTCGCGCGGGCCATCGCCCCGCAGGCTCTGATTGCGACGAAGACCATTGTGGGAGTCGCGATTATCGAAAATGCGTACGACGAAACGGCGCTCATCGAAGCCATCGCGCCGGAGCGAATTTTGCAGCGCGAGCCGGAACTACTCGACAAAGCTCGCGCCTGGATGCCGCGGCTCCCCTTTCCGCAATTCGATCTCTTGCTGATTGACCGCATCGGAAAAAACATCAGTGGCACAGGAATGGATACCAATGTCGTTGGCCGCAAACGAAATGACCACACCGCACTCGGCGACGAGCGGCCGCGAATCAAGCGGATTGCCGTGCGCGGGCTGACCGCGCAAACCAAGGGCAATGCCATCGGAATTGGACTTGCCGAATTCTGCCATCAGCGCCTGACTAACGCGATCAATCGGCAAGCCACGAGAATCAACTGTTTAACGTCCGATCATCCGACTGGTGGGATGCTTCCATTTGATTTTGAGTCGGACCGCGCGATGCTGGCGGCGGCCTTGGCGACGATTGGCTTGCGCGAGCCGAGCGAGGCGCGGATGGTGTGGATCAAGGACACGCTGCACTTGGAGCGATTCCGCTGCACCGAAAACTTATTGGCGAGCATTCCAAGTGAATGGCAGTATGAAGTCATCACAGAACCAACCGAGCTTGGCTTTGATGCGAATGGAGACCTGATCGAGTCGGCGGTGGGCGATAAGGAGTTCTAATGACTTGACTTCGCTTCGTTTAGCGCCAAGCCGCAGGCGCTGGCGCGCGAAAAAAAGAAATGCCGACGCCTGCGGCTTGGCGTTAAACGATCGAAATCCGGAATGTGGCGCTCTGGCGACTTGAACGGTCGGCACCAACGATTTACAACGAAGGCTATGCAGCAGTATCTCGACCTCTTGCAACACGTTTTAGATCACGGCGATCGCAAATCGGATCGCACGGGGACCGGTACCCTCAGCGTATTCGGTCCGCAATTGAGGTTCGATTTACAGGCAGGTTTTCCGCTGTTGACCACCAAAAAACTGCATTTGAAGTCGATCGCGCACGAGTTGCTTTGGTTTTTGCGGGGCGAGACCAACGTCCGCACGCTGAACGAAGTCGGCGTTTCGATCTGGGATGAATGGGCCGACGAACATGGCGAGCTGGGACCAATCTACGGCCGCCAGTGGCGATCGTGGAATGGCCCCAACGGCGAATCGATCGATCAAATCGCTCAAGTTATCGAGCAGATTAGGTCCAACCCCGATTCGCGGCGGCTGATCGTCAGTGCCTGGAATGTGGCCGACATCGAGCGCATGAAGCTTCCGCCGTGCCACGTCCTGTTTCAGTTTTACGTGTCTCAAGGGCGGTTGTCGTGCCAGCTCTATCAGCGCAGCGCCGACATTTTTTTGGGTGTTCCCTTCAACATCGCCTCGTACAGTCTGCTCACGCTGATGGTGGCCCAAGTCACGGATTTGGCGCCGGGCGAGTTTGTACACACTTTCGGCGATGCCCATTTGTACTTGAACCACGTCGACCAGGCCCGCGACCAATTGTCCCGCGCGCCGCGCAAACTTCCGCGGATGGAATTAAACCCCGCGGTGAAATCGCTGTTTGATTTTGTCTATGAGGATTTTCGTTTGCTGGATTACGATCCGCATCCGCATATCAAGGCGACGGTGGCGGTGTGACAGGCGAGCCACTTTAGTCGTCATTCCGGGCTGAGACCCGGAATCCAACTCCACGGATGGGGGAATTTCCATGCCGCGCAGAGCCAACCATGGATCTCCGCCTCCGAGGGTATGACTTTTTTTGCCCGCGATGATTCTGATAAGACATCCAAGGAAACGCGATTGCCTTGTAGTATTGCGTGATTCTTAAATGAGCCAAACCCCCAATAACGTGCCCACGAATCTTTCGCTGATCGTCGCCGTCAGTCAAAACGGCGTGATCGGCCGCGACGGCAGGTTGCCTTGGCACTTGCCGGAAGACCTGCGGCGCTTCAAGTCGCTGACGATGGGGCACCATATCGTCATGGGCCGTCGCACGTTTGAATCGCTCGGCCGCTGCTTACCTGGCAGAATCAACGTCGTGGTCACTCAAAGCGTCCAAAAATCACCGGCTCAGAGCGACGCCTTAGCAGCCAGCGGAGCCGTTATTGTCAACTCGTTGACGGCCGCATTGGAATTGGCCGCGCAAGACGACGAACCCTTTGTGATCGGTGGCTTGCGGATCTTCCAGGCGGCTTGGCCACAAGTCAATCGGATTTATTTGACCCGCGTGCTTTTCGATGCCGAGGGGGACGTCCATTTGGATCTCAATCGCTGGGGCTTGGCCGACTCGTCCCAATGGTCACTCCGCGAATCGTCAGAAATTCAGCATTCGGCAGCAAACCGAATCCCTTTTCAATTTCAAACGTGGCAACGCGTAACCTCAGGGCACGCCCGTGGGATTCACTGAACAGTCGTGTCGAACTACGGTGGGGCGTCACCCCCTGATTCTCGTTGACCCCCCTCGCCGGCTACAGTGCCATAATGGAATTAACAATCATGTTCCTCCAATAGTCGTATTAGTCGCATAGCGCGCATTTGACTTGCAATTGGAAACCCCGCTCATGGGCAAGGAAAAAAAACTTCCACTGCATTGGAAGATTATCATCGGCTTGTTGATCGGCGCCTTGCTGGGCGCTTTGGCCAACGCGACTGCGTCGCGGATCCAGCCGTCGAACGATGCAACGGCGTCGTGGTTTTTCAAAGACGCGGATGCCAATCAAAAAATTGATGGTATCGACTTTCTGGCGCGGGACGTCGCCGACACGTTTGGCAAAATATTCTTGCGCCTCATTCTGATGGTTGTCGTTCCGCTGGTGGTATCGGCGCTGGCCTTGGGCGTGATCGGTATCGGCGACTTGCGGCAACTTGGCCGGATTGGCCTGCAGACGTTGGTCTTGACCGCGGCGATGTCGACGATCGCCGTCTGTTTGGGCGTCGGCTTGGTCAACTTTTTTCGCCCCGGCCTCGCATTGGAAAGCGAACAGCGCGAAGTCTTGAAGGCCAGCTACGCTTCCAACGCCGCCGACACGGTCGCGAAAGCCAAAGCGGCAAAGTCCGTCAAGCAAACGCTGCTCGACATGCTCCCGGAGAACCCGCTGCAGGAAATGGCGGGCGCGGTCGACGGAAGTTCAAAAGGAAACGGGATTCTTGCCGTAATGGTGTTTTCGCTGATCATCGGCGTGGCGGTGTCGATGATTCCCCCTGACAAAGCGCGCCCGTTGATTGCCCTGTTCGAGGCAATTTTTGAGGTGACGATGGTCGTCATTCGATTTGCGATGGCAATCGCTCCCTATGCCGTGGCCTGCCTGACGTTCGCACTCGTGGCCCAATTGGGGCTAAGCATCGTCAAGCCGTTGTTGGGATTTGCCGGAACGGTGCTGCTGGGATTGGCGATTCAGTTGTTCGTGGTCTATCCGCTGGTCGTGGCGTTCATTGCCAAGCGCTCGCCGCGAACATTTTTTCGCGACATCCAAGAGGCGATTTGGACCGCTTTCGGGACGTCGTCCTCGAATGCAACACTGCCGACTGCCTTGCGCGTCGCAGAAGAGCGACTGCATCTCAAGCCCGAAGTTTCCAAGTTCGTTTTGACCGTTGGAGCGACTGGCAATCAGAACGGAACGGCACTGTACGAGGGGGTGGTCGTGCTGTTTTTGGCCCAAGCCTTCGGTGTCGATTTGACGTTGGGCCAGCAAGTCACGGTCATGCTGATGTCGATCTTGGCTGGGGTTGGAACGGCAGGCGTTCCTGGGGGCTCGATTCCAATGATCGTGGTCGTGATGGTTTCGGTCGGCGTCCCGGCCGAAGGGATCGGCATCATCCTGGGGGTCGACCGGATTCTCGACATGTGCCGGACCATCATCAACGTCACCGGCGATCTGGCCATAGCCGCGTGCGTCGATACGATGGAAACCCGCCGCACGAAGAGCAAGGTTGCTCCGGCGTAAGGCAGCGTAAGACAAATCGGCTCGTGTGTGCCACTGGCTCTGCCAGTGTTCTTTCCGGACGCATCGAACGACACTGGCGGAGCCAGTGGCACACAATAAACCCGTCACTCGAATCGAATTCGGTTCATCAAATGCATTTATCGCGCGGGTCCGACCGCGGGGCCGGCGGCTTGGCGGCCGGGTTGCGAGGTTCCCGCAAGGAAATTGTCGATCTGCGCGGACTCGCGCAAGTTCGAAAACATCTGATCCATCGCGATCCGCAACTTTTTCTCCAGTAAGTCGTTGTACAGTTCGTCCTTGACGGCGTCGAAGTCTTGCACAACGGGAGTGGTGCGGCCGATGCAATACATCACGATCCAATAGTCGCCGACATTGACGAGCCCGGAAATCTCGCCTTGTCGCAGGCGAAACGCCTCTTCCTCGAGCGTTGGGCGTCCGCCGTGCTTCTGAATCGGCGGGACTTCGCCGCGGTTGGTCTTGGACGCTGGCTCCACCGAGTATTGATAGGCAAGATCGCCAAAATAATTCTTGTCCGGATGATCGGTCGCCATCTTCCAGACTTTTTTCGCCGCGTTGTAATCGGTCAGCACGATCGCAAGGCATTGCACGCGCTCGCCGAAATTGGCTTCATAGCCTTTTTTCATGTCGTCATCGGCGACTTGGACGGTATCCTCGACCAGTTTCTTCATGGCAACCGACGGCCAGACCTCGTCTTGGACATAGACGTCGACTTGAGATTTGTCATTCTTGGTAACGTACTGCATCCATTTATCAACGTCGGGGAATCCGTACGACTGCGCGGCGCGAGTGATTTCGTTTTGCAAATCCTGATCGGACACAGATTTGCTTTTCTTTTTCAGTGCCTGCAGGATCAACTGGCGGTTGATCTCCGTTTCCAGAATTTCATGTCCAAACCGAGCGATGCATTCCTCGGCCAGCTCATTGAGGTTGATCCGCGTGTCGTTCATCATGGCCGCGACGCCGGGATTCTCCTGGCGCAGTTGCGGGTCGTTGTAGACGTTGACGATTTTGACTTCCTGCTGAAGTCGTTCGAACAATGCGGCGGCAGCATCACCCAGTTTTTGTTCGGACAACTCTTCGCGCAAACGCTCGGTAACCACCGGCTGTTGCTCGGGCGAGAGCGGCGTTGCGGGGTAATGGTGTTCGCATTTCAAGATTACAAATTGCTGCGGGACTTTGCCCGTCGGATCTGGTACTTCGATGATCTGCGATATCTGTCCGGTTTCGAGACCAAAAGCGATGCCCTCAAAAGTGGGATCGCCGGAATGGCGGCGAATCGGCGGCAGGATTCCTCGAAACGCCGCCGTATTGGGATCGATCGAGTGGTCTTTGGCCAAGGTTTCGAATTCCGACGGGTTAGCTTGGGCCTGCGCTAAAATGGACTCTGCCTTCTCCCGCGTGTCGAGCACGATGATCCGGACTTGGACTCGCGGCCCATACTCCGATTCCATCGCGGTTTGGATCTCGGCTGGGTCGATTTGAATCTGCTTGGCCGCCAATTGACGGAGTGCCAACTCCATCCAGATGACTTCGGATTTCAAGCGTTCCGGCGGGATGTGCCGCTCGCTGCGCAGGATCTCAATGTATCGCTCGGGCGTCAGCTTAAACGACTTGGCCCGTCGTTCGATTTCCCCATCGACGTCCTGCATGGTGATCTCGATGCTCTGTCGCTGGCATTCGCCGATGACCAGTTGGCGATTGATGATGCTCTCAAGGACTTCGCTGCCGTGCCGATTAAGGCATTGTTGAGCGACTTGCTGGCGCGTGATTTGTTGACCGTTGACGATCGCTAGGACTTGAACGGTTCGCGGCGGAGTGACAGCTGGGGGCGCGGCTTGTGTTTTTTTATCTTGGCCCCAGACGACCGCGGAGATCGCGCTCAGCAGGGCAGCGGCAAACGCAATGGCAAAAAAGCCGTGGGACAATGGGCGCACGAATCCTTGACGAGTTGACATGCGGTTCCTCCTTAAACCTGCGGACGGTCCGCCGCCAGGTTCATGCGGTGGGGACCAATTCAGAATTGCGGTGGTCGCACGACGCGCCAGGCCAGAGCTTGCGCGGTCGCACAAACGTGCTTGCCTCGACGCAATCGAGAGTCGCAAGCGGCGCGAAGTATAGGTCGATGGCGAAACGGCCGTCAAGAGAAATTGCGATCATCAAGAAAATACAGCGGCCGCGCGAGGAGCTAGCGACTCTTCGCACGGCCGTGTTTTTTGTCGCAAACTGAAACTGCTGGCAAGGGCACACCAGCTGCTCGGCGGGCGGACTATTTACTTCCGCCGTTCAAGTTATTCCAGTAATTGCTCTGCGGAGTTTGCAGTTGGAAGCTCGCCGAACTCGAGGGTCGGCGAAGCGTCGATCGGGTCGTGTCGGTCGGCCTGGTTGTCGTCGTCGGTTGTCCGGTTGCCGTCGGCACGCGTTCCGATTGGACGTTCGGAATGCGATTAAAGTACTGCGTCGTGGACGGATTCGTGGTTGCACTCGGAGTCGGCGTTGGCGTTGGCGTCGTCGTGCCGTCCGTCCAAGTCGTATTGGGAATCGCATTGGGCAACGTGGTTTCCGATTGCCACTGTCCGGTCAAGGGCGTGGGAGTCCCGATGTTGCCCTGGGTGTAGGGACTGTAGTAACTGGATTCCCAACCTGGTTGTCGCACGTTGTAACCGTCAAATACCCGCCAGGCACGCGGCGGCGCGGTGCGCCATCGGCCTCGTCGGCCCGTGTCGGCATTGGCTGTCAGGGTGACAACAAAAAGGAGCATCAAAGTAAAGGCAATTCGCATGGCAGTTCTTCACTCAAGGTATGGGGGATTGAATCGTCCGCCGTTCATGCCATCGACCGACCGTGGTCGGCGGATGCTGGCATTCTGAATTGTTGTCGGCCAGTTTCTGAAATCGCATGACAGCGACGCGTGCCAAATCGATTTTGCGACAAGTGGTGATTTTGTCGCAAATCGAGTTTGAGCGGGGATTCGCCGCTGGGGGGCTTTGCCCAAAAACGACACGGGCAGAGCCCGTGGCACAAAAGGCAGAAGGAATTTTTTGTGTGCCACTGGCTCTGCCAGTGCTCGAAGAGCAGATTTAAGGCAAAGCCCTGCCGGCGGATTGCGACGGTGCGAAGCGGATTGCGTCGAGATTGGTCTTGTTGCTGGAATGCGCAATTTCTAGGCTAAGCCCCCTTTTTTGATCGGCGCTGTTGCATCGACTGCGTTGGCTTTTCGCCCTTTGACGGATCGTGCTTATGCCCAGCTATTTTCCAGGTGGCCGCCGCTTCGCAATCAAGCTCGCGTCGGCATTGTTTCTCGGATGCGCGGCGTTCGTGCAAACCGGGCAAGCCATCCAGAGCTCGCCCGCCTCCATGGGGGCGGGCAGTACGCTCCCCGAGACGTGGCTGCGCATGCAGCCCAGCGACTACGGGACGCATGCTTGGACGACGGCCGCGCCCAGCGCGCGATCGGTCATATCGGCATTCGATCCAACTCAGCCGACCGAGCGGTTAGCGGCATTGCTCCCACTCCGCGCGGCGTTGGACGCCAACTCCGCCGAGGATGCGGCGGTGCGACCGGAGATCTTTCTCCAGGAAACGCCGCGGAGCGACGATTCCAACCTCGTGCTAAAAGTTGCCCCGGCATGGCAAGAGGAACTTGACAATCGGCAGCCGCTACAAATCAGCAGCAATGTTGCAGACGTCGTGCAGACTTTGTCGGCCACCGCGGACCGCTTGGAAAATTCGCAAGGCGCCACGAAATCCGAAGAATGGGCGAAGCGACTGAAAACGATTCGCGATTCGTTGTCCGCGACGGAAGCCAAATGGAATGAAGCGCGAAATTTCGACGCGAAAACAAAAACTGCGCCGCAGGAAACTGCCGCGCTTCAACAAAAGGTTGCGCAATCCGAACTATTGCCCGACCATTCATTCACCGCGGCCACGGCGACCGAGGGGCAAGCGGTTTTAGACGCAGCGAAACAGACGCTTCAGCAATTCAAGCAAGACTTCGAGCAATATCAAAGCGCGATCAACGGACGAGTCCACACCAAGGCAGTCCTCGAAGCGGAAGTTGCGGCTTCTCGAAAGCAATTGGACGAGTTCATTCCGTTGCCGCCGCCCGGCGACGAAAACCCGGACACGCAATTGAGGCAACTGGACGCCCACGCGCAACTTTTGGCGTTGCGAACGCAACTCCTGTGCAGCGAGGAAAAACTTAGGCATCACGACGTGAGTGAAGAGCTGACAATCCTCAAGCGGGATGTTGCCCAGCTGCAGGGTTCGCAGCAGCAATCGTTGGTCGAAGAATGGGAGCAACAAGTCAACGATCTGCGCCGCTCGGAAGTCCAACAGCAGGCGCGACAAGCCGAGCGCGAGGCGGCCAAAGTCGACACCAACGCCCGCTCGTTGACTAAGATCGCCGAGAATAATTCCCGTTTGGTTGCCGATCGGGATCATCTGGCCCAGAGGATTGAGTCGACATCGGATGAAAAAAACCGGCTCAGTGAAGCGCTCAGCCAACTCAAGGAAAAACGCGCGAAATTGGAGTCGAAGGTCGAGGTGGCCGGGATGAACCACTCCGTCGGCATGCTGATGCGAGAGCACCGCCGCGAACTCCCGAACATTTCGGAAACGGCCCGCCGGATCAAGCAAATCGAACGCGAATTGCCCGACGTACAACTGTTGAAGATCAGTTTAGAGGAGCGTCGCGACCAGATCTTTGACGTCTCGAGCGTCGTTCAAGCCAAGCTGAAGGAACTTGCGGACAACGATCACGTCGAGATTACTCCGCACATCGAAACAGCAGTTGCGGAACTTTTCAGCACCCGCAAGCAACTTTTCAAGGATCTCATTCAAGACTTCGGGAATTACATCGACCAGTTATCGGAAATCGAGTTGCTTGCCCGCAAATTGATTGTCGAGACGCGCAATTCACAATACTTTGTCGACAAACACGTTCTGTGGATTCGCAGCACTGAGCCGTTGAACCAAAACGATATGCGAATGACGGTCTCCGCCCTGTGGGCGGTCGCCCGATCGCTGCAGCCGGAAGTCGCGAATTTTGACTGGCGCATCGCCGGGCGGCAATGGTCCCAATACGCCGTTGGGGCATTCCTGATTTTCCTCATCGGCGTGCTGACGCGAAAGCGGCTCAAAAACATCTTGGCCGCCACGTCGGAGCAAGTCTCGCGATCGTCGTCGCGCGGACTAGCCGTCGTCTGCCAGATGCTCGTGCTAATTCTTTTGGTCGCGGCGTTTTGGCCCGCCGTTTGTTGGGGCCTGGGACAATATCTGAGCAACGACGCGTTTGACATGGGCTCGACGGCCGGTTCGTTGGGCCAAGCATTGTTGTCGATCGTCCCGTTTGTCGCCCTGGCCTGTGTCTTATGGCAGTTGACTCTCCGCGACGGGTTTGCCGAAAAATACTTGGCTTGGCCAGCGACCGCGATCGGAGCAATTCAACGCTCGACTCGCTGGTACCTCTATTCGGTCTTGCCATTGCGGGGCGGCGGTGTGTTTTTTGATCACTTTCAAAATGGGGCTTGGGAAGCGTCGGCCGGCCGCACGATGTTCATCCTCAGCCAAATCACATTATTCGTTTGCTTGAATATCGCTATCCGTCAAGCCAGCGCGGCCATCTTGACGGCGGGTCAATCGCGCGAACGATCATTTTGGTTGCGCTCCCGACGGATTTGGTGCACGGCGGTTGTCCTGGCGCCGCTGATCCTGGCAGGCTTCTCGCTGGTGGGATACCACTATTCGGCGAGTGAGTTGTCGTATCGATTCGGTTGGACGATTTGGTTGATTTTGGCCGCTACCGCGTTTGTTTCGTTGGCCCAACAGATTATCCAAATCGTTTTGCAAAAAATATCGGTCCGGCGCTTTTGGCTGGATCGAGCGATGGAGGCTGAGCATCCCCATAGCGAAGCCGCGGGAGATTTTGACGCCGAGAACACCAGTCACCAGATTGGGCGATTGCTCCGTGGATTCACCTTTGCCGGGGTCGTGCTGAGCATGTTCTTGATTTGGTCCCAAGTCCTGCCGGCGATTCAGATTTTGGATCAGGTCGAACTATGGCCCGTTCAGATCGAAGTCGCCGAGAACGTCCTCGGCACGGATGGCAAACTGCTCAAGAATGCCGATGGAACGGCGACGACGCAGATGGTCACCAAGATTCAAAATATCACCTTGGCTGATTTGGCTTGGGCGGCAATCTGTCTCGGGCTAACCATTATCCTCAGTCGCAATTTGCCGGGGCTACTCGAAGTCACGTTACTCGATCGACTGCCGTTGGATCGCGGCGGCAAATACGCGATCAGCGTCGTCTGCCGGTACTTGGTTGCGATCGTGGGCGGCATTTTCGCCGCACGCATCTTGGGCTTCGAATGGTCCAGCGTCCAGTGGCTCGTCGCCGCAATGTCCGTCGGTTTGGGTTTCGGTCTGCAAGAGATCTTTGGAAACTTCGTTTCGGGAATGATCATCCTGCTCGAGCGCCCCATTCGCGTGGGGGACTTGGTGACGGTCAACGGCACGACGGGTTGCGTCACGCGGATTCAATTGCGGGCAACGACGATCACCGATGCCGATCGCAAAGAGATGATCGTGCCGAATAAGAAGTTCATTACCGACGACGTCATGAACTGGACGTTGACTGATCCGATTACGCGAGTGGTCATTCCCATCGGAATCGCCTACGGGTCGGACACCGACTTGGCGTGTGCAACCTTGATGGACGTCGCCCTGAAAAACCAGCATGTGATGCGCGACCCCGCCGCCAACGTTGTGTTCACGCGATTTGGGGCGAGTTCCTTGGATTTGGAGTTGCGCGTCTACATCGCCACGCGCGAGCATTTTCCGGACGTGCAGCACGAGCTGCATTTAGCGATCGACCGAGCGTTTCGCGAAAGGCAAATCGAAATCGCGTTTCCGCAGCAGGACGTGCATATCCGGGCCCCGGACGCGATGGCCAAAGCGTTGTTGCAAGCTCGGCACGAACTGAAGCATCCACCACGCGCTGCGTGAAGTTAAATTACGAATTACGAATTAGGAATCATGGGCGGAGCGTTTCATTCTCGAAAATGCCCAATTCTGATTTCGTAATTCGTAATTCGTAATTCGTAATTTCTTCATCTCCCCCTATCGCTCGATCCCATAATCTTCGATCTTGCGATACAGCGTGGCTCGGCTGAGCCCGAGCAGTTTGGCGGCCTCCGGGACGTTGCCGCTGCTGCGTTCGAGGGACTGGGCAATGAGCTTGCGCTCCCAAAAGTCCAACTTCAATGTCTCCCGGGGCTGCTCCAACGAGTCGTTGATTCCCAAATCGTCGGGCACGATCTCCAACCCCTCCGCCATGACAACCGCACTATCGAGGACGTTGCGGAGTTGGCGAACGTTTCCGGGCCATTGAAAGGCGAGAAGTCGTTGCATGGCTTCGTCGGCGATCTTGAGGCTCATTCGGCCGTGTTGCCGGCGGAAGTGATTGAGAAAAAAGTCGATTAACCGCCGAATATCCGGACCCCGCTGGCGGAGCGGCGGGATGACGAGTTCAAAGACGCTCAATCGATAGTACAAGTCCTCGCGGAACTTGCCCTCCGTGACGAAATCGCTGAGATCGCGGTTGGTCGCGCAAATGACGCGGACGTCGCTGGTGATCTCTTGAGTGCCTCCGACCGGCAGGAAAGGGTGTCCCTCCAAAATGCGTAGCAATTTGGCTTGCCCCTCGAGCGTCAATTCGCCGATCTCGTCGAGGAACAGCGTTCCCAAGTCGGCCCGCTGAAACAGGCCGACGTGATCCGCGTCCGCGCTGGTGAATGCGCCCTTCTTGTGTCCAAAGAGCTGGCTCTCCATCAAATCGCGCGGAATGGCCGCGCAATTTACGCTGAGCATCGGGCGCGAAGCTCGGGGTCCGGATTTGTGCAGTGCCCTGGCCACCAGTTCCTTGCCGACGCCGCTTTCGCCGCGAATCAATACGCAGCCGCTGGCTTTGGCGATACGCGAGACTTTTGATTTGAGCTGTTGCATCGGTTCACTTTCACCGATCAGCTCGGACGATTCGGCCGATTTTTCGCAAAACCGAGTGTGTTCGGCCTCGAGCGAAGCATGGCGAACTGCGCGGGCAAGGCTGCGGGCCATGATATTGGCCATGGCGCCGGCCAGTTGAAAATGTTGATCGGAAAAACGCTTGCTCTGCCGATACAAGTGGATTGCGCCGATCACTTGATCGTCGGTGACCAACGGAATGCAGATCGAGTCGGCGTACCCCAGCCCCGGATGGTTGGTATCGTGTTGCACGCGAATCGCCCGCTTCTGCTTGACGACGCGTTGGGTCAACTGCGAGTCCAGCTTGAGCACATCGGCCTGATCTTCCGGGAAAACGACTTTGGGTTTGAGTTTCCCATCGTCCGAAAGCCATAGAAATCCGGCCACCGACGCTTTCGTCTGGAGAAAAAGTTGCTGCGTGCTGAAGCGAATGACTTGATCCGGGTCTTCGATTCCGAGGAGTTGGACGCTCAGCTGAAACAGTAGGAAAAAATCTTCCCCCAAGTCGACTTTGCGGAGTTGATCCAAGGTGTACTGGCCCATCTCGGCGGGGTTAAACGATTCGTCCAACACGACCGTGCGGCGGGTCGACGTATCCGCTTCGTGGATCTTGCCGTGCGCTTGGCGCGCGGTCACAAACGTGAAATCGGACGAGCCCAACCGGATCTCCGTACCGTCGATCAACTGGGCCGTATCGATCAGCTGCCCGTTGACGTGCGTCCCGTTGCTGCTCTTGCGATCGGCGATCCACCAAGCGTCGTTCTCGAACCAGATCGCCGCGTGCACTCGGGAGCATTTGGGATCGTTGAGGGACACGTGGCAGTCCCAATCCCGACCGAGCAAGTTCTCGCGCGTGGGCTGCAACTCAAATCGAGCGCCGTCTCGGATACCCGAATTCATGACCAAGTATGCGTTCACGCCGCCTCTCATCTGGAAGCCAAAGGTCGGGGACGGAGCCCAACAGTGAAACTTCATCATAATGTGAAACCACTGATCATGCGTTGCAGTCATCGCCGGAATGAATACCGACGCGTCGCCAAGGTCTCGGGCTACTCGTCGGCAAGCCAGCATTTTCTCGCGGATTATTCCTGAACACTGCCTGGCTGCAAGAAGCCGGCGATCCAAGGTAACATAACTGCATCGGCCTCTCGTCGCCTTCTAAAATCGATCTTGTCCGGCCGGATTTCAGCGTTTACCATTCAACGGGCACCCGACCCAGGGGCCACTCGCTTTGAGTCACGCCATTTTGTTCCAGGAACAGCCATGCAATCACCTTTGACCTTTTGTCGTTTGTCCGGTTTGATTTGTTTGTGGTTAGCGGCAGGCTGGACAAGTCTAGCGCCCGCCGATGATCGCAAGCCGTCGGTGATCGACAAAACGGCCGCCAAAGAAGTCGCGAAGCTGATCCAGGATCGGCATCTCTCGCGGCGACCCTTGGACGACAGCGCCGCGCAACGGGCGTTCGATTTGTACATCAAAGCCCTCGACTCAGGAAAAGTCTACTTCATGCAATCCGACATCGATGAATTCGCCGCCCAAGCGAAACAAATCGATGACATGATGATCAAAGGTGACGTGTCCCTGGCCTTTTCGATCTTCGGCCGCTTTCTCAAACGGGTCGACGAGCGGGTCGCGATGGCGGTGAAAATGGTCGACGAAATCAAGGACTTCACGGTCGACGAGGAAATCATCGTCGATCCCAAGCAGTTGGAATATCCGCAAACCGAAGAAGAAGCCGCGGATCGTTGGCGCAAACGCATCAAGTACAATTTGCTGGTGCTCAAGACAGAGAAGGACGCCAAAATCGAGCCCGCCGAACGATTGAAAAAGCGTTTTAAAGCATTCGCCAATCGCATGCACCAATTCGACAATGGAGACATCGTCGAGGCCTATGTTTCTTCGGTGGCGATGGGCTACGACCCCCACACCACGTATATGTCCAAATCGTCGTACGAGAATTTCGAGATTGAAATGGGTCTCCAATTGGAAGGCATCGGGGCGACTTTGGCGTCCACGGATGACGGGCTGACGGAGATCAAACGAATCGTTCCCGGCGGCGCCGCCGACAAGAACGGCAACATCAAAGTCGACGACAAGATCATCGCGGTCGGGCAGGGGAACGCGGGCGAAATGGTCGAAGTGACCGATATGAAACTCAACGATGTCGTGCACATGATTCGCGGTAAAGCGGGCACGATTGTGCGCCTCAATATCCTTTCACCCGAGAGCAATGAAGTTCGAACGCTGACGATCACCCGGGAAAAAATCGAACTCAAAGACAGCGAAGCCCATGGCGTCGTGTTTGAAACCGGCAAAAAATCCGACGGTTCGGCCTACAAGATCGGAGTCGTTGAACTGCCGAGCTTCTATTCTCCGATGGATGAAGCAAGCCAGGGCGCGAATTACAAGACCGCCACCCGCGATTTGAAGCGGATTCTGGGCGAGTTCAAACAACAAAAAGTCGATGCGGTTGTGCTCGATTTAAGCACCAACGGAGGCGGCAGTCTCCGCGAAGCAATCGACTCGACCGGGCTGTTCATCGACCGCGGGCCGGTCGTCCAGGTCAAGGATTCTTACGGCCAAATCCGCGCGCTCAATGATACGGCGTCGGGAATGGTCTGGGATGGTCCGCTGGTCGTGCTTTGCAGCAAGTTCAGCGCCAGCGCCAGCGAAATTTTGGCCGGGGCCGTTCAAGATTACCAACGTGGAATCGTCGTCGGCGATTCGTCGACGCACGGCAAGGGCACGGTCCAAAACATGATCAATCTGAATCAGGAAATCTTCCAAGTCGAAAATCCGACTGATCGGATATTCGGCGCCCTGAAGGTGACCATGCAACAATTTTATCGCCCCCAAGGCGATAGCACGCAAAAACGAGGGGTATTGTCCGATATCGTACTCCCCTCGATCACCGATCACATGGACATCAGCGAATCCGATCTCGATTTCGCGATGGATTTTGATAAAGTCCCTTCGGCGCGGTTTGCCACGATGAACTTGGTGAATAACGAGATGTTGGAAAAACTTCGCCAGCGATCGACGGAGCGACGCGCGACGTCAGAGGAATTCGCCAAGCGCGACAAGGACATCGGGATGTACGTCGAGCAAAAGGATAAGAAGTCGCTTTCCCTCTCGGAAGAGAAGTTCTTCGCTCGACGCAAGGAACTCGACGCCGACAAAGAGGACGAAAAGGCGATTGAGAAGCAGTCCAATCCAGGCGAAATCAAGCGCGATTTTTTCATGGATGAAGTTCTCAACATTACTGTTGATTATCTCGAGGCTCTCGGTACCGGGGGCGTGGCTGTCAAATAGTCCGGCAGAGTCGCACGGATCAGACGCGTCGGACACGTCCGACGTGTCACACTGTGATTAATACACGCCAACCGTCGTTGACGATGCCAGCTTGTGATACGGGCGGACCCCGCTAATTCCATCCCAGGGGTAGGCATCACAGGGGGGCTCTCGCTCCCCTTCGTCGCGCTCCAAAAAACCCGGCACGAAGAACTCCCTGGTCAAAGTGGTCAGTTTGACGCGGCCGGTTTGGCCATATTCCACAACACGGTTGGAATCGTCGAACGCCACGACCTCGATCGCCGCCCGCGGCTGCGGTGCGTAATACGAGATTTTATATTTGTCCGCAGCGCTGATCGGTTTACTGCACGCCAAGCCCATCAGGGTATTCCCGTAGGTTGGCGTCATGTAAATGCCGCTTTGTTCGGGCGGTCCTCCCAGCAACTCCTCGACCGCGTAGCGCGTCCACTGGGGAGTGAATTCCGTGCCTCCGGAAAAAATGCCCGTCACCCCAAGTTGCTTGAGTGACGTTCCTCGCTCTTCCAAAGCCAAGCAGAGCGAATCGAGCAGTTTGGGCGTCGCGAACATGCACTTGATGTCATGCCCGGCGGTCAGAATCGTAATCGCCTGTTCGATGCAATGTCGCTTGTACTCCTCCAAATGTTCCATCCAGCCTTTTTTGATCAGCTTGATCACCCAGCGCGGGTCCAAGTCGATACAAAAGCAAATCCCGCCGCGGAACTGGCACAGATGTTCGACCGCCAACCGCAAGCGCCTCGGACCCGAGGGGCCGAGCATCAACCAATTCGATCTCCGCGGAAAATATTGATCGGGCAACGTTTGGCTGAATAGCTCGTAATCGGTGCGATAATCGTCGATGACGACGCGACTCTTGGGTATGCCGGTGGTGCCACCCGTTTCAAAGACATAGGTCGGTCGGTCGGCAAACGCCTTGGGTCGCCATCGTTCCACAGGGCCGCCGCGCAACCATTCGTCTTGAAACTCGGGAAACTTGCGCAAGTCGTCGAAACCGAGGATTTCGGTTAGCGGGTCGAAGTCAAATTCTGGTCGCTTGTGCAGCCAAAACGGACATCCCGTTTGATCGGAAAAATGCCAGCGGACGATTTCCACGGTGTGCCGATCGAGCATTTCCTTGGCGAAGTCGGCTGGCGAAGTTTTGCTGTTGGTTTGCGTCCCAGACATAATTGCCGCCGCCTAGTTCTTGTCCGACGACCGATTTTTCGGCAAGCAGAGAAACGACTGCAAATAGTTAGCACGCTCGATGTTGCGACGGGTTGTGTCGAGCTGCGCACCGCGTAGCTTTTGCAAATGCGACGGCTGCGTGTGCACGAACAACTTGTTGATCGTAGGAATATCGACCTCTCCGATCAATCCCATGTTGATCCCCATGCGGACTTTGGAGAGTAAGTGCATTGTCTCCTCGCTAGAGATTTGTTGTGCGTTTTGCAACAGTCCGTACGCCCGGCGGACTTGGTCGAACAGATCGGTTTGACTTTGGCTCAGCAAATACTCGCGGGCCTTGCGTTCGTAATTGATCATGATCGGGACGATATCGCCGACTTGTTTGAGCAGTTCGGCTTCACTCTTGCCGAGCGTTATTTGGTTGCTGACTTGGTAAAAATCTCCCATCGCCTGTGAGCCTTCGCCGTACAAGCCGCGCACCGCCAGACTGATTTTTTGCAAGCTGCGGAAGAGTTTTTCAATTTGTTGTGTAATGACCAGGGCCGGCAAATGAACCATCACACTGACCCGCATTCCTGTACCGACGTTCGTCGGGCACGCGGTCAAATAGCCATAGCGGCGGTGGAAGGCGTAATTCACTTGGGCTTCGATCGCGTCGTCAAGGCCGTTGGCTTGGTCCCAGGCGTTGTCCAAGTCAAAACCGCTTTTCATAACCTGGATGCGCAAATGATCTTCCTCGTTGATCATCACGCTGTAGCTGTCTTTGGGGTCGACCGTGACCGTGCGGGCCCCGTCCCCTTCAGCGTGCTCGCGGCTGATCAATTGGCGCTCGACCAGGAACTGCCGGTCGATCGGTTCAAGGTCAGCAATATTGACGAACGTCGCACCGTTGAATTTCGATTCGTGGCTCAAGCGTTCGCGAATCGTCGATTCGATGTTGGCCCGATCGATATCGGTGCAGCGGCGAATGAAGGGAAAATCCGCGAGGTTCCGCGCCAAGCGAATGCGACTGCTCATGACGATGTCGGATTCGGGGCCGCTACCGCGCAGCCATTCGGGACAACGATTCGCCAGGTCATCTAAAAAAATCACGGCGTTTCGTCCTTTTCCATGTGGCGAATCTTGTCGCGCAGTGAGGACGCACGCTCGTAATCTTCGGCTTCGATCGCGTCGCGCATTTCGCGGCGCATTCGAATCAATTCGGTTTGCTTATGCTGGTCGACCGGCGTTCGCTTGGGCGTCTTGCCGATGTGCTGCGTGTTGCCGTGGACATTCAGCAGCAACGGCTCCAACTCGTCTTCGAACACGCTGTAGTCGTGGGGGCAGCCCAATCGGCCGACTTGCCGAAACTCGTAAAACGAAATGCCGCACACCGGGCAGGTTTTTTTGTCGAGTTTGGCGAGTTCTTCGGCGGTCTGCGTGATATTGAGTTGTTGCTTGAGCACGTTA
This sequence comes from Pirellulaceae bacterium, assembly GCA_041745295.1. Lineage (GTDB taxonomy): Bacteria > Planctomycetota > Planctomycetia > Pirellulales > Pirellulaceae > JANMEB01. Next base: position 2,947 of record JBGTJE010000014.1, on the reverse strand, counting down.
GCCAAGGTCGGCGCCGCCGACCCGCTCGACTCACCCGGATGCAGGTGTTCCTTGGCGCAGTTCGGGCACAGGTGCAACGAGATGATCTCATCACCGGTTAAATCGGTAATGTGGAACGTCGCCGGCTTTTCACAGTTTTGACATTTCATCGATGGTTCCACATATCTCGTGCAATGGCGTCGCCCCGGCCGCCAGTGCCTTCATCCTATCACAGCAGCGCCACGCCGGCATCGTCAGCCGGCACCCGTCGACAAATGCCCGTCGATCGAGCGCTGTCGGTTCGGGCAACGTTTCCACGTTAATGATAGGTAGGGGACTTCGGTTTGTTCAAGTGTGATCGATTGGCCCGAAGAAACCGAGGGTGTAGACGAAAGCACTTTCGGTCCAAGACCCTCAATCCGTTCGGCTTTTCGGTGATAGCGTAGGATTCTTGTCGTCGATTGGACTTTAGGAACTCACCGCGAGTTGCCGAAGAGAAATTGTGACTCGCGAATCGTCCCATCACGAGACATGAGTTGACTCGGGAATCGATTCGCAAATAGACTTGGAAATGGCAAATTCGATTTTCGGCGACCACTTCCTGGGCCAGCCGTAACATCACACGATTTATCCCTCCTCAAGCCCGCCCCCGTCTCCAACTCACGTTGTTGTTGCGAATTTTGCCGAGACAGGACACAGGAGCGCGGGCGTTCTAAGACGCTCGGCTGCCAGAATTCTTTAACGGGCGGAGGTCATCATGTTTTCTTGCTTGCGCTATTTCATTTTCGTTGCGCGCCAATCGAAGGATTCAACGCCGGTGCTGGCGGTGGAGTCGTTGGAGCAACGATGCTTGCTTTCAGCCAATATCAAACTCGATCCGACGTCCGGCGTCGTCAGTATTTGGGGGTCGTCCTCCGCCGATCAAGCCTTTGTCGATGACGTCGATCGCTCCACGCTGCACATTTCCCTCAACTTGACGGAAATCGAACGATTCCCTTTGGCCCTTGTTCAACGGGTCGATTTCCTGGGTTACGCGGGTGACGATTTGTTTCTCAATCGGACGCTCGTTCCATCCAATGCGGTCGGAGGAGACGGAAACGATCAATTGTTCGGAGGCTACGGCGTCGATCGGCTGGTCGGCGATGCAGGTCATGACGAGATCGATGGACGCGGCGGATCCGATTTGATCTACGGCGGCTTAGGCAATGATTGGATCTCGGGCGGTTCTGGGTCGGATCATTTATTTGGCGACGACGGAAATGACGTATTGTTCGGCGGGACGGGTCATGACAGCCTCCATGGCCATGCCGGCAACGACACGATGCGCGGCGAATCGGGTCTGGACACGATTCGCGGTTACGCTGGGGATGATCTCATGTACGGCGGCGATCACGACGACGTGCTCTCGGGCGACGAGGGAATCGATACGCTCAACGGCGAACTTGGAAACGACATACTCTACGGGGGCGATCACAATGACATCCTCGACGGCGGCGCTGGGGACGACAAAATCCGCGGCGAATCGGGGGCGGATCGTCTTATCGGATCCGCTGGAAACGATTGGATTTGGGGCGGGGACGGATCGGATGAGATGTTTGGATTGGATGGAGCTGACGTGCTAATCGGTGGCGCGGACGCAGACTTGATTCGCGGCGGCCAAGGTAACGATAATCTACGCGGCGACGCCGGCAACGATCGACTGATGGGCGAACGTGACGCCGACAAACTGTTCGGCGGAGAGGGCGACGATAGTCTATACGGCGGCGCGGCCTCCGTCGGCGATTGGTTGTGTGGAGACCGGGGTCGCGATCGGTTCCTAATGGAGGGTGCGGACGTCATCGCCGATTGGTCTACGGTAGACGCCAAACTGATCTTTTTTCGAGGGAATGTGAATTGGACGCCGGCCGAGATCGAAGTATTGGACCAAGGTTTTCAGCGGCTCTACGAACTGACAAATAACAATGTCTTGCTGCGAGATTCGCTCGATCCGACGGGAATCAAGCTCGTCAAATATTCAGCACTTACCGGGGGATCGCTCTCGATCAATCGCTTGCAAACGCGGACCGTGAACGGCCGATCAACCTACACGCGGGTCATCGAAGTGCGGGATTGGAATGAATATGATCCGAGCTATTGCGAGTACCTTATCAGCACGATGGTCCACGAGCTGGGCCACAACTGGGACTCGACCAACGAAATCGGCGCTGTCGTTTCCGGATTGTCGGGGGTCTGGACGTCGTTCCTCAAACTCAGCGGCTGGACCTCGTCTCAGCCTGCTAACGGGGCGCTCTACAACCGTTCGACGGACGGCCGCTGGTGGTACTTGAAGACTGCGGAATTTGCGCGGCCATATGGCCGAGCCAATCCGTTTGAGGATTGGAGTACGGTCTGGGAACAATACGCGTTTCGGCTAAACGAACCGGTCGGTCGGAATTTGCAGGCAAAACTTGCCACCGTCCGCTCACTGTTCGCGGGATTGGCCAAACTGGCGTAGTTGGACCCGCTTTTTGTCGACGCTTCAACCCGCGAGAAAAAAGGCTTCCCAAGCCCAAATACGCGATTGACTTGACGATTCTACGTGCGGATAATATCGCCCACGGCCAGGAGTTTGTAGCATCGGCGGTGGAATTTTCCTTGCGCATGACGAGACAAATGAGCTGGTAGTTGATTTTCTGTTTATGCGTTAGGGGATTTTGAAGTGACTAACATCTACGTGGGCAATCTTTCTTTTTCGGCAACCGATCAGGATATTCGGCAGGCATTCGAGGCGTTCGGACAAGTCAGCCAAGTGAATATTATTATCGACCGCGAAACCGGTCGATCGCGCGGGTTTGCCTTTGTGGAGATGCCCAACTCGGCCCAGGCCCAACAGGCGATCGAAAAGCTAAACCAAAGTGAAATCGGTGGTCGAAGCGTCGTCGTCAACGAAGCGCGACCGAAGACCGATCGCGGCGGTGGAGGCGGCGGC
>JBGTJE010000013.1:0-30548 GCA_041745295.1 Pirellulaceae bacterium | reverse complement strand
CCGGCGCCACGGGCGCGACGGAAGAGTGCGTCGCGCTGGGACTTCAATGGTTGGCGGCGCACCAACTCGAAGATGGCAGATGGAACTTCAATCACCAGATCGGACCCGGCGATCGAAGCTCCCCTGACCCGGGCCAATATGCCGATTGTCCCATCGCCGCGACGGCCCTGTGCTTAATGGCGTTTCTCGGCAACGGCCAAACCCACCTGGAAGGGGCTTACAAGGAACAAGTCGGTCGGGCGATCAACTATTTGGTCAATAACCAACGCCGCGTCAATGAGGTTAACGGAAGCTTGGTCGACCCGAACCGCCAAGCCGGAATGTATTCGCACGGCTTGGCGACCATCGCGTTGGCCGAGGCCTACGGACTGACTAAGGATCCGGCGCTGCACGATCCGGCTCAAGCCGCCTTGACGTTCATCGCCGACGCACAAAATAGCCGCGGTGGCTGGCGCTATAGCGTCCAAGAACCTGGCGATCTTTCCGTCTCCGGCTGGATGATCATGGCGATCAAGAGCGGACTGATGAGCGACCTCGACGTTCCCAAGGTCGTCACCAAAAGATCCGCTATGTTTTTGGACAGCGTAGGCAAGTTCGACAGCGGCGCGCGATACAGTTACCGCCCCGGCAATCAAGATCCATCCGCCAACATGACGGCGGTAGGACTGCTCTGTCGGATGTACATGGGCTGGAAGCACGATCATCCCGCGTTGGAGCGTGGCGTCAAATACCTTGCCCGAACAGGACCTCAAATCGGCGAATCAAGTGATCCCAAGCCGGTAACCAACATGTACTTCAACTATTACGCCGCCCAAGTCCTGCGGCAGTATGGGGGTCCGGAGTGGACCAAGTGGAATACGGAACTGAGCAACCACTTGGTTCAAACTCAATCGCGCGAGGAGGGAGCAACCAAAGGGAGTTGGATGTTCGATGCTGGAACCGATCCTGGGCCGGCGGCCGGAGGAAGGATTTATTGCACCGCGATGTCGGTGATGACGCTGGAGGTCTACTATCGCTTCCTGCCAATCTATCGCGACCAAGCCATGCAAGATGAATTCCCGCTGGACTAGAATTGATAGATGCAAGCGCCCCACGAAAGTCCGGCGCCGAAACCGCAAAGTACTACGCGATTTCCCTTGACGATTCGCCCTGCCCGCAGCGCTTCATCGAGCGAAATCGGAATGCTGGCGGCCGACGTGTTGCCATATTCGTCCAGATTCATGAAAAGCTTTTCGGGAGGCACTCCCAAATGCTCAATGGCCGAATCGAGAATCCGCCGATTAGCTTGATGCACAATGAACAGATCGATGTCATCGAGCGTTAGATGGGCTTGGGTGAGCAGTTCGTTCGCAACCTCGGGGATGAGTCGGACGGCCCATTTGAACACCGCCGGGCCTTCCATCTTCAAATAATGCTCGCGCCGATCGACGACTTCTTGGCAGATCGGTTTTCGCGAGCCGCCTGCGGGAACTACCAACAGATTGGACAAGGCGCCTTCGGACGCCAAACGGTAGGCGAGAATTCCACAGCCTTCGTCGCCAACGGCATCTTCGTCCGGCGTCAACAACGCGGCGCCCGCGCCATCGCCAAATAACGGATAGGTTTTCTTATCGAGCGGATCGACGACCATCGACATGACGTCCGCCCCGATCACCAAAACTTTGCGCGCACAACCGGTTTTTACAAATTGACTGCCGATGATCAACGCATACATGAAGCCCGAGCAGGCTGCGTTCACGTCGAACGCCGGGCAGCTACAACCCAACGCCGCTTGAACCAAGGCAGACGACGATGGTGTGTAGTGATCGGGCGTCATCGTCGCGACGATGATCAAATCGACTTCGTGCGCAGAGACTCCGGCGTCGTCGAGACAGCGTTTGGCTGCCGGGATCGCCAGATCACTCGTGGCTTGGCCTGGAAAAACGTGGTGCCGGGCAAGAATCCCAGTGCGTTGCACGATCCAGTCCGCGTCACAACCCAGCTCGCGCAAATCCTCGTTGCGCACGCGATTCTCGGCCGGGAATGAACCCGTCGCGGAAATCTTCACCCCACGAATCGTTCGTACCAAATCCTTATTCTGGACCATCAACCGCGGGAACGAGGATAGAATTGCCATGCGGGCTTTCTGGGCTTGGCGGTCGACGCTGCTGATCGAAGACCGCGAATTGGGAATTCGGACAGTTTCGTGGTTTGTTGGCACGACGTCAATAAACATTTCTCGTCGAAACGATGCCCGATCGGCTCCATGCATCCCGCACATTGCATTGGGTTTCTAAAGAGTTGCTCGTTTCCAGCATTCCAACCCGATCGACGTTCGCCGTGTTTTGCAGAATACACCCCTGTTGGCAGGGTTTTTTGCCAAATCCAAAAAAAAGGGATCAGCACCCCCAAAATAGGGTGGTTAAGCGTTTTATTTCCGGTAAATTGTTGTCTTTCCGAGTCGGATTATCCATCTTTCATTGACGAGGAACCATTTCCCATGAGCCTTGTGGCGATCGTTTATCATCTGGTTCCGGACGCCCCCATCTTGGTTGCCTGCAATCGCGAGGAGTCGTTTGCGCAGGCGATTGCAGCGCCTTCGATTCAATCCGGAAAGCCCAGGATTTTGGCCAGCGTGGACTCCAAGACGGGAGGAACTCGACTTGGCGTAAATCAAAACGGCATGTTTGCGGCCGCTATTCCGCGCAAAAAATTTACGGTCCCCGCGGTGGCACGCTCGCGCGGCGCGTTGTGTCGGAACATGTTGCGCTGTGGGTCGGCTCGCCAAGCCGTCGATTTGGCTTTGGAAGAGCTTCAATCCGATCAGTACGCGGGTGTCAATTTGGTCGTCGCTGATGCCGAAAGCGGCTGGGTGATCCACGGCGGAAATGACTTTAATGCCTGCCCATTGGAAGAAGGCCTGAGCATCATCGGCGATCGGGACATTGACGATCGTAGCGACGAGCGCGTGCGTCTCACCCATCGGCTGTTGACATTGCAGATGCTCGATTCTCCGGTCAAGTTTCTCGCGGTTGCCAGCAAAGTGTTTGCTCGCGCCCCGCTGCCGGGCGGACGATCGGGTATGGTCATTCGCGAAAAGGACTTTCAAACGGTGAACTCAACGCTCCTGTCGTTGGGCAAGAAACCGCGGGACGCGATCTATCAGTACGCCAACGGGGCACCTGATCAATCGAAGTACGAAGACTACTCGCCGTTGTTGAGGGATATCTTGTCGCGGGGGTTGCGCGAGTCGCGCACGCGAGCCAACGCCTAGCACTGTCTCGGCTAGGCGGCCGGCTTTGCCTAAAAAGTAATTTCGAAACACTGGCAGAGCCAGTGGCACACGGAAATTCGCTTCTGTCTTGTTTGCCACTGGCTCTGCCAGTGCTGTTTTTGGGCAAAGCTTAGGCGGCTCGATGGCCGCCTTTTTCCTTGCGCCCTTTCCGGCCGCCCGACTTGCGAATCGGCTTGGACTCTGAGACGCAGTTCGCGAGGCGATAGAGTATCGCATTGCCGCGCTTCCCCTCGATCGCAATGCCGCCCGTTTCCCGCAAGCAATAGGCGACCTTTTGCGCCATCCAGCGGCGCGTCGACAATGTCTCGGCCAGAGTTTTCGTATCGAACGAATCGGGTAAGCGAACGTTTAGCAGGTGCAGCAAGTCGTCGGCGGTTCGCACGACGCGATGGTCGAGGACTTGCAGTAAATGCTGATCCTCAATCCGATACGCGCGATGCCAAAACCGCCGCGCTTTGCGCGGGAAACGCGTTTCCTCGATCTCGATCAGCGGGATGTCGAGAGTCAAATTGGGATGCGGAAACACGGTCGTGAAATGAGTCAGGTCCTCGAAAAAATCGAGCCACCCGCACCGCTTGGGACTCCAACGCCGCTCGCGAACCGGCCCGTCGGCCCGCTCTTTCACTAACAGCAATTTACGGGCGATGATCGGTTTCACGACAGTCACCGGGTGACGCACCAATAGGGCGCGAATCTTGTCGCGAATCGCTCCCAACGAACTAGTTTGAATTTCGATCATCCGCCGCCCGCGGCGAACGTCGATGCGATAGTCCCCGACCCAATCTTCTTGAACCGACGCAGGAGTCGAGTAGAGGTCCTTCAATTGTTGATGCAGCGACGTTTCCAACGCGGCCTCGTGCGAGATCGTTTTGAGCGGAGTGCGGAGCCGGCGAGACTTTAGCTCAAATCGAGAAACGGGTCAGCGGCAAGCGCACTCTGTCGCCAGCATTCGGCCTTCTCGCTCCCTCGCGGTGCTTGGTCCAAGAACAGCACGGCATAGCCCGTGGTACACAAGACAGAAGCGAATTTCCGTGTGCCACTGGCTCTGCCAGTGTTTGGAAATCATTTTTCGGTAATGCCCCCGCGGCGGGGGCGAGGGAACCGGAACGGGACTTAGTCGAGGTTCTTCCAGGCCGAATTGACCTGTTCGACTGCCGACTTTCGCGATTCGATTTGCAAATTGCCGCGAACGACTCGGCCTCCGGCTTGAGCCGGCTCGACCGGGACGACTTGCGTGTGGCTGGCCAATCGAACGGGGGAATAATCCCAGCGCTGCCGCGTCGGGGCCGCGGCCGTTTGGTCTTCCAAATTGGGTGCCGGGGCTCGATTATCCCACCGCAAGCCCGGATTCGGATCGCGAATCGGACGCACGCCTTGCAGGCCCGTATTGGTATTGGACGGTGTCAAAGCGGGGGCTTGGAACGATGAACTATCCGGAGTGATTTCACGACGATCGATGATGATCGGCTTGCCTAACGCGGGGACCTGGTCGGCCGGGACTGCTGTCGCGTTGTCTTGAATGTAGGGCGAGGTTGCGGCAGGTGCCGATTGATAATACGGAGCCGTTTCGATTGTCTGCGGCGTCATTGTGTAACTTCCGCTCGTCGACAGAGTCGCGGGGGGCAGCGCTGACGGCATGCCGGTGATCATGGGGTTTGCATACGTCGGCCCGCATGTCGAACAGCCAGATTGCGATACGCCGGCCGTCGGATACGAAGGACCGGTCGCGCACGAATTGCACGCCGAGGGAGCCATCGCCGTATAGGTAATCGGCACACTATAGGTTTCCGTGCGGTAAACCGGACGGTACGTGGTATACGGCACGCGCTTCATTTGCCAGGTGTAACTGGTACACGGTTTCATGCACGTAACGGTGCAGCCCGTGCAAGGATCGGTCGACGACGTTTGGCGGTATTGCGTGACGGGGACCTGTTCCCAGTTGGTGCGATAGGCGGTGCAGGGTACGTAATTCACGACGACGCGCTGGCACGTTTGCGTGCAACTCGTTTGACAAAGGGCCGGCTGCGGGCACGCTTGCGCGGGAGCCAGGCACGAGCCGCAACCACCCTTGTGATGTTTTCCCAACAACCAGTCGAGCAGAGGCCCGGCTTGAGCCGTGGACACAGTGGAGATCGCGAACATCGCCGCGAGGATCGAGGTGACGACAAACGATTTCAGCTTCAACATGTTCGACTCCGAACCGAGAATATCCAATACGCAGTTTTCAAACGCCAAGGGCGCGGAATAACACTGGGTGCAATTCGTCGCCTAAAGGTAGGTCAAAATCGGCTGCTGGCAATCAGTTTTTTCACCCCGACCCAGCACGAATCATGATATTCAGTCCGGTTGTATCGATTGGATAAGGCATTCTTCCTGGGCCGAAAGCGTCAGATGCCGCGGATTCGAATCCAGTACGCAAGAGCTCCGTCCGGGCGAAGTACGTGCATCCGTCGATTCAGTACGCACGGCAAACGAAAAGTGTTCAGGCTGCTAGAATGCAAGTCGGATTTCGCGTCGCCAGTTAGGCAGGCCGCACTCAAATCCTTGTGGGATCAGCACGATATGTTTCTTGTATTGGATGGTGTCGACGGCGCCGGCAAATCCACGCAATTGGAGCGATTGGCCCGGTGGATGCACGATTCGGGCCTCTCCGTCGTGACCTGCCGAGACCCCGGCAGCACGGCGCTCGGCGATCAGATTCGCGAATTGGTTTTGCAACGATCGGCGATCGCCATCGACCCGCGGAGCGAAATGCTCCTTTTCATGGTGGCCCGCTGTCAGTTGGTTCAAGAGACCATCCGCCCGGCACTCGCCGCGGGTAACGTTGTAATCTGCGATCGCTTTCAAATGTCGACGTTGGTCTATCAAGGGCACGCCGGCGATGTGCCGCTCGACGAGATTCGGGCCGTTGGGCAACTCGCCACTGGTGGTCTCGAAGCGTGCCATACGTTTGTGCTCGACTTGCCGCCAGCCGTCGCTTTGTCGCGGATTTCCCGCGGTCTCGATCGGATGGAATCGCGCGGGCTGCCGTATTTGGAGCGAGTGCGGAAAGGGTTTATGGCCGAAGGGCGCCGTGCCGCGGCTCGCTGCACGTTGATCGACGCGACCCGCTCGGTCGAGGAAATTGCTGTTGAAATTCGCGAGCACACGCAGCGGCTTTTAACCACTCGCACCACTCAGTCGAGTTCCCCTGGATGAGCTGGACAGAAATCATCGGTCATCGAGCGGTCCTCGAGCGATTTCGAACCGCGGTCGGTCAAGGCCGGCTGGCGAGCTCATTCTTGTTTTGCGGTCCCGCGGGGATCGGCAAGCGTACTTTCGCGCGCAAATTGGCCCAGGCGCTACTCTGCGAAGCCATCGCGCCGACGGCGCTCGAGCCCTGCGGCACATGTCTGGGGTGCATTCAAGTAACGGCTCAAACGCATCCCGACTTGATCGTGGTCGAGCGGCCCGCGGACAAAAACCAAATCCCCGTCGAAAAGTTCATCGGGCCGGAGGATCGCCGCATGCAGGAAGGTTTGGTCTTCGATTTGGGACTCAAGCCATTCCGCGGCGGTCGCAAAATCGCCTTGATCGACGATGCGGATTACTTGAATCAAGAGGGAGCCAACTGCCTCCTGAAAACGCTGGAGGAGCCGCCGCCGAAGTCGGTCCTCATTTTGATCGGGACGAGTCCGCAAAAGCAGCTCCCCACGATCCGTTCGCGCTGCCAATGGATCCCCTTTTCGCCGTTGACCAGCGTGGAAATCGCGACCATCTTGGTAAACAAGCAATTAGCCGAGAGCGCGGACCAAGCGCGACAGATGGCGCTCCTCTCCGGCGGCAGCGTCCAGCAAGCGTTGCTGATGAAAGACGAACAAATCGTGCAATTTCGAGCCGTCTGGCTCGAGCAGTTGGCGACCTTGGATCCGGGTCGCCAGCAGTTCGCCAAATCCATTGCGACCATCGTCGATTCCTCCGGCACAGATGCGGCTGTCAAGCGCGATCGATTGCGATTGATTTGCGACATCGCACTCGAGTTTTATCGCCATGTGCTCTGGCAAATCGCTGGCGTGAAAATCGCCAATGAACCCGTGCTTCGAGCCGCTGTCGATCAGGCAACCCGGCAAGTTGCCGGAAATGAACTGGCGATCAGCCGCTGCCTGGAACGGTGTTTAGACGCCTATCAAGAGATCGCGGCGAATGTGAATGTCACACTTTGGATCGAATGCCTGCTGAGCGACTTGGGGCGGCTTTCACGCGGCGAGTTCGTCGCGGTCGAATTTGCGTGAAGTGGTTCGGTAAGACTTGCTCACGAAGTATTGTCGACGCATGCGGCCCGACGCGTTCTGCACGGGATTTCGTTCCGCGATCGTTGCAAAGGCGGGTTGCAATCGCCGCTTGCGGTGTCGCACGTAGACGAGAAGTGCCAATCCAAAAACAAACGATACGGCCAGTACAAGATTGGCCTCAGGAGTTGCCGTCAGCGGTTCGAGGTAAAATGACGTCAGGTTCCAATTCGCCGATCGAGTCGACGCGTTGTTGATCCTTTCGTCGAGCCGAGCCGTAATCGTGAACGTGTAAGTGCCGACGCCCAGTTGCCCGGAGCCAAAGAAAACTTGATTGCTACCGCCGCTGGCGAGAGCGATTTGCGAAAGATTCGTCGAGGGTCCGACGAGGCTCCAGCTTATGGAATCCGGCTGCGTGGCGGAATCATTGACAAATCCATACATTCCGCCGAGCGAGAAGTTGGTATTCGTGGTCGTGTCAAAATCAAAAGTCAATGAGGACAGACCGCGGTGCGTACGGCCAGGCCCCGCCGAAACCGTCTTGGCTTCGGTGATGAGCGCATTTCCTGACCATGTCAACGCCAGCCCATTCCAAACAGGGCTCTCGCTCAAAGTCGTGAAATTATTGCTGGTTCCGATGTACGTCTGGGAAATGGAGTCGGAATCAAACGTCGAGCTGTCCGTGAGCGGCGGTCCGGGATCGATCGAGGCGCTCACCGAGGCTGCGATCGAATTCACGACGATGTCCGCGCGGGCCGGACAGGCAGCGACTAGTGCGAGAACTATGGGCAGAACGGGCTTAAGACCGGGATGCGGCATGTCACTTCACAGTTGTTAGTCAAGGAAATTAGCCGCGCGACCACTTCGCTCGAACAAATGCAGATTACGCCGATGGGAAAATTCAACGTACGACCTAGTTTCGGCGGGTGCCGCACAAGTATTCGAAGCCCAACAAGAAATGCTGATTATTCCCCACGCTCCGAATTTCTTGTGACGATCTGCGCCGTCTGTGGGGAATTGGTGCGAGGGTGCCAAATTCAGCTAGGGCCCTGCGCATCCCGGCGACTTTAACGATCGCACCGGGAGAGACGGACGAGTGCGGGGATCGCGCTGCGCAGGGCGCGGGCGCGATGGCTCAATACCGATTTGACCGCGTCCCCCAATTCGCCGAACGTCAAATGGTATTCGGGAATCTCGAATAATGGATCGTATCCAAACCCGCCGTGCCCTGCGCGCTCAAAGCGAATCCGACCAGCGCAATGGTCCTCGCAATCCAAGCGAACCACGCCCGTCGGATCCGCGATCGTGACATGGCAGGTGTAATGGGCCGTGCGTTGATCCAGCGGCACACCTGCCAGACGCTGGAGCAACAATTCATTGTTCTGTTCGTCGTTGGCTTGGAGCCCGGCAAATCGCGACGAAAAGACGCCCGGCGCGCCGGATAACGCGTCCACGGACAATCCACTATCCTCGCCGAGCACCCAGTGCCGAAGCTGTTTTGCTTGCATGACCGCTTTCAGCGTAGCATTTTCTGCAAACGTTTGGCCGGATTCATCCACGTCGAGCGAGTTGGGAAAATCGGCCAAAGTCAATAGCGTAAACCCATGGGGCGCCAACAGCTGAACCAATTCCTTTTGCTTCTTGGCGTTGCGGGTTCCGAGAATCAAGGTGAAAGAGGCCATGAAATCGTATCCCAAGACTCAGCCCGGAATGACACAAGTTGTTAAGGGTTTCTGCGGCAACGGTCTATGCCAAGGGAGGACATTCGACCATCGGGACTTGTTTCCGCCCAGTCCGGTTCGACAATCAAGAGGCCCGTCCATTCCTCCGGCGGTTTATCGTGACACAACAATCGCATTTTGAAATCCGGGTTGGCACGTCGCAACGGTCTGACATCGACGTGGGGTCCGGAAACTTGCAGCGCTTCGACGAGATCGTCCGGGGCGAGCTGGACCAGAAAACGGCGGTACTGATCTCGGACTCCAACGTCTTTCCCATCTACGGCGAGTCAGTCACCGCGCAATTGGAAGCCATGGCCGGGCGGGTCGAATCGATCGTGCTTCCCGCAGGCGAATCGACGAAATCGCTGGCTCAGCTCAACGATCTTTGGCGACGCTTTGTCCAATTCCAACTGCATCGGGACGCCGTCGTCGTCGCGCTTGGCGGCGGAGTAATTGGAGATTTGGCCGGCTTTGCCGCGGCGACCTACGCCCGCGGTCTGACTTGGATGGGGCTGCCGACGTCGCTCATGGCCCAAGTCGACAGCAGCATCGGCGGCAAGGTCGGCGTCAACTTGGAGTCCGCCAAAAATCTCGTCGGCGCGTTTTGGCAACCGGCGCGCGTGGTCATTGATCCCGCCGTGCTCGCGACGCTAGGCGAGCGGGATTTTCGCTCGGGTCTGGCCGAAGTCGTCAAATATGCCGTGATCCAAGGCGAGCCGTTCTTTAAACGGGTCGAACAATCCGTCGACCAAATCAATGCCCGCGATTCGGCCACATTGTTCGAGATCGTTTCCGCTTGTTGCCAAATCAAGCTCGCCATCGTGGAATCCGATCCAAGCGAACAAACCGGGGTTCGCGCCATACTCAATTATGGCCATACATTTGCCCATGCGCTCGAGACGGTGCTGGGATATGGTCGACTCTCACACGGCGAAGCAGTTTCCATCGGGATGACCTGCGCTGCCCGGCTCGCTCGACGAATCGGTCTGGTCGATGATCGTTTTTGTGAGGCACAACAAGCGTTGTTAACCCGTTTGGGACTGCCCACCGAAGTTCCGGTCAACAACCATCTTGGGATGGTGAGTGCGATGATGCTCGATAAAAAAAATCGTGTTGGACAATTGCGGCTCGTGCTTCCCAAGCGCTTGGGACAAGTCGAACTCGTTGCCGATGTCTCCCCGGCCCTGGCAATCGCTGCCTTGCGCGACAACCCTCAACCCAGCGAGAAACCGGTATGAGTGCCCCGAGCAAAACCCCGGCAAATACCCACCAACCGTTGGTCCTGGCAGCCGTCCGCTTGAGTTTGGTCCCCGGAATCGGGCCGCGGACCTACGCCCAATTGGTCGCTGCATTCGGCGGTCCCGAGCAAGTGCTCCGAGCTGCGCCGGCCGATTTGAACGCTTTACCCGGGATCGGGGCAAAACTGGCGCGCGCGGTCGCCTTGGCCACCCAGGAAGTCGACGTCGATGACGAACTGCAACGCTGTTCCGATTTCGGAATCGATATTCTCGAAGTCCACAGCGACGGCTATCCGAGACGACTCAAAGAAATTTTCGATCCGCCCGCAGTGCTTTTTTGCCAAGGCCCGTTGCTGCCGCAAGACGATCTGGCGATTGCGATCGTCGGCACACGCCACGCTTCCCCTTATGGACTTTTACAAGCCGAGCGTTTTGCCAAAGGATTGGCGTTGGCCGGAATGACAATCATTTCGGGTTTGGCGCGAGGTATCGACGCCGCCGCACACCGAGGGGCGTTGGCCGCGGGCGGCCGGACGATCGCCGTCTTGGGAAGCGGCATCCTTAATTTGTATCCCCCGGATCATCGATCGCTGGCAAATGAAATCGTCACCCACGGAGCGGTGCTCAGTGAATTTCCCACATTGCAGCCACCCAAGGCCGGCGCGTTTCCGCGCCGCAATCGCTTGGTCAGTGGATTGACCTTAGGAGTCTTGGTTATCGAAGCGGCAGAACGCTCGGGTGCACTGATTTCGGCCCGACATGCCATGGAACAAGGTCGCGACGTCTTCGCCCTGCCCGGACGCGTCGACAATCGCAATTCGCGCGGCTGTCACCGACTCATTCGCGACGGGGCAAAACTGGTGGAGAATATCGACGATGTATTGGCCGAACTGGGGCCGCTGGCAACACCCACGACGATCGATGCCACAATGACCATTCACCATCCAGCCGAACTGAGTTTGAACGAACGCGAGCAAACCGTGTTGCAGGCGATCGACCAAGAACCGACCAGTATCGATGAGATCGTCCGAAAAACGGGATTCCCGGTCCAACAAATTCTGGCGACGATCAGCGTTCTAGAAATGCGCCGACTTGTGCGGCGAGTCTCGGGGTCCGTGCTCATTCGCCTATAACCGCCTGTTGGCATCCGCCGGGACCGTCGAGTACAATTTCCCCCAAACTAAGCCTCAGCCAACCCCATATCGGCGGAGACATCAATGGAACCCGAAACGGACGGTCATCGGTCTGACGATAATCCCGCGGCAATCCAACGAAGTTGGGCAATAGAAGGATACTGGGAGGATGAGCTAATGCAGTACGCGGCCGGGTTGAAGCCTGACGATGCGGCGAATGACCCCTGGCAGGAAATGGACCGTCCGCTGACAACCTCCGATTTTTAGCTGGCCGAAGGTGAAATCTGCGACACGTTATCGTCAGCGCTAGATTGCGGTAGAAACGAGGGTTCCCTCGGTACGAGCCGCGTCGTAAGCCCAGCGCCGCGGCCAAGTTGCGTTTTCGCCACGAAATAAACCAACATTTTTGTTGGCAAAGCGAAAGGAGAGCTAGATCGGCGACAATAATTGAATATCTTGAATCCGACGAATTTTGAAGTGCGGAAGTATCCGGCGCATGATATTCTTGAGCGACCGGAGGAATCGCTGGACTTGGAGAGAATATCTTGCTTTGTCTGCGCATCTTGACGTGCATCCTGGTCACGGCTTGCGGACAGTTGGCGTTTTCGGCTAGCCAAGAGGGTGCTCTTGCCGGCTCGCCTGACGATCGGGCCGCAATTCACACTGCGACGCCATTGCCCGACCGGCTTCTATTGAGCGCGCCGGAGAACCTGGAAGGCGTCCGATTACTCGAACAGCATGTCCTAAATTTGCTGGAAAAAATTCGCCCTGCAACCGTTGCCCTTTCGGGAGGCAGCGGAGTCGTGGTGAGCCAAGACGGCTATATTCTCACGTGTGCCCATGTCAACCAGCGCCCGGGCCGCCAAGTAACCGTTACCTTTCCTGACGGCAAGAGCGTCAAGGCGATTACCTTGGGTAACAACCATGGCGTCGACGCGGGCATGGTCAAAATCATGGAAGCCGGGGAATATCCGTTTGTTCCCATGGGAAGTTCGGCCGACGCCCAGCCCGGTCAATGGTGTCTCGCTGTCGGCTACCCGGTTTCGTTTTCGCGCGGGCTTCAACCCGCCGTTCGGCTGGGTCGGGTCTCCGTCAATAAGCCGAGAATGATCGTCAGCGATTGTGCGATCATGGGGGGCGACTCGGGCGGTCCGTTGTTCGACTTGTACGGAAACGTCATCGCGATCAACAGCCGCGTGAACAATTCGCTGGAAATGAATATCCACGTTCCGGTCGATGTGTATCGTGCCAGCTGGGATCGATTCGTCACCAGCCAAGATTGGTCGGACCAAAATCCGCGAACGTACTTGGGGATTACACGGGACGAGGAATACGAGCGCGTGCGCGTGGCCCAAGTCAAGCCGAACTCTCCCGCCGCACGAGCTGGAATTCAAGTCGGTGATTTGATTTCGGCGTTCGACGAACAGCCCGTAGCGACGTTTGACGAACTGCTAGGCCACATGAGTCGCCACAAGCCGAAGGATTCGGTGCAGTTGACGATTTTGCGCGGCCATGAAACGTTTCACGTTTCGATCGAGTTGGAATATTGGCCGAAAGGTCAGTGACGCTGTCACTGAACCCAAACGTTCTCCAGGGCATCCGAGGTTGATCCGGTTATGAAACAACGCATTGTCTTGGCGGCCACCGTTGCACTTTTGATCTCGATTGCGGTGGCTCCTGTCGCCAGCGCACAATCGCGCAGCGGAATCCAGCGGAGCTCGTCGGCCGTCAAGCAATCGGTGGCGGAGCTGGCCTCGCCGCTCGCCCCGTCGGTGGTGGAAATTCGTCTGGGGGAACGGATCGTGGCCCTGGGGACGATCGTTACCTCCGATGGCCTGGTCGTGACCAAAGCTAGCGAGATGGGTGACGAAGCAGCCTTAACCTGCCGGCTTTGGGATGACCGAGAACTGACACCCGAAGTTGTCGCCAAAGACGAGGAGCTGGATCTGGCTTTGTTGCAATTGTCGGCCGCCAATCTCGATGCTGTGAACTTGTCGTCGCAGCGGCGCCCAACCGCGGGCAGTTTTTTGGTATCGGTCGGTGCGGCGGGTCAAACGCTCGGCCTAGGCTTGGTCGAAGTCGACGCCCGAAAATTCGACCTGCGGCATCCCAAACCCAGCGAGCGCGGAATTCTCGGTGCCACTTGCAGTTCCGATCAGAAACAGGGCGGCTTGGTCGTCCAGCAAGTGACCGAGAATAGCGCGGCCCGCCGGGCGGGGATCCGAAAAGGGGACGTCATCGTTTCGATTAATGACCGTCCACTTTCGCTCGTTGAACAGTTGGTGGGCGAAGTGCGTCAGCACAAAGTTGGCGAACAGGTCGATTTGATTATCCGACGTGGCGGCGAAACAATCGCCCTCCAAGCCAAATTGGCCGCGGCCCCCGTGTTTGAACCCTATGACCAATGGGGTGGCGGACCGTTCAGCAAGCGTCGATTCGGTTTTGCGTCGGTGATCGTCCACGACACACCGATCCCCCCGCAACAATGTGGCGGACCGTTATTGGATACCGACGGCAGCGTGGTCGGAATCAACATTGCCCGCGCCCTTCGCGTCGCCTCCTACGCCCTCCCAGCGGACGTCGTCCAGGCCTTTGTCGAGCAAAACGCCCCGTCAGCCGATCGATCAAAGCCGCCCAGCGGATAAGCGGGGCTAGCAGTCAGTCGATTCGCCTGGCCTGCGGATTGAGCGTCCCCTTATAATCGGCGACCCGTCTGGGCCGCGCGATAACATTGTCCCTCGAGGCTTCGGCGGTTGTTTTGGAAAAAGGAGTTTCCATGCGATCGATCGCGGTGATCAATCAAAAGGGTGGCGTTGGCAAGACGACCTCGGCGGTCAACCTGAGCGCAGCGCTGGCCGACGCAGGGCAACGCGTTTGGCTGATCGATTTGGATCCGCAAGCGCATGCCTCCTTGCACTTGGGGCTCGTTCCGCAAAAGGGACAACCCACGATCTACGACGTCCTATCCGAGAACGCAACGATCGGCCAAGCCCGTTATCAGATGACAGAAACGCTATGGCTGACTCCATCGCACATCGACTTGGCCGCTGCGGAACTGGAGCTTGCGGGAGAAGTCGGTCGGGAAACTCTGTTGCGCGAACGATTGCTGGCCGAAGCAAACGAATTCGACTTTGTTCTCTTGGACTGCCCCCCCTCGCTCGGAATCCTCACGCTCAACGCCCTGACGACGGTTTGTGAAGTCCTCCTGCCGATGCAACCACACTTCTTGGCGCTACACGGGTTGAGCAAGTTGTTGCACACGATCGAAATCGTCGGCAAGCGGCTCAATCGGCAATTGCGCTTGTCGGGAGTGGTGTTCTGCATGTGCGACAACCAGACGCGGCTGGCCAACGAAGTCATCAACGATGTGCACGAGTTTTTTGCCTCCGCCGCAAACGATCGCTCCGCTTGGCTCGGCGCACGGTGTTTTCAAACGCGCATCCGACGCAACGTGCGATTGGCAGAAGCGCCAAGCTTTGGCCGGTCGATCTTCGAATACGCGCCCCAGTCGCACGGCGCCGAAGACTATCGCAACCTGGCCAATGAACTTCAAGCTCAGGGCGATTCGGTTTCCCCGCCAGCCCATTCCGAGCACTTGTCGCGAATCGCCAGCTAGGCTGATTCTCAAAACATCGGCCGCCGGGCGCTAACCTCCTGTTTTTGCCTTGAACAACGATTCGAGAACCGGACGCTAACGCGTTTCGCCTGATGAAAAGACTCGTGAACGGGGTTTTGAGACACAGCCAAGTGCGCGTCTCGTGAGGCTGTCGCGACTAGGACACGCTCGTCATCGAATCGATGTCATGCCTTGAGCGAATTGGCGGGATCAGCGACGTGGCACGCCTCTTGCATTTATTGAAATCCGTTGGCCAAGCAGACAAGGAAAGGTCTTCACGAGCGCAAGGTTGCCCAGAGGCCACATCGCAAATCACGAAAGGGAAAGCGAATGAATATGATTCGAACGATTTTGGTGGCAGCGGTTTTGGCCACGACGGCAATGTCCGCTTCAGCGGCCCATGCCGATCACGATGAAATCTACGCCCGTATTTCCAGCCATGCAGAAATGATTGTTTGCGCCTCGCGCGACTTGAACAATGAACTGCGATATCGATTTCACGACTCGCGTCGTTATGGCGACTTGTTGGCCACCAACGCCCGGATTCGGAGCAAGGCGAATTACGTGCGATCGCTAGCCCGTTCTTCGCGGCGCGAAGCAACACTGCACCGCTTCCTTGCGGAACTCGACGAACAAGTGTGTCGCTTGGAATCGCTCGTCGCCGAAGCAAAACATCGTGCGGCGCGTGGTTATGATCCTCGGCTCGGGAACACGCATGTCGCCGATGCTTATGTCGCTCAAATGCACGAAGCCGTCCATGGCATCCAACGCGATTTGTCCCTGCGAAGCGCTCCACAGATTGTGATTCCACGCCAGCAGAACCTACCGGGCTATCCCGGTGAATGGAATTACGAACGCGGCACGGGATTTGGTCGGGGATACAATCCCGGCTACGACAGCGGGTACGGATCGAGCTCCGGTCGCGGAATCAGCTTGGATCGCGACGGGCTCACGCTGAAAACCGGCGGCTTGAGTGTCCATTTCGATCGCTAACGACAGCAGCGCACCAAGTTCAACGAAAGCCACCGCGGGAGTTACTCGCGGTGGTTTTTCATTTATAGTTAAAGTGCATGACGACGAACTTTCCACCGCCGATTGCCGACCTGCTGCAAGAATTTGCGGATTTCCCAGATTGGGATGAGCGCTACGCGTTCATCGTCGATTTGGGCCGGCAATTGCCGCCGATCGATCCCGCGCTGCAAACCGCCGAGAATCGAGTGCACGGCTGCATGAGCACGGTCTGGTTGGTGGCCCGCGCGACGCATAACGGCGAACGGCACTTGGCGATCATTGCGGACAGCGATTCGCTGATCGTCAAAGGATTGATCGTAATTCTGCTCAGTCTATTTTCCGGTCGTCCTCTGCCCGCGGTCGTCACGGCCGACGTAGACGCCGTCTTTCAGCAACTCGGTTTGGCCCAGCACTTGAGTCCCAACCGGCGCAACGGCCTGTATTCGATGGTCCAGCGGATCAAGACTCTGGCCGTCGAGCAGTTGTCTAAGCCGCTCTCGCCGACCACAGTTCCGAGCGCCGATCGGTCGTAGTCTCCGTTTTCCGCGCTTTGTGGATTTAATGCCAGAAGCGCCGGCTTTAATGTTGCGATCGCACATTCCAGAAATTCGTCCCGGGGCAATTGAAGCCTGAAGCGCAAGCGAAGGAAACTCGTCCCAATCGCTTTCATTGCGTTTCCCCGACCTCGGCACTGATTCGTTCCACCGCCGTGCACCCAGCCGCTCCGCGGCTGAACTTCCACTTCGACTTTGCGCTTTGCACAGACCGGTCCGTCCGAATAACAACCCAGGCCATTGAGCGCGACGGCGAACTCAAAGCGACCTACAATATGTACTTGTGGCCGAATCCATCCCTCGGCCTGTTCATGATATGCGGACTTGGACGGGCATTTTGCAGGTCCATGTAAACCATCGTTAGACCACTTCGCGCCATGGCCTTTCAGAATGTCAGCAAGCCGACAGAGAAGCAGCCGACGTATCGTTGCCCTTGCTGCGGTCATATCACTTTGTGCGGACGGGCTGGCTACGAGATTTGTCCCGTGTGTTTCTGGGAGGATGACGGTCAGGACAGTCACGATGCCAACGAGGTGCGCGGCGGTCCGAACGGTTCGTTGAGTTTGACACAGGCCCGCCAAAATGTTAGAGAGTTTGGAGCGAGCGACCGGAAGTCTTTGCAGCATGATCGCAAGCCGAGACTGGCGGAGATATGAGTTTATTACGAAAGACGTGGCCTAACCATGCGCTACAGCGAACCCGGCGTGAGCGTCGCGGTTGCATTCCCCGCGTCCCGTGGGCCGGGTCGCAGAGCTTGGGTCGTTAGGCGACTTCCGGCGTTGAGTTTGGGGAGAGACGTTTGACCGCCGATGGACGCAGATTCACGCAGATGTTTTTAACTACGGTTATCCGTGTCCATCTGTGGTTAGAAATCGGAGCGCAGTGACACGGCCGACCACCACTGCCGAGCTGGGTCATTTGGATTGCGAAGATAGGAGGCGAGGAGCCACGAATTGCGTCGCTCAGCGCTTGTCCTCTTTCGATTCGGAAGGCTTCGCCGAGTCGTCTTTCTTCTCCGCCAGCCGTTTTTCGATCGCCGCCAAATCTTCTTCGGCGCGTTTGCGATATAAGAACAGGCCTGGCGCCTTGAGACTTTCTTTCAACAGATTCGCGGCGTTCTCGTCGTCACCCTCTTCGATTAATAATTGGGCAACGTAGAACGCCGTGTCGGAAGGAAAATTGGCGAGCGATGTGACTTGGGAGAAGAGCTGTTTGGCCTGCTGGAGGTTTCCCATCCGGTAGAGGATCCAGGCCAAGGTCGAAGCCATCTGGGGACTGTTGGGATTGGCGCGAAAATTGCTGTTGGCGATTTCGAGCGCGGTTTGCTGCTTGGCGTTGTCGTCGCTTTCCGCGAGGCACAGCGCCAACAAATTGCGGGCCGCCAAATCATTGGGTGTTTGCAGGGTCAATTCGCGAAAATCGGCTTCGGCAACTTGGTAGGCCCGCCGGATGAATGCGATCTGCCCGCGCAGGAATCGGGTGATCGACCGATTGGCGTTGTTTTTCTCCGCCCGCGCGACCCAATCGGCCGCTTCCCCGAGCTTCCCTTGCTCGAGCAAATAACGGCTGTGCTCTAGTTGCACCGACTTTTCGTCGGGAAACTTGCTGGCCGCCGCCTCGATCCAACGCTTCGCATCCTCGGTTTGGTTTCGTCGCGTCGTCCACTGATAGAGCACGAGCTCGGGGGGATACAAATTGGCATCGAAGCTGCAGGCTTTCGCCAGATTTTCCAGGGCGCTGTCGATCTTGGACTGGCGAAAATCCACATCGGCCATTCGGAACCAGACGCTGGCGTTGTCCGGCACGAGGGTTTGCAGCCGGGTCAAATAGTCGCGGGCGGGATCGAGACGGCGTTGGCCGATGGCAGTATCAGCCATGGCATCCAAGTACTCCGACTCAAAATGTTTTCTTTGGTCTTCGGACCACGTCCCGGCATCGATCGTTTGCCGTAGCTGCGCAAGGAGTGCTGCCGAACTGGCCCACCAGCCTTGGTTGATTGCCAAGCGAGCCAGCGCCGTGTAGACGCCGGGGTACTCGGGATGGTCAACGGCGGCCTGTTCCAGGGCCAATCGCCCCGATTCGCTTTGGTTGAGCGAAAAGTACATTCCGCCCAAGAGCAATTGCAGCGGTGGCAGCGTGGGATTGGATTGGATCAGCTCCTCCAAGTGCTTTTTCGTCTGCGCGAGATCGCCGCTGAGCAACGGCAAGGCGGCTTGTCGCAAGCTAGTTGGCAGCGACGAATCCTTGGGAAACTCGCCGGGGATCAGGTGATCCATCGCGACCAAGAGTTGATCGGCGATGGCTTGGGTATTCTGTTCGGCCTGTTTTGCAGCGGCGGCTTTGGCCGCGTCGTCGGTTGGGGCGATATCGGTCTTGGGCTGAGCCGGTTTGGTTTCTACTTGCTCTTGCACCACAAAACTACGCGCTGCCGCGATACTTGAGTTATCCGCAACGCCGAAGATGGCCCCGAGGCACATTCCGCAAAATCTAAGTGCATTGCGCATTGTTTGCTTTCTCAATTTCAAAAGTTGGACAACAGGTCCGTAATCGCGTTCCATCAGCCGCGACGCGGTTGCGTCCGGTTTTTGATTTCGTGTTGATAGCAAAATAACCGTGGGCTTGCGCCGGGCGGTTGATATTTTGGGACGCGGCCGCGCCCCACGCTCCGACATTCTAGCGGAGCATGCTCGTTTTTGACAAATACGAGAAACGACTAGCGGTAGGTCAGTTTCGTAGAACGGAATTTATTCCGTTAGTTTTCCCTCTAACGGAACGAATTCCGTTCTACGACATACGCCGAGCTGACCCATTCCCGAACGATCGGCGATATCGTCCTTTGCCCCGCACATGCATATCCATTAGCAGAGCGAAAGGCGACCATCAAAGCAAATGACGCCATTATCGTACGATCCCCATCATCCGCTTGAGCGTGGCGAGCGAATCTGTAGTCCTTCGAGAATTGCCAACATCGCTTGGGATTGGTTGAGAACGTAAAAATGTAGTCCCGGGACGCCCTGCCGGATCAGTTCGTGGACCTGAGTGAGGGCGAATTCGATGCCCGCTTGCAACTGCCATTCAGGTTGGTCGCTTCGCGCCAAATGGTCGATAAACGACTGCGGAATATTGGCGCCGCACAACGACGCGATCCGCCGAATCTGCTTCAGGTTCGTCACAGGCAAGATACCCGGGACGATTGGCGCGCGAATGCCGATCGCATCGCAACGATCTCGGAACCGAAGAAAATCGCGGTTGTCGAAAAAGAGCTGCGTGATCACCAAATCGGATCCGGCATCGACTTTGTTTTTCAGGTAACCAAGGTCGGAGTCGAAACTCGCAGCCTCTTGGTGCTTTTCCGGATACCCCGCGACCGCCACGCCAAACTGGGGGAACTCACGATGGATTAACTCGACAAGTTCGCACGCGTACCGCAATCCGCCCGCGGTGACTTGAAACGATGTTTCGCCCTGGGGCGGATCGCCGCGGAGGGCCACGACGTAATCGACGTCGGCTTGGACCGCTTGCTGCAAGTATTCGCGCAACTGATCGACGGTTGAGCCGACGACGGTCAAGTGCGACGCTACCGGCACGCCAAATTTCGTCTTGACTTGCCGCACGATCTCCAATGTCTTGTCGCGCGTCGAGCCTCCGGCGCCGTAGGTGCAGGTGACAAAGTCAGGCCCATATTCGATCATCTTGCGGACGTGCTCGTACAGCGCCTGTTCGCCGGCCGTCGTCTTGGGGGGGAACAATTCAATCGAGATCGCCACACGGCCCGCGCGGTAGACGTCGTTCAGTTTTTTCATGTCGGCAAAAGAATCTCCGTGGGACGAGTGATTTATCATAACCTCGGCCAGCCAAAAATCTAAGCCGCGCTCCGCGCACGGTTTGCCGGAACTCCACCACGCCCTTCGAAGACTCAGGGACGTGCCACCCAAGAAAGCGCGCTGTGCGGTCTCCCGACCCCGCACGTCCGTCGACCGTAGGTCTCCTCTGTTGCATCCGCGTCGCGCGCCAATCGGAGACCTTCGGTCGGCCAGCGGCGAGGTCAGGAGACCTTCGCCGAGCGCGGGTTAACCCCGCCGCAGGCCGGGTTGGCCCCGGACATCAAAGAACGAGCGGCTCTTCGGCAAGCTGTCGCTCGTTGCGAGTCAATTGATACATGTCGTGCAACAATTGAACATCGCAGGGGCGTTGGGCAACTTGGCGCCGTGCAAACATGCGCTTTTGCGTTGCCTCCATCACGGCCGGCGGCAACTCCGTGACTTGGCCGAACGACCGCGCATAATTCACAAAGCTCGGCACGTTAGTCGTCACGAAACCATACACCATGCTGCACGTGCCGATGATCTTTCCGGTAAAGATTCCGGTATTGATCGCGGTTTTGGCGTAGTCTCCCATAATGCAACCGACGAACTGCATCCCGGTGGATACTTTCTGACCGCGGAAATCCAATTTCACTTCGCCATAAGTATTTTTCAGATCGCTGTTGCAGGTTCCAGCGCCCAAATTGATCCAGCTCCCCAAGTAGCTGTGGCCTAGAAAACCGTGATGCTGTTTATTGGTGTACGGCTCGATCACCGACGCTTCGACCTCGCCGCCGATCTTGGTCGTGTGACCCAACGAAACGGCGTCTTTGATCGCGGCGTGCTCAATCACCCGGGCCCCGGGTCCCAGAAACGCTGGACCGCGCAGGAAACAATACGGTCCGATTTGGGCGTTCTGATCGAGTACGATTGGTCCCGATTTCGTGTCCGTGACAATGAAGTCCCCCAGCGAGGCCCCCTCGCCGACAAACACGTCTTTGACGACCTCGCGATACTGGCCCGATTCGATTCGATGCCGCAGGTTGTCCTCAAAGCAGCGCACGTTCCAGGCGATGATTTCGTGGGGGAAGTGAAACAACGGCAGCTGGAGTGCGGGCGTTTCGGCGGTCGCGACCGAAATGTTCGCCGCCAGATCCACCAGCGTTTGTCCACTCAGACACCCCTGCCCCACGAGCGACTCGGTCGGCAACACCGCCGCACAGATGCCCGACTCAGCGCGCAAAACACACTGGGACTCATGCCTAACGAGTGTTTGCAGACCGCGAAAATTCGCGCGGCAAGGAACGAGGCGCGCGTTGACGAGCAACGTCCAGCGATTCGCCTCGGACAACGGTCGGCTCAATTCCGGGAAGTCGAGCGATTGCAAAGCGACTAAATGCGGCCGTACCAAGCCGCAAACGGGTCGCCCCAATTGCTCGAGCCAGTCGATCAAGCGAAAGGACCCGCAGGAGATTGCATACGCCGGCCGTCCCGTTGTTACCGGATAGAGATTGTCGACCAACGAGTCTTCAAATACGAGAACGTTCATAAGCCGCCATGATAACAGGCGCACTCCAAGGCAAAAGGCATTCCGCAGCGACTTCGCTCCCGCGCGCGATGTCGTGCCTTCGCCGATCGTCAAAACGGGAAAGACGGGCAAGAGATGCGCTGCGAATTAGGCTGGGCAACAGTCCAGTAAAAAAGTCGACTGGTTTTCCAATCGACTTCGCAGGTTCGTCTTGAGAGCTTGAATCTATTTTTGGAGCGTCGAAGGATTGGTGGCCGTTCGTCCCGGGTTCATTTTTTCGATGACGTAACCGGTCAGATCGCGATCCTTTTGGAAGACGATCGCTCGATTGACAATCCCGACGATCGAACTGCGATTGTCCGGCTCGGGTTCGCTGCTGTCGAATCGCAAGACCAATGCGATCCCGTTTTCTTGGGCGGCTGCCGCGACGATTGCTTGCATTTGCAAATAGGTCTCGTAGTAGATTTTGGCTTCTTGACCCATCAAGTCGGCTTCGGCTTGGCGCGCAAAGGTTCGCAGCGACGTCATTTCTTGCTCGAGTTGGCCCTCGGCCTCCTTGCGCTCTGGCGTATTTACTTTGAAGTTTTCGCTGACGTTTTGCGCGCGGGCGCGGAGTGCTGTTTGTTGCTTTTCGACTTTGGTCTTCAAAGCTTCCGCTTCGCTTTGGATTCGTTCGATTTGCTGGTTAAACGAAGCATTGGCTTTGAACACCTTCGCCACGTCTAACACGACGATCGCGCCGTTGCTGGTCGCTTGGTCGTCTTGGGCCTGGGACGAACAGCAGAAGGCCACGATCAGCCCCGCTAACAGCGTCAATTGCATGAGAGTCTTCAAGTTCATTCCTCCTTGAATGTTAAAAGACGGTGCATCACTTCGCGGTCTCATTGCGGGACGGATGCAAGGTTGGAAGTGTAAAGCCGACCGGGACGAATGCGTCCAGTACGGCAATCGTCGGCGCTGCGCGGGTCTGCCGCACGAGTCGCCAACGCCCCCGGGGCTTGCCAATCGGCACCGGATTTGTAGTGATTTCGGATCGCCCTGGCAATGCTCGTTTTCCTCGGTGCTGGCAAAACGAAAAACCACCGGGACGCGGCCCGAGTGATCCGCTAGCGAAAGTGGATTACGCCGTCTGGGGGCAAGAAATCAGGCTTGGTCATCTCCGCCGTTAGGCGCGGTTTGTCGGACGTCGAAAGCACCGGCGACCAGCGTTCCAATGTTTGATCGGCCCGTTGCCGACGGAACGAGATACCCCAAGCAGAATCGGATGAGTCGGTGGGCATCGGTCCAAGCTGGTCGAGCGGTATGGCGGCCTCGACGATCCAGTTGAACTCGGTGCGCGCGTGAGCCAAATACCAGGTGGGATTCCACAATCGGTCGTCTCCAATCTGATCGGCATATGAACCGTGACCGTCGATCGTAAATAGGAAACACGTTCGGCAGTCGCGATCGACGTCGATGCCGATGTGCAATTGATCTTGGGGATCGAGCATTTGGTCTCGTTGTCGCTTGCTCGCCGTCGCGGCAGACGCTTGTCCGCTTGCCGGCGCAGCGCAATGGCAGATGGCGGCGACGTACAAATACTGATCGTCGTGCGCCAGCATTAGTTGCGTTTGCCCCAAATTGGGATCGCTCGCACGTCGAACCTCGAGTTCGCTTGCGCTCGCTGGCGCCGCCCCGGTCAGCTTGTCGGGGGATAATCGGATAATCTGGTCGGATTCGGCGGCGTTGCGCCAAACTTCATCGTCGAGAACTCCATCGAGAAAGGGTTGCGAAGCGGTCTGGGCGCAAGCGACCACATCGCGCATTTCGCTCCATGATGGTGAGCCGTTGAGTCGGATTTCACGGGCAATCGCCTGTCGCTGCGGAGGCGACAATGAGTGGGTTGAAATCTTCCGCAGCGCCGATTCGGCCGCCAGGGGACCCTCGGTCCGGCGCTTGAGCAAGCCGTCCGCGAAGCGCAGCTGGGGATCCGCCATTAACTCGCCATCCCGTTCCTGAATGGAGCGCAGCAACCGTTGCGCGATGGCAATTCGCTGGGCGTAAAACGATTCAAAATCCGTCGTTCTCGACGTGGGCAGTTGCCCCCGGATGTCCGCCCGCGGGTCGGACGAGGGTTGATCTGGTTCAGGCGAATCAACCGTCCAGACTAGATGGGTGACGCCATTACGTTCGATTTTTTCCGGGGACGATCGCAAGCCAGCCTTTTTCACTGCCGGATCAGAGCGGACCGCCGCAGACTCGTCCAATCGCCGCTGTTGCATGAATTCGCACCACGAAAGTTCGATGCTGGAATAATAAGTTGCCAGCCACAATCGGGCTTCCCAAGCGAGCGGATGATCGCCGAATTGTTCCAGCAAGGCTGCGCGCGAGAACGCCGCCAATTCGAGCTGGTTCGCCCGCCAGTACCCTTCCGATAGTTGCCACAACCAACTCGCGGCGGTTTGCGGTGAAACATCGGTAAACATGCGCCCCACGCGCTGTCTCCATACAGTTAACGACGCCGGACTGGAATCGAACTGCGTCGTCAATTCGTGAAAGGTAACTGCCTTGTTGATCATGGACTTGATTTGCCCGAGGTGACCGCGCGGCGATTGCTCGGGCCGTCGCGGCGGGGCGAGAGGTCCTTTGGTCATCCCGCCGAACAAATTCGACGTTGCGGCGGCCGAACGGTCGCCCAGGGCAATCAACTCGACTCCCGTCGCTTGAGCCGCTGGAGGGGACAACAACGCGCGGCTGACGAGCTGTTGATCGAAAAGGTTTCGCCCCAATGAGGGGAGAAACTCAGGGGATCCCCAGGCCGCCTCGGAACCTTTGGGTTGGGTTTGAAAAAGAAAAGATGTTTGCCAGGGGGGCAATGCCGTTTGCCTGATCCACTCGCGATCCAGATTGGGATTTGCGGCTTGAGTCACTGCCGACATCACCGTCCCCGCTAGATCGACGGGTCCCGACAGCGCCTTCGTTTCGAGAATCGTGGCACCTATTTTTATTGAAGCAACCAAGGGAGCGGAATCCGCGATGACGATCGCAGTCGGCTGCAGTTGGCGGATCAGACCGACGAATCGAGAAACCTGATCTTCGCCGCTTTGCGGATTTCCCAGGACCAACGTCGCTACGCCCTGTCGCTGAACCGCATCCAAGGCCCGCAACGAGGCGTCGCCGTAGACAGATTCGACTTGGCATAGCATGACCGCTGTCAGATAGCCTTGGTCGGCGCTAAACCGCGCAAGCACATCGAACGGAATCGAATCCACCGACCGACAAATGACGAGCAAGCCAATGCGGTTGTTCGCGGAGCGCTGGACTTGCCAAGTCTGGCCACCGTCTCGGGTGACGAGAATGTGCCCCCAATCGCCGACGGCCCAGCCGTGGTTCTGATCGATAAAAAACAGGCGATTGATTGTCGACCGAATGGGGGTTCGCGCGCGGCTCCATTGATTCGATTCCAAGTCGTGACAAAAGACATACGTACCGGGAGAACCCGCGAGCCAATGCTTGCCACCGCCTTGGGCGGCCGTCGTGAATTCGAACCGATTGGCGTCGCACACGTCGGCGGGCATTTCCTGTCCTTGCCAGGTTTGCCCGCAATCGTCGGATTTCAATATTTCGCGATCGCCGATGGCCCAGCCGTGCTTGCGATCAAAAAAAAACAGCTTTCGAATCGCCTGTTGAAGCGTCGGATGACGTGACGGACGGTACTGGCCGGCGTCGTAGACGCCGAGTTCCGCTTGGTCCGTGGCGACGACAAAGCCGTCTTGGGCGGCGGCGACTGCCGTCCAACGAAGGGAACTGCGTTGGGGAAAATCCGACCAACTACTTCCCCCGTCTTCGGTGAGAAAAATTCCGGAGGGAAAGTGTTGGGTTGGCGTACCCCAGGCCCAGCCGGAGTTTGCGTTGACCATTCGCATTTCGCGAATCGCCGGCAAGAGCGTTCCACCGATCGGTCGCCACGTTCGGCCTCCGTCGCCAGATCTCAACAGCACCGCGTGTGTTCGATCGACCAGCGGCACTGCTTGGCCGCCGGCCGCCCAGCCGTTTTGCTCGTCGACAAAATGCACCGAACGGAGCGAGCAGGAGGCGTCGACCGGGCTGAGATTCCACGAGCGTCCTCCGTCTTCGGTTCGCAAAATCGTGCCTTGATCGCCCACCGCCCAGCCGAGATCGTGATTGAGAAAGAACACATCCCGCAGCGCGGCGTCGCCGCGCCAAACGAGCGGCGGCGGCTCGATGACGTCCTGCGCAGTTGCCAAATTTGGAGCGACGCAGAGCGCCGCACAAAACGTGGCAACCACGAGCCATCCGACCCAAGTCGCGAACAGTGACTTCATTGCTTTTGTCCTTCACTTTGTTTAACGGCAAGCCGAAGGCGACGGCGGAAAAGTCGCCTTCGGCTTGCCGTTAA
Organism: Pirellulaceae bacterium; assembly: GCA_041745295.1. GTDB lineage: Bacteria > Planctomycetota > Planctomycetia > Pirellulales > Pirellulaceae > JANMEB01. The sequence continues at coordinate 4,003 of JBGTJE010000013.1, read as the reverse complement.
ACGATCTCGACCTATTAATTAGCCGGAGCAATCGTCCGAAACGGCGTTGCTCGATTTGCGCGGGGCGGATTCTAGCAGGATCAATGTCCGCGTTCGAATAGAGATATTGGGGCGATCGGCAGGCGCGACACGGTCGCTAGCGATTGATTTCTTCGAGCGCCTGACGTGACTAACGCAGCGATTTCTGGTTTGTCACCCCTTCGCGGCGGGCGGCAAACCAGCGTTGAACGCGCTCGCCCGTCGGGAAATAAAAACTCATCAACGCCAGCAGCGCGGCGGCGAGTAGCAGCAGAAGCAAATTCCGTTTCGCGACATTCAAAATCAGATTCAAAAAAATGGCGCCCTCCAACAAGGCACAGCCGATAATCGTCCGCTGCTGCAGCCGCTCGGATAATTGCTCGTCGCTTTGTGACTCGTTGTCCAAGCTAAGGAGCGCGTATTCAGTGGCCCGGTCTTGGGCGCGCGTGATCATCAGCGACATCGCAGCGCAGACGATGGTAACGACGACTCCAATAGCCGACAACGTATCCGCGCGAATGTCGGCAGGTTGGGGCAATCCCCCAGCGATGACCGATATCACGCCAAAGACCGTCGCGCCCGCCATGAGCGAGCCAACGATGAACTGCAAGACCTTCAGTCGTTCAGTATTCATGTCGAGCCTCTAGGCAAACCAATTCTATTCGAGCGGATGCAGGACGATCGCAGTTCAGGAAACCAACTCAAGCTCGTTTGTTCAAGAGCTCGGCCACCAATTTGGGATCGTCCTTCTGCACCAGGTGTTCAATCGTTTCCGGCGCGATGCTCAAAGCAGTCAGATGCGGTTTGAGCTGCTCCCAAAATCGAACACGTTTCTTGCCGCTGGCTAAGTACAACTCGGTGACCAGTTCTTGGGCCCGCTGCAGGGCGATCGCGTCGCGATTTTGATAGTAATTGCGGATAATCTTGTCTTGATGCGATGATCGTTTGGCCATGTCGTGTCCAATCGAAAGTGTGGCAGTTTGTGGACTCATCAGTCTAGTTGCACCTCTGCCATCCTGGCCAGACCGATGTCACCGCCCGATGCGACGTGGCGAAGGCAACCCGGCTGTCGACATCGAGTTCCGGCATGTCAGAATACATCGAGGAGTCTCTACTCTGCTTCGCGGACTTTCGGGTGGCACGCCCTTCGAAGACGCAGGGCGTGCCACCCGGAACGAAAACGGTCGCGAGGGTCCAAGTATTGAGGAGACGATTGTGAGGCGGATAGCGGTACTGACCAGCGGCGGCGACTCGCCCGGAATGAACGCGGCCATTCGGGCCGTGGTTCGGTCGGGCATCGAACAAGGCTGGTTGGTGTTTGGGGTGCGCCGCGGCTACCGCGGATTACTCGAGGGAGATTGGCGCGAGATGTCGGCACGGGATGTGGGGGGCATTTTGCAAAATGGCGGTACCGTTTTGGGCAGCTCGAGATGCCCTGAATTCTCAGATCGCGATCTGCGCCGCGGGGCAATCGAGCGGTTGAATCGAGCCGGGATTGATGGCTTGGTGGTCATCGGGGGGAACGGCTCACAAGCTGGATCGCTGGCACTGACCGAAGACGGATTGGCCGTTGTCGGCATCGCCTCGACGATCGATAACGACTTATATGGCGTCGATATCACACTCGGCGTGGATACCGCGTTGAATATTGCGATTGAAGCCATCGATCGCTTGAAGAACACGGCGAGTTCCCATCGCCGCGCTTTTTTGGTCGAGGTCATGGGGCGAGATTGCGGATATCTGGCGATGATGGCTGCGATCGCCGGCGGGGCCGAAGCCGCGGTGATCCCAGAATTCGAAATCTCGCCCGATGATTTGGCCCGAGCGATATCCAGCGCCTACGCGCGCGGCAAGCCACACGCCTTGGTGGTCGTGGCCGAGGGGAGCAAATTGGATTCCAGCGAATTGGTTGCGTATTTCAAATCGCGCCGCGCGGAACTCGGATTCGATTTGCGCGCGACGATCCTGGGACATGTGCAACGCGGCGGCAATCCCACAGCCTTCGATCGAATTCTGGCTACTCGAATGGGCTGGGCCGCGATTCAGACGCTCCGCACCGGACCGGCAGGCAGCTTAGTTGGCTTGTTCGACGGCGAAATCGCAGGACAGCCCTTGGCGAAGATCTGCGGACGAAAAAAAGAGCTTAGTCTGGAGCTGCACAAAATGGCCAATGCCATGAACCTGTGAAGGCCAGCGAGTGTGTTCGGCGTTACAATGCCGCAAAAGCCAATCGAACCGAAACTTGCGTGTCACTGCCCGGTTATATCTAATAGCGGTAACAGAAACGGATACGTTGCATAGATTGCCCGCGCTGCGTACGAGGCAGCCGCCAAAAAGCCCACAAAATTGGGCCTTTGTTGCCAATCCCTATAAAATACCGCGGATTCCTTCGATTGGCGGCGAACGGCCAATTCGGTTCGATGTTATGGCTGGCCGCGTCGACAATCGAAACGGGCAAGCCTTTTTTCGTCAGTATATCTGGTGCTTGATCGGTAGAAATCTCATGATGCGATCCCTCCCTCGTCTCCCACAACGCCTGCGAATACGGCACGGATCCACGACGTTTTTCGCGATTATCGTGATCGTCGTAATGATGGTTGGAGCGGGCATTTGGTATATGACCACGGGGAAGAATGAATCGAGCGGCAACGCTCCCATTCTCGTCCCCGCGACTCGGGGCGTATTCATCGCCAAGGTGCTCGACCAAGGCGAAATCCAAAGCAGCGAGAACATCGAAATTCGCTGCGAAGTCCGCCCGGCGGGCGGCTCAATCGCCGTGATCGAAGTCATTCCCGAAGGGACGATGATCATCAATACCGAGGAGGATCCGCGCGACAAGGATCGCGTGTTGGTCCGCTTGGACTCGAAGGCCTTTGAAAAAGACCTCGACCAGCAAAAGCTAGCCGTGAACACCGCGCAAATCTCGGTGGTCCAAGCCAAAGCAGCTTGGGATGCGGCAATCGTTTCCAAAAAGGAATACCTCGAAGGGATCTACGTCGAAAAGCGGAAGACCATTCTCAACGAAATTTACGACGCGCAACAAGAAACCGAGCAATCCGAAGCGTACCTCGAGCATAGCACCAAACTCCACAAGAAGAACTTCATCACGACCCAACAGCTCAAAGGGGACCGCATCGCCGTCCAACGCGCCAAAAACTCGTATGAGTTGGCGAACAAAAAACTTCAGGTTTTGGATGAGGTCACCAAAGAAAAAGAGATCATCCTACTCGAAAGCGATATCGGGTCGGCGGAAGTCAAATATAAAAACGAAGAAGAGAAATTCGTAATCGAAAAAGACGAATTGGCGGAGATTGAGACTCAAATCAAAAACTGCACCGTGCTCCCTCCCAAAGGGGTCAGCGGTCAAGTCGTCTACAACAAAGAACAGGGCCGCGGCGGGCAGACCGAATGGGTATTGGTCGAAGGAGCGACCGTCCGCGAACGACAGGTCTTAATCAGGATTCCTAACCCCACGAAAATGGAGGTCAAAGCCCTGATCAACGAACAGAGCATCACCGCGGTTCGCCCCCAAATGCCGGTCGAGATCAAAGTCGACGCACTCCGTAAGTCCAAACTCAAAGGGGTCGTGACCAGCGTCAGCCAATACGCGCAAGCCGGTGACTTCATGTCGTCGTCGATCAAGAAATTTCCAGTCATGGTGAAAATCATCGATCCGCCCGAAGATCTCAAACCGGGCATGAACAGCTCTGTTGAAATCCAAACGATGTACCTCGAAGACGCCGTCCAGTTACCCGTGCAATGCATCTACGCGGCGCTCGACAGCCGATTTTGCCTCGTCAAGCGCGGCGACAAATATGAAACCGTCGAGGTTCAAGTCAGCGGCGGAAATTCCAAAAACGTTTGCATCGAATCGGGAATCGACGCCGGCGATCTCGTCGTCATGAACCCCGGCAGTCACCGGGAATTGCTAGAACTACCAAACAGGATTATTGAGACCAAGATCGACGTGCCGAAAGACGCGCAG
>JBGTJE010000012.1:0-1514 GCA_041745295.1 Pirellulaceae bacterium | reverse complement strand
GTTGGGGAAATTCGCGTTTACCTTTACGAGTTGAAAGATTTCCAATATCTCGTCGGTGGCGAGACGGTCGATGTCGTCAATAACGACCACGATAGGACGCTTCAGCCTTGCCAGTGATTCTTCCAGTGCCTCTTTTAATTCCAAGAGGCTCTTTTCGAGTGCATCCGCTTCCGCTTTAAGCGTAGCGCTACCCTCATCTGCCACCTCGCCTGCTTGCCTTAGGGCGTCGCCGGCAGCTTGCATTCCTGCGCCCACGGTGCCGGTGATCGCCTGTTGATCGGGGTTACCCATTCCGGAGACTGCAGTGACTGCTCGTGCAATTGCTGATGTGACCATCCCACCAAGTGACAGCCACCGTGCGTAGCGAGCAAGCTTTTCCGACCGGTCGTGGGCATCTTCGGATTCACTCTCCAATCGCAGAGCTATTCCAAGTTCACGAAAAAACGCCGCCGCAATGTTATCCCGTCCAGAGTATTGCCACGGATTGAATTGAACGACAGGATTCTTTGATCGAAAGCGTTTTAGTCGCGCAAGAACAAGGTTTTTGATGGAGGTTTTTCCGCAGCCCCAAGTGCCGTAAAGCCCGATCACCAATGAGTCGCGACCATGCCAGGCTCGAATGTCCTTGGCCAACCTTTCTGCAAACGCCGCCCGTCCCAGCAAATCTTGACGACGGGACTCAATCGGCCGATCTGACGAATACCGATTTTTACGCCGAGCTACCATTGCTGCGTCTCCCTACGTTTCGACCTGTTCAGGCTACTCGACAAAGTTATGGCCCGATCGTGGGAAACGCTAAGTGGCCCGGACGGCAGGCAAATCGTCTCTGCGCTGGCGCAAAATTCGCGCCGGAGGGCGCCAGCAGAGTCGCGGAGCGAGTCTATGCCCGATGTTCCGATTAAGTGCCCCGCAAAGAGCAGGGCATTTTGCATTCCGTTTCTTGCCCATTGATGTAGCTCGTCGGTTTTCAGCGATCCACTATCGTATCACAAACTGTGATCCTTGCACCGGCGCGAAACCGGTCAAGAGCGGCGAAAGCTCTCGGTGGCGGATTGGCGGAAAGTGAGCCACGAGTCCCGGCCGGGTGCGGGGAATTGACTGGGCGCACGCGACCATCGAAACTGGTACATCATGAAATCAGGATTCGCACTTTTGTTCGCACTGTCCGCCATTGGCTCGCTAGCCGCTGATGCTGAGGCAGCGCGACCTAACATGGTGGTCTTTCTCTCGGACGATCAGAGCCAGCTTGACTGCAGTGTTTATGGCGACCGAAAGCCCAATCAAACGTCCAGATCAGTGCACAAGTACCAGAGGAGGGAGTCGAACCCTCACGTCCTTACGGACACTGGATTTTGAATCCAGCGCGTCTGCCATTCCGCCACTCTGGCGAGCAAACCAGTCTCGAATCAAGTCCCGATTGTAGGAAACGGCACGTCGCCCGGCAAGTTGGCCATGACGGCGAGCGAGTACGGGGTCGGGAGTCATTTTCAGTTTGGCGAACACGAGCGAGTGTA
>JBGTJE010000011.1:0-65522 GCA_041745295.1 Pirellulaceae bacterium | reverse complement strand
TTTTAATTTGGCTAATCGTTCCGCTCGCGTAAGCACACTGCGTTGTTTCCCGGCGCCGGCGCGGATCTTTAATGATTTGTCGATCGTCATGAAATGGGTCTCGGTCAATTGGGTTGCTAGAGTGACCAATATAGATAAGAGACTTGGCGCGGGCAATGGTCACAAGCGGCGGAAGGGCGATCGTAAGAGGTTGCGAATGTGGTTATCGGTTGGGGAGCTGTTTGTCGACTCGCACAACCGGCGGAATTCTTGTAGGTAGACGTCGGTTTCATCGAGCGTTTGGTCGATCCAAAATTGGCTTGTTGAATTGGGCAGGCCCATCGAACCGAACTGTTCCGCAGGCAGGAATGCCGTCACTCCGGCCGCGATTTGCCGATTCAATTCGGGATTGGCTGACAATCGGCCGGTATTCTTCTTGAGATCCGCACTGAGCGAAGCGAACAGAATTTGGTTGGCCTGCCGCCGCGCTTCGGGTGTCTGCTCGCGGCGTTCGGCCGCAAACTCGAGCATGCGTTCCCGGTCGTGGGCAAATCGCGCCGCAATCTTTACCTCGGTCAGATTGGCCAGCAGCAGGTCGGTCCACCGCTCGATTCGCCGCCTTTGCGCATTGAGTTTCTGCACGTCGGATTGCCGCGCGGTGCTTTGGGCCATCAGCAACCGGAGGGCTTGGCTTGAAACTTCCATGTGTGAAATGAAAACGCTTTGCGCCACGCCGGTGAGTTCGTTGGCCCTTGTCGATTGGTCGCGTTGCACGAGCACCGCCGACCAGACCCGCGTCAGCAGTTCCGAGATAAGGATTTCTTGAACCACGACTTCGGTGGCTGGCCAGGGGTCGTGCCAGGGATCGTTTTCCTTGAGATCATCGGCAAAGATTCGTAAAGCCCGCTGCCAAGACTCGAGCCGGCACTTGGACGCAGTCCAATACTGCTTGACCAGTTCGAGCGTCGTTTCGCTGGACGTCGGGGGATTGATCGATTCAAAAACGAGGCGAGCGGCCAATTCGACGAGATTACGGGCATGCATGTTGTTCACAGATATGAGGAACGGTTGATTCGACGCGAACTTCGCGATTCGCCAAGGGCGGAGTGTCTAGGCTCGCGAGGCATAATCCCGGTAAAGGCAAGTCGAATGCCAAGCCCTCGATCGTGTGCGCCGTCGTCGCCCCAAGTCATTACAGGGTGGGGCTTTGGAACGAAACATCGATTCATTCGCCCGAAAAACGGCGCGCGGCCGATGTGGGCATTCGGCATCCAGGGTCGCCGCGGGTTGTGTTTTGTCAACGCGGCAGTCAATGGTCTAAGCGAACTCGCATGGCAAAGGTTGTCGGGCCAATTAAATCGGGATAGGATCAGCGTTCATGCTGCGCCTAAAGCACGAACCAGCGAATACTCGAGGAGCTCGAAATGAAAAACCACCCTGCAACCCATGTCGTGCCCGAAGTCGGTCACGATCCGAAGCTGGGACCGATCGGCAACTTTATGCTGCGGCACTACCGCCATTTCAACGCCCGTGAAATGGTCGCGGCCGCCCAGTCGTATCGCAGTCATTTGGATGGGGGCGGCAAGATGTTGCTGGCGATGGCGGGTGCGATGAGCACTGCCGAGCTGGGGGTCTCACTGGCGGAGATGATCCGCCAGGACAAGGTTCACGCGATCTCGTGCACCGCCGCGAACCTGGAAGAGGATGTGTTCAATCTCGTCGCGCACGACGAGTATCGAACGGTGCCGAACTATCGCGACCTATCCCCCGACGACGAAGTGGCCCTGCGGGACGCGGGTTTTAACCGAGTGACCGACACTTGCATTCCCGAAGATGTGATCCGCCACATCGAGGGTCCTTTCATGGCAACCTGTGCCGAAGTCGCGCGGAAGGGAGAATCGTTGTTTCCCTGCCAAGTTTTCTTTCGGCTGTTCGAGAGCAAAGTGCTTGAGCCACACTTTCAAATCCCGGTCGAAAACTCCTGGCTCCACGCGGCTTGGCAGAAAAAAATTCCGGTCTACTCACCGGGCTTTGAAGATTCCACCTTGGGGAATATCTTCGCTGCTCGCGTCATGGAGGGAAAAATTAGTACCCATCACGCGGTCCGATCAGGAACCGAACAGATGGAACACTTGGTTCGTTGGTATCTGGACCACGAGGCGGGCCCGGGGATCGGGTTTTTCCAAATTGGCGGCGGAATCGCCGGCGATTTCGCGATCTGCGCGGTTCCGCTGATCGTGCAAGACTTGGAGCGCGATATCAATTTATGGAAGTATTTCGCGCAGATCTCTGATTCGACGACTTCGTTCGGCTCGTATTCCGGGGCAGTTCCCAACGAGAAAATCACTTGGTACAAGCTGGATCCGGAAGCGCCTAAGTTCATGATCAACTCGGATGCGTCGATCGTAGCGCCGTTGATATTCGCCTTCGTGCTCGCCCAATAAACGGGCTAGGACATTTGAAAAAGATCGTTGAGGCTGCTCCAATCGACGTCGGTGCGCGAGTGCAGGCGGGCGGCGAGATCCAAGGCATCGTTGCGACCTTCTAAGAGTCGGTAAATCAATTGGGCAAAGGGGATTTCTTGCAACTCTTGGCAAAACACCAGATCGCCCGGCGTGTGCTCCAGAAACGTCGGCTGCAACGGCTGGTGGTCCTTTAAATCACGGAGCGCCTCTCGCGTTTGCTCATTTCCCGCGTGGGCGATCATCAAGCGAATTTCGCCGTGCCCGTCTGCCAATTGCGGCTTGGATTCCTCGAGTTGAGCGCTGAGCCAGGCGGCCAAATCCACCGGACTCATTCCGCCGGCGGCAGCCAGATTGCGCAGCGAGATTTCTCGTGGCACGCTCGATATCACGGTGTTGCACGCCGCCATCAGCATCCGAGGCAGTTGACCGTAACGATGGAGGGGATCGGAGATTACTCGCGTGAGCCCGCCCGAATCATGGAGCCAACCGTGTTGGAGGTGCGCGTCGACGCGCTCGGCCAACTCGCCCAGCTTGTTGCGAATGTGAACTTTGATTTGCGGGACTGGAAAAACTTCCGGACGCGAGCTGAAGTCTGGATCGCCGAAGTCGCGGGGCATGCAGACGTCGAGGCGGCGGGCCAACTCGCCGGCCGCGGTGAGCAGCGCCGTTTCGGTCCCGGCCAGCGCGGCACTGATGCGCGCCAGGAACTGAGCCGCCAACTCGGCCTCGAAGTGTTCCACGCTCGCGGCAAGATACTGCTCGCACCATTGGGCCCACGCGGGTGGGGACTGGTCCGACTTCTTGTTGGCGGCCGTCTTCAGACGAGCGCTTTGCAAGGTCTCCTGCTGCCGTGACTTGGCGTGGGCGGCGAACTTTCGCTGCTGTTCGACGTCGCACCGGAGCTGATGGATCAAGCGCGACGTTGCGTGCCCGGCACCGCCCACTCGAAATATCGGCTGCGAAACGAGACTCCAAAGCTGTTCGTTCAATTCCTTTGCAACTTGGTCGGCTTGTTTTTCCAGAGCCGTTCTCAGTTCGAGCGAGGCTTTTGAATTGCCACACTCCGACGTCAACCCGAATTGTTCGAAGAGGCCTTGAACCAACTGTTCCACGCGACGTCGGCATTCGTCCATTCCCGTCTTGGCGTACTTGTCGCGAATTTCGTGTCGCCACGCCTCACGGACGGCCTCGATCTGTCGGGCCGCGAGTGGTGCAGTGTGCCGGCAGACCTGAGCCGGCAAGAGGTTTCGTTCCGCACGAATTGACTCGACGCATTGGTCGGCGGCGAATCCCATTCTTGCTTGGTCAACTTGGAGCCAACGCTGTGCGACGGCTTCGGCTAAAGCGCGACTCATTTCGTCGAACGCGTCGTGCTGCGACAAACCGTACGAACGAATCGATGCCGAGCGAAAATTCGAACTTCCTTGGGCTCGGCATTTTTCGAGGTACGATTGACAATCCGAGGCAATCGTCAGGAAAACATACTCCCCAATTCGGTTGATGCCATCTTCGAACGCGGGTGACGATAGCCCCTCGCCCATATGCAGTAGATACGTATGGTCGAAGACAGGATCGTCCTCAAAGCTGGGCATCCCGCAGCTCTCGTCGCCGGGATAGCCAAATTGGTTGAAGTGCCGAATCTCTGTCAACAAACTCACCGAATTGGCAATCGCCAGCACTTGTTCGTTTTGTCCGCGCGGCGTCGCGTGGAGTAGCAAGCCGGTGAGCCGGATGTCGTCGCATCCCTTCTCGTGAAGAATGGCGCGGATTGCATAGGCCAAATCGATGGTCATCCCGCTCCCCACGCCGCCCGCGGAGGACGTAACAAAGACGACGTTGACACGATCGGGCTCGGGATCAAGCCCGATCGTTTCCGCGGTTGCCGCAACCGACTCCGGCTTGGTAATGTCGGCGACGATATCCTTCAGGCGTCGCAAAATCTCCACGGAATGATCGGCGAATGCCAGGCGCCCCAGCGGCCGCAGTCCTTCGGACTGGCCGCTCCGCGGAATGTTGTAGATCCATCGACGGCTGAGCCAGTTCCACTTCAATTGCCCGACTTGGCGGTATTGCTCCGACGTCTTCAAAGGAATCGGCAAAATGTCGGAATCTCTCAGCCGGTGCTCGCCCGGGGGGTGCGTCATCTTAGATAACATCGGCACGTCGGTGTCCAAGCACAATAACGCGATGGCCGGAGTCGATGCGGCGCCTCCGAATTGCTGGACCAGTCGCTGGCGGATGCGCGTCAGCACCCGCGCGGCGGTTTGTCCGACTCCCACGATCAACGTTGGCCGGGCAACGGCTTTGGCCCCGGCGAGATCCAGCGGCGGCAAGTTCACCAGGTGCGTGGCGGAATAGGGAAAATTGGATTCTGAAACCCGGGAAGTAAAGCCCCGTCGCGGCGTTTCATCCATGACGCAGCCGGCCAAGGTGGTTTCCGTGCGAAGCTCGGGTGCGGAGAGCGCGCGTTTCGCTTTGACGCGACTCTTGCGTTCGACGAGTTCATCAATGAGCTCGCGGCAGCTGTTATAGCGAACGCTCGGATCCTTCGACAACGCTCGGAAAATGACCGGCTGATCCTTGGCAGGCAAGGCTTGCAATGCCGGTCGGCCGTTGATGTGCTGTGCGGCCAACTGGGCCGCTGAGGTGCCGGTAAACGGTCGAGTCCCCGTCAACATTTCCTGGTACACGATGGCCAAACTGTATTGGTCGCTGTTGCGGTGGGGTCGACCGTCAAACAACTCGGGCGGCGCGTAGATCGGCGTGAGCCCATTCATCAACGATTGCGTGGCGTCGTGAACTTCCTTGACCAAGCCAAAGTCGGCGATTTTAACGTGCCCGCTGAGCAGCAACAGGTTCTCGGGCTTGATGTCCAAATGCTGAAGGCTGTGCGTTTGGGAGAGGTAGTCCAATCCATCTGCCGCGTCGCGCATGTACTGCAACAGATCGGCCCGCGGGATTCCGGTACCGCTGGCCGTTTTTGTTTCGCGAAACATGTCGGCCAAACTTTTGTCGGCCAGCTCGGTGATCACAATGAGCTGTCCCGAGACGACTTGGATGCGCTCGAGCGACAACAGAAACGGATGCCGCACGAGCTTGATTCGATCGAGCGCCTTGAGTTCGGTTCGCGCGCGAGCTTCGTCGTGAAATCCGTAGACGAATTTGACCGCCTTCATCATTCCGCCGGGAGCTTCCGCGCTCCAGACTTCACCGTAACCGCCGGAGCCAATTCGGGTCCGGAGTGTATAACCCAGTACGACGTCATTCGGCTTAATGGTTTTCACAAAAGGGATCCCGAACAGGGCATTTTTGGCAAGAAAGCTTAGGTCCGGGCGGACGCGACGCTTGGATTCGTCCCCTTTTCGGCCAAGCTTGCCGGGAACGCTGCCGTCACAATCGGAATACCCGGCGCCACAACGTTGCCGGGATCGCCTCGGAGTGGGAAATCTCACCGCCGTGTAGGGACGGCAGTCTTACTGGACTACCGGGGGAGTCGCTTGTGGCGGCGGGACAGATTTGCCGATGACAATTGCGAAATAGGATTTTACGGCGCGATCAAAATACTCCGGCCGCATTTCCATGGGCAGCTCGTTGTAGGCGCAGAAGTTGCGGATTTGTTGCAATAAATCGCGCGGATGGCAGCGCCGCAGTGCTCGACCGGATGCGACATAATGGGTCGCGATCAAGTACTCGACGGCCTCGGGACGGTATTCGCAAGTGAACTTCTGGCAGTACAACTGAAACAACTTGTGAAATTCGCCCGGGTCGGGATCGCCGATCTCGATCTTGTAGGGAATCCGCCGCATAAACGCCTCGTCGACCAAATCCGACGGTTCGAGATTGGTCGAAAAGATGATCAATTGCTCGAACGGAACTTCAATTTTCTTCCCGTTGGGCAGGGACAAGAAATCGAAGCCGCTTTCGAGCGGAACGATCCAGCGATTGAGTAAATCTGTTGGATGAATGCGCTGCCGTCCAAAGTCGTCGATTAAGAGACATCCTCCGTTGCTCTTTAGTTGAAGTGGCGCCTCGCAAATGTTGGTTGTCGGATCGTGTCGGATTTCCAAGGCATCCAACGTGAGTTCGCCCCCTACCATGACGGTTGGGCGGCGGATCTTGATCCAACGACGATCATAGGGGGCGTCTTTGGCCAAGTTGGAATCGTCGGCGCGATGAACGTGGTGGTAGGCTGCATCAAATAGCTTGATGACTTGTCCGTCGTCGAAGAGCGCGTACGGAATCCAAATGTATTGCCCAAAACAAGACGTGATTTGGCGGGCCAAAGTCGATTTGCCATTCCCGGGCTCGCCATAGAGAAAGAGTCCTGCACCGGAGTTGATCGCCGGACCCAAGGTTTCGAAGAGCGACTCGTTAATCGTGATTTCCGCAAACGCTCGCTTGAGCTGCCGACGCTTGGGAGATTCGGCTCGAATGGTCTGCGCTTCGCTCGAGAGGACGTAGTCGATCAACGGAACCGGCGCCGGGCCGATATACGCATTGGCATGATTTGCCAACCGAGCGCGATCCTGTCCGTTTTCAGTCAGCGAGTACGCATAATCGTTCAGCGGCGCGGATCCCCTATGCACGATGATCTGCCGCGCGCGGAGTGATTGATAAACCGGTTCCAATACATTGAACGACAAGCCCAAGTCGTCCGCCAACTGGCGCCCGCTGCTCAACCCAACTATCAACAACCGCTTACAAATGAGTGCTTCGATGAAGGACATGGGCAAGCCCGTGTCGGCGACCGAGCCGGGCTCGGAGGGACGGTAGCTCTCGTCGGCCAAGATCGTTTGCAGAAGACTCGACGGCGTGACGCTTGAGTCGGTAGTTAGCATGATCGCTTTTTCCCGTACAACGTGAAAAACTCGAAAATTCGGCGCGCGCCACCGGCGCAATTCGCCCACGAACTCTAGGTCACGGCTACCACCTTGCAGGGAAAATGTGTTCTGCCGCCACCGGAACGCACGGAAGTGTCGAACATCTTCTTCCTTCGGGGGAGATATTTCCGACAACGGGGCCTTTTGCAAGCTAAATGATTGAGTTCGGTTCGCCATCCTCGGTTGATCGCTGGGCCGTTTGAATGAAAATTTCGTCCAACATTTCAGGTCCACTATTCGGACAGGCAGACGGGTCATCCGAATGCGACCGTGATCCCGCGCGCTGGTTCATGTCCGGACAAACCGACGTGTCCGGCCCGATTCGCCGCATCGCCATTCACGGGACTCCCTTTATCGTGGGCCGCACCGCCGAAGCCGCGTTACGGCTGGATTTGCGCAGCGTTTCGAAATGTCATGCTGAGCTTTTGCTCGACGGGGACCAGCTTTGGATGCGCGACCTGAATAGTACCAACGGCACGTATGCGAATGGCGAAAAGATCACCCAGCCCACTCGATTGAACGAAGGGGACCTGGTTCAGTTTGCTACCTTGGTATTTCGAATCGGGCGCGATGAAACCAAAACCATGGCTCATACGTCGGCCGAGAACGATGTCTGCGATCAAGCCCTCGCCATCATGCAGTTCGATCGGTTGATCAACGACGGGGGTGTGCTCCCGTTCTTTCAACCGATCGTATCTTTTTGCGATCGCCGGCCCGTGGCATTTGAGATCTTGGGGCGGAGCCGCTTGTTTGGCCTGACGACCCCGTCGGAAATGTTCTCCGCGGCACAACAGCTGAATCAAGTCGCACAATTGAGCGACGCGTTTCGCAAGCTCGGCGTCGACACCGCCGTCCAGGGTCAACTACACCTCAACCTGTTCATGAACACGCACCCCGATGAACTCGGCACCACCGGACTGATGGATTCATTGCGATTGTTGCGACGCACGCATCCCGATCAACCGATGACCTTGGAGATTCACGAAAAGGCCGTGACGGATTGCCATATGGTTCGCGACTTGCGCGAGATGCTCGGCGAATTGAAAATTCAGTTGGCGTTTGATGACTTTGGCGAAGGCCAGGCGCGGCTAGTCGAACTGAGCGAAGTCCGCCCCGACTACCTTAAATTCGACATGGGGCTGACGCGTTTGATTCACTTGGCATCACCGGAACGCCAGAAAGTTGTTTCGACAATAGTAAAGATGGTCAACGAATTGGGCATCGTGTCGGTGGCCGAGGGTGTTGAAACAATCGAAGACCATCGCATTCTCGCCGAGATGGGATTTCAGTTGGGGCAAGGATTCTATTACGGCCGGCCAGCGGCCATCTCGAAATACGCTCCCCGGTAGGTCTCGCGAGGCGAGCGAGACCTGGCGCAGACCTACCCGCCTTAGTCCGGCCACCAACAAGCGGCCGGTTCACTTTGGCCCCGTGTTTTGGCTTGCCGCGTTTGTCTTATTGGATAATCCGCGATGGCTCCGTGTCTCGCTCGGCGCGCGAGACCGACGGGGCGAAAACCCCAAAAAACGAGACCTTTCCGCTGGCTCGCTTTACGAAATCGCCCTTCGTTGACTAGACTGGGGGACTTTCCTATTCAACTCCGTTCGAACGCGGCGCGTGGTTGCCGCGAGTGACGCTGATTCTTTCGCGGACAAGTCGCCATGGCCAAGAGCAAGAAAAAACTGGAAATCGTGTTTCTCGTATGCGAGGAAACGGGCGATTATAACTACACGATTCGGCGCAAAGCGGGGGGCGAAAAGCTCAAGCTGAAGAAGTACTCGCCACGCTTGCGCCGCCACACCGTCCATAACGAAAAGAAGAAGTAACGCCTGAATTCGCTCCACGAGGATCGTGGTCATGACGCGAAAACGATGGCTGGTTTACCCCCACGACGCGGCTCGCGTGCAAGACTTGGAACGGACGCTCGGCGTCTCGCCAGTCGTCGCCCAGCTGCTTCTGCGGCGCCAAATCACCGATCCCAAGTTGGCCCAACAGTTCCTCGATCCGCGGCTCAGCGAACTTCGCGACCCCAACGCACTACCGGGAATGGATCGCGCCGCGCCACTCGTCCACCGGGCGATCACGGATAAGAAAAAAATCGTCGTCTACGGCGATTATGATGCCGACGGCATGACGGCAACTGCGATCCTGGTCGGTTGCCTCAACCGGCTGGGGGGCAACGCCAGCTACTTTGTTCCCAATCGCTTGGACGACGGATATGGCTTGAACCGCGAAGCCATTTCTCATCTCAAGGAACGCGGCGCGGAATTGCTGATCACGGTCGATTGCGGAATTGCCAGCCTCGATTGTGCCCGACATGCGCGCGAGATCGGCCTGCCGCTGGTCATCACCGACCATCACCAGTTTGGCGCCGAATTGCCGGTCGCGGATGCAATCGTTCACCCGGCTCTCCCCGGTGCGAATTACCCTTTTCACGGGTTGTGCGGCGCGGCGGTCGCATTCAAACTTGCCTGGGCGGTTTGCCAGCAGGCCAGCAATGCAACTCGCGTCAATCCAGAGCTCCGCGATTTCCTGCTGATGGCGCTCGGCCTGGCCGCGGTCGGTACGGTCTGCGATGTCGTTCCGCTGGTGGATGAGAATCGAATCATCGTGCGGCATGGGTTGTCCAGCATCCAAACCCACGGCTGTCTTGGACTGCGCGGTTTGATGGCGGTCGCGGGATTGGATCGGCGGGCCCATTTGTCATCCGAAGACCTCGCCTTCGGCATCGGCCCACGTCTGAACGCAGCGGGCCGATTGGGACAAGCCCAATTGGGAGTCGAGCTCTTGACGTCGCAAAATCAACCCCGCGTCGCCGCGTTGGCAGAATACTTGCAGCAGCTCAACCTCAGCCGCGACAGTCTCGACCGCAGCATCCTGCTGGCGGCCAACAAGCAGATCAAAGAACAATTTTCCGCGGAACACGATCCGGCTTTCGTTTTGGCGGACCGCGATTGGCACGCCGGAGTGATCGGCATTGTCGCAGGTCGGATCGCCGAAAAGACGCACCGGCCGACGATTTTGATTTCGCTCGATCCGCTCAGCGCCAAACCCGCGGTCGGTTCCGGTCGTTCCGCGTGCGGACTGGATTTATACCAAGCCTTGCATCACTGCCGCGATTATCTCCAAACATTTGGCGGGCACGCCGCGGCGGCCGGCTTGAAGATCGAGGAAGATCAGATCGAACCCTTCCGCCAAGCGTTTTGCGAATACGTCGCCCAACATCTCAGCTCCGAGGAACGTCTAGCGGAGTTGCAAATCGATGTCGAAGCGCCGCTCAGCCAACTCACGCTCGAAACACTGCGCGAGCTGGAACGCCTGGCGCCGTTTGGACAATCCAATCCGCGTCCCGTCTTGTGCGCGACGCAAGTCCATTTGACCGAAGTTCCGCGACGGATGGGAAGCGGGGAACGACATTTGTCGATGCGATTCATTCAGCACGGAGTGCGGATGCGCGCGGTGGCATTCGGACGCGCCGACTGGGCCGAGCACATGCAAGACCTCGCCCACCCGCTCGATCTAGCCTTCCACCCCGTGATCAACGAATTCAACGGCCATCGTCGGGTCGAACTGCAATTGCTCGATTGGCGTCGATCGGCTGCCGCAGTCGCCATGACCTAACACCCGAACTGCAATTATTGGAGTTCACGCTTTCGCATGTCTCTTATTCCCTCCCCCGCCGCGGGGAGGGCTTAGGGAGGGGGGCGAGCAACGATCGTCGATTTCCGCAGCGTAAACGCGGAGTTCCAACCATGGGGCCAATCCCAAAACTAAGCGTTGACAAAGCACTCGTTTCGAATGGTAAACTCTCGCGATGCTCCCGACAACAACTCGAACCAACGCGCCGACTATCCCCGAAGGCTGGGATGCCGGTTGGGACTGGACTCGCGAACTAGCCGCCGAGTTTGAGCAACCCTACTTTCAGAGACTGTCCACGTTCATCGATCGGCAGCGGCGCGGACACGTGGTCTATCCTGATCCCGTCCGCACGTTTGAGTCGTTTCGCCGAACGCCCTTGGCGAGCGTTCGCGTTGTTATCTTGGGGCAAGACCCCTATCACGGCGCGGGCCAAGCCCACGGACTGAGCTTTTCGGTTCCGCGCGGACAACCCATTCCTCCCTCACTCAAGAATATCTTCCGGGAACTTCGCGCCGATTTGGGGACGCCCACGCCCACACACGGCAACTTGGAAGATTGGTCTGCCCAGGGCGTGTTGCTGCTCAATACCGTGCTCACCGTTCGCGCGGCGACCGCGAACTCGCATCGCGAACGGGGCTGGGAAGTGTTTACTGACGCGGTGATTCGCTGTGTGAGCGCCGCACAGCCGTTTTGCGTTTTCCTTTTGTGGGGTCGGCCGGCGATCGCCAAAAAAAGTCTG
This sequence comes from Pirellulaceae bacterium, assembly GCA_041745295.1. Classification (GTDB taxonomy): domain Bacteria; phylum Planctomycetota; class Planctomycetia; order Pirellulales; family Pirellulaceae; genus JANMEB01. The sequence goes on along the minus strand of JBGTJE010000011.1, from coordinate 53,820 downwards.
ATCGATGCCCGCCACGCGTCATTCTGCTCGTCGCATCCGTCGCCATTATCGGCGCGACGTGGGTTCTTCGGCAGTCGCGTTTTTTCGCGATGCAACCACACCCTCCGGACAAACGGCTATGACCCCATCGCCTGGTAAATTTTGAAAACCGACCAGTGCGAAACATTCGCCGTGCCATTTCTTGAATTCTTTTTGCGGATTTTTGTTCCCCTTTTGCCGGAGCTGAAAGCAACGATCCGCTTTTGGGAAATTTCCGCCAATAATATTGCCGCGCGGCGGTCGATACTCATGAACAGTATTTTGTCAAGTCGAAACTTTTCAAAATTAATTGGTTTGCGATTCGTGTTTGTGAATTTTCAGAGCGCGTCTATAATTGTCTTGCGCTACTGGATAACGCGTTCATTGACGTGATGCGGAGCGGCGGGATGTCGCTTCGTTTTGCTTTGGGCCCAGCCAGGGCTGGCAAACGCGACTTGTTTTACTGGAAGGAATGCGGACATGTTGTCCGTTCGGCCTCGAATCAGCAAGCTCACGTTTCATCTGTTCGGACGATCGCTTCATCCGGAGCTCTTCGAGGTCCAAGCTTCGCGCAGCAGCGAACGCGAGCATTACCAAGTTCGCTATCACATTACCAACGTCGGCCACATCATCTCGGCCAATTTCGGCGGGATCCTGGTGACTGAGCTTTCCGCGGCAGCCCAGCAACCGCTACCGCGGCAACGCCTGTTGATGGTACACGACTTCGCGGCTCGGCGAACCGATGAAGTCGTCTATCGCGATCGGATTCGTTACTGCTGCGATTTTCAGTTGGAGCAAGTCGATAGCCGTTGTTTCTTGGCGTTTCAACAGGCCCTCACGCAACAGACTGAATGCGATGGACTGCTTTACCAATTCCAATCCAGCGGCCGGCTGGCCTTTGGTGCGATGAGCTATGTCAACGTGGAAACTCGCAGCCGCTCGATTCGGGTTCGAGCCTTTCACACGTTCCCCGAAACGTGCTGCATGGTCAAAAGTTCGTCGTTGCTTGAACTTCTATAAGCCTCTTTCTTTGTTTAACCCGCGCAGAGGTAAGCGCCTTGGGATAGTAGTTCTCGCCGAAAGTAACCAACGTCATTCGGCTCCGCCAGCGGCTGCGCCGGTTAAACAATACGTTGGGGGCGTCGATCAATAGCCTTCGCCGAAGTAGTCTCCGGTGGTCCCAAATTCCGTTTTCGGTTCCAATGGCGAATTCGCATCGCTGGCTTAGCCCCTCACTGCGCCATGAAGTTCGCCACCAAAGCCATCCACGCCGGCCAAGCGCCCGACCCCGCGACCGGCGCCATCATGACCCCGGTTTACCTGACGTCGACTTATGTGCAAGAAGCGCCGGCGGTCCATCGGGGCTACGAGTATTCTCGCTCTGGCAATCCAACCCGGACGGCCCTCGAAGGTAACTTGGCGGCACTCGAGGGGGCAAAATACGGGCTGTGCTTTGCCAGCGGATTGGCGGCCGAGAATACCTTGCTGCATTGTTTGTCGTCGGGCGATCACGTCGTCTGCGCGCGAGACGTCTACGGCGGCACCTTTCGTTTGTTCGACAAAGTTTGGAAGCAACTTGGGATCGCGGCGACGTTTATCAACGCGTTCAATTTGGACGAAGTTCGCAGCGCCATCCAACCAAGCACAAAAATTCTGTGGCTGGAGTCGCCGACTAACCCGCTTCTGACGATTACTGATTTGGCGGCGGCATCAGAGATCGCCCACCGGAAAAACGTACAAGTCGTCGTCGATAACACTTTTGCCTCTCCTTGCCTGCAACTGCCGTTGGAGTTGGGCGCCGATGTCGTTTTGCATTCGACAACCAAATACCTGGGCGGGCATTCCGATGTCGTCGGCGGCGCCATCGCCACGAGCGACGAAGGGCTTTATACGCGGCTCAAGTTTCTGCAAAACGCGGCCGGCAGTGTCCCCGGACCACTCGATTGCTTTCTCGTTTTGCGCGGCACGAAGACGCTGGCTATTCGCATGAAGCAACACTGCGAGAACGCACAGCAAATTGCCGCGCATTTGGCGAGTCACCGCGAAGTCGAGAAGGTGTATTACCCGGGACTCCCCGACAATCCCTATCATGCGCTGGCCGCCCGCCAGATGAGCGGATTTGGTGGAATGGTGTCCCTCGAGCTTCGCGGCGATCTAGAACGCAATCGTCGGTTTGCCTCCAAGACCAAACTGTTCGCGTTGGCCGAAAGCCTTGGCGGCGTCGAGTCGATGATCAATCATCCGGCGTCGATGACGCACGCGTCGATCCCGCCAGGCGAACGGCTCAAAGGTGGGTTGAAGGATACACTGATGCGCCTGTCGGTCGGTATCGAAGATGTCAGCGACCTTATCGAAGACCTGGATCGTGCCATCCGGGACAGTGGATGAAATTCGGAATGCTCATGCAGTGGCGCAGTGCATGGGAGAAATGGAAATGAAAGTTGCGATGACGACTACAAAGAAGTTTCGCGGGCGCTTCCTTGTCGCGCCAACGATTTCGTTCGTCTTGGCGACGGCGAATTGTCTGGTTGTAGATGCGCGCCAAGATGAACCGGCGACCGCGAAAACGGCAGCAACTCTGCTCGATTTGCGGACGTTTCCCGTCCCGGAGGATGCCGAACTCGTCTCCCCTCGGCGGCTGGCCAATCTGAGCTATCAGACGGCGGCCGCATTGTCCGATGCGGTTGCTTTTGCCAAAGACGGATTGCAAAAAGCGGGATGGAAAGAATTGCCGGGAGGCTATTCCGATGCCCAATATGCAAGCGGCACATTTTTCAAAGAGGGCTTCCATGCTTCCTTGACCGCCGCACCTGCAACCAGTGACGATGGCAAGCCGCGGATCGGGCTCAATTTGGTGCAACATGGAAATATCGACTTCGAAAAAATCCCCAAGCCCGCCGACTTGCAAAAGCTATACGCCGGACCAGTCAGCATCATCTTGCTGAGTCCCGCGAGCGTCGAAGACGCCCGAACTCAATGCAGCGAAGCTTTGCTGAAAGCCGGCTGGATCACGTACAGCGGCGCCGATGACGGCCCTCGCTTCTTCAAACGGAACGCCATCCGCTTGACCGTTTTCGTCGTCGCCGCTCCCGCGCAACAGAACAAAACGTCGGTCACTTACTCCGCTGAGCTGATGTCCGTGGAGCTTGATCCACCGCCGGAGTCGACACTCATTCATTACGCCGATTCGATTACTTCGCTCAACTTTGATTCAAAGCTTTCGATCGACGACGTCGTGGCATTTTACCGCAAGCAATTGGAATCTCTCGGCTGGCAAGCCACCACCGACAAGCCGATTAAAATCAGCTTGTACGACACGCTCTTCTTCCGCAACAAGGCGATGGACATGTTGACGTTGGAACTAAACACCGTCGACGATATCTCGCGCGGCAGGCTGCAGTTTCAAACCGCGGCCGAAGTCGAAGAACTGGAGAAAGCTGCCGAGGCCCAAGCCGAGCAAAAGGCCGAACGGGCCGAACAAATGGATCGCGAACGGGCCGCCTCAAAGATCGCCGTGCCCATCCCCCACGAGGCTTCCGAAGTCGAAGCCACTGGCGACCGATTGGAGTTTCAACTCCCCAGCGGCAAATCTCTTCCCACGATCAAAGCCCTGCGCAAGTTTTTTGCCGACGCCGGTTGGAAGGAAGAAGTCGTCTCGGAAAGCGCCAACGCGGCGGTCTTCAACTTCACGCTGAAAGAGGCGCGCGTCGAATTGCTGTGCGTCGATCCCGGAATCATACCCGCCGAATTCACATTGTCCGGCTCCGGCGTCACGCTGGAAAAGAAATAATACGCTTGAGGACCCGCTTTCGTCATTCCGGGCTGAGACCCGGAATCCATCTGCCATGGAAGGCGGAAACCGCCGCGCGACGACCCACGCGCTCGGCGCAGGTCTCCTGACCTCGCCGACAAAACGACCGAAGGTCTCCTGAGGCCGCACCAGGGTTAACGATTGCGCGGAGACCTTCGGTCGGCGCCCGTGCGGGGTCGGGAGACCCGCGCACAGCGCGTCTTGTTTCGGATTTCGAATTTTTGTGCAAAGCCGACCTACACCTTCATCACCTTTCGGTAATGCCGGTCGAACGCCGCGACGATGCTCTCCAAATTCGAGAGCGGGCCGGGGGCAAACGCGGTCGATCGGGCTCCCGATTGCACACGCTCGCACACTTCCCAATCCTGCCGATTCGTCATGTCCCAAAACTCGACCGCCCCGCTCGGATCAAACGAAGCGTCGCTGAGTACCGCGGGATGAAAAAGGAACTCGCAAATCACCCGTGTCGCATCGACCCGCTGCGGCTCTAAGCGATGGATGAGCAAATAATCGGGGTGAAAGCTGAAAAAGAACGACGGAAACACAGTAAAATAATACACGCTGCGCAGTTGCTTCGAATCCAATCCGGGAATCGGGCATCCCGCAAGCTTACCGGTCGTCGACATCGTCGCAATCCCATCGGCCAAGTTCATCGGTCCGCCGAGTATTGGGCCATCTTGCGATTCGTTATCCGATCCTTTGTAGGGGGTTAGCCGATTGAGCGCGGGATGAACCGTCGGGCAATGGTAGCACTCGCTGTAGTTTTCAAACAACAATTTCCAATTGGCCCGGACTTGGTATTCCAGTCGCGCGCCCAACGCTAATTCCGCGACCCCCCAGTCTTTCAGATGCGACTCCACTGTTTTCAACGCCGACGCCAACTCGGGAGGTTGGTCGCTGAGATTGCCGAACACAAATCCGTGCGCGGTTTGGATATGAAACGGCTGCAATCGATAGTTCGCGCGTTGAAAATTCTCCACGCTTGCCATATTCGGCGCGCCGATAAGCTGGCCGGTCAGGTCATAACTCCACGCGTGGTAGGGGCACGTCATCAAGCCCTTTTCCAAGCAGCCTTTTTCGCCGTCGACAACCGTTGCGCCGCGGTGGCGACACACATTGTGAAATCCGCGCAGAATCCCGTCGGCCGAACGAACGACGACGACCGGTTGGCCGCCAATTTCCATTGTCGCGAATGAGTTGGCCCGTTCCCAATCGGACGATCGGCCGAGCAACAGCCAAGATCGGGCAAAAATATTTGCCTGTTCGCGCGCGAATAGTTCTTGATCGACAAAAAACTCGCGGCCCAGCGAATGGGCTCCGGCAGCGCTGCGCATGATCTCGTCCCCCGCGTTTTCGTTTACTCTCGGTGGCTTCCAATGATTACCGCCGCGACAACAAGTTGTATCTGGACATGATACCCAAATTCAGCCTGCCGATTATTGAGATGTTGACTTTCTCATTGAGCTCCTATTTGAATTGACAACTAACTGTCTGCGAAAGCGCAAGGCATTCCATTCGCAGCCAGGCCACCACTCGAAGAACCCCCTCTCGAGCCCTCCCCACGCTGCGCGGGCGAGGGAATAAAGCTGCACGGCCGCAGGCAAAGTCCTCCGAGATAAACCCGGCGGCTCGCCTTATTCACCCAAGACTTTGACCAAGACTCGCTTCGGCCGTTGGCCGTCGAACTCGCCGTAAAAAATCTGTTCCCAGGGACCGAAGTCGAGTTTGCCGGCGGTGATCGCCACGACGACTTCGCGGCCCATGATCTGACGCTTCAAATGCGCGTCGGCGTTGTCTTCGCCCGTCCGATTGTGGTGGTAGACGCGCGGATCGGCGTTAAACGGCGCTAGCTTCTCCAGCCACACGCCAAAATCGTGGTGCAAGCCCGATTCGTCGTCGTTGATAAACACGGAGGCTGTGATATGCATCGTGTTGACTAACACGAGCCCTTCTCGGACGCCACTTTTTTTCACCGCAGCCGAGACTTGGGGAGTGATGTTTACAAACCCCGATTTGGTGGGAAGGTGCATCGTTAAATATTCGGTGAGGGTGGGCATGGGGGATAGTTTTCAGTGTTCAGCTTTTGAGTTTACGTCTGAGATTCATCAGTCAATTAGGGTGGCGGCGCTTGGCGATTGTTGAAGTTTAAGCATTGCCACGGTGGGAACAAGAACAAAGAACCCCCTCCCTAGCCCTCCCCACGTCGAAGCGCCGGGGGACGGAACAAGAATCGACCGCCGAAATCCACCCAGGGACACGCAACTCGCAACAATAAGACCGCCGGGATAAACCCGGCGACTCGCTAGACGCGCGGATCGTCGGGCGGGAGGGGAAGGAGTCCGAACCAACGGTGGATGAATCCGCGACCCGCGTAGATCAGCGGCGTGATGGCGATCGCGATTACAAATTTCAGCAAGTATCCCGTCATGGCGATCTGCACGATCTCCCAAAAGCCGGCGGCCGGAACGCTGGGATCGCCAAACAGCCGACGCCCCAAGCCAAACGCCAGATAACTTACGACGAAACTATCCAGCGTCTGCGAAATGACGGTGCTACCCGTCGCCCGCAGCCAAAGCAATCGTCCGCGAGTCAGCTTCTTCAATAAATGAAAGACCCAAATATCGCAAAGTTGCCCGACCAAATACGCCGTGACCGATGCGATATACATGATCTTGGCCGAACCAAACACCGCATCGAAATGCTCGGGGTTCACATTAAAGGACGCCGGCAAATATGGCATGTACTGTGCGATGTTGATCACGACGAACACGAACAATGCCATCACCAGACCGATATACGTGACGCGCCGGGCTGCTCGTTTGCCGTAGTACTCATTGAGCAGGTCGGTCAGCAGAAACGTCACCGGAAACGTGAGCATCCCGCACGTGTGTTCCACCGCGCTGAAAGTCTTGTCCAAGAAGGGAACATAAAACGAGAAGCCCAACGGAATGCGAAACAGCTTGATGCCGACGATGTCGGCGATCAGCAGGGAGGCGACAAAGAAAGCCGTCAACCAGACGTAAAGAACTTGGGCGGAGTTGAATGCAACTGATGGCGACTGGTTCTTTTCGTCCATTTGGTTTCGCTTCTGGGTGGCGCGCCTTGAGGCTCTGCGAAGGGCGTGCAGTGCTGCTAATTGTTCTCCACACCCATCGAAGACTGTGGGCCTGCCACCCGAACGTCAGCGCGTTGCCGGAGCCGGAAGCACACGCACTTCGACGTAGCTCGCCGAATCGGCAGGAGCGTGGTAGACCCGGTGAGTCGCCTTTACAAAATCCTCGGCCTTGGCTTCGAAAATATTGGGGACGTACTTCTGCGGACAGCGGTCGATCAGGGGAAACCAAGTACTATGGACTTGGACCATGATCCGATGCCCCTTCTTGAAGGTATGGTAAACGTCCAGCAGCGGGACTTTCACTTCGGTCATCGTGTCCGGCTTAAAAGGCTCCGGCTTTTCAAAGCTATTGCGAAAGCGGCCGCGCATGATGTCGCCGCGCACGAGCAATTGATAACCGGCCATCGTGATCCCCTTGGGTGTGCTGGGATCGTTGGGCTCGTTGTCGGGGAAGACATCGATCAATTTGACGACCCAATCGGAGTCAGTTTCCGAAGTGGACACCACCAGCCGTCCGACAATATCGCCGACTAGCGTCACATCGTCGGTGAGCACTTCGGTTTGGAAGGTCAGCACGTCGGCGCGCTTGGTGGCGAAGCGTTGGTCGTCGCTCATGTAATCATGCGGCGTGAATTGAAGGTTTATGTCTTCGCGTTTTTGTTCGGTCACTGGATCCGCCGGGTCGCTGATGAATTCGGAGAAAGCCTTCCCCGTGTCGGCTTGCGGCTTGTCGCTGAGCGATTTGTCCGCCGACAAATACCAGCGGGTTGGCTGGGCATCTGTGGGGGGCCATTGCGCGAATTTCTGCCATTGTTTGCCTCCCGTGTCGTACATCAGGGCTTCGAAATCGGGAGCTTGGCCTTTGCCTTTGAGAAAGTACGCAAAGAACGGGGCCTCGATTTCGCGTTGGTAAAAGTCGGCAACTTTCGCGCCGAATACGACGTTTCCGACGCGCGCCACCGGAGTGTTGTGTGCCCAAGCCCCGTGCGACCAGGGTCCCATAACGATCGCGTTAAACGTCTGCGGATTATTTTTTTCCAGCTGTTGATAAATGTGCAGCGGGCCGTACAAATCCTCCGCGTCAAAAAAGCCGCCGACGGTCAACACGTTCGTCTTGACCGGCGAAGCCAGGTGCGGCAGCAGCGAACGGGTTTGCCAGAACTCGTCATAGTTGGGATGTCCGGCAAGCTCCTGCCAGAAAAAGTTATCTTTGCCAAAGTACTTGCTCGCGTTGGAGAGCGGGCCAAGGCTCATATAGAACTCATAACCGTCGCTCGTTTGGGGTTTGATCGATTGATACCACGGCTCGGTGGTCGGGCCATTGTGCTGATAACCGAAGGTCGATGTCGCGATAAAGTAGCTCAGTAGGTAGGCACCGTTGTGGTGGAAGTCATCGAAAAAGAAATCGGAAATCGGAGCTTGGGGGGAAGAGGCAACCAGCGCCGGATGATGTTCCGGCAACGCGGCGGCCGCGTAGAAGCCGGGATACGAAATCCCCCAAATGCCCGCTTTGCCGTTATTGCCTTCGACGTTTTTCAGCAACCAATCGATCGTGTCGTAGGTGTCCGAGCTTTCGTCGATCGGGGTTTGTCCCATGACGTGGGGCCGCATGTTGTCGTATTTTCCTTCGGACATCCAGCGCCCGCGGACATCCTGGTGCACGATGATGTAGCCCTCTTTGTCGGCAAAGACCGACGGACCGAGTTGGCCGCGGATTTTGTTCGGACTGTAGGGCGCCACGTTGTAAGGAGTCCGATTGATCAAAAACGGATACTTCTGTGATTTGTCCTTGGGGGTGTGGATTGACGTGAACAGCTTCACGCCGTCGCGCATCGGAATTTGGACTTCCGACTTATCGTAGTTGTCCTTCACCACAAACGGCTGGTCCTGCGCCCAACTCGCGCCGCCAAAGCCAACGATCGCCAACCCAATCGCACCGCCTATCCACTTCGAGATCATAATAGCGCTGTCTTCCCGCATTGATGAATTCAGAATTCTGCTGTTCCAGGTCACCATATCATCGCTCCCCAGCGTTGTCAGTAGGTCTCGCCAAGTAGGTCTCGCGAGCCGAGCGAGACCTAGCGCCATCCCAAACCAAACCATTCCAAAACCGTTTCCAAGTCAGGAAAAGATTCCGTGACTTTTAAAACAATTGCCACATGGCGCCATCCGTGCGGGGAAGCTGAACGGAATTGGGGTGCCAGGTCTCGCTCGGCTCGCGAGACCTACTGCCCGTCTTCGTAGGGGGCTTGTAACGGCTGATACCGGCAAAATAGTCGGTTCGGAAAAGTATTTTGAGGTTTCTTAACAGCATTTGGGACGCGAGCGCAACTATTTTATTGCGAGTCAGAGCGACGAGCGATAGGATCGGGGATAGCCGTTTGCCAATTTTCTGATGTTTGGATTGGAGTAGAACCATGATCGTGCCAGCCAACCACAATCTGTCGCGGCGAGATCGGCGTGATTTCTTAGCGAACGTCGGCAAGGGGATGCTCGTGGCGAGCGTCGGATCCTCGCTGGCATTTGACCTCGGACTCTGCCCGGCCAATGCGGCCGAATGGGACGACGTGTTGACGTTCGGTGATATGGAGCCGCTGGTTTGTCTGATGCAAGAAACCCCGCTCGACAAATTCCAAGCGACGATTGTCCAAAAGCTAAAATCGGGCACCGATATGAAAACGCTGGTCGCGGCAGCCGCACTGGCGAACGCGCGCACGTTTGGTGGGCAGGATTACGACGGCTACCACACGTTTATGGCCTTGGGACCGGCTTGGGAAATGTCGAAAGAACTCCCCGAAGCTCAGCGGGCGCTTCCGATTTTGAAAGTGCTCTATCGCAACACCCACCGCATTCAAGGTCACGGGGGGCGCGACCACGACGTATTGCATGTCGTTGAACCGGCATCCATCGCGTCGAATTCGGACGGCGGCACGCTGCTCCAAGAAGCGACTCGCGCTGCGGATTTCGAGCGCGCTGAGGCGGTTTTCGCGGCGTTGGCGACGGGTCCAGTCGGCGAAGCCTACAACCACTTACAGTATTCGGTGCAGGACGAAATCGACGTGCATCGAATCGTTCTCGCCTGGCGGGCCTGGATGATGTTAGGCATCACCGGCCAAGAACATGCGCATACGCTACTCCGCCAATCGGTTCGGTTCTGCGTCGATACGGAGCAATCAATGAAACAGAATCATCGCCAGCCGAGTGAGATTCGCGGACTGCTGCCCAAGCTGCTTTCAAATTACGGACTGCTCGAGAAGCCAGCGGGCTCGCGCGATCCCGGCGACGCTTGGGTCGGCCAGATGTGCCAGACACTCTTTTCGTCGAAGCGTGCCCAAGCCGCCGAAGCGGTTGCTGCCGCGCTGGCGGAAGGCATTTCGCCCGAAATTATTGGCGAAGCCATGTCGTTGGCGTCCAACCAATTGCTGCTACACGACCCCGGGCGCCGCGCCGAACAGTCCTCGGCGGATAAGCCCAAGGGAAGCGTGCACGGGGCATCGGTTGGAGTTCACGCGTCCGATTCGGCGAATGCCTGGCGGAATATCGCCCGCGTCAGCAATCCGCGCAACATGGCGGCCAGCTTGATCGTTGGAGCGTACCATACCGCCGACCAATTCGGCCACGTTGGCTCCGAACCGCTCGGCTACGAAGCGCTGTCGCAAGAGCTGCCTAGCGACAGCCCTGACGAACTGTTGAAGGCTGTGGACAATGCTGTTCGTGCCGGCGACCAAATCGGCGCGGCCGCGGCGGTCTATCGCTACGGTCAACAGGGACACCCCGCGCAGGACGCATTCCGGGTGTTGTTGCAATTTGCCGTGAGCGAGGATGGCGCGCTGCATGCCGAAAAATACTATCGCACGGTCAGCGAAGAATTTGCGGCCACGCGCCCCGCCCTGCGTTGGCGCCAATTGATCGGATTGGCTCGAGTGTCCGCCAGCGAATACGGTCACCCCGCGCCAGGCCAACTCGAAGCTCGCCAACTACTCGGCGTGTAGCAAACGGTCGATAGAGGATCGCAGGCGGCCAGCGCGCGGCGTTCGATCCGAGATTCGGCGGTATAATTGCTACGACGGTTGCCCGCTGAGCGGCCTTGTTGCCGCGGGCTGTTCTTTTGGTGAATCGCCTCGTCTCTTGTCGCGCGAGCTTCGGGAAACTTTCCTGGTGATGCTCGTGTCCATCAAGCAACTATCCTCCCTGGAATCGGAGAAGACATATGTCTCGCATTTTGAATCTGCGTTCGTTTGTCGTATTGGGAATTCTGTTCGCGTTGGCCACTGTTGCGCCCAACTGCGCTAGCGCCCAAGGAAAAGGACATGGGGGCCATGGAGGCCATAGCGGGCATGGCGGACACGGAGGACATGGCGGAAACGGAGGCTATGGCGGACACGGCGGTTATAACGACCACAATCACAGCCAGAATTTCTTTGGTTTTGGACCGGGGGGATTCACCTATGGATACAGCAACGAAAACTTCGGGCTCCTGATTGGGCCTGTCGGTGGTTATCAATCACAGCCGTATTACTCAGAACCGTATTACGCAGCGCCAGCGTACGATCAGGTCATTGTCGGCCCACCAAGCGGCTACAACGATCCCGGTCTCAACGGATACGGCGGCTATTCGCAACCCGTGATTTCGGCCCCGATTGCTCCGCCGTCGAACCCCTCGGTCGCGGCCCCAGCTCTCCGCGAACTATCGTATTCCGGCACACCAGGATCGCCTGCCGAATCGTTCTATCGTCAGTCGGTCGAAGCCTTTCAAGGGGGTGAGTACGACCGTGCGACTCGATTGGTCGACCACGCCATCGTGGAGGACTCGGCCAGCGGCTTCTTGCGAATCTACGCCGCGCAGTGCTTATTGGCCACGGGAGAGTTCCAGGCTTCAGCCGCAGCTCTGAATGACGGGTTACAAAAGGTTGCCCCGAGCGAGTGGGGCAAGGAAGTGAAAAATTTCAGCTCGCTGTACAAACGAAACGACTACGTGACGCACGTCAAACAGCTTGAAGAATTCGCGGCCGAGAACCCCCAAGTCGCCTTTGGCAACGCATTATGTGCCTACCATTTTCACTTTCTGGGGCACGCTGACGCCGCCCAAAAACACTTGGACGCAGCTCGCAAAGCCGATGCCAACGATCCATTGGTTAAGCTCTTGAGCTCGGCGATCGAACCCGAACCGGCAGAAACCTTGCCGGCACCACTGTCTATCCTGGTGCCTTCCAAGTAACCGCGGCTCGAAGGTCGTACTTGTGATTGTCCGGTGCCTGTACGCGGAGGTTTGCCATCCGTCACTGGTAGCAAGCTACCAGTGTCGCATTACTCGATACCGTATTCTTTTAGCTTTTTGTGCAGCGTATTTCGGTTCATTCCCAGCCGGTCGGCGGCCTTTTTCTGGACGTTATTGCAAAGCTGCATGACTTGGACGATCAGCTCCCGCTCGACTGGGTTGACGATTCGCGCGTGCAAATCCCCGGCGTCCCCGTTGGCAGTCGAGACTTCATTGTGAACGAACTCCTCGATCAGCGATTTCGGATCGGCCCCGCGAAAAACGCCCATCTCGGATTTCTGTTGGCCGCTGACCGGCCCCGGCAACATGTCGCGCGTGAGCTCGTTCTCCTCGGCCAGCACGACCGCGCGTTCGATGTAATTTTGCAGTTCGCGCACATTGCCCGGCCAGCCGTATTGCTGTAGTGCCGCCATCGCGTCGGCCGAGATGCGGAGATTCTTGCGGTTGTGCGATTGGCAATACGCCAGCACAAAATGCTCGACCAGCGGTGCAATGTCTTCGCGGCGGCGGCGCAGCGGGGGAAGAAAAATCGGGACGATGTTGAGTCGCCAATATAAGTCCTCGCGAAACCGCCCCCCCGTGACTTCGGCGTACAAGTCGCGATCGCTCGCCGCAATGAATCGCACGTCCACCTCGATCGCGCGCGAGTCCCCGGCCCGTTCAAACCGCCGCTCCTGCAGCACGCGCAACAATTGGACTTGAATCGCGGGCGATGCGGCGTGGACATCGTCGAGGAATAGCGTGCCGCCCTTGGCTTGTTCGAGTCGACCCGCGGCATCGCACGCCTCCGCGGACGAGCCCCGCGCAGTGCCAAACAGATCTCGCTCGATGACCGCCGCCGCTTGCCCGCCGCAATGCACACGGACGAAAGGCCCCCGCTGCCGCTGACTCCATTGATGCAAGGCCAACGCAAACCGTCGTTTGCCGGACCCGATTTCGCCGAGTAACAGAACCGAAACGTTGGAATGGGCCGCGCGCCGCGCCAACTGCAGCGCATCCCGCATCGCCTGACTGTTGCCAATCAATCCGCTGATGGCAGACGACAAATTGGACGGCGAATCGTTGGACATAAGCGATGCGGCAAAAATGACGGACAGCCAAATCAATTGATCCGTCTTTTATACCCCAGTTGAGTCGAAGCATCACTAAGACAGGTCGCCGGACCCGCCGCGCATCTATGGGCGAGACGGGCGCGAGCCCAATAACGTTCGGCGCGACTTTTCGGTAAATCCCACGGGCTTGCCCCGTGGTTTGTTAGGTTTGTTTCTACTCCCGTCGCAGCACAATTTCTTGAATCCCACAGGCTTGCCCTTTGGATCGTTAGGTTTTGCAAGGGCCTACCCGTTCAATAAACGCGAGCCTCCACGGGGCAAGCCCGTAGCATCTTCGCAACCTTCATGCCAAACATTATTGGGCTCACGTCCACGCGCTCGCCACAGACGGCCGGTCCATTCTCTAGCGAACCGTGGCGGTGGGCCGCTCGATGGCGTTGAGAATCGCGCCGAGAATTTGCTGCGTCTCTTCCGGCAAACGTTCGCTGGCGTTGTAGCGATCGTACTGCAGCCGGATCTGCTGCGTCGTCAGCAGGATTCCGTGTCGCCCAAACGCGCGCTCGAGCGACTCGACCGCGGCTTGGCGAGTCTCCGTCGGAAGCTGCTCTTGGCTGGCGATATCCATCAACTTTTGTTGCGCCAACGGCGTGCCGAGATTCCCCAACGTCTGACAAAGCGCGGGTGTTAATTGTTGCGAATCGACAACCGAGCCAATCCGCTGGTCGTAGGCGGTCAATTCCCAGAACGGATATTGCGCCGGGTCAGCCGAGATGTGCGCGAGCCACTCCATAGCGCGGCCTGCGTAGGCGTTACGCTGACTGGAATTCACCGGCGTCGAGCTGGCCAATTGTGTCAAACGATCCATTTGCCGCGCAACCAGTCCGCGATCGATCGTCCAAGGCATGGCGATAACCCAGGGGTCGCTGATTTCCATTTGCCGCGCGCGGGTGACGGACTTCGAATCGACAAACGAAAGCGTCAACGACTCCTCGTTCGACAAGAGATCGGTGACTCGGCTGTACAAAAAATCGAGGTCGTCAATGTTGATTCGATCCGTGTCGGAAGCTTGGTCCAGTGCCCGTGTGCCGGCGATTTGACGTTCGATTCCCGATTCATTCGCCCGAACGACATCGATCCGATTGGTGATCAAATTGTCATGAAGCTGCTTGGTCCATTGCGGCCAAAACACCCATTCGCGTGGGTCGAGCACGAGAGTCGAGTCCACTTCGACTTGCGTATTAGAGACTGTGCGCGGTTGAAGGACGAGCGAGACAGGAGTTCGGGACAAGCGAAACGCGTCTTGCACTTGTTCGGGCAGATTCTTGTTGATCGGCGAAATATCGGTTTCCAGTTCCAAGAACCGAACGAGCGAATCGCTGGCTGCCCAGCCGAACGCGGTTTCCGTGTCGCCGGGCTTAACGATCAACAGCAGCGGCATCTGGAGCCCGGCCAAGCTGCGAGTTCGGCGGAGCCATTCGTCATAGTTTTCAAACTGACGAGTATCGACGACCAAATAGATTTGGACCGCGACGCGAGCTGCGTCGGCTTGCCAGGCAACATCGATCGTCTCGGTTCGAAACTGCAGCGCGATCGGGAGCCGCTGCGTGCGCGGATGGGCGCGCAGTTGAGAAATGAGATCTTGGTAGGTGGGCGTTCCCAGAGCCTCGGAAAGGACCACGAATTCGACATCGCCATCTTCGGTCGCTCGGCGGACGAGTTCCTGGCCGTTGGAAACCGATTCCGCCTCGAAACCCAGCAGTTCAACCGTATTGGCCATGTTCTGTGCGTAGGCGACATTGGGGTGTCCCACGAGCACTTTGGCTCGGCCGCGCGATTGAGCGAGTGACAAAATCGCTTCGGCGACCGCGCTGCTTCCCGGAAATGAACGGGTCGGTTCGATCGCCATGATGGCGTCGCAAGCAGCAAACTGGACTCGGCGGTCGGACGCGGACGCGGCGGCGACGAGTGGACGGATCGCATCGCCGCTGAGCAAACGCTGATCGCCGATTTTGCCCAAAATTTCACAAGCGCCGGCCGAGGCACCGATCAATTCGCGCTTCAGCGCCTCGGCAAGCACTTGCTCCATAAAGTCGGGGCCGGCTTGGCGGGCAAAATGCATCTCCTCGGATGTGCCCAAATGATATTCAAAACCACGGACGTATTTCGCTGCCTCTAGCAACGCCAACGCGTAGAGCCGCTGATTGGAAGCCGTCTCGGGCCGAATTTGGATCAAGTCCTCGGCACGTTCGGCCGCTTCGATGCGCTGGGCAATGAGTCGAGGGCGCTTCAGTTCAACCAGCTCGTTGCCCTGCGGATGCGTGCGCCAAATTCGCATGGGTGCCAAGAACTGATCGCCGGGCTGCGGCTGATTGGATAAGCTCCGTTCGACGCTTGCCTTGAGCAGATGGGCTGCCTGCGCGCGCTCGGGCACTACTTCCATCAACTGATGCAACGAATCGAGCGCTTCGCGACGAAGGTCCGCGGGAGTATTTTCCGCCAGCGCCGGGCGCAGAAGAGCCAAAGCCATGTCGTTGGATTCCAAAAATCGTGCGGCCCGAACACTCTCCATTCGCAATCGCGGATCGGATGCTTGAATTCCGCCGAGGACCGGTTCCACGGCTGATTCGGAGCAACGCGCGAGCGCTGCTCGCAGTAATTCCTGATCGGCCTGTCTACTTTCGTCCGCCAACGCATTGAGGAGCGCCGCAGCGCCCACTTCGCCCAAGGATTGTAAATCCTCGAGGGCTGCGGATCGAATGACGATCTTGGGATCGACGACGCGCTGAGTGAGTTCCTTGAGCCGGGCCGGGTTATTTGCGAATCGACCCGAGGCGACAAGTATCTTTTCGGCCAGTTGCCGACCCGCTGGCTGGGTGCCCCCATACGTCGCGAGCCGCATAACAAACTCGCTGCCGAACTCTCGCATCAATCCATACCACTGCGAATCGTCGGCTTGCAACTGTTCAAGTTGGCCGATGTATTGGACCGCCAGATCGTCGCGCGAGATGTCCAACATTATTTGGATCGCGCGGGCCAATTCGGGGGCCGTCGCCGGCTGCGAGGCCTGGACCGAAATGACAACCGGGTTGGTTTCGGGCCGGGCCGTGGCCCTCTGCGCGGATAGAGGATCCGTCTGCGCAGCCGCGATCGCCGAAAATCCGAATACCAAACCGATAACCCAAACGCCTAGAGTCCGTGGATTTCTTTCGTGCAGTATGTAGAACGGCCCTTCGGGGCCGTTTTTCGTTGGTCGGCCGTTTGTCTTGAGTCGATCGACGGCCTGGAAAGGCCGTCGTACAAACGACTGACGCTCCCTTAGCGCCGAATAGGTCCGAAATATTGATTGGGTAAGATGCATCGAATTGGATATCGGAGTGTTGCCAACTGAACGTTATTCCGATTGGTCCGGTAACGGTTCTGAGGGCTGCGGGAACAATGAAGTTCGTCTCGGGAAATACCGAAAAACGCCCACAGTCGCAGTGGCCAAGAACCCCCAGCAGCTATCGTAAACAGCCCAAATTTGACTGTCAACGAAATAAAACTGCCGATAGTCGCCTTTCGCTCCTTGCCCGTGAATTTATTCGAATTGAATGTAGCCCGGCCCTTCTGGGCCGTATTTCCGGTCGTTCGACGGCTTGAGAAGGCCGTACTACGAATTAATTCACAGCCTCTCCGCGAAACGACATGCTTTTTGCGGAGCAATCGACAGCGCTACCAATTTGCCGATTGGGGGCGTCGAAACCGTTCGACCTTTCCACAGACAATCGAATCTGTTCAGATAGCTATCTATCTATCCGTTCGGTTCCGCAAAATGATGCGTATTGGGGCACTTTGCATTGATTGTCGCCTTTCGCTCCGCGAAAAGGACGTTCTTTTGCGTTGCAACAGTCGACACTGCTAAACGTCGGTTCTTAAGGTGTTTTCACGCGGATGATCTTTCAATCACTCGTATTGATGTTGGCGGCGATTTGCGGCGGCCAAGGCGCGGACGAGCCTCAGTGGCAAAAGGTTGCACCCGAAGGCGCCGGCTTTGAGGTCCTCATGCCCAATGCGCCTAAAATCGCGGCGCATAAAGTAACGCCCTTGCCCGAAAAAACAATCACCGTCAACTTGGCGTCAACGTCGATCAGCCAGGGCAAGGCCCTCTTCATGGTTGCCTACCATGACTTGGATTTCGATGCGACCAACGATGACAAAATTCGCGACGTGCTTGATGGTGGGATCAAAGGATCGCTGCTCAACGCGTTGGGCAAACTGACCAAACACACGCGGATCAATCTGGGGGAATATCCGGGTCGCCATTTCGAATACGCTGGCAATCGATTTGGTCAAAAGATTATGGCCACCAGTCGGATTTTCTTGGTGGGTCGACGGGTGTATCAAACCACGGTGATTCGCTCGCCCGAAGTGGACGTTGCGGCGGAGACAAAGAAGTTTTTCGATTCGTTCAAGTTGGTCGCCGTCACCGCGGCGCCGGTCGATCCGTTTTCAAGCGACGACAAAGCCCCGCCAAAGTCTCCGCCCAGCAAAAAGCGCAAGAGCGACGCCGGGAAGTAAGCTCGCAACGCGCGAATCGAAACACGTGACTAGTCCCACGCCCTTCGAAGACTCGGGGACGTGGCACCCGTGAAATCGTCGTACGATCCGGGTTGGCACGTCGCTCGGCCCTAATCCGTAATTCCCAATTCGTAACTTGTAATTTCTGCTTCGGCCGTTCCCCATAACCGAACGAATTGCGTACACTTATCGCACCCAGCTAGCCCATCGGCGCGCCGTTCGCCCGGTCCCCACGGAGATATCAGTGCCTCGACGCGACGACATCCACAAGATCATGCTGATCGGATCCGGTCCGATCGTCATCGGCCAAGCCTGTGAGTTCGACTATTCCGGGACTCAGGCTTGTAAGGCACTCCGCGAGGAGGGCTACGAAGTCGTTTTGGTGAACTCTAATCCGGCGACCATCATGACCGATCCGGCCACCGCCGACCGGACATATATCGAACCCCTGACTTGGGAGACGTTGGCCAAGATCATCGAGCAGGAACGCCCCGATGCACTTCTGCCGACGCTCGGCGGGCAGACCGCGTTGAACTTAGCGATGGAATTGGATCAGCACGGCGTGTTGGAGCGGTTTGGCGTGGAAATGATTGGGGCGAATGCCGCGGTGATCGCCAAAGCTGAGGAGCGCGAGCAGTTCAAGGCGGCGATGGAGAAAATTGGCCTGGAAGTCTGTCGCGGCCGCACGGTTCGCAAACTCGACGACGCCCGCGACGTCCTCGATGAAATCGGATTGCCCTGCGTCGTCCGACCCAGCTTTACGCTCGGTGGCAGCGGCAGCGCGATCGCCTATAACCGCGACGAATTCGATCTGCTCGTGCGTCGCGGCTTGGATCAATCGCCGATCAGCGAAATTCTAATCGAGTCATCCATCATCGGCTGGAAAGAATATGAAATGGAAGTGATGCGCGATTTGGATGACAACGTCGTCATTATTTGCAGCATCGAGAACTTCGACCCGATGGGCGTTCACACCGGTGACTCAATCACCGTCGCACCCGCACAGACTTTAACGGACAAAGAATATCAGCGTCTCCGCGACGCGAGCATCGCCGTAATTCGCGAAATCGGCGTCGAGACCGGCGGCTCGAATATCCAATTCGCGATCGAGCCGGAAACGGGCCGGATGATCATTATCGAGATGAACCCGCGCGTCAGTCGCTCCAGCGCGCTGGCCTCCAAAGCGACTGGTTTTCCGATTGCCAAAATCGCCGCCAAACTGGCAGTCGGATATCGGCTGTGGGAACTTCCCAACGATATCACCCGCAAGACGATGGCGTGTTTCGAGCCGACGATCGACTACGTCGTAACCAAGATTCCGCGGTTTGCGTTTGAGAAATTTCCCGATGCCGATGCGACGCTGACCACGCAGATGAAAAGCGTCGGCGAAACGATGGCCATCGGCCGCACGTTCAAGGAGTCGTTTCAAAAAGCTCTGCGCGGATTGGAAGTCGGTTCGTTCGGGCTGGGCTGCGATCAAAAGGACCTCTGGGGCACCGACGCCCAACCGGACGACGACACGATTCGCGCCAAGCTCTCGGTCCCCAACGAACAGCGGGTTTGGTACATCCGCTATGCCATCAAAGCGGGCATGTCGATCGAGGATATCTATGCCTTGTCTCGCATCGACCGCTGGTTCTTGGATCAGCTCCTCGAGCTGGTCGAGATGGAAAGTGAATTGCGGAAAATAGACTTAACCACCATCGACCAACGCTCGATGCGGCGGGCCAAACAGTTTGGCTTTTCGGACCGGCAATTGGCCACGCTGTGGAGCTCCAATGAAATGGCCGTGCGCCAGCGCCGCAAAGAAATGGGCGTCATCGCCACGTACAAAGCCGTGGATACTTGCGCGGCAGAATTTGTCGCGGATACGCCCTACTTTTATTCGAGCTACGAAGAAGAAGACGAACTGCCGACAGCCGAACCGGGCCAACGGCGAATCATGATCCTTGGCGGCGGACCCAATCGGATCGGCCAAGGGATCGAGTTCGATTACTGCTGCTGCCACGCCAGCTACGCGCTGCGCGAAATGGGCATCCAGTCGATCATGGTCAACTCCAACCCGGAGACAGTCAGCACCGATTACGACACGAGCGACATTCTGTTTTTCGAACCGCTGACGACGGAGGATGTGCTCAATATTTGCGACCGCGTTCAGCCCGACGGGGTCATCGTGCAGTTCGGCGGTCAGACGCCGCTCAACTTGGCCCGCGCGTTGGCTTCGGCCGGAGTTCCGATCATTGGGACGAGCGTCGACACGATTGACTCGGCTGAGGACCGCGAGCTTTTCAAGGAATTTCTGATGGGCCTGGGCTTGCGACAGCCGCCGAGCGGGATCGCGCGGACGATGGACGAGGCGCGGTTGGTCGTCGCCGAAGTCGGCTATCCGGCCCTCGTGCGGCCTAGCTTCGTACTCGGCGGCCGAGCGATGGAAATCTGCTACGACCGAGCCCAGTTCGAGCGATTCGTAGCCGAAGCGTTTATCGTCGCGCAGGGCAAACCCGTGCTGATCGACCAGTTTTTAGAAGACGCAACCGAAGTCGATGTCGACTGTATTGCCGACGGCCACGACGTGGTTGTTGCGGGCGTGATGGAGCACATCGAGCAAGCCGGCATTCACTCGGGTGACTCGGCCTGCGTCATACCGCCCTATAGCTTGCCGCATGCCGTGATCGAGGAAATCCGGGCCGCGACGATCACGATGGCCCGCGCGATGAATGTCATCGGCCTGATGAACGTGCAGTTCGCCGTCAAAAAAGAAAATGGCTTGCTGGTCGTTTACGTCTTAGAAGTTAACCCGCGTGCCAGCCGCACCGTTCCCTTCGTCGCCAAAGCCACCGGCGTGCCGATCGCCAAGATCGCCGCCCAAGTCATGGCCGGAAAACGCTTGGCCGAACTGGGCATCACGAGCATTCCAACGCCGCGCTACGTGTCGATCAAGGAAAGCGTGTTTCCGTTTCGCAAATTCGTCGGAGTCGACACGGCGCTGGGGCCGGAGATGCGGAGCACGGGCGAAGTCATGGGAGTCAGCCCGCGGTTCTCGCTGGCCTTTGCCAAATGCCTGTTGTCGGTAGGCGTTCGCTTGCCCGTGAAGGGTCGCATTTTCATCAGTGTCAGCGCCCAGCACAAAGATCGAATCGTCGATCTGGCCCGCAGGCTCCACAAATTGGGTCATGAGATCTTGGCCACCGAGGGAACTGGTAAGCGGCTGTCCGACGCCGGGATTCCCTTTGAGATGGTCAAGAAACTGGTCGAAGGCCATCCCAACTTGATCGACCACTTGAAGAACGATCGAGTCGATTTGATTTTCAATACGCCCAGCGGCAAAGGGGCAAGGACCGACGAAGGCAAAATCCGCGCCACCGCGGTGCAGCACGGCGTTCCCTGCATCACCACCATCCAAGCCGCCGAAGCCGCCGTGATGGCCATGGAATCTCTCTTGCACGAGGACCTAACGGTTCAAGCTCTTCAAGATCGCTTCAACGAATCGCTCGTGACGACGGGATAGCCGGTCGCCGCATTGGCCGGCCCAAGATTTTTAGCCGCAGATAAACGCGGATGAACACAGATTAGAAATTCAGAGCGATCGATACAAGAGATAGTCTAGGTTTGCTTCACAATTGATATCTCGCCCATCGTCGTTCCGGGCTGAGACCCGGAATCCTTCTTCCATGGATTGGAGAAGTGGCAGTCGCATGGCCATTCGCAAGCGGCGCGGACAAGAACCCGCGCATTTTCCAGGCTTCACCCCTCCCTGCCCTCCCCACGCGCCAAAACGGCGGGAGGGAATGTTGTATGCGCTGCGATCGGCTTTCGGCAATAATGTCAGCCGCTACCTTTTCTTGGGAGGTGCCACGCATGTCTTGCCACAAGAAATTTTCATCCGCCTTCGTGTTGGCGATTGCATTCACTGGTGTTGCAATCGATGTCTTGGAATCGCAAGTCGTCGACCATCGCTCTGTGCTCGTTCGGGTCGTTGACGCGGACGATCAACCCGTTACCGACGCCGATGTTTTATTGATCTATCGCAATGCGTTTACCGTGGAAGAAACGAAATTCGAAACCGATGCCGGCGGCCTGGCGATCGTCGAACTGCCTGTCGAAGCCCAGCGGGTGACGATCAACATCTTGAAGTCAGGCTACGTTCCCAAAGCCAATCGCTGGCGCATCCCCGGAAACGAGGTCCCCGACGCCCTCGATTTTCAAGTGCAGAAGGGGACGACAATCGGAGGTGAAGTCCGCAACACCCGCGGCGAACCGGTCGCCGGCGCCATGGTTGCCATCAAGCTCCATTCCCCGCTGACCCAATTTTCCGACGACGGCACGACGAACGATTTGTTCATCCTTGAGGCGAAACATGCTCCGGTGACCGACGACGACGGCCGCTGGACTTATTCCGGCATCCCGGCCGACGCTGAAGTTCGCATTTCCATAACACATCCGGATTACGATGGTGATCAAAATTTTACAACGGACTACAAACGGGCTTCGCTGGCCGATCGGCGAGTCGCCGTCGGGCTTGTTTCCCTCACGGCCTTTGGTTTTCGGAGTTGTGCCGACGGACAAATCCGGCGCATTTCAATTTCCAGCGCCCCCTGATGATTTTTCGGTCATCGCGTTCGGCAACGCCGGATACGTGCAGAAGAGTTTCCGTTCTGGCCGTTCGCGACTGGGTGAATTGCAGCTTCTACCCTGGGGGATCGTTGAGGGCAAAGTCGTCGGCCGCGACGGAAAGGCTTGCCCCGATTTCATCGTGACCATTGCGGCGCAAAAGAGTGGCAATGCGAAACCGCCAGCCCAGACGAAGACCGATCAACAAGGGCGATTTAAAATGGAACGCGTCCCTCCCGTGGCCTGCCGCATTTGGGCTTATAGCCGCCCCCAGCAAGGTGTCCCCTCGGCGGCCGTCGAAAAAAAGATCTCCGTCCCGCCAGGCGAGGTCGTCACCGTTGATCTCAATGTGGACTGAGCAATCAATGCTCTCCATAAATGTCGCCATCGTTATTCTGCTCCCTCCCCCGCACGGCGTGGGGAGGGTTGGGGAGGGGGCGGTGGGGGAAGTACCGCTGGCGTCGATGGTGGGATGCAATTGCAAGGTTAGTTGACAATGCACCCCTCCCTAGCCCTCCTCAGAAACGGGGAGGGAATAAGAATCGAAAGGCAACGCGAATTGCGCCCACCGAATTATTTGTGAATCCGAATGCCCCAGTCGCTTGCGGATTTCTCTTGGTCGATCTGACCGCCGTCGTCGACGCGATTGCTGCTCCAGTGATACATCAGAATTCCGCGGTCGTCGGCACGAAAAGCGATCGGATCGCCGGTCGCGGGCTGAGTCATTACCAACTCCTCAACCAGCGGCTCAAGTTCGCGGAGTGATTGAGGCAAGTCACCGGTTCGCGATTGGATCACACGGGCTGCAAGGGCCAACTCGACCACATGCTGTGAGCCTTCGGTGCGCCATTCGCCACGTGAAACCGCTTCGGTTGCAGGAAAGACCATGCCCAAAATCGCTTTGGCAAACTGCTCAGCCGGCGCCTCGGGTTTGGCGAAGAACGCCTTGAGCAAGGCCGCTTGGTTACCGTCGTGTGATCGATTGACCAGTTGCTGGTCCAATTCTTCGAAGGCGGTTTTGCGATCTTGGGGGCTGGAGATCATACTAATCGCAATCGCCCGGTCGTACATCTGATTGGCAAACCGCAACGCCTCGTCCAATTTGACTTCACCGCTTTTCAGCATGCCATGCAATGTTTTGATGTAAAGTTTGCTCGGCAATGCGCCGGCAAATTCGTTTGGAAATGGCTGTACTAAGTGAATATCCGTAAATCCTTCCTCCGGCTTGTCCCAAATCGTACAAGCCATCTGGATGAACATCGCCCGCTCACTGACTCCGAGCATTTCGCTGATGTTCGCGATCGGCTTCGTTTGCCAGGATTCTTGTAGCGCCGACCAATCGACTTCGCTCGAATCGACGGCCGCAACGAACTGAGTCGCCGACTGGCAAGCCATGCCCGTGATCGCAACCCCGACGAGTCCTTCGATGAGGGTTTGGCCCTGACCACCCAATCGCCCAAGATTCTTGATCGTGAGAATGTCGTCCCACGCTTCGTGCCAGCGCTTGTTGGCCAGGTGATTATTGGCACGAATCGCGTAAGCGCGAGCCACACCTCGGGTCGCCTGGACGTGTTCGAGCAGAATTTGGACGAGCGAATCAGTTTCGCCAGACACAACGAAGGGAACGAAAAAGCGATCCATTCTCGCGGCAGCGCTAATTTTGGCAAGCGGTTCTTCGTTGACCGCTAGCCATTTGGCCAAAACCGGAAATTCATCTTCCGACCAAGGCCGCTTCAGCCCCTCCAAGTAGGGTTGGCCTTGCCCGGTCTCGCTGATCTTGGAATTCGCCAGCATCGTCCGGAACTCGATGTACGAGTCTTGGCCGTCGTGTTGGGCAGGATCAAGCCCCAATGACTTGAGAACATCGCTGCGATGTTTGCTGAGACTGCCTCCCCAATCTTTCGGATCGAGCAACGGCACGATGATGCGTGCAGCGTTGTTCTGGTAGGTCACACCCTTGGCAAAATGCTCGTTGATGGCCGCCACGAAATCGATCGTGCCATCTTTCTTGAGCGGTCCGCTGAAAAACGTCGTCTCTTTCGAGATCGTGTAGCCCCGCTTGGGTCCGGAATCTGAAACGGGTTGTAATTTCGAGTTGTTTTGGGCGAGCAGATCGCTGGCCGCGCAAATCGAAATTCCAATCGCTAGGATCGCCACGCCGCTAAACGGATGGATTGAAAAGCGCTTCATACGTGCCGCCTTCTACAGAATTCGGTTGTTGCTTGGGTACAAACGGCCCGCTCGCATTCTACCGGCTTTGCCCAGAAAGTGATTCTCTAGCACTGGCAGAGCCAGTGGCACACGGAAAATCGCCGCTGTCTCGTGTGCCACTGGCTCTGCCCGCGCTGTTATTGGGCTAAGCACATTCTATCCCTAACCGACGAAAGCCGCAAATTTTTGGCGAATTGGGGGCTACGAGTCGATTGATCTTCGCCTTTCGCGGAGCGAAAAGCGACAAAGCGGGGAATCCAGATTTGGAGCTGCCCTTAATTGAAGCGTCCCCATCCATGGAACTTGGATTCCGGGGCTCAGCCCGGAATGACGAAAGTTTGTGTCTGGCTTTTAAATAAACGCTCACCAGTCGACCGCGACTTTGGCGATCGCCTTCAAGACTTCGCCGGTTCCCGCCAGAGGCGCATGCGCGTCGCGCGGGAAGAAAATCGCCAACTGACCAGGGACTAGATCGAGCCAAGCCGACGGGCGGTCGGCAAAGAATACGATATCACGGTCAGCGCAGTACGGCTCGCTCGGCGGGCCGCAATCTTCCAGCGGCAACCAACCGATCCGCTCGTGGCCGCTGAGCACCAATTGAATGTCGATAAAGCGGCGATGTGCTTCAAGCTTTGCGGATTGCGATCGGCCGCGAACTTGCTCGACGATGACCCATAGCCGATCGGGGACAAGCACATGCCGTCCCGGCTCGAGGCCTCGGTCGAAGGCGGTTTGCAAGAATGCAATCGCTTGGTCAAACCCGGGATGGAGCGAAGTCCACAGATGGCCGTTGTCAATTCGATCGACGATCATGGAGTGTACTTTTAAGGTGCCGTTTCCCGCAATGTTCTGAATGCCTGCCGGCTATTCTTTGATTAACCGCGGCGCTTCGCCGCGCTGTCGATCGCCAGCCAACTGCCCATTCCAGCGCCTGAAGCAGGCGGTTAAACAAAGAGTATCCGTCGTGGCCGCTAGCGGCGAGTCCGCGTCAAGGTCAACATTGTGTCGGCATTCAGGGCGGACTAGAATCCGACATTGAGCCCATCCGAGAACCTGAATTCCCCCCTTCACCCTGCCCTCTCCCCCGAAGCGGGGGCGAGGGAACGATTTTGGTTGGCGGTGCGGCCAATTCTATCGGCGGCTTGCAACATGAAATTCGAACTACGCGCAGCGACGATCGAGTTGATTTTGTCGGATGTGGACGGCGTGCTGACCGACGGCGGCATCTCGTATGACAACCAAGGGATCGAGTACAAGCAATTCCATGTCCGCGACGGACTGGGGATCAAGTTTTGGCAACGGGTCGGCGGCACGTTTGGTTTGTTGACCGCTCGTTCGAGTCACATTGTGCGCGTCCGGGCGGCAGAACTGGGGATCGATTTGATTCGCCAAGGCTTTGACGACAAATTGGCGGTGGCGCAGCAGATTATGGAACAGCTCAAGCTTTCGCCGCAAAAAGTCTGCTACATCGGCGATGACTTGGCCGACATTCCGCTGTTGCAATTTGTCGGATTGGGTGTGGCGGTCGCGAATGCCGCGGACGATGTTTTGGCAATCGCGCATCACGTCACGCGCAACGAAGGGGGACGCGGCGCGGTTCGCGAGTTGATTGAGTCGATACTGAAATCGCAGGGACGTTGGGACGAAGTCATTCGCCGGTACTCGCGACACTGAATAAGAAAAAATGCCGCGAGGGAGAAATCGAGAAGACCCCTCAACCTAGCCCTCTCCCCGCGAAGCGCGGGGAGAGGGAACAAAAAATCCCAAACGTCGGTTACAAGGAAGGTTGTGACATTGGATTCTCGACATCGGCAATTCAAACGATATTTCGTGACGCTGGCCCTGCTCGTCGCCGCGTTTTTGTGTTACGTATTCGTGGCGGTACCCTCGATCGAAGGTCCGCGCCGCGTCCACGATCCCAGCCGAACGCCAAGCGAATTCGACGCATTCCAATTCAAAGCGGAACTTGTCGCCTGGCTACCCGAAGACGCTTGGGAGCGACAACCGTGCAAGCAGATTTCGACGCGGACCGGAAACATCTTCTTTCAAGAGTATCATCCCCACGACGACGGGCGCGTCGAAGTCCGACCGCTGACCATCATTCTGACGCAAGCCGGCGCGGCGCCGGGCCAACCTCCGATCATTCTCCGTGCGCTCGAAGGTGCAATTCTCAAGCTGGATCAGCCACTTTCGCTAGGCGGGACCGTCGTCCAAATGGAAAGCGGGCAGCTGATCGGACCGGTCACGTTATACCGGGCTGCCACGCGTGCGGACGGACAAGACGAATGGGTGATTGAAACCAGTCAAATTCAGCTCAACAAACAAAAAATTCAAACGATCCAAGACGTCGATTTTCGCTTCGGGCCGCACGTCGGGCACGGCCGAAACTTGATCCTCGAATTGGAAGCCGATCCACTCCGCGCGCAGCAAGCCGCGATGACCGGCATCCGCGGGGCTCGGCGCGTGGAGCTGGTCCAAATCGATCGGTTGCATTTGGTGCCGAGTTCGAATGCAGAGCCGGAAAATGCTGAGAAGGGAACAGAGGAAGAAAACAGAATCAGGGGGCTGACGCCCCGCGCTCGGCAGGAGATGGGGGATTATGCCAACGGCTTTGAGGTGACGTGCAGCGGGCCATTTGAGTTTGACTTGCAGACCAATCTTGCGACGCTTAGCGACAACGTGAAAATCGTCTCGTGCGACCACGCCGACGATTGGTTGAGCGCGGACCAAATCGCGTTACAAATTGGCTCAGCCGAGCCCGCCGACGGCCGCCCGGCGAGCGAATCTGCCAGCATGCCAGAGAAAGACCGCGCATGGGCGCTGCAAAGCATCGAGGCACGGGGGCAGCCCGCCGTGCTCAATTCCGGAACACGGCAACTTTTGGTGCGCGGGGAACGGCTGAAGTATTCGCTCGCGCAGCAAACGGTCGAGATCGCGGGAAGGCGCGGCGTGGAACTTCGGCAAGCGGATTTGGAGCTAACGGCTGCCGACGCGCTTTATCAAATCACGGCGAATGGCTCGCTCGGGGCGGCCCGGATCGCTGGTCCCGGAGCGATCCGCCGTGGGCCGACCGAGCAACAACCGCCGCTCGAAATTCACTGGCAAGACCTCCTGACGATTGCCGAGGACGCCGGACAAAAGTTAATCTCTCTACATGGAAATGCAAAAGTCCTCTTGGACGGCCAATCGCAATTGTCCACCGATCAGTTGCGTCTATGGCTGTGGGAATTGCCGATCAGCGAGACTCCGACGGCCAGCGAGCGCGATGGCGACGTCACGGCGACGGAAGCCCTTATGAACGGGTCGCCGAATTCTCAACTCTCATCGCCAAGTTGGTCGTGGCACCCTGATCGACTTTTGGCGAGCGGTCGCGTGCACCTCGAATCGGCCCGCATGACGGGAAATTTCCACGCGTTGAAGGCCCAATGGCCGCGCCCGGACATTTCCAAAGCTGCCGCTGCGCCGCTGCGTAGCGCGAACGCTTCCGCTGCCGTCGCAAGTCCGCAGGAACAGAAGATCGCTGAACGGACCGCGTCGCCGATAGCACCAGCCCAAGCGAAGCCGGAATCGAAAGTCTCCGTCTGGGGAAAATCGGCCACGATTCAATTGCTGGAGCCAACGGCTGGGACGTTCCGCGAAGTCGTAATCGAAGAGGATGTGCGCGTCGAGCAAGCCGCTCCCGACGGCGCGGTCGCTTGGGACATCCGCGGCCAACGCTTGCAAATCACGCCGCAAGACGAACAACGCTTTCGCTTGGCGATGAGCGGCTCGCCGCAGACGCCGACCCGCGTCCAAGCCCAAAAAATGCAACTCGCCAGCGAAATCGTACAACTCGACCAGACCGCCAATCGACTCTGGATCGACGGGCCAGGCCACCTTCGCGCCGAGCAGGTTTTTCCACGCGAAGAATCTGACTCGCCCGAATCCGCGTCCGGCGTTGATGGAACTAACGCAGCCAAGCCCATGCCGACAACCATCGACGTAAAGTGGACCGGTGGAATGGTCTTCAATGGCCAGCAAATCTATCTCGAATCGAATGTCGTCACGACCAGTGATCAGTCGACAGGAACCGGCGTCAGCCAAATTGAGACTCACAGCGAGGCAATCAACCTGACGTTGACTTCGTTCGTGGACTTGAGCGGCGCGGCATCCACATCTCAGCCGATCGAACCTGAAATTGAGTTACTCACCTTGATTGGAAAAGTCTCCGATTCCAAGCGCGTCTTCAAGGCAGTGGCCGGCGGCGGGGATGTCCAGGACTCCGTGGAACTGCTTCGCCAGTCGTTCGACGCGGACAAGAAACTCATTTCGCGGCAGAAAATGACGGTCCCGTGGGGACAAGTCAACGCGGTCAGCGGGGAACTCAAGATGCAAGGCCCAGGGGCCGTGTCGTTGTGGTCAATCCAATCCGGATCCTCCGTGTTCCAGCCCACCGATGCGCCGATCGCGCAAGAACCTCTGCCGGTGGCCCAGCTCACCAACACGCATGTGCGTTTCGACACGTCGCTGACCGGCAATATCCGCCAATCTGAATTATTGTTCGCGGGAAAAGTCCGCACGCTGCACGGTCCGATCGCCGACTGGAATCAATCGCTGGATGCAGATCGCGCGGCACCGAGCGGCGATTATTATCGGTTGCGGTCCGATCGCCTGCAGATCACGCAATGGCGGCGCAGTTCGGCCGATTCTGCGCACTTGGAAATCATTGCAATCGGACAGGCCCAGTTGGAGGGGGAGACGTTTGAAGCTCTCGCCGAGCGGATTGGCTACAACCAATCGCAGGAAAAAGTCATTCTCGAAGGGGACCCCCGCGGCGGCGCCCAATTGACGTATCAAACAACTCCCAGCGGCCCACGCAACCCGCTCGTGGCGAGCAAGATCGCGTTCAACCTCCGCGATAACACGACTCAAGTCGAAGGCTTTAAGCACGGCGTGTTGACGACCGGGCCGATTATGAAGCGGCGGTGAGAAAATCCCCAGGCTTGCCCTGGGAGATTCAAAGCGAATGGCCGAGGGGGTCTTTTCACCCTCTGCTGAAAAAGGAACACTGGACGTTGCATATTCTGGCTCGTTCGTCCGACGGTGGGCAAGAAAGGATTTCTGCTTCATGATTGCAACCAAAGTCGTTCGTCTGCCCAATCGCGCGCAAATCAAATCCGCCGACACCTGGGACTTGTCCAAGCTGTTTTCTAGCGATCACGCTTGGGACGAAAGTTTGGCCAAGCTCGAAAAACGGATCAAAGGTTTTGACAAGTTTCGCGAAACGCTGGGTCAAGGGGCGGTGCAATTGGCGGCCTGTCTCAAATACGAGAGTGATACCGAACGACTCACCGATCGCTTGAGCAACTTCGCCTACTTGAAAACAGCCGAGGATCAAGCCAACAGCACCTACCAGCGGATGCTCGGCCGCATCCGCAACGTGGCGATGCGGGTCAGTGAAGCGGCCAGTTTTATCCAACCAGAAATCCTGGCGATCCCCGATGCCAAAATGAAATCGTTCCTGAACCACAACGCGATGACCAAGTACCGCTTGCTCGTCGAGCGGATTTTGCGCTACAA
This sequence comes from Pirellulaceae bacterium, assembly GCA_041745295.1. Classification (GTDB taxonomy): domain Bacteria; phylum Planctomycetota; class Planctomycetia; order Pirellulales; family Pirellulaceae; genus JANMEB01. Next base: position 23,608 of record JBGTJE010000011.1, on the reverse strand, counting down.
ACCGCACACTCTCGGCAAAAGCGAAGAGCGGCTGCTGGCGATGCAAGGCGAAATGGCCGGAACCGCGGGGATCGTGTTCCGCCAATTGCACGACGCCGACCTAAAATTCGGCCTGGTGAAAGACGAGACCGGACGCCAGACGGAACTATCCCCCTCGACCTTCTCCAAGTTCCTTCAATCGTCCAATCGAAACGTGCGTCGAACGGCGTTCCACCAGTTTTACACTCAGTTCACCGCTCACGAGAACTGCTTGGCGGCGATCCTCAACGGCTCGATTCAAAGAGACACCTATTACGCCCGCGCCCGCGGCTATGACAGTTGCTTGCACGGCGCAGTGTTCGCGGACAATGTCCCTATTTCGGTCTATGACAACCTGATTCAGACTGTCCGCAATCATTTGCCGGCTGTGCACCGCTATTACGAACTTCGGCGAAGCAAGATGCGGCTGCGCGAGATCCACCATTACGACACCTATGTCCCGATCCTCAGTGAAATCGAGCAACGCCACACTTGGGATCAAGCCGTTCGGGTGGTCAGCGACGCGTTGGCCCCGCTCGGCGCCGATTATTGCGGCGTACTCCGTGGGGGTTTGGCGGGACGCTGGTGCGACCGATATCCCAATAAGGGCAAACAGAGCGGCGCGTTTAGCTACGGCACCTACGATGGCGAGCCGTATATCATGATGAACTACAAACCCGACGTGCTCGACGACGTGTTTACGCTCGCCCATGAAGCGGGTCATTCGATGCATTCGTATCTGTCGATCCAGCATCAGCCCTATGACTATTACCATTACACAATCTTTGTGGCCGAGGTTGCCAGCACGTTCAACGAACAGTTGCTTACGCGGCATTTGCTCGAACGAGCCAAAGACGATCGGCAGCGAGCCTATCTGATCAACAACGCGATCGACGATATTCGCTCGACGCTGGTACGGCAGACGATGTTCGCGGAGTTTGAAAAAACGACCCACGCGATGGTTGAAGCAGGCGAACCGTTGACAATCGAAGCGTTCAAAACAATCTATCGCCGACTGCTCGAAGAATATTTCGGACCAGCGTTTGTTCTGGATCCAGAAATGTCGCTGGAGTGCCTGCGGATTCCGCATTTCTATCGTGCGTTCTACGTCTACAAGTATGCCACGGGACTCTCCGCCGCAATCGCTTTGAGCGAACGAGTCTTATCCGGCGGTCCGCAAGAGTTGGCGGATTATCTCGGCTTTTTGCAAGGTGGTTGCAGCAAGTTCCCGCTCGATCTATTGCGCGGGGCCGGAGTCGATTTGGAAAAGCCGGGCCCCGTGCAAAGCGCCATGCGCAAGTTTGTTCGGTTGGTCGATTCGCTCGAAGAGCTGATTTGAGATTTTCGTTCCCAGCCTCCGCCTGAGGGTGTCCTAGAATTCTGTGCGTGCCGCCGCGTGCTTTTCGTCATTCTGGGCTGAATCCCGGAATGACAAGAAACGCGTGTGGACCAGCCACCATTTCTGAATCCGCGTTGATCCGAGTCCATCAGCGGTCCGATTTTTCTTTTCTTTCGACATTCTCGCGCAGACCAGACACTTCTTCGCGAAGCTTGTCGACGCCACCACGCCCTTCGCAAAGCCTCAGGAACTTGCCACCCAAGGGTGCGCTACCCGCCTACAAGGGAAACCGGGTGCGCCTTTAGAATCGCGGCATGAGCCATGTTGAACAATCCGAGCGCGATTCGATCGCCGACGACTATTTTTCACGATTGCTGTTCGCGCCCTATCCCGTCCAAGAAGAAGCTTTGCTTGCGTGGTTTACCAGCAACCAAGGGGCGCTCGTCTGCGCTCCGACGGGGACGGGAAAAACACTCATCGCCGAAGCCGCCGTGTTCGAGGCCCTCAAGCTGGGCCGAACGGCTTACTATACCACGCCACTGATTGCGCTCACCGATCAGAAATTTCACGAGCTCCAAGAAGCCGCTGTACGCTGGGGATTTTCCGCGAGAGATGTGGGTTTGGTGACCGGCAATCGCCGCGTGAATCCCGACGCGAGAATTCTTGTCGTGGTCGCGGAAATCTTGCTCAATCGATTGCTGCACCGCGAGGCGTTTGATTTTACCGACGTTTGGGCAGTGGTCATGGATGAATTCCACAGCTTCAACGATCCCGAGCGCGGGATTGTGTGGGAATTTTCGTTGGAACTCTTGCCACGCTCGGTAAAGACTCTGCTCCTATCGGCAACGGTGGGCAATGCCTATCCTTTCACGCGCTGGCTCGAGACGCACCACGATCGCCAACTGACGCTGGTCCAGAGCACCGAGCGCAAAGTCCCGCTCTCGTTCCATTGGGTCGGCGACTTGCTCTTGGATGAACAACTGGAAGCGATGCTGCGGGGCGGCCCGGATGGGGCGACGACCCCTGCCCTGGTGTTTTGCTTCAATCGCGAGCAATGCTGGAGCGTGGCCGAATTGCTCAAAGGCAAGAAACTCGTTGCGCCCGAACAGCAGAAACTTTTGGCGCTGGCCCTCGATGAATTCGATTGGTCACTCGGCGCCGGGCCCAAGCTCAAACAGATTTTGCAGCGCGGTGTCGGCGTGCACCACGCCGGCGTGCTCCCCAAATACCGCCGGATCGTGGAATCGTTGTTTCAGCAGCGGCTGCTCTCGGTTTGCATCTGCACCGAGACGCTGGCCGCCGGGATCAACTTGCCCGCCCGTAGCGTCGTCCTGCCGGGGTTGATGAAAGGCCCGCCGGACAAAATGAAATTGATCGATCCAAGCTCGGCCCACCAGATGTTCGGCCGAGCCGGCCGCCCGCAATTCGATGATCGCGGATTCGTCTACGCTTTGGCCCATGAGGACGACGTCAAAATCCTGCGCTGGCGCGAAAAATACGATCAGATTCCTGAAGACACCAAAGACGCCGGATTGCTAAAAGCGAAAAAACAACTCAAGAAGAAAATGCCCAAGCGCCGCGAGGGAGTCGCCTATTGGAATCAAGCCCAGTTCGAAACGCTGGTGAAATCACCTCCGGCGGACTTGGCCAGTCGCGGCCCACTCCCTTGGCGGATGCTCGCCTACCTGCTGAATCTCTCCCCCGAAGTCGAACCGATTCGCCGCTTGGTGGCCGAGCGATTGATCGCTCAAGCAGGGCAAAAGCAAGCCCAGTTGCAGCTCAACCGAATGCTGATCGCGCTGTGGCGCGCAGGCTATATCGAACTGGAACCGAAACCGCCGGAAGGAACCACGGAGGAAGGTAGTGGTCGGCAAGAAACTGCGGCAGACGAAGCTAGTGCTCTCGTCGCACCGACGCTTGATCTTGGGCAGCGTTCCGTAGGGGCAGCAGAAAGAATCAGGGAGCTGACGCCCCCCGCTCGCCAAGAAGTTTCTCGCAAGGAAAATGCTCGGCCAGCGGCATCTCGCGAAGATGTGATCCGTCAAATCGCAATGCGGCAACTTGAGGGGAAGGAGAACAAAGAGCCGCCGCACGAGGCTCCGATCTATCGTCCCGTGACCGCTCGTGCGACCGATCGTTTGCTGCTGCTGACGCGACTGCGCGGCGTGCATCCGCTGTATGGTTTGTTCCTAGCCAATCATCTAGGAATCGCCGATCGGAGCGAGCGAATCCAGGCGCTGGAAAGTTTGCTGGAACTTCCCAAGTCAGTGGGTCCGGCGATTCGCGTGCCGCACCCCGACGTCTTGCCCCCAGGTCCGCTCGCGACCGGGCGCCTGCACGAGCAGTTGCTGCGACTCGGATTGGCGACCAGCGCGGAACTTGGCGGCCAGGCACTTGCTGGTCTTGAAGAGGGAGACGAGGACGGCGAAGTCGTGGACGAGTTCAGCACGGGTGAGTACGTTCGCTCGCTGACGCTGGCCGAGAAGCTGCATCGCATGTTCGAATTCGAATTCCCCGAAGTCCGCGACGTGCGCGTCTGGCCGGTTTGGGTCGCGGGCGAAGCGCTGCAGTTCGGCGAGGATTTCAATCGTTACATCACGAGTTACAAACTTCAGAAGCAGGAAGGACTAATCTTGCGGCATTTGTTGCGAATGGTACTGTTGATCGACGAGTTTGCACCACTCTGCCCGCCCGAGACGACGCTCGAGGAATGGCAGAATGACTGGGGACAAGTCGCCGACCAACTTGAGGCAATGTGCCGTTCGGTCGACCCGGCCAGCACCGAACAATGGCTCGACGAAACCCGCGCCGCCCGAGACGCGTTGACGGATTAGGTCTGTTCTAGGTGCCTACTAAAGGACCACGGGGCACAGGCTGCCAGCTTGTGGGAATCCAGTTTCGGGTTTGCCTGGAAATGTAATTCCTCCATCCGTGGAATTTGGATTTTGGGACTCAGCCCAGAATGACGCCCGTTGGGGATCCCGTTCGTTACTCGGACATGACGTTCAATCGAAGCGAATTTCGCGCCTCGACGCCAAGCGTCGACAAAGGCAACCGCACCCGACGTTTCCCGCCGTCCGCGCGCAATTCCGCCGCCGCTGATCGAAACCGATCGTTCGACGGTATACGCATCCCAGACAATCTCGGATGCATTGGCCGCCTCGGAGGCTCCATCCACAATTAGACTTGCCTGTTGCATCAACGATAATCCGCTCGAAGCCGGATTGGTAAGCGTCCAGAGCTCATTTCCATTGGTTCCGTTGTTGGCGGCAAAGAACAGATTCACGCCGGCCGCGGTCAGTCCGCTGGGTACAGAACTCGCTGCGCCGGGCGCGATATCGGCGACGAGCGTTGTCGGGCCTCCCGTCCCGTTGCGCTTCCACAATTCGACGCCCGTTGTCCCATCGTTGGCGGCAAAGAATAGCGTCCCATTGACGTTGACCAGGTTTGAAGGCGACGAGCCGTTGGCGCCACCGCGGATGTCTTTCACCAGCGCAGTTCCAACCGGTGAGGCGTTGCTGCGCCAGAGTTCGAATCCGTTTGTGCCATTGTTGGCCGCGAAGAACAGCGTCCCCGCGACGTTCGTTAGATAGCTCGGGCTCGAAGAGGCCGAACCGGTGCGGATGTTTTTCAGTAACTTTGTCCCGCCGGCCGAACCGTTGCTCTTCCACAGCTCAATTCCATTCGTCCCATCGTTGGCCGCGAAGAACAGGTTTCCTTTGAGATTAGTCAGGGATGTCGGATCCGAACTTGCCGCTCCCGGGTTGATGTCCTTCACCAGTTTTGTGTTGGCCTCGGTCCCCGTACTCTTCCACAACTCAACGCCGCTGGTCCCATCGTTGGCCGTGAAATAGACGAGCCCCTTGACATTGGTCAGCTTGGTTGGACTAGAACTTCCTGCCCCGACGACGATGTCCTTCACCATCACCGTTCCTGCTTCCGTGCCGTCACTCTTCCAGAGCTCCCTTCCTTGGCTGCCAGTGCTGTTCAGGAATCCTGTGGCGGCAAAGAACAGCGTCCCTTTGCTATTGATCAGCTCGGATGGACTCGAGGATCTAATAATTCCCCCGCTGCGGGATTCGTCCTGCGCGATGTCCTTGACCATGCTCGTACCGGCGCTGGTCCCGTCAGAACTCCACAGCTCGCGTTCCGTTGTTGGGAACAGTCCACCGGCGCCGGTCAAGGCTGAAAAAAACAGCTTTCCATTGACATTCGTCAGATACAGCGGTGAAGACGACGACGATCCAGCGCGAATATCTTTGACAAGCGTTGTTCCGCCGTCTGTTCCATCGCTGATCCATAGTTCAACCCCCGCAATTCCATCGCTGGCGGCGAACATCAGACGGCCATTCACGTTGGTCAGGTTGGCGATGTTGGAGCTGGCAGCTCCTGGCAGAATGTCTTTTACCAAACCGGTGCCGCCGACCGTTCCGTCGGATTTCCAAAGTTCGCGACCATTGGCCGCGTTGTTGGCGGTGAAGAACACAGTGCCGCCGACTGCGGTGAAATTCTGTGGATCGGAGGCTCCGGCGCCGGAGACCAAATCCATCAGCGCGAGTTCCGACGGCGGCGTTGCCGAATGAACGCCGACTCCTGCCACACCCACGCCGGGCAAGCCGGCGCCGGGGACAAAGCCGCTTGAAACGCCAGGAAGGGAAACTCCCTTGGAAGTGACTCCGGGCCCAGCGACAGTCGGCTCGCCGCCTCCATCCATTACCCATAGATCGAAGCCATTTGTCCCATCATTGGCCGAAAAGAACAACGTTCCATTCGCGTTGTAAATCCGTGCAACCCCCCCCGGCCGCAACTCCGCCGGGCCTGCTGGGATGTCGTCAACTATTTGAGTTCCAGCGGTTGTCCCGTCGCTGGACCATAACGCTCGTCCATTCGTTCCGTCGTTTGCCTTGAAGAATAGGGTGCCATTAACATTTTCCATTAGGTAGGGGTAGGACGTACCGTTTGGCGCAATGTTCTTGACCATCGAGGTTCCGGCCGCTGTTCCATCCGATTTCCAAAGTTCTTTACCGTTGGTGCCATCATTCGCATTGAAGAATAGCGTACCGTTGACATTGGTCAGATTTGCCGGATCAGCGCCGCTTATGGGGTTGATATCTTTGACCCGCAATGTCCCCTGATTGAACCCATTGCTGATCCACAATTCGCGACCAATGCCGGGTTCAGTTGCCGTAAAAAACAACGTCCCGTTCACGTTGATAAAGCCTTCCGGTTCGGAGCTGGAAAGGCCATTGACGATGTCCGCCACCGGAAATGTTCCACTCGTCGTTCCATCGGTTACCCAGAGTTCCTTTCCGTTGCCGCCATCGTTAGCCGCAAAGAACAGGGCACCATTGACATTCGTGAGTTCGCTTGGTGCCGATCCATTTGTACCCGGTTGCAGATCGTCGATCATAAACGTGCCCGACGGAGTTCCGTCGCTTCGCCACAATTCTCTACCATAGTTCGCCGTGTTGGCGTTAAAGAACAACGCGCCATTCACATTCTCGAATCCAAAGGGAGAGCTAGACGCTGCTCCCGGATTAATATTGGCCACCATGACCGTTCCATCTCCGGATCCGTTGGACTTCCAGAGCTCGTTGCCGTCGGTTCCATCGTTGGCGGAAAAAAACAACGTGCCGTTGATGTTGGTTAAACTGTAGGGATTGGAACCGAACGACCCGGGATTTATGTTCTTAACCATGACGGTGCTTGCTGGCGTACCATTGCTCTTCCATAGCTCTACGCCGTTTTGCCCGTTGTTGGCTGCAAAAAAGAGGGTTCCGTTCACGTTGCACATGTATCGGGAAGTGCCTTGGTCAATCGAGCTATCCGGGCCCGGTCGGATATCCTTGACGATCGTCGTGCCCGCCAGTGTGCCATCTGACTTCCACAACTCCTGGCCCGTTGAAGGATCGATCGCTAGGAAAAACACCGTGTTGTTGACGTTGGTGAAAGACATCGGATAAGACGCACCGGCACCCGCCACAATGTCGATCAGCGTCAACGAGCCTGCGAGAAGCGTCCGAGACTCGAGCGGTTCGAGCATGATCGCCGCGTCATCTATTTGCTTGCAGCGATTCCTCGACCGCCCCCAAATTTTTTCTCGAACCGATGAAAATCGATGACGACGCATGGGAATGTCCCGGATGAAAATTGATCGCCTCCATTGAGTTAGTGCGAAATGTCGAACCGATTTTCATCAAGAGCTCAATGGAAAGGGCGTTTTCCCGCAGAAGAAACTTTTTCGTCATTCCTTCGGGGGCGGGGGCGGAAATCCAGCCTGTTGAGCGCGAAATAACACTTCCTCCGTCCATGGAAGATGGATTCCGGGACTCAGCCCGGAATGACGCTGAGCGTGGTATGCTGGAAATATGGAGGAAATGACTCAAATTCTTAACGCGATTGAGCGGGGGGACGTTGGCTCCTCGGCCCGGCTACTGCCGCTCGTCTACGAAGAGTTGCGGCATCTGGCGGCGCATCGATTGGCGAACGAACGGCCGGGGCAGACGCTTCAACCCACGGCCTTGGTCCACGAGGCCTATTTGCGGTTGGTCAAGGACTTGCCGGCGGATGCTTGGAACAGTCGTGGCCATTTTTTTGCGGCTGCCGCCGAAGCCATGCGGCGGATCCTCGTCGAGAACGCGCGGCGCAAGGGGAGTCTGAAACGGGGCGGAGACCTCAAGCGAGTCGACGCTTCGCTAGACGATTTATCGGCGCTGCTTCCCGATGAGCGCCTGTTGGCCGTGGATGAGGCGCTCGAAAGGCTCGAGCGAGAATTCCCGGACAAGGCCGCGGTGGTCAAGCTCCGCTTTTTTGCCGGTTTGACCAATGCCCAAGCGGCCGAGTCTCTCGGCCTCTCGACCGCCACTGCTCATCGTTATTGGACGTTTGCCCGAGCATGGTTGTTTCATCAGTTGGATGAAAAGGCATCATCCTTGTCGAACGAGGATTCTGCGGACGCCGACCCTTAGGGATCATTTTGGAATTGGATCGTTCGGATTTCAAATCGGGGCGGCAACGTATCGACGATCTTAGAATTCGCGTGATGAGTTTTTGTGGGAGTTTACGCTCTATTCAATTGAGCGCCTGCTGGTTGTACCAGTCCGAATACCCGCCCTGCGCGTTTGCGTTCTGTTTCCATGGCGTCTCAATCGAGTTTCATTCGAGAAAGTCGAACCGTGAGTAAAGAGAACCTTAAAGCTGACGCGATATTTCTTGCGGCCATCGAGCTCGACGACGCGGCGCGGGCGGCGTATTTGGATCGCGAGTGCGCGGGCGACGCAGAATTGCGCCGATTGGTCGATAATCTGTTGAAGGCGGTGCCACGCCTGGGACGTTTTATGGAGGACCCGCCACTGGGTGAACGCGAGACGGCGGACACAAACGTGGCCGAATCGCCCGGCGCGATCATTGGCCCGTTCAAGCTTTTGCAAGAGCTAGGCGAAGGCGGAATGGGCGTCGTCTACCTGGCGGAACAGGAGAAGCCGGTACGCCGCCGCGTGGCTTTGAAGGTCATCCGCGCAGGCCTCGATTCATCCAAAGTCGTGGCCCGATTTGAGCACGAACGCCAAGCGCTGGCCTTGATGGATCATCCCAATATCGCGCGGGTGCTGGATGCCGGAGTTGCCGACAACGGCCGGCCCTACTTTGCCATGGAGCTGGTACACGGCATTTCGATCACGAAATATTGCGATCAGGAAATGCTCTCGCTTCAGGATCGGATTAAGTTGTTCGTTCCGGTCTGTCGCGCCGTGCAGCACGCCCATCAAAAAGGAATCATTCATCGCGACCTGAAACCTTCGAATGTCATCGTCGGGCTGTACGACGGACAACCGATCCCCAAAGTGATTGACTTTGGTGTGGCCAAAGCGACCGGCCAGCAGCTGATCGAGCGGACGCTCTTCACCGAAGTGGGTCAGATCATCGGCACGATGGAGTACATGGCTCCCGAACAAGCCGAGATGAACAATCTCGATGTCGATACCCGCGCGGATATTTATTCGCTCGGAGTGTTGCTCTACGAACTGCTCACTGGGGCGCCGCCGTTTACCGCGCAAGACTTGCGGAAGGCCGGGTGGGGCGAAATGCTGCGGATCATCAAAGAGGTTGAGCCGACAAAGCCGAGCACCAAAATCACTTCCGCTGAAGACTTGCCACGAGTCGCCGCCAATCGACGGCTGGAGCCCGCTCGGTTAGCCCGGTCCATCCGCGGCGAGCTGGATTGGATCACCATGAAGTGCTTGGAAAAGACCCGCACGCGGCGCTACGAAACCGCCATCGGATTGGCCCAAGACCTCGAGCGATTTCTGGCGGACGAACCGGTACAGGCCTGCCCGCCGACGACCGGCTATCGCTTGCGCAAATTCGCAGGCAAGCACCGTGGACTGATCACGGGCGTGGCGGTTTGTAGTTTGCTGTTGATCGCGGGAACGGCAATCAGCGCGTGGCAAGCCATCCGCGCATCTCGCGCCCAAGGGCGGGCGGTCGCCGGCTGGACCGAGGCCGCACGCCAACGCGATGAAGCCCGCGCCCAGCGACGACAGACGCGCGAAGCGCTCGACACAATCCTGGACCCGGAAGGCATGGATTGGTTGGGATCGCAACAGCGGTTGAGCCCGGCCCAAAGGAAATTTCTGCAAAAGGCCGCTGCGCACTACGAGGCTTTGGCGGTGGACTCGTCCACCGATCGTGAAGCTCGGCTGCTGGTCGCCCAAGCCAACGTTCGGGTGGGAGAGCTGCTCATCGAATTGGGCCAACTGGCCGAGGCCAGCAAAGCGATCGAGCGGGCGATCGAACAGTTCGAGCAATTGTCCGGTGAATTTCCCAACGATGGAGAGATCGAACTTCGATTAGGAAAAGCCTACACGCTGGCGGGGACGCTGGGGGAGAACCAGGGGGACCACCGCGCCATGGAGAAGGCGGCGCGCCGGGCGGTCGAATACTTTGACGGGTTGGCCAAACGAAATGCCTCGGCGGATTCTGTTGAGCCCGCGTTGGCGTACAACCTTCGCCGATTGGGCTTATCCCTTCGACTACAGAACAAACCCGAGGAATCGGTCGCTGCCTCCCGCCGCGCCGTCGATATTCAGTCGGCCATCGCCCAAGCTGCGCCGACCGCCAATTCGGAACTCGTGCTCGCCTCGTACCTGCTTGAATTGGGCTGGTCTTTGGAGCGGGCCCACCGGCCGACCGAGTCGCGCGCGGCTTTCGCGGAAGCGACAACATTGGCGAATCGACTGACGAGTCAAGCGGACTCCGAAGGTTTGAGCGCAAATGGACTGGCTCAAGTTCTATATCAACTGATCATGGCTCACCTCGCGGTCGGCGAATGGCCTGCGGTCGAGCGAACCGCACTTCAATTGATCCCGTTATGGGAAACGCGAGCGTCGAGTCAACCAAGTGTTCCTGTGTATCGACTGCAGTTGGCGCAAGTTCATTCCTTTCTTGGCGACTCGCTGATTCAACAAAAAAAATGGGCCGAGGCCGAAACGGCGCTGACGCGGGCGATCGAGTTGGGGGAGGGTTTGGCCGCGGAGCGTTCTCGGGGGTTTAGCATCGAAAATCTCCATCAGAACCGCGCGGCACTGGCCATGGCGCAATGGATGCTAGGCAAACACGACTCCGCCGAATCGTTGATCCAGGGGACTTTGGGGGCTGCGAATCCCGAGCTTCGGGTCGCGCTCCAAGTGCAATGGGCATATGGCCTGGCATTGTCGGGGAGCGCCGACGCGGCGGTTTCGGCCGCCCAGAGCATCTCGCCAAAAATCCTTCGCGAACGTTCCCGCGCGGATGTCGGCTGGTCGGAATATGGATTGGCATCGACCTACGCACTCGCTGCGGCATCCACGTCCGACGAAGCCGAAGCGCAGCGGCGAACGGCCGAGGCGCTCGCCCATTTGCGGGCGGCCATCAACGACGGCTGGTCCGACGCCGATTACTTAAGAAATGACGCGGACTGGGCTGGGCTGCGCGAACATGATGAGTTTAAGCAGATCCTGTCGAATCTGCAGAACAAGACAGCTCCTTCGCCCGAACCCATCAAAGCATCTTCCGCGACGCAATGAGCCACTCGGTTGAACCTGGCATGGCATACGGTAGCGGAGTCCTCCCCTCGGATCAGAGCGCACGTATCGACGAAAAAAGCTATCGAAATCCCGCTTGCGGCGAAGGAGTTGGTCTCGACGCGCGGTCAGTTTTCGCGGGCATCCGAAATGCTTCACGGCGCAAAGTCTCGCTCGGCTCGCGAGACCTACCAAGCATCAGCGACGATGCATCCTGCTAGCGGGCGCGCGAAGATAATCCAATAAATCGCTTTGTATCGAATTTGCTAATGGGTCTGATCGAATCATGTCGATGGTTGGTATCACCTGTACTAGTTTTGCGGGCGGTGCGCGCTCGTTTTGCGTCGGCACATACCGCAGGGATGACTCGAACAAGGGCCGCTGTAGCGGGGTAGATCGATGAAGAGTTGCTCGCGATGGATCGCAATATTGGCGGCTTGTTTCTGCTTCCAAGCTGAATTGCATGCCCAATACGATCAAACGTCTCCACCCGGAATGGAATCGCCCCAAGCGGGGCCGGCCCAAGCCGAACTTTGGTCGGCGATGCCGGGAAGAATCTGGGTGGAATATAGCATGGCCGATCAGGGCCTGGGCTACGACGGTTCGTACGCGACAATTGGGGGAAAGACTCGACTATTCGACGATTTTTTCGATGGTCGCTGGCTGATGGAGGGCCAAGGCCACATTAGTACGGAAAGTGGGGGGTTCTTCAGTAACATTGGCATCGAGCGGGTGTTTTCGCTGCAATCTGCTGGCGCGGACGTCGTGGTTGGCGGCTGGTTCGATTACGACTCCGATCAACAGGGGAGCTTTGCCCATACCTATAGCCAGGTCGCGGTGAACGCAGCGATCAAGACACATAATTGGGACCTCGTCGGCAACGGATACTTTCCGGTCGGCACAACCGATTTCTCGCAAGGCGATGCAACGGGTGAGGATTGCTTTTTCAATAACAGCATTGTGCTGCAAGCAGGCATCGACAGCGCTTTGCAAGGCTTTGACGCGATCGTTCGCTGTCGCCCGCAAGCACTCGGAATGGTCAACGGCGCGGTCGAACTCGGCGGTTACGCTTACGGCTCCGACGCGGTCGACGATTTTGGCGGCGTCCGCGCCCGGGTGGGCGTTCAAGTCCTGAGCGGGATGACAATTGTTGCCGAGATCAATCACGACAATCGCTTCGATATCACCGGCGTATTGCAATTTGGTTGGCAGTTCGGCGTCAACGCTCGCGGCAGCGAATACGCGGGCCTAGGTCGCGACCTCGAACCGACGATCCGCAACGACCACGTCATTCGCTATCAACAAGACTTAATTTTGGCGATCGACCCCGACACGGGAGCGCCGTATGACGTCTTCCACGTCGATAACCTGGCAGACGCCGCCTTGGGCAACGGCACGGTTGAAACACCGTTCGCTACTTTGGCCGAAGCCGAAGCGGCGTCGGGACCGGACGATGTTGTCTTCGTCCGCGAGGGAGACGGCACGACTCGCAACTATGACACCGGGATTGTGCTCGAGGACGGTCAGCTGTTGCTCGGCGATGGTGTCCGGCACTTGATCCCAATTCAAAACGGACAACTTTTCCAATTGTGCAATGACCTCGATGGCTTGCGTCCGCGCTTGTCCAACGACGGCGGAAACGTCGTCACACTGGCCGACCGCAATACCGTCCGCGGCATCATCATCGAAGGCAATGGTTTGGCGGTCAACGGCATCAGCGGCAACGCGTTTCCGGCCGGCCCGCCGATTACCGATGGCATCATCGAAGACAACACGATCAGCGACGTGATCCTGAACGGCATCTTGCTCGATACGATCGCCGGCGATTGGCGATTCGCCCGCAACGAGATCACCGGTTCGGGGATCGACGGCATCTCGATTATCCGGGCGCTGGATCCCACGTCGCGGTTTACGTTTGCCAACAATGTCGTGAGCGGCAATGGTCGGGACGGCATTCACATGGAGGATTTTGACGGTACAACGTTCGATTTCATCAGCAACACGACCAACCTCAACGGCCGCGACGGCGTGCATCTGGAAAACTACCTCAATGCGGCAGGGACCGGTGCGGACATCGTGTTCGCCAGCCCGACCAGCAGCAACAACCTCCGCCATGGTATCTTCCTGCAAGACATCGACGGCGACATTGAGTTTCTCAACTCAAACATCCAGGGCAATGGGGACGCCGGAATTGAATTGGTCAACGTGACCAATTCGTTGCTCGGCGATGGAACGTTTATTGGCACCACGACCGGTGGCATTAGCAATCTAAGCAACAACGACACGGGCATACACATCCAACTGGATACACCTGGTTCGGTACAAAACGTTACGATTACCGACAGCACGATCAACAACAGCGCGCTCATCGGTATCTTGGCGGAAGCCAGCGGCACGGGAACCCAGTTGACGACCAACGTCATCGACAACCTCTCGGTGAGCAATTCCGGCGGTTCGGGCATGCGGTTCACGGTGCAACAGGGCGCTTTGCACACCGTCCTGGTCGAAAACCAATTCGCCGCGTTGACGATGAACGGCAATGGCGCTGTGGCCGGCAACGGCATCGACTTGTTGGTCGGCGACAACAGCCCGGGCCAGATTTCAGCCATGGATGCGATTATCCGCAATGTAAACATTACGAACACTGGCGGGAACGGTATCTTTATCGATGTCGAGGAAGACGGTCAACTCACGCTGTTGACGGAAAATGTCAATATTACCAACTCGGCGACAGGTATTGTTGCCCTCTTTGATACCGATGCGAATTTGGCCTTGAATTCGGTCACGTTTGATAACGTCGACATTACGAACGTGGGCTCCGACGGAGTGCAGTTGAGCATCCTCGACGATAGCCTCGTGGACTTCACGTTCATCAACGGCAGCATTCGCGACGACTACAACCCGTTGGCTCTTTCCGACACGGGCTTTGAAGTCGATGTCTCCGGTGGCGCAGGAACGTTGGCGCGGATTCTATTCCAGAACAACGTTGTCTCGAATATCACCGCGGGAACTCCCGGTTTCGCGAACGATGGCGTTCAAATCACGACCAGCGGCGATTCGCATACGCTGGCAACCTTCGATGGGAACACCATTATTAACCACGGACCGGGTGCAGACATCACCAACCTGCCGTACTTCGACGGGATCGATATCCAAGTTCAGGGTTCGAGTACATTTAACTTGAACCTGACCGACAACACGCTCACCGGGAACTTCGAGCGATCGTTTGAATTGAATAACTCCGGTATCGGATCGGTCGCAAACATATTCATGCGCGGCAACACGATGGACAGCGACGTGGGCGAGGACGCGCCACCGGTGCAAACCTCGGCGCTCATCGACATGTCCGTGACCAATGGACCGGTCGCAACAACCTGCTTGGCGATGTCGAACAACTTCTTCCAGTTCGCCGCCCAAGTGATCAACTTGGGACCCCCGGCATCGTTCATACTTGAGCTGGATGGTTTGACCAACGGACTCGGACAGCCGGTGATCGTGGGAGGCCCGGCAACGGTGACGATCGTTCCGTTCGGAACGGTTTGTCAGCCGGCGATCGCTGCGGAGGAAGCATTCTTCCAAGCGAACGGTTTCCCGCCACAATAGTCACCTTGTTCGGGGCTCGCGAACTACGGACGGCTAAAGCCCTCGCGACCGATGCTGAGGGAAACTTGGAGTCGGTCGTTTTATTGGGTCGTCGTGGCGGGTGCCTCGGTGGCCGTGTAGCTGAAATCGCGTAACAGCGTTTGGGCTTCGGCCGGGCGATCGGTTCGCTGCAAGAGCATTGCCAAACCCTGTAGTGTCTTGCGGGTCTGATCGTGACTTTTTCCCAATAAGTTGCCTTGCACTTCTAAGGCATGTCGAAACAGCGGCTCGGCTTGATCAAATTTGGTTTGGAACGAAAGGCACATGGCCATTCGATAGGCGACGTGCGCGTATTGCGGGTTCAGTCGCCCCGACTGTCGCTCGGTAAATTCCAGGGCTTTTTGCAACTCTTGCGTCGCCGCGGCAAAATCCTGGCCCACGACGCGGAGTGTGGCCATGTGTAGCCAAATCTCGTTTTGCAACGACGTGGAGGGCGAGTTCGCTTGCGCGATTTGCTCCGCCGAAGCGAGTTTGATTTCGGCATCCCGCCATTGTTGTTGATCGATCTTCACGACGGCTTGGTTGACAAGGCACTCGGCAACGAGCGGATGGCTTTCGCCCAACACGGTCCGCCAAATCTGTTCCGTGATTTCGAACTCGTGCAGTGCTTCGTCGAATCGACCCGCGCGGTGAAGCGAAACTCCCAAGTCGCGCGTCCTGGCGGCAAAAGTCGCGTCGCGACCGACGAGCGATTCCGTCATTTGTCGCGCCAGTTGCAACAACGCGATCGATCGATTCAAGTCACCGGCCTGACGTTCGACGATGCCCAATTGGAAGTTTGCTAATTCCAAATCCGGATGGGGTGGCGCATAGAGCTGTTGAGCCAGCGCCAACGCTCGCTCGAATTCAACGTGGGCAACCTTCCACTCTCCCATTTGTTGAGCCAGTTGACCGGCCATGAGATCCAATCGCAACGGGAGCGCTGCGATCTCGCCGAAAACTTGCCGGGCCAGTGGCCTGGCTTGGTCAACACATTTCAGGGCGCGGCGCAGTGCGCCCGCTTGACTGTGCTTGGTCGCTCGTTGTTCCAAGGACCGCAATTGCTCGAGCGACGATCGCCCCGCAGGGCCAAGCCGCGCGAGTCGCTCGTCGGTCGCGATCGCGTGTTCGCTGTTCGCCACTTGCCAGTGACCCCCACCGTGTTGCGCGACGAGAAGGCTGCGAATTTCGCGCCACACAGTCGCCGCCTCGTCAAAACGGAACTCCGCTTCGGCTTGGCCCGCGGTTCGCAACAGCTTGGTGACGCGCGGCTCGATCGTCGTGGAGGAGGCCGATTTTGGCCTGGGCGGCTCCTCAATCGCGGGCGCCGAGGCTTGTTTTGAATTGGATCCGCCGCAACCGGCCAGCAGCAACAGGGTGAAACTGATTGTATTTGCGAGCTTCATCGCGTTTCCTTTCGCGGGCGTCGAATCGATCGTCCTGGCTGGCCATCATCATATCAATCCACCGCGCACGTCCAAATCGCGATTTTTGGCCCGAATTGTTCGTTGGAACTCGCCTGCCCCAGTCTGATTCCAGAGCGTAAAATTGCCCGCATCGCCAATTTTTCGAGCAACGTTTAAACTGCCGAGGGGCGGATGCGATCCATCACCGAGTCGATCGATGTTACGTGCCGTCCGGAAAAACTCTTTCAGACTCTGCATACCCCCAGCGAAATATGCATGTGGTGGAACGCGCGTACCGCCGTTGTCATGCCGCGGCAAAACGGGCTTTGGATCGCCACGTGGGGGAAAAACGAGGATCAGCCGGACTATATCACGGTTGCCCGCCTGAAGGTCTTCGAGCCTCCCAAGCGACTTGTGATGGGTGATTTCGAGTACTGGTCAACGGATCGCCCTTTGTCATTTGCCGGTGAATTGATCGCGACGTTTTGCGTTGAGCCTATCGGAGAAAATGCCCGGCTCAGTGTAACTCAGTCGGGCTTTCCCGACGGACCAGAGGCCGACGAGTTCTATCGAGGTTGCTGTCAGGGCTGGAAAACGACGCTCGCTGCGATCAGGGACTATTTCTAAGTCGGGTGGCCCGTCGCTAGCAATACATTGGCATTGACAGTTTTGCCTGCACCGATGACTCTTTGCAGCGCGAAATGCTTGCCCGTGGCGCGGATCGCGGTTCGCCCCGATTTGGGTTTCCCCTCCCCGGCTTTCAGCCTCAGCTACAGCTTTGAGAATTCTGCAACTTAATTCCGGGCGCGAAGTCAACGGAGCAATGGTCCACACCGACTTGCTCGTCCGCCAGTTGGTCGAACTGGGCCACGAAGTCACCGTGTTGTGCCGACCCGGGTATTGGCTCTGGGACAAGCTCGATGGGCTGCCGATCGAGAGGATTGGATCGATCATGCATCGACGATTGTCCGAGATTCGCCGGGTTGCCGCGATCGTGCGCGAACGTCGCATTGACGTGATGCACACGCATATGAGCCGGGCCCATATGTTTGGCATCTTGCTCAAGGTCGCGACGGGCGTGCCGTGCGTCGCCACGGCCCATCACCGCCATCTTCAGTTGCATTGGCGCTGGAACAATTTTGTGATCGCCAATTCGGAGGCCACGCGCCAATTTCAGATTCGAGTCAACCGCGTACCGGCGAGCAGAATCCGGACCGTTTATTGCTCGTCCGATCTGGAGCGATTTGAATCGGTGGTTCCTGCCATGCGCAAATCGACTCGCCGCGAGCTGGGAATCGTCGATGATCGACCGTTGCTGGGTGTGATCGGCGAAGTCGTCCCGCGGAAAGGACACATCCACCTATTTCGCGCGCTACCGCGGATTGCGGCTGCATTTCCCGACTTCAAATTGGCGATTCTGGGGCGCTTTAAGCGCCATGAACCGACCACCCGGCAGCTCCGTCGTTTTCTTGTCGAGCACGAACTTTTCAAACGCGTGATTTGGGTCGGCCGACGCAACAATGTTCCCGACTTTCTGGCCGCGATGGATATCTGCGTCGTACCCTCGATTGAAGAGCCTTTGGGATTGGTGGCGATCGAGGCCCAAGCGGCTGGCACGCCCGTGATCGTGACGAACACCGGCGGACTTGTCGAAATCGTCCAAGATGGCTTCAACGGGCTGGTGGTTCCCAGCAAGAACTCGGACGCGATCGCTGAGGCCGTGATCCGTTTATTGCGGGACCGCCCATTGCGCGCGACGCTGGTCGATAGCGGCCGACGCAACGTCAACGATCGCTTCTCGCCGAATCTGTTGACATCGCAAATCGTCGACGTGTTGCGCCAGGTCTCGCAGCGTGCCGCAGCCGCTTGATCATTTGCCTGGCGCAGCGACCAGTTTCGACGAGGGAATTAACGCAAGGCCGCCAAGACATAAAGAAGTACTCGATAAGTCGATCCTTCCTTGCGGCAATGTGCCTTTCCTCTAGATCGTCCAGGTGGCCGCTGGTTGGCGTTGCTAACTCAAGGATGCCCTTTAAATCCAGCGTTCTCAACAGAATTCGACGATGGGTTGACGCGGTCTCGTATAATGGACTCGGCGCTCGGCGGGCGCTGAGGTCGTCTGCCGGACCGTCCGATAACGCTTAACGGAGACCCGAATGAACCCAAGCGACGACACACGGAAGCCGGGCGACGAGCGCGGCGCTATGGAGTCAATCTCTCCGCGCCAGGCAACTCCGCCGCCGGGGACGCGTGGCACACCCACCGAATCGTCGGGTTCGATGTTCACGTTGAACCGCTCCGTCTTTCTGGGCTTGGGTATCTTCTTGCTCTTTGCGCCTTGGGCGATCGAATATTTAATCGGCCGCTATCAGCGCGCAGCAACGCGTGCCCGGCTGATGGCCGAGTATGAATTCGCCGTGGAAAACATCGGCCAACAATCGACTCCGCTGCGCGAGATTTCGATGGGTTCGCAAATGGTGTTCCGTAAGATTCGGCCGAGTGTCGTCAGCATTCAAGCCCTCAACACGTCAGACTTATACAAGCCGCGGGCGCAGGGATCGGGGATCGCCCTTTCGGCCGACGGCTATATCGTGACCAACCATCACGTAATCAAGGATTTTGAGAAAGTGTACGTCGAAATCGAAGGGCGTCGCCGCTTGGTTGCGGAAGTCATCGGCGGCGACGAGCTCACCGATTTGGCTGTCATCAAAGTCAAAGCGACGGACTTGGTTCCCGCGGAATGGGGCGACAGCGATTTATTGCAAGTCGGTTCGATGGTCTGGGCAATCGGCTCACCTTTCGGGCTGCAGAACTCGGTGACGTCCGGCATCATCAGCAGCACCGAAAGGCACGGCGAAGAAAACCCGTATCAAGAGTTTTTGCAAACCGATGCGGCAGTGAATCCGGGCAACAGCGGCGGGCCGCTCGTCGATGAGAATGGCCGCGTGGTTGGGATTAACACCTTGATCTACGGCAATCGATACCAGGGCATCAGCTTCGCAGTTCCCAGTTCGCTGGCCCGTGAGATCTGCGATGCGATCATCAAGAACGGACGATTTGTCCGCGGTTTTTTGGGGGTCATACCCGCGCGAATCTTCACGGACGACATGGCCCGCCTTAACTTGCCGGATACTAACGGCGCCTTGTTGCAACAGGTCGATCCCGGCACTCCGGCGGATGGCGCCGGCTTGCGCGCGGACGATGTGATTCGAAAGTGGGAGGACAAAACCATCTCGAACGATAAACTGCTTTATCGCGAAGTTGGCTTGACCCCCCCCGGATCAATGGTGAACGTCAGCTTGATCCGCGACGGCAAAGAGAAATCCGTCCGCGTCCACGTCGGCAAAGCGCCTCGAAAATCGTTCCGCGATTAGGCAGACGAGCGAGGGGCGCAAAACACCTGGTTATTGATTCGCTGGGGGAAGAGTCTCACGCAGACAGCCGTGGAACTCTATTTAGGACTCCGATTTCCTATGCTTTTCGGAATCGCGAAAGATCAGAATTCTCACAGGTCGTTTTTCTCTGCGGGCAGCATCCGCGTTCTCTACGCCTCTGCGTGAAGCCTCTTTTTACTTTTCTTCGTCAATTCGACGGGCCGGCAAAGGTTCGCTAGGCGCCAAAAGTTCGCGCAGGCGGCCGTCGCGATTTCGGGTTATTCGGCCCGTTCAGAATTTTTCCGACCGACCGACTCCGAAAGAGCGATAACTCTACGTAGGCCATTCCCCGCGACTGATAGTCAGGAACGTCATGTCTGGCGCAACCGAAAACGCCAATTCGCCCGCGCCGGTCGAACGGCCTAGCCGTCGCAATCTTCTGCAACTCGCTGCGTCCGCTTCGCTGGCTGGAGCGATCGGATCGGCGGCTGCCAAGGCAGACGACTCGCTGGCCAATGCTGCGGCGTTTGCCGGCGTTGAACCAGCCGCCTGCACCACATCCCTCAAACAACGGGCTGGCGACGATTATCGCGCAAGTCTGCAGCCCTACGGCGGGCGACTCGCCGACGACCTGCAAGCCCTCATTGCGACGACCTCCCGACCGCCACTCGAACAGTTTGCGGTGACGATCATTGGATCGGGGTATGGCGCGGCGATTTGTGCGGCTCGCTTGTCGGCGCGGTTGGGTTCCGGTTTGCGGATCTGCATTTTGGAACGCGGTCGCGAATGGCTTCCCGGCACTTTTCCCGATACGTTTCGCGAGGCATCTCGTCAAACTCGTCAAAAATTGACAGGAAAAGGCCAAGGCGGAATCGACAATCCGCTAGGCTTGTACAACATCAAAATGAATGCGGAGATCAATACGCTTTCCGCCAGCGGGCTGGGGGGCACCTCGTTGATCAACGCCAGCGTGGCGCTCAAGCCGGATGCTGATGTTTTTGCCCAAAGCTGTTGGCCGAGCGCGCTTCGCGAGCGGGCTGTGCTCGATCCCTACTTCGATCGTTCGGCCCGCATTTTGGGGTTGGCCCGAACGCCGTATGACCAAACGCGAAAGGTCCTGTCGCGGCGCGACGCCGCCGAGCGGCTCAATCCGCGACCCGGCTTTTTCGATCGATCGCCGCTGGCCGTGACCTACGACGAACGGTACTTGGACGCCGAAGGCCGCAATCCGCACGGCATGATCCAACGGCCGTGCGCCTTGTGTGGCGATTGCATCACCGGCTGCAATGTCGGAGCCAAGAATACGCTGGTGACCAATTACTTGCCGATCGCCAAGCACAACGGCACCGAGATGTACACCCAAGTCGAAGTCCGATCGGTTCAAGCTGGCGCGAGCGTCTATCACATTCATGCGATTGTTCGCGACGACAGCTCTGGGACGCTCCAAGAAACCCCGATAACTATTTCCAGTCAGTTGGTGATCTTGGCTGCCGGCAGCCCAGGCAGCGCCGAGATTTTGTTGCAGTCGCGGCAATCCGGGTTGGAGCTTTCCCCGGCCTTGGGTCAGCGCTGGTCGTTTAACGGCGACACGATTGGTTTTGTGATCAAGCCCCGCTATTGCGCGCCGATCGGTGGCGTGGGCGCCCATCCCGACGCGGCTCAGCCGATCGGCCCCACCGTGCAGACCTCGTTGATCTACAATCGCCGCCCCGAACTGCGCCATCGGCTAATGATTCAAGAAGCGGCCATACCCCGCGCGGTGACCAAGATATTCGCTCTGTTGTTGCAGGATCCCAACTTGGACCACTCGATGACCATGCTTGGAATGGGGCACGACGGTGCCGAAGGCAAGCTGATTTGGAAAGACGACCGTTGGCAAATCGACTGGCCCGATCTTCGCGACAGCCACTATCGCAAAATGGTGTTTCACGATTTCGACGAACTGGCTCAGGCACACGGCGGATGGTACAAGCGGCTGCGCATGTTTGGCGACACCCTTGTTTCGGTCCATCCCTTGGGTGGCTGCGGGATGTCGGACGACCCGGCCTCGGGAGTCGTCAACGACCGCGGACAAGTTTTCGACGGGCGATGGGGGTGCTCTGGCCAGGCGTTCAGCCAATCGCCCACGGTATATCCGGGCTTGTTCGTGGCGGATGGTTCGGTGATTCCCACCTCGCTCGGCGTCAATCCGCTAATGACCATTTGCGCCGTGTCCGAGCGAATCGCCGAGCAAATTGTGGCCGACCCGCAATGGTCTCATCTTTTTTCTGGTCGTGCCCCTCGCGGCTGACTATCATTAAGCCGGTTCACCATTTGACCTGGCTCGGCTGACGACATACAACAGTCGTTCCAGGAATCGTCCACGCCTGCGGGAAAGTGGGCTCCGCAAGGGGGAGCCGTGAACCGGGTCAGGTCTGAAATATGAAGCAGCCCTAAGCGGGGTACTCTTGTGCGGGGCCCACTTTCGCGCAGCGTGTTAAGGGAAATGCTTCATGGCAGCCAAATCCGCCAAGCTCGCCGCCACGACTCCCGCGCCCGAATCCGATCAATATTTGGTCATCGCCCGCCGCTATCGTCCGCAGTCGTTTCCCGATCTCGTCGGCCAAGCCCACGTTGCTGCCGCGTTGAGCAATGCGATTCAGCAGAATCGCGTGGGACACGCCTATCTCTTTAGCGGCGCGCGGGGCACTGGAAAAACGTCGTCGGCGCGCATTCTCGCCAAATGCTTGAATTGCCAACCAGGGCCAACCGTCACGCCCTGTCAGGTTTGTGATAGCTGCCAGGGAATCACTTCAGGCGACGACCTCGACGTCCTAGAAATTGACGGCGCGAGTAACCGCCGCATCGAGGAGATCCGCCAGCTGCGGTCCAACGTCAACATTCGACCGAGCCGTTCGCGCTACAAAATCTATATCATCGATGAAGTGCATATGCTCACCAAAGAAGCGTTTAACGCGCTGCTCAAGACCTTGGAGGAGCCGCCCGAGCACGTCAAGTTCATCTTTTGCACGACCGAATTGGACAAGATCCCGATCACCATTCGCTCGCGTTGCCAGCTGTTTGAATTCATGCCAGTCGAAGAGCGCGCGATTCGCCAGCGCCTCAAACAAATCGCCCAAGCGGAGCACGTCGACGTCGACGACGAAGCGCTAATTCTATTGTCGCGCCGCGCCGCAGGCTCAATGCGCGATAGCCAATCCTTGCTCGAACAACTGCTGTCCCTCGGTCAAACGAATATCACGCTCTCAGACGTCAATCGATTCTTGGGAACCGCCGACGCGCAGGTCGTTCAGCAAATCGTCGAGCAGCTTGCGGCTCGCAATTCCGCTGGTGCGATGGCCGCCGCACAACAGGCGTTTCGCCAAGGCGTTGACGCTGGGCAGCTGGCCACCCAGTTGCTGGGCTATTTCCGCGATTGCTTGGCGGCCAGCATCGGTTGCGACGACGAATTATTGTTGCATGCTTCGCCCGATCAGTTTGCGTTCGTCCGCGAACTGGGAACTCAAATGGGTCTCGAACAAGCGTTGGCGATTGCCCAAATCTTGGACGATTGCTTGGTCAAAATGCGATACTCGACTCATCCTCAAGTCTTGTTGGAGTTGTCGCTCGTCCGCATCGGTCGCCTCGAGCAACTCCAGGCGATCAGTGATTTGATTGAACAGCTTCGCCAAACCGGCCCGACCGGCGCCGCGAACCCCGCGATCTCACGACCCCCAGCGCCGGCGCGAAGTCCGACGGCCCCGTCCCCGCGAATCTCCGGCGGGGCACCGTCGGCTGCGAGCTCGTCTAGCC
>JBGTJE010000010.1:0-1520 GCA_041745295.1 Pirellulaceae bacterium | reverse complement strand
ATTTCACAGCGACTCACTCGGCCAAGCGCTCGAACACGTGCTTCCGCTTGTCCGCCAGTTCGCGGAGAAACGCCCGGTCCTCGTCGCTCAAGTACACGGCGTCCTCGGAGTCCGGAACAATCCACAGGTTCACCCGTGCTCCCTCTGGAATCTCGACCGGCTGTTCGGGAGCAAACACGCCGTTTTGGTAAGTCGCGAAGATCGGTTGCATGGGCAACTCCTGGTAGTGTCTGGCGGTTTCGACGGTCCCAACATTGTACCGCAGATCGTCATCCGTCGCGAAGCCCGCAACCAGATTTGAGCGTTTCGAGGATTTGGTTAACTCGGTGCCGTTCATTGATTTCCAGGGTCTGGGATTTAATCCGCTGCAAGTACTCGACCGTACGTCGCGGATGGCATATTTGGACGTCGCCGGGGGCTGTGCGGGACATTTTCACGGCCATCTTTCCCGAACTGGGTGACATCCAGGGAGAACGCATTCGCAAAGCGATCAAAGACAGCTTTGTCGAACACGGCTGGGACGATCCGTCAGTGGATCATTCCGAATTGCCTGAGCCGCCGTTCTCGCGTTTTGTCGACATCTTGCGGGCGGAGCCGAAACCGGACCGCGGGTTGAAGACGTTGTTGTCGCGGCTGGATGAACTGGACGACTACGGCTTCTTTCAAACGGCGGAAAGCGAAGGCGTGGGCAGGAGAGTCTTTGGGACAGCGAGCAACCGTTGGTCCTGCGAATTCACTCGACGCAAAACGACAACCTGCAAAAGGCGTTTTCGTCCTTGGTGTTTTACGGACTGTACAAGGACATGTTCCGTCGGGGGCCGCGCGACCGCATCACGCACGCGTTGATTTTTGACGAAGCTCATCGCGCGGCGCGTTTGCAGTTGATTCCCACGATGGCGAAGGAGTGCCGCAAGTACGGCATTTCGCTCGTCCTGGCGTCGCAAGAGGCCCGCGACTTCAACGTGTCGCTGTTTTCGGCGATCGCCAATTACCTGGTCCTGCGACTCACCGAGGCGGATGCCAAGGTGTTGGCGCGAAATGTTGCCAGTTCCGATCAGGAGCGCACGCTCATCGACCGCATCAAGCAGATGGACCGCTTCCGGGCTTACTATTGCTGTGAAGGTCAGAAGAAACCTGTGCCTGTCGCTCTGCAGCCCTAGAGGTCGGGCGCGAGTAGCGTTGTGTCGTACGCATGAACTTTTCCCACTGCTCGGCCAACATGGGTGAAATGGTTTGATGAGGGATTTCTATTCTATCCCTTTGGCCTGACCCGCCGGGCGTTTGTTCTTTTGAACCTCCGCCGCGCGCTGTTTGGCTTCGGCCTGCAGTTTCACGACGATGTCCGAGTGCGCGGCGGTGACATCCTTGGACTCGCCGGGGTCATTGGCCAGATTGTAAAGGCCGGTCTGGCCACCGCGTCCTTTCTTTCCTGCGCCGGGCTGCGGGGATTTCTCTCCGTCTTCCTTTTCGCTTTGCGCTTTGGTTTGGTTGTTGGACGGATTCAGGAAAAGCTTCCAGTC
>JBGTJE010000009.1:0-1841 GCA_041745295.1 Pirellulaceae bacterium | reverse complement strand
AAAGCTGAAGCGTGCTCAGCCACCCACCGGCCTCGGCCGGCTCGTCGAGGTAACGGCGCAGTTGGTCGATTTCCATGGTCTGGATCGAGTCACACGGAACGGGTTGAAGACCAAATCGACCGCCTGTTGTCGAGCTTCTATTCTAACTTCGAGTCCTCATGAATGGGAGCGGCAGGATTAACCGCGGAGACGCTGAGGACACGGAGAAGAGATCGCCACCAAAAGGCACGAAAAGACACCAAGAAGAATTGAACCACGGATTTCACAGATTGCTCGGATGAGACCAAAGAGAATTAACGTTCTCTAGCTTTACTGTCCAAAGCTATCGACGTTGATTTATTCGCAATGGTGGTAAGCGGTTACGCGCTTTGTAATGGTAGAATCGAGCTTCTTCGTTTCGGAGCAAGCGACGTGTTTTGTTGTTGGCGATTTTGATCGGCGTGTCGCACTGGTAGGCAGCTCGCAGGAGCATTGCGATGCCATCGCGAATCTGTGGAACTGTGATCGCCGGCGTCCATTTTTTTTCCGCGGTGCGATTCCCACACCAAGAACCACGTCGCGATGAGCGAGAGAACTTGATGGTGATGCCAGCCGCGCCAGTTGCGAACTTCGTAATGCGACAGCCCCGCCTGGCCCTTGCTGCGCTTGATCGATTCCTCGATCCGATGGGCGGCGAGTGCCACACGGGCGAACTCCTTCACAACCGTGTCGCGCGGAGCGTTCGAGAAATAGAAATCGTATTTGGTCACGCCCTCTTCATTGCAAGCGCGAATGATGACCAGGGTCTCTTCGTATTTCATGATGCGTTGGCCGATTTTCGTCCGCACGCGACATGTCGCGACTTCCACTTCCAACGGTCCCTTTTCTCCGTCACGAACTTTGATTCGCGTCCAGCCCCCCTCGGAAAGAGAGTCACGCCACTTGTCGACTCGCTGAAACGGAACCTTGGGAACTGCGCCGCGGCCTTGGTATTCGGGGGCCGGTGCATCCAGGTCGCGAATCAGCATGTCGCAGGGAACGGCGAGCAAGTATTGCTCGGCTCGGTCATTCAAGTCCCTACGAAAACAGGCGTTTCTCCCCATTTCGTCATCTCCGCCAATCCAAGCGTGGGGCAACAGTTGGCCTTGCTCGTCGAGCATCGCCAGCGCTTGCTCATGACGTGTTTGAAAACGTATTTCTTTAGGAACGCCGGCCGCTTTCCGCCGCGCGCGGTCCTGGCTCCATTCCTTTGGCAAGTAAAGCCGCGTGTTGACCAAGACCTGGTCGATCCGCGAAACATATCCCATGTAAACGGCGACTTGGCAGTTGTCGACCTTGCCCAACCGTCCGCACCATTGCCGCGCTACACCGACCGACTTCGTGCCCTGCTTGGGAAACCCCGAAGGATCGAACACAATCACGGCATCGTCTTCGCCCAATTCTTCGCCCACTTGTCGGGCAAGCTCTGTCATCAAAGGCCTGTGGTCCCACTCGGCACAGCCAATAAAATGCTGCAAGTTCCTGCGGTCTTGATCGTGACGGTAGGCAATCGATTCCACGTTCTTTCGCTCCAGGTCAGAAACCAAGCCAGTCAGGTAATCAGCCGTGTGCTGGCGTTGTGCCGGCTGCCGAAGCAATTCCGCAAACGGCTCGACAAACTTGGCCAATCGCTCGACCGCTCCACAGAACACCTGAGGCGCCACTTCACACTCTGCAAGCATCGCCTCTTTCCGCAATTCAAAACGTCGTTCCATGCCTTCAATCTCCTGAACGGGTCCATGTTCAGAAGGCTAGATACCAAAATCACTTACGTCCCGATATGCGGCTTTGGACAGTAAAACTACTACGCTAATAATTTTGAT
>JBGTJE010000008.1:0-3879 GCA_041745295.1 Pirellulaceae bacterium | reverse complement strand
CGGGCGATTCCAAAATTCCGTGCGACTTCGATCGCCGCGTTCGGTCATTCATCCATTGGCCTCATCGAGGAAGGCACCCTCGTTAAGCTTTACGAGTACGACATTGGACCGGAGGCGCGTGCGGTCGATTTTGGCCTTTATAACGCGCTGACGGTCAATTTGATCGAGTGCGCCTTACCTGTGCAGCTTTATGACTTCAACGCTCAACCCGTAACAGGTAAAGGGGAAGAACGGAGAGAGGGCATTGCGCCGCGTACGTTTGGCGGAATGAACGTCGTTCTGCGAGCGGACGCTGCGCCGACGGAGCCGGATGAGATATCGGCTCATGGCGCGAAGGGCAATACGGAGTGGCAGCACCTTATTGCTGATATTCGTGACGAAGAGCTCGGGAGAGTCCGCATCATCGGGACTGCCGTCACGCGGTTGCAGGATTTCTTGGCGAATCAGCCAGCGCGGGTTTTCTACACAATCAACGGCCAGACGCACGCTATCGAGCGAGCAAGCTTCCTCAATACACGCGTTGGCTTGCCAGACCTTCGAAACCATCTCCTTGTCAACGTCGTTTGCGACGAACTCAATAAGCTGGCTCTGCCGACGATTTTTATGCCCGATCGCGAAAGCATGGCGAGCAATGACTTGTCGCGACTGTTGCAGAGACGGGTAATCGAAGAATTGAAGGCTGACGAGAAGCTGCGTGCGTACGCGGCCGAGATTCGCCGTCGGCGCGCCACCGAGTACAGCGAGAACAAAGATGAGGACGCTGAATTGTTAAAGGACCTGGCCAAAGCCGATCCTGCGATCCGCGATCTGTTTGGCCTTGGAACCTTTCTGCCGGATGTGTCGACAGACCGTGGAGGTGACGAGCCATTTAAGGGAAAGAAATTTCCGACTTTTTTGAAGCCGCTCAATCTGAGGATGGAGGGTGGAACGTTTGTTAAGGAACTGCCGATTCGAGGCCATCGGCGAATTGAATGCGGAACAGACGTAGCTGACGACTATCTGACTCGGATTGACAGCCCTGGAGACTCGTGGTGCTCGCTAGATGTGAAAGCAATGCCGCACACAGTCAAGCTTCGGAACGGTACAGCGCGGTTCACGCTTGATGCGCCGAAAACGGCAAAACCGGGTGACTTAGTTGAGGCTGAGTTTGGCTTTGTAGATATCGGTCCAAATTTGGAACCACTCAAGTTTGCTGTAGTGATCCGGTTTATTGAGGAAGAAGAAGTAAGCGTGCGTCCGACAGGAAAGAAGAGTGCAATAAAGCCTGAAATCAAACCGGCGGTTGGTGAGCCAAGCTTTATTTGGGTACAAGAGGCTGATTGGTCGGAGCACAACTTCGATGACACCGCTGGCGCGTATGTGTCAACGGGTGAGCAAACAACCGTGTACGTAAATCACGACAATAAGTTTCTCAAAGCGATGAGGATGCGGCAGAGGGACGAAGCCCAAAGGGTGTTCGACGAGACTGTATTTCGTCGCGGTCTTGGACTCTTCGCGCTTGCCCTTCATAAAAAAGCCACTGCCTCGGACGGCGAGGACGAAGAGCGTAAAGACGATCCAGAGTATTTCACGCGCATGGCAACTTCTGCGATGGCGCCATATGTGGTGACTATCATTCAGAGGCTCGGAGGGGCGGACGCCAGAGGTAAGTGAAGACGCAAGCTCAGATAAGTTTCAACATGTCCCGAGTTCGCCGTTCGGGCTCGGAAATTGAGCGCAAACTTGGAAGTGCCCTCTGGGGTGCAGGTGTCCGTTATAGAAAGCAGTACAAGCGATTGCCTGGCTGCCCAGATTTTGTTGTTGTGCGGGACAGGGTCGCAATTTTTTGCGATTCATCTTTCTGGCATGGGCGGCACTGGCCCGCTGCATCAAGCGCCATAAAGACGAATCGGCTGTTCTGGATTCCAAAGATCGAAGGTAACATCCGCCGTGACAAATCCGTGAATCGGCAGCTTCGGGCTCTTGGTTGGACAGTATTGCGTTTCTGGGACGATAAGATTCTCAGGTCAACAGAGCGCTGCGTGTGTCGAGTGTTGGGCACCTTGTCGAAGAACAAAGCTCGCAGAAATGACCAGAGACGTCGCCGTTGATTTCTTTTGTGGGGCCGGCGGTATGACTAACGGTCTTATCCGCGCAGGTTTTCACGTTCTCGCGGGTGTTGACAACGAACCGTTGTGTCGCGAGACGTACTTGCAAAATCGAAACCAGGACGGTTCACGCCCTGAGTTTCTGCGGCACGACATTCACGTGCGCTCACGTATCTACCCAGAAGGTGAGCAGCACTTGATCGCGGAGCGACTTGATGGGCTGTTGAGAGCGCACAAGCGGGTATCAGGCGTGCGCGCGCTTCGGTTGATATTTGCCATTTGCGCACCATGCCAACCGTTCACAAATATCACACAAATTAAGCTCTCCGATGGCCGTAAATTCAAGCGTGATAACGACGCCAACTTGCTTCTGACCACCGTTCATCTCATTAAGCGTTATCGGCCGCTCGCAATAGTGTGCGAAAACGTGGAAGGCATCGATCGGGGAGAAAAGGCGGTTCTGGAGAAATTTCGCCGTCGCCTTGCTCGAATCGGATACGGGTTCGATGCGAAGGTTGTTAACGCAGCCGATTTCGGTGTTCCGCAGAATCGACGGAGGACCATTGTCATCGCGTTCGATCAGTCGAGGGGTGACTTCGAGTTTGAGGTATTGCAGGCAGACCCCCGCCTGAAGCGCCGTGTCAGCGTGGCCGAAGCCATCGGTCATCTTCCGCCACTAGCTGCTGGCGAAATTCATCCAACGCTCCCAAATCACAGGGCCCGGGCACTGAGCGCCTTAAATTTGAAGCGTATCGCTTGTGCCCCGCCTGGAGCATCGAACGCTTACCTCCGCGATACACCCTACGGTGATCTTTCCCTTGGGTGTCACCAGCGGTTGAACAAGCGCACCGGCAAATGGTCATTCTCCGATACCTACACAAGGATGCGTGGAGATGACGTGGCGCCGACAATCACCACAAAATGCATGGCTATCTCGAACGGACGATTCGGC
The DNA here is from genome assembly GCA_041745295.1 of Pirellulaceae bacterium. Lineage (GTDB taxonomy): Bacteria > Planctomycetota > Planctomycetia > Pirellulales > Pirellulaceae > JANMEB01. Next base: position 840 of record JBGTJE010000008.1, on the reverse strand, counting down.
CATTTCGATATCGCGCAGAATCGGGCAGTATCGCAGCACGAGGCTGCCCTGCTCCAGACGTTCCCCAAACGCTTTCGGTTCATTCCGGAAAGCAATATCGAATTTACTTCTGTCTTGATTGGGAACGCAGTACCTCCAAAGCTCGCGACATTTTTTGGTCGCTACGTTAAAACAAAGCTACAGGCGTATCGCGTAGGTTCCGCCAGATAGTCGCAGATCCGCAAGCGTCTGGTACTTAGCCCTACTTGCGTCGATCAGCCAGCCGCTTCACTTTCGAAGTCTTCAAGGTTCCGGTGTAGCTGTCGAGTTCACCGCTGCCATGTATTTCGACAGACGCGAATGCCAAGAACTTCCTTCATACGACGTTCGAGGTCGGTCTTCAACGCTTGCTTATCGATTGACGTGTCGCGCGCCTCGACCATCACCGTCATCTCGTCGATGCCGGCTTCGCCAACACGGTCGACCACGCAGAAGTATTCGCCGTTGGAGCGCGCGTCTTCGAACACGACAGCGCCCACCGCTTCGGGAAATACATTCACGCCGCGCAGCTTCACCATGTTGTCGGCACGCCCGAAGATGGCTTGCAGTCGCCGCATCGTGCTTCCGCACGCGCAGGTGTCGGTGGCGTAGGCGGAGATGTCGTTGACGTTGAAGCGGATCTGCGGCGCGCCCCACTTGTAAAGCGTAGTTATATATAGAGTGCCCTTTTCGCCGTCGGGCAGGATGCGCCCCGTGTCGGGATCGGCCACTTCGAGAATGAAAGCGTCTTCCTGCACATGCAGGCCGGATTGGTGCTGGCACTCGGCGCCCATCATGCCGCTCTCGTCGTGCCGTACATAT
>JBGTJE010000007.1:0-4574 GCA_041745295.1 Pirellulaceae bacterium | reverse complement strand
GTCGTCGGGGGATCGGTAGCCATGTAAAACGTGTACAGGATAAAGGCGACACCGGACATCGGCATCAACGCAGCAAACAGCGAGCTGCCGAAAATCAAGTGGCGAGCGACCGCTTGAAGCACAAAAACTGTCAACCATGCTGCGATCAGCGGCAACCTCTTCGTAAACCGCCAATTCAGGAATGTTCCCGAGATAATGATCAAGCCGGGAAGTATCCAGTCGCCAATGCCATCAAGATTCTCCGTGAATTGATAGGGCTGTGCGATTCCGACCCAGGGAAACAGCAGTAGCGTGATTGTGATGCCCAGGTTCGACGGGTTGTAAAAGTGCCGTACGCCTTCACCCGCGCTAACGCGCAAGATATGCTTCGACGCGATCGCGACCGCTGCCGCGAAGGCGATCGGCGCCAACCGCTCGTTCGCGTACAGAAGCATGGAACAGGCCAGGCCGGAAATGTGAGCGGGCAGGAAGAAGTCTATGAATGACTGTCGCCCGTGTAGAAATCGTGGTCGGCGACGCGCGGTAAAGCATTCCACAAGTTCCAGCAATAGTTCCATCGAGTACGCGGCGGCCAGCCCCACCAGCGGCTGTGCCCAGGATTGCTCGAAACCGAACCAAGTGTGTCCCAAGACGTTCAATACGGTGATCGCAATAGCGAAGCGGCGCAGTCCACCCAACCGATTTCCCGAGTACCACTTGTCCGTCTTTGCGATGCCGACGTTCGTGGCTGCGTTGTTGTCTACGGTTGGTGCCCGCATACATCACATTCCTAATCAGCGACCGGATTTGTTTGCCAGAAGAACGGTATGCCAACCCGATGTCAGGTCCAGCGTTTCCGTGCGTGGATAGCCGCGCACATCACGCCACCGCAATTCCACGCTGGCTCTGGCGCCAGATGGGAAATTGCCTAAACCGAAATGCAGGTCGGAACTGCGCACCCCCGAATGCCCATTTCCGCCATCGACTTGCCCAACTAGCTTGCGGCCATCGGGCAAAGAGACGGTTGCCGTAGCTCCGATTGCAGGCCGGGCCGGGATAGCGGGCTTTGCATGTCCGCTATGGACCTGGGTGTTCGAGGATGGAGCATCGCTGACGGGCACAAACAGCCTCAGACCCAAGTACGAACCGGGTTTTGGACAGTCATTGCGGAAGAAGCGAGACGCCTCCCATTGATTCGCGACAGCGAAATCGAGATCGCCGTCTCCGTCTACATCAGCCGTTGCGATGCCTCGCGAGACGTGCACATCGCCGAGGCCAATTTGCGGTGCCACGTCATAGTACCGCCCATCCTTCGCACGCACAAAGAACGGATTGTGATCGTGGCCGCTCAAGTCATCGCCCGGTTGGAAGCGATGCCAAGACGCGGGACTGCTCAATAGTTGGTCATTCCCCATCGCTATCTCGTGCAGTTCGGGCCAGCGATTATGATCGCCCCGCACGAAACCCGTGGCTTGAATCGCTTCGAGCACTCCATCGTTGTCGAAGTCCGCCAAACGCGTCTCCCAACCCCAACCGCTGCGCGACAATCCCAATTGTTCGCTCATGTCGATGTAGGGAGCCTTGCCGTGCTTCATCTCGTCCACTTGGCCGGTGCTAACGTAAACAAAGTGGCTTTCTTCCAGGGCGTATTCGGCTGCGATGTTGCTGACGTAAATATCCAAATACCCGTCGCCATTCAGGTCACCAAAATCGACTCCCATTCCTTTGAACGAATCGCAGCCTAACACCTTCGAGGCGGGCGTCGTCATCGTTCGCCGACCCGTCAGCAGCCCGAAACGCGGTTTGCCGGGTTCGCTGCGATTGTGAAGCAGCCGATCCGGCCCGAAATCGTTGCCAAAATAAAGCTCCGGCAACATATCGCCGTCCAAGTCCGCAGCGCCAATCGCCAAAGTCCAGCCGGTGGCAATTGGCTGCCCGTCGATATCGAAGACGTCGGCAACATCGCGGAATTCGACTGTCGGTCGATCGCCACCCTTGCCACGCTCCCACAACAACAGCCGGTTACGCCCGCCGTTAAAGGCGCGCGACATCGAATGCTGCATCGCTTCGGTGCCGTCCGCCGTGGCGTCGAGAATCCGTGCTCCGTCTTGGAAATAGTTCCCCACGACTAAGTCCACGTGTCCGTCACCATCGATGTCGGCTCGGGTCGCGGCATTGGTAAACCAACGCTCGCCCCCAGGTGCGACGTCTTCGGCCACATAGCTCGCCGCGTTTAGCGCATTTGCATCGTGCGGAGCCGGTTCCCGCCGTAAAAACGCAATTGGGGTACGTCCCCAATAGTAGACCAAGATGTCCGCCAGACCATCCTCGTTCAAATCGCCCGGCACACAGCCCATCGGGGCCATCGTCGCTCTATTGAACAATTGCGGACCGGGGTCGAGCACGAACGGCGGATAGCGATCGCCCGTGTCGGGCGCAGGCGCGACAATGACTTGATCCGTTCGGGTATCGACGTAGCAGACATCGTTGGGAAATTGGTCGGCGTCAAGGTCGCTGAGCGCAACCGCCGCCCCCACGGATGAAATCCACGCCGAGATTCTTTCAAGACTGGGATGGACCGGCCGCACCTCGCGGTTCTCAGCCCCTTCCACTTCTGGCAGTGTTTGGCTGGAGAACCGAAACCTATCGGCGAGTTGCTGGCGCTCGGCGTCCGAGATGTTCGGCGATTGCGCTGCCGCGTATAGGACTAAAATCAGCCCAATTGCGACGATGCGTTTCGCGTGACATTGGATGAAGCCGATCATAGCTAACAATCGTGTGAAAAATGACCGTCGCGCTCGTGGCGTCGCGGCACCGTTTAGTGAGTCGAAAAAACTTGCCTTCTTTCGATTGTGAAATTCTCCGCCGCCATCCGTGATTGAATTCTTTGCCTCCAGCACTCGTAAGCGGGCTGGATGCCGTCATTCGGCAGACCCGCAAGACACTCGTCCGTCACCGCCGCCGCGGAATCCGGCGACATCCCGCACAATACTTCGCAGGCCATAGCCGTGTGGTCCGCAGGAATCTTTGCAAGCTGCCTTGCCTTGGCCGCAAACGCGGCTCCCTGGGCAAGACACCATTGATGGCGCTCGGCGAATTGCCGCAAGGCCTTGATAACCGCGCAATCGGCGCCTCCAGCGTACGCACTGGCAAGTCCAACGCCGCTCCACAGATCAGGTTGACGTTCTTTGGAGTAGGCAGCTACGAGGTCCACGATCTTGTCGGCATCTGCGCCCGCAACAAACCAAAGACTGCGTCCGAGCCCCTGATCAAAGGCGCGTAACGCATAGCCCGACAGATTTGACGGAACCTCGCGCAAGGACACATACTTCGGCCAATCGAAATAGCCCTGGTGAAAGCCATAACCGTCAAGAACAAGCCAGCACAAGAGTGGATCACATCGTGAAAGCTGGCGGCTGGGATTTTTCCTTAGCCAAGGAAGTCGCGCTATTGCCCAGCCGTAACCAACATGCAACATGTACTGATGAACTACGCCGGGGCCGGACAGAAACTGCCGCCAGCGACTTCGGCGCGTGAAGAGCGTATGGTCCAACAGCGCCAGGGCCATCGCAGCACCTTCGAATGCGAAACCACGACATGACTCCTCAACCGATTCGAGCAACTTGGCCAATTGATTTGGTCGCGTTTCACGGAGTGCCAAATGATATCCGTCGAGAAATACCGTCCCAACGGTTTCAAGACAAGCCTGGGCGTGCGACGAATTGGAATAGAATCCGCGTCGATCAAAGCTGACTTCTTCCGAATCGATCCGGAGAAGACGTGCCAGCACCGATTCGAAACCGGGGCGAAACATGATGTTCCCTTGCCCTAATGCACACTCCGCTCAAACGCGCAACATAATGGCGGCTTTAAAGCCGTCGCAACTCACTTAATTTATGGCTCCGCAGCAGAGAATACAAGTCGGTGCGCAGCCATTCTGAAGAATTAGGAAGAGCATGGATGACGCCAGTAAGTTGGCCTTAACTCCTCTTTCTGACGAATCCGTGTGCCGAGTATTCGTAACTTGATTATCCTCACCCGATGGTGATCGGGAAATCCCGCCGTCCCGATTTCGGCCGCCTCGGAAGCGGCCGTATTTAACTCGCGATTTGAAGTAGCATCGGCACTGCGTCCCAATTCACAGTTTTCGTCACGACGTTCGCAGATGTTCCATCGTGCATCGGTGTGTCGGACCAACGCGCGCTCTGATCGAGCAATTCGAGTTCTCCACCGTCAGCCGCGCGGTTCGAGCTGACTTACGATCTAAGGCAACTCCCGGAAAATAGCCTCCCCGTGTTTGATGAATTTGGATACCCTCTTGAGTCTTTGGTGTTGGTTCAGGTGAAGTCTCAAGGAGGGGACGATGGACGGGAAGTTGACGGAACAACTGGTAGCGACGATCCGGGATGCCGCTAGCAAATTGACCGGGGCGAAGCGAAGAGCCTTTCAGGCACAGGTGGCGCTGGATTATCTAGAGGGCCGTGCGCGGCGCGCCGAACGGGTCTTTGGCTGGGGGCGGGAGACGGTCGAGTTGGGGTTGAATGAGCTCCGCACGGGCATCGAATGTCTCGGGGATTTCTCCAGCCGCGGCAATC
>JBGTJE010000006.1:0-30049 GCA_041745295.1 Pirellulaceae bacterium | reverse complement strand
TACGAAGCACCAAGGAACGAACGGTCGAAACGTTGTGGTCAACCTGTGGAAGACTCTTGGCGAAATTCAGTGAAGTCGAGTGCCGCAATTACATCCGACACGCCGGATACCGCTACACTTAAATCAAACGCGCTCTAGAAGATGAAGCCAACTTCCTTTTTTTGGTTTTATCTGCGTTCATCTGTGTCCATCCGCGGTTTTTCTCCAAGCTCCAATAAAAAAGGCCCGTCGTTGGGACGGGCCTCGTGGAGGGATCAAATTCTCAAAGATCGAGTTAGTTTCCGCCCTTGATCTCGATCTTCCGCGGCAGAACCTTGGCGGCCTTGAGCAGCGTGATCTTCAGCAAGCCATTTTCCAAGCGGGCTTCGACCTTGTCCGTTTCGACGTCGCTCGGGAAACGGAACGATCGTTGAAACTCGCCGCTACGACGTTCGGAGCAATGGCAAGCCTTGGCCGATTCGTCAATCGCAATTTCCTTTTTTCCCGAAATCTGTAACACGTCGTCGACGAATTCGACCGCGATATCATCCAGTTTCACTCCGGGGAGTTCGAGGTTGATCAGAAAGCTCGAGTCGGTTTCGATTACATCCCCCGGCGGAACGAACTTGGTCGAGCCCGAAGCGACGGGCCCAAAAACTTGGTTGAAGATGTTCTCCAACTCATTCGCGGTCCGGGAAAGTCGAGTGCGTGAACATTGCATTTGCATATCGTTTCTCCTGCAGAGCATTGCGCCGCTTGTCTTCAAGACGCGCGGCAAACACAAAACGGAACGTCTGTCATGGATCGTTCGGCCCCTGAAATTTTGTCAGCCAGCGGCCGAACGATGGTCAAGAAATGCAACCGGCGTGCCAATCGAAAATGAGCGGGAAAACCGGGTTTTCCCCGAGCGGCTGCCCGACTACCGAGTGAAGCTGCCAAGAATGATCGAAGCGTTATGTCCGCCAAATCCAAAGCTATTGCTCATTGCAATACGGACCTTTTTGGAGCGCGGCTGGTTGGGCGTGTAGTCCAAATCGCATTGCGGGTCGGGCTTGTCCAGGTTAATCGTGGGAGGAATCACGCCTTGGTTAATCGTCAACGCCGTGAGGATGGCCTCGATTCCGCCGCTGGCGCCGAGGGTATGACCTAATTGGCTCTTGGTGCTGCTGATACTTACCGTTTGAGCCGCCGGTCCGAAGATCTTTTTGACTGCCCGCGTTTCCGCCACGTCGCCGAGCGGCGTGCTTGTTCCGTGGGCATTGATGTAATCGATCTGTTCGGGATTCAGCTTAGCGTCGCCGAGCGCCTGTTGCATCGAAAGCCCGGCACCGCGCCCCTCTTCATCGGGTTGGGTGAGATGCCCCGCGTCGCAATTGGTCCCGTATCCCAGGACTTCGCAATAGATTTTTGCGTTCCGTCGTCGAGCGTGCTCTAGTTCTTCGAACACGAGAATGCCAGCTCCTTCACTGAACACGAATCCATCGCGATCCATGTCGAACGGTCGGCTGGCGGCTGCCGGCTGACCGTTTCGAGCGGACAGGGCCCGCATATTTTGAAAAGCGGCCAATCCCATCCGCGTCAGTGCGGCTTCGGCCCCGCCCGAAATGACCAAATCGCAAAGCCCTCGTTGGATCGAGCGAAACGCATCCCCCATGGCGTTCGTGGCGCTGGCGCAGGCGGTTGCGACGGAATAATTCGGACCGCGCAATCCGAACTCGATGGCGATATTCGCCCCCGCCGCGTTGAGCATCAGTTTGGGGATCGTGAGCGGCGATACCCGGTCGGGCCCCTTGAGGACCAATCGGGTGAGTTGCTCTTCGATCGTGGTCAGGCCGCCAATTCCGGAGCCCAGAATAACCCCGCACGAGCTTCGATCGAGGCGGTCAAAATCGATCCCCGAATCGCGGATGGCATCGATCGCGGCGACGACGCCGAATTGGGAAAAGCGGTCGAGCCGCTTAAGTTCCTTCTGATCGATGTGGGCCGACGGATCAAAGTCCGGCACATCGCCCGCGATTTGGACTTGGAAGTCAGAAACATCAAACAGCGTGATCGAATGGATGCCGCTTTCGCCCGCGACAATCCGCTGGAAGCAATCGTCGACTCTGCAACTGATGGGCGTGATGATGCCCATTCCGGTGACAACGACTCGACGACTCATTCCGATTTCCGTTTCCAGGGATCAAGCCGACGCCTTTTCAATGTGATTAATCGCTTCGCCCACCGTTTGGATTTTTTCCGCGACATCGTCCGGAATATTGATGTCGAATTCTTCTTCCAGTTCCATCACGAGTTCGACTGTATCCAATGAATCCGCCCCCAAATCATTAATGAAATGGGATGTGCGGGAAATCTTTTCTTTTTCGACACCGAGCTGCTCGGCGACAATGTCGAAGACGCGTTCCTCAATTGTTGCCATCATCACCTTCCTCCCACGACGTTACTTTATCAAAATACCAGACCACGGACCCAACCGTATCAGCGGGTCGTCGGTGTGTACAAGCCCAACAAGATAGAGGATTCTCATAAACAGGGTCAAGTGATGGTCGAAACTCCATCGTCGAAAAGCCGCTTTCTGCTGTTTAACCCGTCATCCCGCCGTCGACCGTGAGCACTTGTCCCGTGACGTATCCCGCGGCGGGCGAGGCCAGAAAAAGCACGCAGGCGGCGACATCATCGGCGAGACCAATGCGCCTGGCTGGAATTCGCTTTTTGACTTCGTCCAAGATCGAGTCTCCCAAACGCTGCGTCATTTCGCTTTCGATGAATCCCGGTGCGACCGCGTTCACAGTCAAATTTCGACTGGCCAGTTCTTTGCTTAAGCTACGAGTCATGCCAATCATGCCCGCCTTGGACGCCGAATAGTTGGTCTGCCCCGCGTTGCCGATCAAGCCAGAAACGCTGGCCATGTTGATGATCCGCCCGTAGCGCGCCCGCATCATATGGCGACACGCCGCCCGCGTGAACAGAAACGTGCCGCGCAAGTTCGTTTCAATCACATCGTCCCACTCGGCGTCGGACATCCGCGGCAGAAGCGTGTCGCGGGTGATGCCGGCGTTGTTGACCAGGATATCAATTCGGCCCCAGTCTTCGGCGATCTTATCGATCAATTGATCGACGGCTTCGCGGTTCTTCACGTCCTGGGCAAATGGCTCGGCTTGACCGCCGGCGGCCTGGATGGCCGCGCACGTCTGGGCCAGCTTTTCCGCGTTGCGCGCGACGCATGCGACCCGCGCGCCAGCGCCGCCCAGGGCTATGGCAATCGCTCGGCCCAGGCCCTGCGAGGCCCCGGTCACGATGGCCGTTTGGCCGGCCAAATTGACTTGTAATGACTTCAAAGCAGATTCCGCCATGCAGCTTTCTCAACTTTCCGAGTTGGCCTGGCTCCGGAACAGCGGTCCCGGGCAGAGCATCACTCCATAATGACTTCACAACTTGCCGACTTGTCGATTCGTTTCATCAATCCCTTGAGCACGCGACCGGGGCCGATTTCAAAAAACGTGTCGAAGCCTTGATCCAAGAGCGATTGCATCGATTCTTGCCAGCGCACCGGCGAACACAATTGGTCGAGCAAGAGCTGCTTAAAATCGTCGACCCGATCGTGAAATTGGGCGTCGACGTTCGAGACGACGGGGATGCGGAGCCGCGAAAACGTGGTGGTTTTCAGGACGTCATCCAATTGCCGCTTGGCGGACGCCATCAAGGGCGTGTGAAATGCACCGGCAACTGTGAGGCGAAAGATCCGCATCGCACCCAGTTTTTCGGCGGCCGATTCCACTCGGTCGCACGAGGCCTTGTCTCCGGAAACGACTATATTTCCCGGGCACAGCAAGTTGGCGACCTGAAGGATCTCACCGGCCACGCGTGCGCTGTCGCATACTTGCTGGACTTGTTTCAATTCGAGTCCCAACACGCTCACCATGCCGCTGGGCGTTTCGTTCGCGGCGGCTTGCATCGCCATTCCACGACGCTGAACCAATCGCAGTCCATCGGCAAAGTTCAGCCCGCCGGCAAACACGATCGCCGAGTATTCACCCAAACTCAGCCCGGCAGCCGCCGCACAGCGTTCGATCGTCTCGGGCCACCGCTGTTTGATCCGCTCCAACGAAGCCAAGCAGGTGACGTACAACGCCGGTTGGCTATGCACGGTCAAATTCAATTGATCGGCCGGGCCCTCAAAACAGAGCTTGGCCAAGTCGTACCCGAGGATTTCATTGGCCTCGTGAAACAGTCGTTGGGCCGCGGGGAGCGCGTCGTATAGCGACCGGCCCATGCCGACAGCCTGCGCGCCTTGACCCGGAAACAAAAACGCGACTTTACCCAAGATTTCAAGCCCCTAGCTAAACAGATTCGGTTGTCGTTCGGTCGGATCGGAATAAGTCGCTCCCAACAAGGTAAACGCCCGGGCGGTGGCGACGCGCCCGCGAGGGGTGCGCAAGATGAGTTCGCTCCGGAGCAGGAAGGGTTCGATCTCGTCGGAAAGCGTATCCGACGAGGTGTTCATCGTCGCGGCGATTGTTTCGATACCCGTTGGTCCTCCGCCGCAGACCCGGATCAGCGTATCGAGGTATTTTCGATCGAGCCGGTCGAGCCCGAGCTCGTCAATTTCCGCCATCCTAAGGGCCTCGCGCGTGACCTCCAGAGTGATTCGGCCATCGGCGCGGCTTTGAGCAAAATCGCGAATCCAGCGCAATCGATTGTTGGCAACGCGCGGGGTGCTGCGACTGCGCGAGGCGATCTCGAGCGCGGCTTCCGGCGAGGTCTCGATGCCGAGCTTGAGCGCATTGCGACGCACGATCTCCGCCAACTCTTCGGTCGAATAAAACGCCAAGTGGTACCGGTTCTGAAATCGATCGCGGAGCGGTCCGGAAATCATGCCTGCCCGCGTCGTGGCCCCAATCAAAGTAAACGGTCGCAGCGGAAGACTATGCGTGCGGGCGTTGATCCCTTCGCCGAGGATCAAATCGATTCGAAAGTCCTCCATCGCCGAATACAGGTATTCCTCAACCGCTTTGGGAATGCGATGGATCTCGTCGATGAACAGAACCTGATGCTCTTGCAAATTGGTGAGACTCGGAATCAGGTCTTTGGGAGACTTCAGACTGGGACCGCTCAAGATCTCGAGCGGGACGCCCATTTCCTTGGGGATGCAACAGGCAAACGTGGTCTTGCCCAAACCCGGCGGACCGTCAAACAAAAAGTGTCCCAACACGTCGGATCGCTTGCGGGCCGCCTCCATCACGATCTGAACTTGCTCGATGACGTCGCGCTGGCCGACGATTTCCGCCAAACGCGTCGGTCGCAGCTTGAGCTCGTCGAGCTCGGTCGGCTGGCTGGCGGAAATGATCGGTTGACGAGACATTGAAGCAATCGAGTTAGTCCACCAAAATGGAACCGTTCTGCCGTCAACTATAACAAACGCGAACTGACAGCGGAAACGGCACTTTCAAAGCACGCGGATCGTCGGTCGCGCCGAGGGCAGGCCTCCGCCAAAGTCATGGATCGCTATGGCCAATCGTCGCAACCCGAAAGGTGGTTTGATTCGCTTGCTCGAACAGTCTCGGCAACCGATCTATGCCTTGGACGAGCAACGACGAATTTTTTACGCCAACCCAGCGGTCGCCCAATGGCTCGAAACACCACTCGACCAAATCGTCGGCTTGGTCTGCAATTATCACAGTCGATCCGATGCCAATCTCGCACAGCGAATCGCCGCATCGCTTTGCCCGCCGCCAGAAGCATTCGCTGGAACCGCGTGCGACGCACCGGTGGGAGGATTCCTGACGCAGACCGAGGGCCAGAGCCGCGTGGCGCAGCCGGCCCATTTCTGGCCCGTGACTGGCGAACTGGATTCGCCGGCGGTGATCGCTTTCGTGGATCGGACGCCGCCCCAAGCCGCGCTTGAATCCAATCGCGTTGGGCCGCATCCCTCCGAGTCCGATTGGCATCTCGAACTCGCCAAGTGGCGAAGAGATTTCGCGGCGGTCTATCGACTCGAGCGAGTGCTCGGCATGAGCGAGGCGATGCGCGGCGCCCAGCGCGTCGCCAAAGCTGCGATTGCGTCGGGCGCAGATACCCTGATCGTCGGTCCACCCGGTGGCGGTATGGAACAGCTTGCCCGCGCCATCCACTATTCACAGTTCCCCGCCGGCAGCGCCGCGCCGCTCGTTCCGCTGGATTGCGCCAGCGGCGATGCCGAGTCGCTGCAGATCGCTTTGCGCCAAGTTCAATCTGACCGCGAGCGAACGGCCAAAGGACGCTTGCTCCTGCTTCATGCCGATCGGATGGATCCGCGCTTAATGCATGAGTTGGCCGAGTTCGCCAGGTTGCCCAATTTTGAGGTCGGGATCCTCTCGACCAGTGAGACGTCGCTGCGCAACCTCGCCGCAAGGCAACAATTCGATTCCGCCTTGGCGCAGTATCTCGGTACGTTGGAAATCCACCTCCCGCCGCTCCGCGACCGGGTTCAAGACTTGCCTCTGCTCTGCCAGGCGCTGATCGAGGATTTCAACGCCGAAGGCAATCGACAGTTTTCCGGCATCGACGGCGACGCATTGGAGATGCTTTCCCAATACCCGTGGCCGCGAAATATGGACGAATTAGCTCAAATGATTCACGCGGCTTGCCTAATCGCTTCCGGACCGTTGATTCGCGCTGGCGATTTACCGAAACAGATCCAAAGCGCGATCGTGGCAAATCGTTTCCCGCAGCCTGCCGCGGAAGCGATCGAATTGGCTTCCTTTCTCAAGGAAATCGAAAACGAACTGATGCGCCGCGCCATCCGAATGGCCAAGGGAAACAAAGCCAAAGCTGCGCGGTTGCTCGGTGTGAGCCGCCAGCGCGTGATTCGTTGGTCCGAGCAGAAACAACCCGACTAGGCAAGTGCCATTAGGCCAGCGCCTGGCTGATGTTTTGCGACACCACACAACCCGAAACACCCTACGCCAAGTCATGAAGTTCCATCCTCGCACGCAAGTCCGTTTCCTGATACAAGATCTCAAATGGTCGCATGGCATCGACAGATTTCGGTCGCCATCGGCCCCTTGGACGACTCATTTGTGCGGCGATTGGGATGAGTTGTCTCCCTCGTTCTCGGCAAATCTTTGGTCGTTTTCGGTGATTGAAGTCCGACCGGATCAGGCGGCCCTGTGGCTGCGACGAATCGGCCGGCTCGCTAGGTTTGCTCCGAATCATCGCATCGCAGTGGTTGGGTCGCGCGAATTATGGCCCTATTCCCGGTCGATATGCGAAGCGGGGGCAATATTTTGCGGTTTTTCGCTGGCGGATTGTTCTGAACTGGCTCGATGCATCGACCGATTCGTGGCGTCCCATCCGCCTCAACCCCTGCCGCTTCGCGAATCGATTTTCGAGTCGCTACCATGGGCAAGTACGGGCATCAGCAATCGTCCAAGCAACAACGTCCGTTAGATCGTGGCCTCTATCTGCCAATCCTCTCCGGAAATACAACTGAACTATGCAAATCGAACATGAAGTGCAAACGGCGTTGGCCGAGATTCTCGATCCCGAATCAGGTCGGCCGATCACGCAAACCGGCCAAGTTCAACAGGCAATGCGCGACAAAAACTGGGTCCAGGTCACCGTTGGACTGACGACTTGGGCCGCAGCACTAACCGACGAATTCCGAAAACGGGTCAATGACGCGTTAGTCGGCGCGCTTCCCGGCGCTGCGATCGACGTGACAATCGGCCCTTTTGAGCGCAAGCCTCTGCCGCTGGGAACAACCGGCGTTCGTTGCAAAACCGTCATCGCAGTCGGGGCGGGCAAGGGTGGGGTCGGTAAGAGCACGATTGCGACCTGCCTGGCACTCGCCCTCAAGCGAGCGGGTTGCGCGGTCGGGCTGATGGATGCAGACGTCTACGGTCCGAGCATCCCTCATCTCTTGGGAATCGGCGGCCATCCCTACGAGGTCGAAGGAAAAATCCAGCCGATCGAGTTCGATGGCATGCCCGTGATGTCGATGGGATTCTTGATGCCACCCAACCGCGCGGTGATTTGGCGCGGTCCGATGCTTCACATGACGGTGACCAAGTTTCTCAAGGACACGAATTGGGGAGAGCTAGATTTTCTGATCGTCGACTTGCCACCCGGCACGGGTGACGTGGTGTTGACGCTATCGCAAACGGCGCCCATCAGCGGTGCTGTCATCGTCTGCACTCCCCAACCCGTCGCATTGCTCGATGCCATCAAAGCCGTGGCTATGTTCGAGCAGGTCAAAATCCCCGTCGTGGGGCTAGTGGAGAACATGAGTACATTCATCTGCCCCGACAATGGCAAACGGTACGACATTTTTGGCAGCGGGGGAGCTCGGAAATACGCCGAAGAAGCCGGGATTCCGTTTGCGGGTGAAGTTCCGATCAACATTCAGCTGCGGCAGCGCGGCGACGACGGAAAAACCAGCGGCAATTTTGACGATCCCGAAACCGCACCGTTTCTCGACGCGATTGCCACCAATCTGACAAGGCAGCTCGCCGAGAGGGCTGCCGCACAACCGCCCAAGCCGAGCTTACCCGTGTTGGGTTGACGACCTTAAAGCGGTAACCGAGCTCGCCAGAGTTTCGGAGCATTTGGATGCGCCTCGGCCCGAAGTCTGGCGACTTCGGCTATCTATCTCGATTCTCGCAACGAATGGCTAGCAAAATAATAGGGCTGCCGGGCAGCCCTTTCTCGTTGTTTCAAAAAAAATAGTTCTGACTTTCGTCAAAACTATCTCTTCTTCTTAGCGGCCTTCTTTGCCTTCTTAGCGCCCTTCTTAGCGGGAGCCTTCTTTGCTGCTTTTTTCTTTGCCACGATACGTCCTCCGTAAAAAGACTGCAGCGAGCGTTGCTTGCGTTCCAAATGAGCCGCAAACGCAACTCGCCAACCAAGACGCGGCATCGATTTGGAAAACCGATGCCAACCACAGTGAATTCATGTCCAGTGGTACGCACTGAACCGGATAAGTCTTGGCTAACATCTATCCTCGGCAATAAATCTACAGATCAGAAATAATTTTTCAACATGAGTTTGCGTTTTTTATCGTGGACGCAGCGCGATTTCGACCCGTTGGTATGTCCTTCGTGGCGCCTCGACCGCTCGGCACGGTATTCGGCGCTGGGGTTCACCGAAAAATTTGTTTGCAACAACTTGCTAATACAAATTGAACCTCAATGGGAGCGCTCGCGCCGCGCTGCCGGGCATCGGAACCGAGCAACGAAGGGACCCATCTGGCCCCAGTGCGGCGAACTTTGGCGCATCTGCCAGGAGCGCTCGGCGGGGCAAGCGATCGGCAGCAGGTCGCTGAGACCACGAAAAAATTCGACGTTTTTTCCGGAAAACGCTTGGCGACCACTTCGTTGGCAGCGGTCCGTCGCGCCCGCGCCGTCAGTCAAAGGCCTTGGGCTTGATGCGCGTGTCTTTTTTCTGCGTCGCAGCGGCGCAAAAAAATTGAAAAAGGGTCGCAGACCCAGATTTGCGCACTTTTTCGGCGCCAATTTCCCTAGAGTTCGCGATGGAGATCCAATCTGCGCTCATCGCTTCGCCCGAAAAACAAAATCGATTTCGCCCGCCGAAAGTTTTTTTGAATTTTTTTTATTTTTTTGAATTGGCGCGGCGTTCGAAACGAAAGTTGGGTCAATGATGCGCCGTAGATTCACTTCCCCTACGCGATTTGACGCGCCCACTCGATCCATCGGAAGCTACCAGGGGCTGCGCCCGCCGCCAAAGCGTCCCGGTCCGTTCATCTGCAGGGTTTGGAAGTTCGTGAATGCAAGGTAGGCAAAAAAAATACCTAGAAAGCGCTGCTCGTGCGAAAACCCGAACAAGGCAATCAAAACCGCGAGAATCACCGATGCCCACAAGGCCCAGCGCATCCCGTTCCAAGGGTCTAGTTCGACCCAGATTTCGCGCATGATTTGCCCTCCGTCCAAGGGCATCACGGGCAATAGATTGAACAGGTTTAGATAAACATTGATCGTGATCCCAATCCACAACAGCTCCTGCAAGTTGGTGCTGGATTCAATGGTCGACCCCATAAAAACGGGGTGGGGGATGGGAATGAATCCATAAAGCAACGAGAACAGGATCTGACCGCCCAGTAATTTGACGATGCCAATCAGCAAGAGCGCCAATAAAAATCCCGCCGCTGGTCCCGCGGCGTAGATGAGGACCTCATCGCGCGTGGACAAACGGGATCGGCGGCCCGCTCCGCCAAAGTCGTCTGGAATGGCAATCCCACCCATCAGGTAAAGGACGATCTTCGATCGTCGTCCCATCGCAAGCATGGCCACGGAATGCCCAAACTCGTGCACGAGAATCGAGACAAAAAAAACGACGACAAAAATCAACACGAGAAAGATTTGACCCGTATCCGCTCCCCACAAAATGGGTAAAAGAAAAAAAAGCGGATGGATGCGAACAGGGATTCCAAAGATGGAAAAGTTGAGGTCGTACGTGGTGTGCGGAGGTTCAGCGGCAAACACGACTTTTCCTTTCTTTCGCCGGAGCGGAGCTGCCTTTAACGACGCCGATTCTACGAGCGATCGCCGGCGGGGGGCAATCGTGCTCTGGGGAAAACTCGCCTCGCGATCGGGGATCGGCGAAAGTCTACGCAATTTTTCGTTGGCAGGCGCCAGATTCCAACATACGGAAGATGAATTCCGCTGCCCGCTGTGTCGCGCCGGGAACGGCAACCTGTCGCGCGACTTTGTCCAGGGCTGCGACGGTTGCCCAACGCGCGGCCGGGTCTTCGATCCAGCGCACGACGTGGGCGGCGATTTTGGCGGGGCAGGGGGACGTCGACAAATATTCGGGCATCGGAACGCCCTCGGCCCCCGGAGCGTCGGGATCGAACGTCGACCAAGTCCTGCGCCGAATATCGGGCGTCCAAAACAAATTGACTAGCGTGATGTACTTGACGCGCATCAACAGTTGTTTCGCGACCCAAATGGGCCGGGTGATATGAAAATAGATCACTGTCGGCTTGCGGGCGAGCAACAGTTGGAGCGATACCGATCCCGAGCAAGCGATGCAGGCGAAGGCCGCCTGAATCAGCTCGCGGGTTTTGTCGACGTAGATGGTGGCGTTGGACTGCATCTGCCGGGCTTGTTCCTTCACCAAAGCGGCTTGTTCATCGTTGAAGCAGGCGACGGCAACCGTCATCGATGGATGACGGGCGCGGATTATTTCGGAGGCTTTCAAGAAGCACTCGGCGTTCGCTTCGACTTCGGCACGGCGCGACCCGGGAAGCAGCAGCAACGAGGGAGAATTCGCGCCGAGGGTTGCGGCGAAGTCATGATCCATCGGTTCGCTGGCGTCCTGTTCAAAAAACGGATGTCCGACGTAGCAGGCAGCGCAATTCCGCTCGGCATACCACGCCGGCTCAAACGGCAATTGGCAGAGCACGTAATCGACCAGTCGACGCAGCTTGCGCACGCGCCACGCGCCCCACGCCCAGACTTGAGGCGCCCCGTAATAAAACACCGGAATTCCGTATCGCTTTGCTCGACGGGCAATGCACCAATTGAAACCGGGATAGTCGATCAAGACGACTGCGTCGACGCGATGGTCGCGAAAGTATTCGGTCGCCTGGCGCAAGAGGCGAAAAAACGTCGGCAGGCGCTGAATCACGCGCAACAAAAACATCAGGGCCAACGGCGACATGTCATGCAGCAGTTGGCAACCGGCTGCCGCCATCCGAGGCCCACCAAAGCCCACGCAATGAACGTTCGGCCGCATGTCTTGTAACTTGCGCGCAAGCAGCGCGCCGTGAGCATCGCCACTGGGTTCACCGGCGGAGAGGAATATATTCATGCGAAGTCCGTTTCGCTGTACGGATTGGACAAGTTCGAAGGGCAACTACCGCCGATCGTCGCCGGCTATCGAGCCTGAAGATTATGAACGAACGGCGGCGATTGCCTCAAGATCAGCTGGAATTGCATGCTGTCGGATCGGATCGCGGCGGCACGAATGAAAAAGGCCGCCCGAAATGGGCGGCCTTGGCATTAACTAAGCAATCTCGCTCGTGGCAAATTTATTCGCCGGACTTTTTGGATTTCTCTGGCGCGGCGTCCTTGCTCTTCTTGTCGTCCTTGGATTCGGCTTTGGCAAATCCTTTTTCGAACGCTTCGTCCGCATAGACCAGCTTGGCCTTCTCGGCGTCATCCTTGGCCCCATTGACCTTGGCGACGCACTTGTCGCAACAGAAGTGAACTTCGGTTCCGCCAACTTTTACTTTTTGCGCTTCGTCAACGTCTTGGCCGGTGATGGGGCATTTCGTTTGAACGAATTGTTTCGTCTGAACCAATTGCTGATTCGCAGTGACGGCGTGTTTGGCTGAGTCTTTTTCGAAGCCGGCTTTGCATTTGGGACAGCAGAAGTATACGTCCGCGTCGCGATACGCGACAGAATGTTCCTTCTTAACATTCATCTTGGTCATCACCAAGCATTTGATGTCCTTCAAGGGATCATCGGTCTTCTTCGCGGCATCGTCTTGCGCCGTCACGAACAGACTCAGCGCCAAGACTCCGAGGAATGAAAGTTTCAACATTGCAAACTCCTTAAATGGATTGGTATTCGTTGTGCACGGTGTAGGTAGGATTTTATCCGAAGCCCAAACGATGGGGAACCGACTCGGCAATTTAAGCCCAAATAGTGGATATTAAGCGAGCGCCACGTGAATTTAGGCACAATTGGTCCGCTGGCGATTCACTGGGATGCCTCGCGACGCGGAGCGTCGCGCCACACTTGTTTCAGCAGTCGTCTAAGTTTCCGTTTCCGAATCTCGCCACAGATCGATCGCTGGCATGGGGGCATGATGTCGCGGTTCGGTCAAGGTCGGCGTCAAGACAAACGCCAGGAATACCAACCCCCCCACCGAAACAAAAGCGAACTCAAAACCCCACACATCAATTCCCCAGCCGACCAGCGGAGCACAGAGAATAGCCGGGAGCGAAATCGCCAGACTCACGACGCTGAGGTAATTGGCGTGATCATTCTGTGGCGCGATTTCCAACGCATAATTTGAAATGACGCGAATGGCAATCGGAAATAAGCCCAATAGCAAAAACACAAGCCAAAATCCCGCCGGTCCCAGCTCGACATATCGACTCAATCCCAGCGCCAACAGCGGCGTGAGCGAAATGACCAAGAGCAATCCACGCATCGCCAAGCGATTGCCCAAGCGATCGGCAACCCAACCCACCGGAATGCTGAAAACTGTGACGCCGATATTCTGCGCGATCAACCAGGGGACTAGTTGCCCCATGCCAAGCCCGAGCCGCTGACGGCCCAACGATTGATAATGCGGAAATAGGGTGATCGAAAGCCCGAACAAAAAACAAATGATTACCAGCCGTCGATAGTTCTTGGTGTGCCATGCGTCGAGAAAAGCCGCTCGAATATTGTCCCAGGTCCCATTCCTTTCCCCGACGGCGAATTCCGTTTGCTCTCGGACACCAAACGTCAAGCCAGCGGCAAACAAAAACATCAGCCCCGCAAAAACAAAGACCTTCACAAATTGACTCCGGCCTCCGTCCATCCAGGGCTGTAGTAAAAACCAAGCACAGACGATGGCGCTGATGCCGCCAGCCAAATTGGCCCAAGTCATCAGCAAACCACGGCGATGAACGTGGACCAATTGGCCGCTCAGAGTCCCTAACGTGACTTGTTGCAACCCCGCGGCGACAAAAAACAGGGTGTATAACGCCACAAAGATCCAGGTCAGAAGGACTGGATAGTCCGGGTCCAACCCCCGCCAGGCCAGCGCCATCAACAGAAACGAAATCCCCATGGCGGTGGTGCAACCCGCCAAAAAAAATCGCTTGGGGCGCAGGCCGTGGACGAAATGTGACAAAAAGATCGGTGGCGCGCTTTGCCCAAGGCGGTTTAGCATCGGCAGAAAACCACGGAGCAAGGCCGACCCGCTGAGCGTGTCCAGCACCGCCGGCATGACGACGCTCTCCGTTTTGAATATCCATCCGATGCGCATTACGGCTTGGTGCAAGGCCAGCAACACGAAATTTCGACGCGCAGTCGAGGGAGCGAGTTCGTGTTGGTCGCTCGACGTGGAGGCCGCGGCGGATGGCATCAGGAAAATATATCGCGAACGATTGCTGGCGCGGAGGCCAGTGGCAAGCCCTCAATCGAAACTCTCGTCTGTCGATTGCTTTGCCACGAGCATTCGCAAGTAACTCGTCATGATCGGTCCTCCCAAACCCAATTCCGTTTGCAGTTCGCTGAGGACTTGTTTGGCCGGCTCCAACTCTGCGAAATCGGCCAACAATTCGATTTCAACGAAGGAGCCTAGCTCTTCGACTTCGTCCAAGCATATCGCGATGAGCCATTTTCCCCGGTCGAGTTGCAGCCGCGTGCGACGCTTTTTAACGCAGGCCACGAACCGAAACCCCAGTCTACTGAACAAGGCTTTGGCCCGTTCTCCGTTTCCGATTTGATCGGACATCGGAAGTTCAATCTCCTCCCGAATCTTGATAGCGGAGTCGGCCCGCGGACCCTTGTAAGTGATCTGGATCGATGGATTGCTTTCGCGAATTCGGAGGGCCTCATCCGTCTGGCGAAAATCCTTCAACGGATGATTGAAGTATGAATCGACGTGGGATTCGCTGCCGCAGCAGCGGCCGCCGAGACCTTCGACTTGCCGCCGGAATGCCGACAAATCGGCGACCGAAAATTTGTTTTCGACTTCGTAATGCATACAGATCAGCCGTTCGTATCCCGACCGGACGCCGCGAGGGGGCGTTGGTAGAGGTGGTACTTTTTGTAAATTTCCACCGGGATAAATCCTTGGATCGAGCGAATCGAACGAATGTTTTCCGTGTCGACCCACGACAATTCCCAGGCGCGGTATTTTTCACCCCAGTCGTCGTACATTCGCTTGATAAGTAGTCCGGCCAAACCTGAATGGCGATATTTAGGGATAACGCCGAGCCCGAAGATACGCAACCGCGGCGACTGACTGAGCAAGTACGGCACTTGCGGCATGCGCAACCAGTCCCAGCGACCGATCGTTTTTTGCAGGACCCAGTTCAAGTCAGGCATCGCCATCACGTAGCCAATGATTTGATTATCAATCTCGGCGAGAAAGGTCATCTCGGGTCGCAGAATGCGCTTCAATTGCGCCACGACATGGTCCAATTCGGCCGGTGTGAACGGAACAAAGCCCCATCCGACGCTGCGTATTTGGTCCCCCAATTCGTTGATCCGCCGGATGTCCTCCTCAATGTGGCTTTTCCGCGCAATGCGGATCTTGATTTCTGGATAGCGATCCCGAATCCGTTGGCAGAGCGTCTCGTACTCATCCCATTTGTGACGAAAGGCTTGGCGGTCGTCGCTGGCATGGAGCGCCAGCGCGACGAAGGATCGCACCACGTCAAACCCGCACTGCAATAGCAGCTCGTGGTAGAAGCGCGGTGTGTGGGCCATCATGACATAGGGCGAGAATTGGTTTCCTTCAACCAACACCCCGAAATCGCTCTTCATCGAGGGATTAACCGGACCGCGGATCTGATCGCAACCGTGCGCGCTGAGCCATTGCGCCGCAGCAAGCACGAGCTTTTGCGCGATCGCTGGGTCCTCCGGGCATTCAAAGAAACCGAAGAAGCCAACGCGGTCGTCGTAATGCTGTTGGTGGAGCCGATCCACGATCGCGACAATTCGCCCCATGGGGCGATTCCCTTCCCAACAAATAAATGCTGCTCGCTCGGCGTGTCCGTAGAACGGGTTTCGTTTTTCGTCGAGTTGTCCTAATCGTTGAAAATTAAGGGTGCGGACGTAGCACGAATCGTCGCGATAGATGCGATCTTTGATCGCGTGAAAGTCGCGCCAGTGCCGATTCGTGGTGACCGGACGAACCTCAAGTTGGCGCGATTCGCCCATCGGATTTATTTAACTCTGGCCACCAGCGGCCGACGCAATGTCCCGGGCTCAGACCACGTCCTCGACTCCTGCTCGGCGATTGGCTTCCAAGAGCGGCAGCCGGTTGCTGATTTCGACCAGCGCATTGACCAAAAGATCCATTTGCTCTGGCGTGTGCAGGGCCGACGCGGTCATCCGGATGATCGACGTGCCGTACGGAACGGCGGGGTACATCACCGGATTGACGATAATATCGTATTCATTTTGCAGAATTTTGACCGCTCGTAATGCTTCGACACCGCGCGTGAATATCGAGGTAACGGCTCCTTGCGGATTGCCAATGTCAAATCCGGCGGCCCGCAAGCCAGTGCGCAGGCTGTTGACGTTGACCCATAATTTTTCGCGCCGCTCGGGCATTTTTTGCATTAACTCCAGCGACTTGATCGTGGCGGCCGTAATGCAGGCAGGCAATGCCTTGGTCAACATGAAACCGGGAGAAACGTGCCGCACGAAGTGAGTAATCTTCGCCGGAGCGCAAATATAACCGCCAAAAGTCCCGAAGGACTTGGCAAACGTTCCGCCGTGGATGTCGATTTGATCCTCGACGCCAAACAACTCGGGAGTCCCTCGCCCGTTAGCGCCCAGCACGCCGGTTCCATGCGCGTCATCGACGAAGAGTCGCGCGTCGTAGCGATGCTTGAGGTCCACCAAATCCTTGAGCGGGGCCAAATCGCCCATCATCCCGTACACGCCATCGACGGCAATCAACTTGGCTGCGTCGGCGGGGCACTCGCTGAGCAACGTTTCCAGCTCGTCCAAGTCATTGTGACGAAAAACTTTGACCTCACCTTTGGACAGTCTGGCGCCATCGTGGATGCAGTGATGGGCATAGGAATCCACGAACACGTATTCACGCCGACCGACCAGGCACGAAATGGTGCCGGACATGGCTCCCAGCCCGAGGTTATAAACCAAGGACGATTCGGTACCACGGTATTCGCTAAGTTTTTGTTCGAGATCCAAATGCAGCACGGTATTGCCGGTCAACGGGCGCGCCCCCAATGGCGTTCCGGCGCCATGTTCGCGCGCGACTTCGACCGCGGCCTGAATGACTTCTGGATGAGTGGCCAAACCGAGGTAATCGTTGGTGGCGACTTGCAGCATGCGCCGTCCATCCAATTCAAAATGCGGCAAGCAATTGGTGATGGGAAACGTTCGGTGAAACGTGGCGACTAAGTCGTGAAACTCGTCCCCCGCCATCTTTCGCATTCGGTTCCAAAAGACGTCGCACTTTTCAAATACATCTGCCATTTCGTTTCCCGGTAAATCTGGGGTCGTGGATGTTTCGAACGAAATCCAAGTTCATCGGCGGATTGCAGCAAATGGGGCTTGGATAGCACCGCTAGCGGTCGGAATATATTAACTCACGATTCTATTTCGGAACGAGTGGGTATCCAACCGCAATCTTTGAGCAGAAAAGCTCCTGCAATTCAGTTTCGAACTGCGGAGTACTTCGTCAAAAGCTTTGAGCGTGCAAAAAATTGGTCAATTCGAGGTGAGGAAAATCCGGCGATCGCTCGGAAGACACCTGCGGACGGGCCGTCGCGAAATGCCCATTGAACCGGCGCCGATTGACGATGAATGGGGGCGGCTCTCTTGTTATCGATTCAAATCGACTTGATGGGTCGGCATGCTCCGCAACCTGCGGCCTTCAATTTGCCGCGGAATTCGCGGACTACGGCGCTCGGCGAGGACGATTGCGTGATCGCGCTGCCTACCGCGATTCGTTGCGCGCCGGCGCGGATCGCACGATCGACATTGTCCAGCGTAATCCCGCCGATCGCAAAAAATGGAATCGCAATCGACGCTGCAACCTGTGCGATGAGATCGGTGCCGCACAACCATTCAAACGACTTGGTCGGCGACGCAAACGTCGGACCCACCCCGATATAGTTGGCGCCGTCGAGGACCGCCTGTTCCGCTTGCTCCAACGAATGCGTCGAGACGCCAATCCACCGATTGGGTCCGACGAGGCGACGCGCTTGAGCAACCGTTACATCGCCTTGCCCCAAATGCACGCCGTCGGCGCCCGCCAATACGGCTAGGTCGGCTCGATCGTTCATGATCCAGCGGGTCGTGCTTTCTTTCGTCAATCGCCCGAGAACTTCGCCTCGCGCCAACAGTTGACGATCGTCGAGCGACTTGTCGCGCAATTGAATGACATCGACTTCCGCCGCGACAAGTTCGCGCATCAGTGACTCAAACGGGACAAGGTCACGTCCGCCATCGCTTAAAACATAAAGAGTGCTGCCCTCGAGTTGCCGGCGGCCCCATTCGCCGGCACAGGCCGCGTGTTCGAGCTGATAGACTTCGTAACGAAGCTCCTCAGCCCGAGTGGCGAGCCTCCGCGATGTCGGCTTGAGACATTCCTCGATCACGCGCAATGATTGCTGGGTTCGTTTCAGGTTGGCCACCAGGAGATCGTCTGCGGATTCGCGGAAGAGTTCTTGTTCCGTTTGCACCGTGCGCCCAACATCTTCCGCGACATTGCGAGCCAACAAGAATGACCGCAAATCCAGTTCCAGCAGAATGTCCGCCAAGGAATGTCGGATGCGCTTGGCTTGACGCGAAAGGACCGAGTCATTTCGCGCAAGTCGCAGCACGTCCTCGACCACCCGCAGTCCTTCCCCCGCACGGTTGAAATTCGCGTCCAACAAGCGCTCCAGCGCCGGCAAATCATCCGGCTCGGAGGGCTTTGGCCCGGCGGAGTCTTCTAAAGTCATGTAGTGTGCTCGTGGATAATTCGGTGCTGTCAAATTCTAAGCGTCGTCTCGAACGCACGGGCCTTGATTCAATTTACGGAGAAAGGGTCTTTTCCGTAAGTTCATGCCAGGCAAATACTTGGCTTGTTGCAACCGAAAACATTCCGCTAGAATTCTCCGCCCCTTGCTGGGCGGTGTGGTATTTTTGTCGTCCCCATCTCACAGGCAATCAAAGTGCGACGATCGGACTACTGGATTTGTTGTTGGCCGGGTCTCAGCCCTGCGTGGCGCTTGGGACAGCCGCTGGGATTGTTGGCAGCGGTGGCATTTTCGGCTTTGTTGAATCTGGCGATTGTAGCAACGTTGGTTTGGCCCCAATTACTGGGACCGCAGATTCCTCAAGGGCTGTGGCTGGCGGTCGGCTTGGTGTGGATCGGGTCCAGCTGGTATGAATTCCGTCGATACGGCCGTTTGCCCGACGATTCACAACACGCGTTCGCCGGCGACGACGCCTTGTTTATTCAAGCCCAGTCGGAATACTTAAAAGGCAACTGGGAAGAAGCGGAATGGATTCTCCGCCAACGGTTGTCGACCTGTCATCGCGACGTGGAATCCCGACTCCTCCTGGTGACCGTGTATCGCCGCCAAGGCCAACGGCAGTTTGCATTCGACCAATTGCAAATTCTGAAACGATTTGACGGCTCGCGAGAATGGGTTGAGGAGATGGACCGTGAAGCGCGGTTACTCGATTCGGCCGACGCCACGTTGGATGCGCCGGCCGGAGCGGCGGAATCCGCGAAGGAACGAGTCGATTCGACCGCGGAGTCTGAACTCCGTAAGATGAATACGCAATCCGCTCGACGAGCAGCTTGACCAAAGCACAGCCGTTGAGCGACAAGGCATAAACCTGCAAAGGAACCCGAACCCATGTACGAACGATTTACCGAACGGGCCCGCAAAGTCATGCAGTTGGCCAATCAAGAGGCGCAGCGCTTCAATCACGAGTACATCGGTACCGAGCACATGTTGTTGGGATTGGTCAAAGAGGGCACGGGCGTTGCTGCCAACGTCCTCAAGAATCTCGACGTCGACCTGCGAAAAATTCGCCTCGAAGTTGAAAAACTGGTGCAGAGCGGGCCGGAAATGGTCACCATGGGTAAGCTGCCGCAAACGCCGCGCGCGCGAAAAGTCATCGAGTACTCGATGGACGAAGCCCGCAACTTGAACCACAATTTTGTCGGAACCGAACACATCTTGCTGGGACTGCTCCGCGAACAGGAAGGCGTGGCAGCGCAGGTTTTGATGAATCTAGGCCTAAAACTCGAGGACGTCCGCGAGGAAGTCCTCAACCTCTTGGGCAACGGATTAGAATCCAGCGAAGGGGGCGAACGGGGGGGACGCGATGTTGGTGCCGCAGCCGCCGGTGGAGAAGCTGCGACCTCCAAGGGCAATCGTTCGCGGACCCCGGCGCTCGATAGCTTTGGCCGCGACCTAACCGAGTTGGCCCGCCAAGGTAAACTTGATCCGGTCATTGGACGACAAAATGAGATCGAGCGGGCAATCCAAGTCCTCTGTCGCCGTACCAAAAATAATCCGGTCCTGTTGGGTGAAGCGGGGGTTGGCAAGACCGCAATCGTCGAGGGACTGGCACAACAAGTCATCGCGGGTGAAATCCCCGAAATCCTCGCCGACAAGCGCATTGTGGTGCTCGACTTGGCGATGATGGTCGCCGGGACCAAATATCGAGGCCAGTTCGAGGAGCGGATCAAAGCCGTCATGAACGAAGTGCGGCGAGCCCGCAACACGATTCTTTTCATCGACGAGCTGCACACCCTGGTTGGCGCCGGCGGTGCAGAAGGCGCAATCGATGCGGCCAACGTTCTCAAGCCCGCATTGTCGCGCGGCGAGATTCAATGCATCGGCGCTACGACGTTGGACGAATACCGAAAATACATCGAAAAGGACAAAGCCCTCGCTCGGCGTTTCCAAGAAATTCTGGTCGATCCCACCGGAGTCAACGAGACGATCGAAATTCTGAAAGGCCTCCGCGAGCGGTACGAGAAACACCATCGCGTGCAGATCACGGACGACGCGATCACTTCCGCCGTGGATTTGTCCGGTCGCTATATCACCGGGCGCTGCTTGCCGGACAAAGCAATCGACGTGATCGACGAGGCCGGCGCGCGAGTTCGACTCCGGACGATGACCAAGCCGCCGGATTTGAAGGAAATCGACGAAGAAATCGAACGACTCAACAAAGAAAAAGAGGATGCGGTCGCTAATCAGGATTTCGAGAAAGCCGCATCCCTGCGCGACCAAGCCGACAAGATGCGCAAGAAGAAAGAACAGATCAAGCGCGATTGGCACGATCGCTCACAGCAGAACGAGGGCGTCGTCGACGAGGAAGTCGTCGCGGAAGTCATTTCCAAGATGACCGGGATTCCGTTGACGCGGCTCTCCACCGAAGACTCCAAACGGCTCGTTCGAATGGAAGATGAGTTGCACAAGAAAGTGATCAGCCAAGACGCGGCGATCAAATCGATCTCCAAAGCCGTCCGGCGAAGCCGCGCTGGCCTCAAGGATCCCAAACGGCCCATCGGCTGCTTCATGTTTGCCGGTCCGACCGGCGTCGGCAAAACGTTGCTCGCCAAAGCCCTCGCCGAGTTTATGTTCGGCGACGAGGACGCGCTGTGCGTCATTGACATGAGTGAATACATGGAAAAGCACAACGTCAGCAGGCTGATCGGCGCCCCGCCGGGTTACGTCGGTTACGAAGAAGGGGGACAGCTCACGGAAAAAATCCGCCGTCGACCTTACGCGGTGGTATTGCTCGACGAAATCGAAAAGGCCCACCCCGACATTTACAACATGTTGCTGCAAGTGATGGAAGAAGGACGTTTGACCGATAGCTTTGGCCGCAACGTCGACTTCCGCAACGTAATCTTGATCATGACGACCAACGTCGGCGCTCACTCGATCAAGAACGAATCGGCATTCGGCTTGCCGGGTGCCGGGGAAGACGCGTCTTTCGAATCGATGAAGGCCCGCGTGTACGACGAAATCAACCGGGCATTCCGTCCCGAATTCCTCAACCGCCTGTCCGAAGAACCGATCATCTTCCGCCATCTGGAGAAAAAGGACCTGAAATTGGTGATCGACCTGGAGTTGAGCAAAATTCGCAAGCGGTTGCGCGAACGCGGATTCGAAATCGATCTCACCAACGACGCCAAAGAGTTCCTGATCAAGAAGGGGACGAATCTCGATTTCGGCGCCCGGCCGTTGCGCCGTGCACTGGAGAACTTCGTCGAAGATCCTCTTTCCGAAGAACTATTGCACGGAAACTTTGCCGGCAAAAATCGAATCGTGATCGACGTATCGCGCGATACCGATGGCAAAATGAAGCATTTGACGTTCGTCGGAGCACTCGACGAGCCCGAAGGCAAGAAACCAGTGGCCGTCGGGGCCGAACCCGCCGAACAACCCGAGGAAACCGACGACGAGTAACGCCCCCGCTCGCCAAGAAGTGGCTTTGCCTAGAAAGTGATTCTCCAGCACTGGCAGAGCCCCAAGGAGTGCAGAGCTCGCGCTGTCCACGGGTCTCCGGACTACTGCTGTAAATATCGTTGCTCGTTTAAAACGCGTTAATCGAGCGCCTGTTGCCAAGTCGATCGGCGGTCCGACTGTAAAAAGTCAGCTAGAATTACTTGAGCGGCAATTTTGTCGATTCGCGCTTTCCGCTGCTTGCGGGTCAATTCTCCGCCGATCAATTCGTCGGCCGTAGCGGTCGAAAATCGCTCGTCGTAAAAGACGAACGGGCATCCACTGACGTCCCCCAACCATTCCGCGAATTTCTCGATCTCTTTGGATTTTTGGCTCTCGCGGCCACTCAAATGCAGGGGCAGCCCGATCACCAGCCCGACGATCTTTTCCCCCCGGATCAAATCGTCGAAATATTTCGCGTCCAACGCCGACGATCGGCGAACGTACGTCGTCAGCGGTCCGGCGATCGTCTGATCGGAATCGCAGATCGCCAAACCAATCCGGACCGAGCCAAAATCGATTCCTAGCAATCGCCCTTGCCGCGGCAGCGCTGAAGCGGTTGGTTCAGATGGGCTCATCATTGTTCACACGTCGTTGAATATCGTTCGGCAAAAGCTGTGACTCAATAATACGCTCGGCAAACCCCGGAGGTCGGAATGTAAGGCGGCCCTTCCGGGCCGCAGTTTTTTGGTCTTGCGACGGCCTAGAAAGGCCGTCCTACGATAAAATTGCAGCCTCGACGCCGTTTGGGATCGATTATGATCATTGAACCAGTTTTTATCAGGTATTTGTACTCAGGAGCTTTTGCAATGACTTCGTTTCGCTTACCCGTCGCGGTCGGGTTGGTCGCTGTTCTGATTTGCGCCCAGAACGGCTTGGCCCAAGAAGTTACCACCAAACTCCCATCATTTCTCAGCGATCACATGGTCCTACAGCGCGACGTCGCCAATCGGATTTGGGGCTGGGACAAGCCGGGAACCGAAGTCACAATCCACACCGCCAATCGAACGACTCGGACGACCGCCGATGCCGGCGGTCGATGGTCGATTTGGCTACCTCCCATGCAAGCCGGAGGACCCATCGAGATCGCCATCCAAGGAACGACCGAAATCAAATTGACCGATATTCTATTTGGCGACGTCTGGGTATGCTCGGGCCAATCGAACATGGAATGGTCGGTCCGCGAGTCCGCCAACGCCGAACAAGAAATCACCGCGGGAAATTTCCCTCAAATCCGTCATTGCAAAATTGACCACGTCCCCTCGGACAAACCGCAGTCGGACGTCGCCTCTTCGGGGTGGAAGGTTGCTTCCAGCGAGACGGTTGGCGAATTTACCGCCGCGGGATATTTCTTCGCCAAGAACTTACAACAGGAACTCAACGTGCCGATCGGATTGATTGGCGCCAACTGGGGTGGAACACGGATCGAACCGTGGACGCCTCCTGAGGGCTTTCAACAAGTTTCGGCGCTCAAGGAAATCACCGACAAATTGGCGGAGTATCCGACGAAAAATGACAAAGGCGAAATCGATCCGCAATCGCCGCTGGCGATCTACAACGGCATGGTTCATCCGCTCCTGCCTTACGCGATCAAGGGCGTTATTTGGTATCAGGGCGAAGCTAATGTCGGCGACGGAATGCTGTATTTCGAAAAAATGAAAGCCTTGATCGGAGGCTGGCGCGACGTTTGGAATCAACCCGAATTGCCTTTCTATTTTGTTCAACTTGCTCCCTACCGATACGATCCTCCACAAGCCTTGCCGGAAATATGGCAAGCGCAACTGGCCGCGCTTTCCATTCCGAATACGGGAATGATCGTCACCACCGACATTGGCAACGTGACCGACATACACCCTGCGAACAAACAGGAAGTCGGACGACGCCTCGCCCTGTGGGCTTTGGTCGAGACTTACGATCGCACCCAGTTCACCAGTAGTGGACCGCTGTTTCGCTCAGCACGAGCCGAAGGAGCCAGCCTCCGTTTGTTGTTTGATTACGTCGGCGGGGGCATGACAACTCGCGATGGCGAATCACCGACCGGATTCGAGGTTGCCGGTGCCGACGGCCAGTTTGTGGCCGCCGAAGCCAAGATCGACAGAAATTCGCTGATCGTTAGATCGGCGCAAGTCGCCGCGCCCACGCACGTCCGCTTCGCCTGGAACCAGGAAGCCAATCCAAATTTAATCAACCAGGCCGGTCTGCCCGCGGTCCCATTCCGATTTCCCAAGTGAATCCAAGGCTCGATGCGCGACGAGCGCATTGCCTCGTTTAACGGAAGCCGAAGGCGCCGGTGTTTTCAATTTGGCCAAGCGCCGTCGCCCTCGGCTCGCCGTTAAACGACCTTGATCATCGTAGGGTCGACGGATAATTCACAATCGAACCGACTCACGTCAATTCAATCGCCAATCCGTCGTAAGCCAAGCGAATGCCGGCGGGCAACTGGCTGTCGACGAGCGGGTGATCGATCTTGCACGAGCAATGCGTGAAATAGGTCGCCCGCGCTTTGAGTCGCTGTGCCGTTGTGATTGCTTCCGCGAGGTTCATGTGCGTTGGATGCGGTTCCGGACGCAAAGCGCTGAGGACCAGTGCATCGAGTCCCTCGAGCAATGGCCAACTCGTTTTGGGAATCGATTTCACATCCGTACAATAGGCAACGTTGCCGATGCGAAATCCCAGCACCGTAAACCGTGGCCCGTGGTCGAGCGGGATCGGTGTGACCGTCGCGCCCAACACCCGAAACGGCTGCCGCGCGATGGTATGAAAAGTCAGCGCGGGGACGGCCCCGGAATGCGTTGGCGGCTCGTCGCGGAACGCATAGTCAAAGGATTTACGCAACCGTTCTTCGACGTGCTGTTCGCAGTATAACGGGACGGCATGACCCAAATAAAATTGAAACAGCCGCAGATCGTCCAAGCCGAAAATATGGTCAGCGTGTTCGTGCGTGAATGCGACGGCATCGACGATACCGATTTTTTCCCGCAACAACTGCTGTCGCAAATCCGGTGACGCGTCGATCAACAGGTTGCCCTCTGGCAATCCAAAAATCGCGCTGGAACGGGTACGCTGATTTTGAGGATGTCCTCCCACGCAAACCGGACAGTCGCAGCCAATCGCCGGCACGCCGACGGAGGTTCCCGTACCAAGCAAAATGAGCTTGTTGCGGATGTCGGTCGAATGGGGACGTGTTGCAGGCAAGCGTTGCGTCTCGGCTCGTGAATCCGGCGGAACAAAGCGGCAAAATGCTCAAGTTGGTAAACTTGATTTGAACTGCCTAGAAACGCAATCGGGATGGCTAACCGGAAAGCGATCGGGCACGGAAATTGCGTTACAGCCTAAGTTTCGCATTGGAGGAGCGTAGTTCAAACTTGCAAAATCACCGCTAGTCGTGTGTTCGGCACCGGGCTGCAGTTCACAATCTCCGTTGACCCTGTCCCCGGATGTTTATAAGCTGTGTCCAGGGAACGGTTTACGCTCTGTCGTCGATTCCTTTTCCCTTCACCGTACGCTTTGACCAATCCTCCGCGTCGTTTGCCATTTTGGCAGTCGCGAAGCCGGATTCATCCTTTGTAGACAATCATGGAAATCTTGGAACGAATTTGGGAACTGCTTTCCACATTTTTTGGCGGTTTGCTGCGCTCGTTCGAGCGGATGGTGACGTCGATTTGGGGCAGCGCCAATGCTCGATATATTCGCCGCATGCAAAGCCGCGTCGACGCGGTTAACGCCTTGGAATCGAAATACCAGTCGATGGATGACTCAGAATTGCGGAAGGAGACCGACCTTTTTCGACAGCGGTTACTGTCCGGCGAGACGCTCGACGACATCCTTGTGGAATCATTCGCAGTCTGCCGCGAGGCGGGGCGTCGATTCTTGGGTATGCGTCACTACGATGTCCAATTGATCGGCGGGATGGTGCTCCATAGTGGTTCCGTTGCCGAAATGGTTACGGGCGAAGGGAAAACGCTGGTGGCGACTCTGCCGGCCTATTTAAACGCGCTGTCGGGCAAAGGCGTTTACGTGGTGACGGTCAACGATTATTTGGCGCGGCGCGATATGGAGTGGATGGGACCGCTGTATATCGGTCTGGGTCTGACCGTCGGGGCAATCCAAAGCGATATGCGGGCCGCGGAGCGACAAAAATCTTACGCCTGCGATATTACTTATGGCACGAACAATGAATTCGGGTTCGATTACTTGCGCGACAACATGCGTCCGGCAGTACGCGGCGACCAGCGGTTTCCGCAAAGCCAACAGCAGAGCCAGGGCAAACTCAACTATGCGATCATCGACGAAGTCGACAATATTTTGATCGATGAGGCCCGGACGCCGCTGATTATTTCCGGATTGGCGCACCCGGACGTGGGTCGATATTCCGAAGCCGATCGAATCGCGCGGCAACTCCATAAAGAAACTCACTTTACGGTGAGCGAGAAAGATCACACCGTCAACCTGACCGACGAAGGCGTGCGGCATGCCGAACGGTTGGCGGGAGTCGAGTCGTTTTACACGTCGGGCAATATGGCTTGGCCCCATTTGATCGACAATTCGCTGAAAGCCCATTACTTGTACAAACTCGACGTCAATTACGTCATCAAAGACGGGGCGATTATCATCGTCGACGAATTCACCGGGCGCATGATGGAAGGGAGGCAATGGAGTGATGGTCTGCACCAAGCCGTCGAGGCCAAGGAAGGGGTGAAAATCAAGGAAGAGACGCAAACGCTCGCCACGATCACCCTGCAAAACTATTTCAAGCTGTTCGAGAAAATTTGCGGTATGACGGGTACCGCGATGACCGAAGCGAACGAGTTTTGGAAAATCTACAAACTCGATGTGGTCGCCATCCCAACCAATCGGCCCATGCAGCGCCGCGAGCACCCGGATACGATTTACAACGGTGAAAAAGCCAAATGGAAAGCGGTTGCCGACGAAATCGAACAGTACAACCGCTGGGACACCGTGTTCTCGAAAAACTATGAACAATGGATCGGCACGGTGAAGCGCGAGAACGATCAAGAAGTCGTCGTGGCGTCGGCGGACGATGGCACGGAGGAGACGATTCCTCGAGCGTCCGTCGATCGCATTCAGTACCGCGGCCGACCGGTTTTGGTGGGAACCGTGTCGATTGAAAAGAGCGAACTTCTCTCCGGCTTTTTGGATCGTCGAGGCATCAAGCACGAGGTGCTCAACGCCAAGCACCACAAACGCGAGGCCGAGATCATCGCCCAAGCCGGCCGCCAAGACTCCGTTACGAACGCTACCAACATGGCCGGTCGAGGCACCGACATTGTCCTGGGGGGCAATCCCGAGACGATGGCCTGGGCTATCCTGCAAGACAAATATGCAACGCGGCTGGATGTGCCGCGCGAAGAATGGGACGCCCTCGTTCAAGAGATTGACCAACGCGAACAAATGAAAGTCGAAGGGGAAAAAGTCAAGAAACTCGGGGGACTTCACGTCATCGGAACGGAGCGGCACGACGCGCGACGCATCGATCTGCAGCTCCGCGGCCGGTGCGGGCGACAAGGCGATCCGGGCAGCAGCCGATTCTTCTTGAGCCTGGATGACGACTTGATGCGCATTTTCGCTGGACCCTTCGTCAAAAAAATGCTCGAAGTCGGCGGCTTCAAGGATGACATCCCGATCGAAAGCCGAATGGTTTCCCGCAGAATCGATAGCGCGCAAAAGAAACGCGAAGAATTCAATTTTGAAATTCGCAAGAACTTGTTGGAATACGACGAAGTCATGGATGAACAGCGGAAGCGCGTGTATTCGTTCCGCCAACGCATTCTCGAAGGGGAAAACTGCCGCGACTTGATTGCCGACATGATTCGCAAGGAAGTCAATCGATTCGTGCCGCAATTCCTCGCCCCAAACTTCGGCGCCGAAGCGTTTGCCAGCTACGCGTCGAACGAGCTTAAGACCCAACTCACTGCAAAGTCATTCGGTGAAATGTCGCTGCAACAAGTGACCGATTTGCTGACCGATGAAGCCGAGCGCAAGGCCGAAACCGAGATCATGAGCGCCATCGATGAGAACCTTCCCAATACCGTCGAAGACGAAAGCGAATGGAATTGGCAGGCCCTGGCGAGCATGGCCAACGCCCGCTGGGGACTCAATCTTCGCGACCGTGATTTGATCAAGATCGGGCGTGATCGCGTGGACGAATTCCTAATCGAGAAGGCCCGCGAAGCGATTCGCAAAGTCGATCTTTCGGCCGCGGAACCGATGTTGGCCCGAGACTACGGCCTGCAGTACACCTCGCGCTGGTTGGCCGCGAAATTTGGTATCGCCATCGGCGTCGACGAACTGCAAGGCGAAATCGAGCGGGTCAAAGCCCTCCTGGTCGAACGTGTCTTGGCGAAATACAAAGACAAGGAAGCCGAGTATCCGGTCTTGGCCGGGTTCTACAAATTCACTGTCGGCACCGGCCCGCAATCTCGGATCGATCGCGAAGCACTATTGGATTGGGCTTCGCGGCGCTTTGAAACGCCTCTCGATTTGGAGGAATTCAAGAGCAAACAGCGCGATGAAATTCGGCAAATGCTCGTCGAGTATAGCCGCCACCACCAGCAAATCGCGCGATCCCAAGTCGAAGCAGTTCAGCAGCAAGTGGAATTGCTGGCCCGCGAAGGAAAAATCCCACTCAGCTCCGGCAACGGCGCCATCCAGTCTTTGGCGGATTGGTTCCAAAAGAACATGAAATGCGATCTCAACGCGGACAGCATTTCGCAACTCGACAAGAAAACGTTGGCCCAAAAACTGGAGTCGATCGTCGAGGATCGCTACCACCCCGAAATGCGCCGCATGGAACGTTTCGTGCTGCTGGAAATCGTGGATTCCGCCTGGAAGGAACACCTGCTGGCGATGGACTATTTGTTAGCCGCTTGCCGACAGCGCGGGATGGCAGCGCTCGACCCTAAAGTCGAATACAAGCGTGAAGGCATGCGGATGTTCGATTCGCTCTGGAATTCGATTGGCGAACGCGTAACCGATGTGATATTTCGCATCGAGCAACTCAATGAAAACTTTGTCAATACAACGTGGACCGAGACCGCCGCAATTCATGAATCGGCGCCACACGCCTTGGATCACCGAGGTTCGGAACGGGACGAGCCACTTCCCCAAGGCGGAGAACACAAAGTCGAGACGATTCGCAATCGCGGCCAGCGTCCGGGACGAAATGACCCCTGCTTTTGTGGTAGTGGAAAGAAATACAAAAATTGTTGCATGAACAAGCAAAACGTTTAGGATCAATCCGAACTCGTTCCCTCGCCCCCGTTTCGGGGGAGAGGGCAGGGTGAGGGGGCGCTTGGGACTTCGGAAAGGTTCTAAAACGCCAAATCATTTACAAGCCGTCGCCTCACATCGCAAAGAAATGGAGTTCGTCGATGGGCTGGCTGTTCAATCTGCTGTACCTCCTAGCCTGGACCGCAATGTCGCCGTGGTGCTTGTGGCGAGTCCTTATCAAAGGGAAACCGATCGTTGGATTCAGGGAAAAGCTCTCCGGCCACGTTTCGCTGCAACCAACACAGGCCCGTCGAGTTTGGCTGCATGCCGTGAGCGTGGGCGAAGTGAACGTGCTCCGCACGCTGGTCTCTCGCTTGCAAACCGAACACCCCGACTGGGAACTGGTAATATCAACCACCACGCGCACCGGCTACGAGTTGGCTTGTAAGCGGTTTGCCGAACATACCGTTTGCTACTGCCCGCTCGATTTCAGCTGGGCCGTGCGTCGGGCGATGCGCCGCCTGCGGCCCGATTTGCTGGTGCTAGCTGAATTGGAACTCTGGCCGAACCTGATTCGCGCTGCCCGCCGGCAGGGTGCCAAGGTGGCCGTTATCAATGGCCGATTGAGCGACCGCAGTGCGCGTGGATACGGCCGAATTCGTCCGCTGATC
>JBGTJE010000005.1:0-89800 GCA_041745295.1 Pirellulaceae bacterium | reverse complement strand
ACATCCCCGTGAAGACCTTCACCATCCCGATGCACGACGTGGATCGCGCGATCGCCGACGATGAGGAGACGGGCTTCGTGAAGATCCACGTCAAGGAAGGGACGGACCGAATTCTCGGCGCGACGATCGTCGCCCGTCACGCGGGAGAAATGATCAACGAGATCACCCTGGCGATGGTTGCGGGCATCGGCTTGCGTACCCTGGCCCGCGTTATCCATGCCTATCCGACCCAGGCCGAAGCGATCAAGAAGGCGGCGGACGCCTACAACCGCACACGTCTGACGCCAACGATCCACTGGCTGCTGCGGCGCTGGGTGGGGTGGTGGTTGCCGTACCGCCAAGCAAGCGCCGGTGAGAGGTCGGCCCCTGACAAATCTGAAATGGAGCCGTTTTCATGAAGATCGAAGTACTTGCCGACGCCAATGCGGTCGCCCAAGCGGCTGCCGCGATCATTGCCGCCGAGGCTCGGGCAGCCTTCGCCGCGCGCGGACGCTTCATCATGGCCGTCAGCGGCGGCGATACGCCGTGGCAGATGCTCCGCCTCTTAGCCCGCGAAGACGTTCCGTGGGATGGTTTTCACGTCGTCCAGGTCGACGAGCGAATCGCCCCGTTGGGCCACCCCGACCGCAATCTGACCCACTTGCGTGAGAGCCTGCTGGAACATGCCCCGCTGCGCGATGAGCAAATCCACGCGATGCCGGTGGAATTTGCGGACTCGGACGCCGCAGCCGCGAGCTATGGACAGGAACTTTCCGAGATCGCCGGTTCGCCGCCGATCCTCGACCTTGTCCATTTGGGTCTGGGGCCGGACGGTCACACCGCCTCTCTCGTGCCTGGAGATCCCGTTCTCGACGTCACGGACTCGGATGTTGCAGTGACCGGCATTTACCAAGGAAGGCAGAGGATGACGTTGACGTATCCCATACTGAATCGATCGCGCCGCATCCTGTGGATTGTCACTGGACGCGAGAAAGTCGTAATGCTCGCACGCCTCCGCGCTGGAGCACTGTCCATTCCAGCGGGCTGCGTGAATCGGGAACAGGCCCTGGTTCTCGCCGACTGCGCGGCGGCGGGACACCCCGCCCCGGCTGCGGTCAAGGAAGTGTTGCCACGATGCGAGTAGGAATCGCGGCGGATCACGGTGGATTCGGTTTGAAACAGGAACTGCTCGCGCACCTCCGCGCAGCAGGCCATGAGGTCGTGGATTTCGGAGCGCACCATTTGATGCCTGATGACGACTACCCCGATTTTGTCATCCCACTGGCCCGGGCGGTGGCGGCGGGAAAGGTGGATCGTGGCGTGTCGATTTGCGGCAGCGGTGTGGGAGCGTCCGTCTGTGCCAATAAAGTGACGGGTGTTCGAGCGGCACTGATCCACGATCACTTCTCGGCCAGGCAAGGCGTCGAAGATGATCACATGAACGTGCTCTGCATCGGCGGCAGGACAGTAGGACCGGCGGTGGCCTGGGACTTGGTTCAGACGTTTGTCGCTGCGGAGTTCAGCGAGGACGACCGCCATCTGCGGCGGCTCGGCAAGTTAGCGGCGCTGGAAGCAGCGGGGCATGCCTCCATCCAGAGGGACTCACGATGTTAATTCACTGAGAGGATCAATGCCATGACCATCGAACAACTCGATCAACTATCAATCAATACCATCCGCACCCTGTCGATGGATGCGGTCCAAAAAGCCAAGTCCGGTCATCCGGGAACGCCCATGGCGCTGGCGCCGCTGGTCTACACCCTTTGGAATCGCGTCATGCGGTTCGATCCACAGAACCCCATCTGGCCCAACCGCGATCGGTTCGTGCTTTCCAACGGCCATGCATCGATGCTGTTGTGGTCGGTGCTCCACCTCACACGGACCCAGGCTGTTAACGCCGATTACGAAGTCGTGGGGAAACCATCCGTTTCGCTCGACGACATCCAGCGCTTCCGCCAACTCGACAGCAAGGCCCCCGGCCACCCGGAGTACCACTGGGTGTCCGGCGTCGAGACCACCAGCGGACCGTTGGGCCAGGGTGTTGCGACGAGCGTTGGCATGGCCATCGCGCAGAAGTGGCTCGCCAATCGCTACAACCAGCCGGGCTTCGACGTCTTCGATTACGACATCTATTCCGTCTGCGGTGATGGCGACATGATGGAAGGCATCTCGTCCGAAGCCGCGTCGCTGGCGGGGCACCTCGGGCTCGACAACCTCTGCTGGGTTTACGACAACAACCACATCACCATCGAGGGCAGTACGCGCATCACCTTCACAGAGGACGTTGCCGCCCGGTTTCTGGCATACGGCTGGAATGTCCTGCGCGTCGGCGATGCCAACGACATCGATCGGATCGAGCACGCACTGGACGTGTTTCGACAGACACGGGGCCGCCCGACTTTCATCATTCTCGATAGCCACATCGGGTATGGCGCGCCGCACAAACAAGACACGGCGGCGGCCCATGGCGAACCGCTCGGTGACGATGAAATTCGCCTCAGCAAACGCTTCTACGGATGGCCCGAAAACGCCAAGTTCTTCGTTCCCGACGGCGTCCGCGAACACTTCGATGCCGGGATTGGCCAGCGTGGCGCCGAAACGCGGCGGCGCTGGACGGAACTCTTCGCCGACTACCGAGACAAGTATCGCGAACTCGCCGCCGAGATCGACCAGATGCAGCGCCGCGAACTTCCGGCGGGGTGGGACAACAACCTTCCCAACTTTCCCGCGAATGCAACCGGAATTGCCGGCCGAGAGGCATCGGGCCAGGTGCTCAATGTGCTCGCGCAGAATACTCCCTGGTTGCTGGGAGGGTCGGCAGATCTGGGACCGTCGAACAAAACGACGTTGAAGTTCTCGGGAGCGGGTGACTTCCAGGCGGATAGTCCCGGCGGAAGGAACCTGCATTTCGGAATCCGCGAGCACGCGATGGCTGCCATCGTCAACGGCCTCTCGTTGTCAAAGCTGCGAGCCTTCGGTGCGACGTTCTTCAACTTCAGCGACTACGCGCGACCTGCCATTCGTCTCTCGGCGCTGATGGAGCTGCCTACGCTCTTTGTCTTCACGCACGACGCGATGGGCGACGGCGAAGACGGCCCGACACATCAACCGGTGGAGCAGTTGATTTCATTGCGCGCCATTCCCGGTCTGGTCACGCTGCGACCGGGTGATGCTAATGAGGTTGTCGAAGCGTACCGGTACGTTATGCAACTGCGCCACGAGCCGGCCGCCTTGGTTCTGTCACGCCAGCCACTCCCGACCCTCGACCGCAGCAAATATGCCTCCGCGGCCGGAGTGGCACGCGGCGCTTATGTACTCGCGGACGCCCCCGGCGGCAAACCGGAGATTCTGCTCATCGCCACGGGCAGTGAACTCTGTCTCGCGGTTCAGGCACACGAACAACTTTCTGCCGAGGGCATTTGCTCGCGCGTGGTGTCGATGCCTTCCTGGGACGTTTTCGAAAAACAGTCGCAGGAATATCGGAACAGCGTTCTACCACCCGAGCTGACGGCGCGCATTGCTATCGAGCAGGGCTCGACAATCGGCTGGGAGCGATACGTTGGCGCATGCGGACTGGTCATCGGCATGCAGACGTTTGGAGCCTCAGCGCCTCTCAAAGAACTTCAGAAGAAATTCGGTTTTGAACCCGATCGCGTGGCGGCGGCGGCGAAGAAGCTCTTAAGGGCCGAAGGATCAGCCTGATGACCTTGCGCGTCCAACCCTCTGCTCACTTCGTGCTGCACTGAATCCGTGACGAGTGGCGACAGGCCGAGAACACGCGCGATTGACGGGTTAAAGCGCTCGCTCGTTCTCCTTGATCGGTTTGTGAATGTCCGTCACCATCTGGCCCGACTCGAAGACGGTAATGGTTCCGGTGGATTGTGAGACCACGATTGACACAGCGGCGGTCGAGGCGGTGATGGCCGCCGCAGCCGCATGGCGTGTGCCGAGGCCTTTGGGCAAGGGAGCAAATGGGGCGGTGGGAATGAGCTGGGCTCCCGCGGTGAGGACGACGCCATCGCCACTCACGACGAAGGCGCCGTCGAGAGCCGAAAATTCCTTGATCGTTTCCTCCAGAGCGGGATCGAGGATGTTGCGCTGAGATTCAGGGTAGCCGTGGAACGGATTCAATACCAGGTTCCTGGACTGAGCCAGAACATTCTCACTGTCGCCCAGAACGAAGATTAGCCCCACCGGCCGGCCCTCTCGCCCCTCGACCGCCAGTTGGGCCGCCAGGCTCAGGGTTCGTTCAAACACATCGACCCCGACAACACCACTCAGGGTGAAACTGCCAGAGGTGGCGAAGAGTTCCGGTTCGGTTTCAAGGTTGAGGACGATCAGAGCGTCAATCGTGCTCGACCCATCGATCCCTGTCAGGCAAACGACGCGGTCGCTTTTCTGGAGAATCCCTTTGGCCAAGCAGTTCAGCAAAGCCATCTTGACCTGGCCGGTCCGCGTCATTTGAACGTCTGGCACGGTGACCCAGGTGCATCCTTCGCAGAAAGTCGGCGACTGCGGGTCAGGGGCGCGGGTAACTAGGATGACCGGAAACTTCACCGTTGCCAGCAACTGGCGCAGTTCATCATCGCTCTGCACGGTATCCGCGTAAATCAGCACGGCTCTGGCCTTGATCTCGCGGGCGAGCTGATGAGCATGCTGGACGACATGGCGTGAAACAGTCTTCAATGCGAACGACCTCCAATTAATTGACCCACCTCGGGTTGGTATTGCTCCGGGCGCACATGGAGAAATCCGTGTCGACAGACCCATTCACGATGATACCAAACTCGCGACTGTCGCGAACCAGCGCAGCACCCCGCGCCGCACTAATCAGCGCCTTGGAGGGGACACAGCCGACATTCAGGCAGTCCCCTCCCGTGAATCCTCGTTCGATCAAGGCGACTTTCGCACCCAGCCCCGCGGCGCCGGCCGCCGCGACGAGTCCCGCGGTTCCCGCGACAATCAGCATTTGCCAACTGACAATTCTGCCGAGCCGATTCTCGACCCAAGATCGGAATAGGTAGCGACTGAGCAGGAATGCGATCGTCGCGCCAATCGTCGAACCAAAACTCACCACCAAAATTCCCCGCCAGATTCCGAAATACCATCCGCTCACCAGCGTCAGCAGCGCGGCGCCGAGAGGGACAATCCTGCAACTCCCGCGTAAATAGCTATCCCAACAAAAACAACCAGCCACGGGAATTCGGACTGAAACGAACGGAACGAATCTTCTTTGTCAGCCAGGAACTCAATTGTCAGGTAATCCCGAACAAGCCAATAGCCAAGGCCGATGCTCACGAGCACCAACGCCAGCGCGAACAGCTTGTGATACGGTCTGAATGCCAGATTTTTTGATTGATCATTCCCGGTCTTCATCGTCGCGGTGTCGTTTTCCGTACGCCAATCCATCAAACGCATACTCACTTGGGCCGCTAAACTCGGCTCGTACCATCGCGCACGATGCCATGCGTATTTTGACGGGCGAGTCGGAGAATCCTTACGCCGGCAAACCCCGTGCCGCGGTTAGCGGACATTGAAAACGCCGCCCATTGCAAAAGGTCGGTTGGCGATGAAAGGATTGGCGGCGGCTACCGTCAAGGTGAAACGGAGTGATAGCGCCGAGCCGGGGCGTTTGTCAGTCCTCAACGCAGACGTCTCCAATTCGCTCAGTGCGAAATCGGTTTGGACGTTTTTATTTCGCTTGCATTCGAAGGATTTCGGAAAGGTAAATCGAGTTCCCATGGAAAAAATGACACTTGCTTGGGCCTTCGTGTATCTCGCGAGTTTGCCGGCAACCGCCAGCTTGATGGCCGATGATTTTTCAGCACTTTACAAAAAGCTCAATCCTTCGGTGGTTACGATACGGACGCTTGAGCTTGTCGGTGACGGGGGCCGAATCAGCCAACAGCAGGCTCTGGGTTCGGGTTTTCTGATCGATGAACGAGGAATTGTCATGACGGCGGCGCATGTGGTCCATTCCGCCGATGCCATCATGGTCGAATTCGCGGACGGAAAAACCATCGATGCGGAAGTCATTTCCACAAGTCCATCCAGCGATCTAGCGCTGATTCGCCTCAGCCGATCTCCCGATAATCCCGTGGTGGCGACCCTGGGAGATTCTGATTCTGTCGAGATCGGGCAATCGGCGATTGTGATTGGAGCCCCGTTTGGAGTCAAGCATTCCTTGTCCGTCGGTTACATCAGCGGCCGGCAAAACGGATCGACCCTGACGGGGGGCGAGCAACTGGAATTGCTGCAGACCGATGCCGCCATCAATCACGGGAATTCCGGTGGACCCCTCTTCAACAAACAGGGGGAAGTCATCGGAATCGTCAGTCGAATTTTGAGCGAAAGCGGCGGTTCGGACGGCATTGGATTTGCCGTCCCCGTCAATCTCGCCAAGAAGATATTGCTGGACGCCCCATCCTTTTGGACCGGATTCGATGGCGTCCTCCTGTCCAAGGAACTGGCCGAGGCCTTGAACGTTCACAGCGGTTCTGGGGTTCTGATTCAGCGTGTCGTAAAAGGTTCGCTCGCCGACCAAGCTGGACTGCGGGGAGGGAAATTCAAATTGAGTCTTCTCGGTCGAGATATTTGGGCGGGGGGCGACATCGTGCTATCCATTCAAGGGACGACATGCGACGCGCCGCACGATTTTGCCAAGATCAAGGAACAATTGGCGCAACTTCGGTCTGGCGAAACGATAACGCTGGTCGCTTTGCGCGCCGGAAAAACGATCCAACTGACGGTTGCCAAAGGTCAAAACTGATCCATTTTTGGCAGGTCAAAAAAACGCGCTAATGAGCGTGGAAAAAGCCCCTGGCGCGACGAACGCGGCAGGGGCGGACCAGAGCCAATTACTTCCCTTTGTTGAGTGGGCAGCAGTTTGGGCAAGGGAGTTCCTCGCCGGTCAAAGGGCAGACGAATCCTTTGCTTGCCTCGCTGGCCTGCTGGGAATTCGCAACAACCAACCCGCTAGCCACTGCCATCGGCAGCGCCAACAGGGCAATCCAAATCCACTTTCGTATGACACACCTCCTCGAAGCAATGTCCGCGCCGTTTCAAGCCCCGCGCCTGTCGGGCACGAACTGGTCAATTACCTACGACACTGTGATCCTGGATCGATAATTTGTTACTCCTTGCCCCTAGGCTCCGCGAACGTTCCACTGTAACCCGCCTTCTTCAAGGCCGCCAAAATCTTGTCTTGCGGCACGGCGCTGCCGCGTTCGGTGCCGACCACGGCTTGCCGCTTCTCGTAGCTGACCTCGACGGCCAGAACGCCGGGAACCTGACGAATCGCTTGCCCGACCGTCGTCGCGCACCCTTCGCACGTCATGCCCTCGATCTGGATCACAGCCCGGTTCATGTTCTCGGTCACGGCGGCATCGTTTCCAGTTCCAAAGAGCACGCCGACGTAGTTGGGAAAGAACAGGAAAGCAGCGGCCAGCACGGTCACGACCCACAACATCACCTTGTTCAACGTCATCATGGTGAACCGGCGGCCACCCTTCATGCCGCACTCGCCGGTCGGAGCACAACAGTTTTCTCCCTTCGCTGGCTCGCTGGCGCAGCAGCCGTGTCCGGCTGTGGCAGCCGCTTTCTTCGGACGGTAGGTGAAGTAAAACGCCGCCGCCAGAAAACCGAACGTCACAACGATGAACAGCGGGCGATATGCTTCAAGTGTCGCTGCGATGCCCGCTCCAGAAACGCCTACGGCCAGCAGCACGAGCGGCAACCAGCAGCAGGCCGAGGCCAGGATCGCCGAGATGACTGTGCCGATCTTGGAGATCCATTCCCCTCGACTCGCCGAAGACTTCCCCGGTGTCGCAGGGGGCAGGTTTGATTCATTCATCTCCAATTCCTCTTGGGCGATTTGAGTCCCTTTGCTCACGGTCCCCAGACAACACGAACCGCTGGGGTTCGAGGTTTCACAGTGGCATCCGGGGTCTTTCATCTTGGCCCGGATGTCTACCAGCGCGTCGGAGCGGCCCTTCGTGCGAAGTTCGTCTTTGATGCTGGCAACCGAATGACCGAAGCAGTAGCACAAGCGCCGCTCGCCGCTTGTTTCCTTCACGCCGACCTCAACCTTGAGTTGCGACTTCGTGAAGCGGGTGTGGCCTTCCCCCGAGAAGTACACCACGTCGCAGTCGGGTGTATCGCAGAAGCGCCAACCAGTGTCCCCGGTGACAGGCTTGCACCTTTCGCCGATGGACGCGCAGCACGACTGGCCGTCCGCCACGAACGGTTCGGCAAACTCATTTTTGAGCAACGCCGCCAGTGTGACCTGGCCCACCCGTTTCCCTTTCTTACCGCACGATGGACATGTGAGACGTATTGCCGTCTTCGTGTCCGTATTGGATTCTACCCTCATGGCAAATTTCCTCTTCGCGTTGTGCGTACGCAATCGCTTGCTAATTGATCACACTTCACGTATTATCGACCTTGCACTTAAGTGT
Source organism: Pirellulaceae bacterium (assembly GCA_041745295.1). Taxonomy (GTDB): domain Bacteria; phylum Planctomycetota; class Planctomycetia; order Pirellulales; family Pirellulaceae; genus JANMEB01. The sequence continues at coordinate 81,365 of JBGTJE010000005.1, read as the reverse complement.
AAGGTCAAGGCCAAGCGAGAATATTTTTTGACCGCATTTCACGATGCAATCATCCGGTAGAAATCGGGATTGGAAAATTAAATGGGCGGGAGATATACGATCAGCCAATTGGCCCGTGCAACCGACGTGCCGACGACGACGGTGCGGTATTACGAGCGGATCGGGCTGGTAGAGCCAGAAGATCGCAGTCGCGGAAACTATCGGTTGTACAGCGACGAGTCGTTGCGGACGCTCAAATTCATCAGAACCTCCCAGGCCATCGGCTTTACGCTCGACGACGTGAGGGCGTTACTTTCCACGCCCGAAAACGGCGCAGCATCATGCCGGCAGGTCCAATCGTTGATCGAAGATCGCCTTGCGGACGTCTCCCAACGATTGAAGGATTTGCGACACGTCCAGCGGGTCTTGAAGTTGTCGTTAGCCAAGTGCAAAGAAAACGAACATTTGGATTGTTGCCATGTGATCAAGTCGGTGCGAACCGCGATCGAAAGAAATGGGAACGATCGAAATCGCCGCCATCGCTCGACTTTGAAACTTAATCAACGGACTTAATTGAGGCATGTCATGAAAAAAGTCGCACTCACTCTGATTGCGGGCTCTTTGGTGTTGGCATTGGGTTGCGGGCAACCATCCACGGAGTTTGCCCGCGATCAGGCGACGGCGGCTAATGTGGCCGCGGGGGACCTCGTGTTCAATGTCGAGGGATTGACGTGAGGCGCTGTCAGCGGGCTCGGCTGAGGCTCGCGACTTGCTCCCGTGCTGGAGCAATTGGATAAAGTGCAAGGCGTCGATTCCTCGATGGCCAACCACAGCGGATCATTGGTTCGCATAAGGATTGACGATGTTGCCAATCCAGACGAGGTGGCGGCAGAACTTGAGCAGATTCTCCAAGAGCAAAAGCGAAAACCCAAACAGCTTTCGGGCGAAGATCTTGCGCGGGCGATCCGCGACGAGCAATGGCGAAGCAAGGAGACCGTGGGGCAATTGTCGGAGATCGAGTTTCGCACGATTTTCACTCGCCAAGTTGAGGAATTTGCGGCATCCCCAGGTCTAAACGACGAGACCAAGACAAAACTAATCAATATGTCCAGTCAGGTCCTGGCGGAAATGCCGGAACCCACTCAAGACACAAATTGGGCCGAGTACTGCAAAGATCTGGCCACTCGGATGGGTGAGAAAGCCAAGGACCTGCTCAACGCTGAGCAACTTGAAGCGCTCGCTGGACGCCTGAAATTCAAAATAGTTATCGTGGGAAAGTAAGCCGTATTTCTCGGACATTATCGATCCGTTAGTTGGATGGCGTTCCGCTCGAATACATCCATCGTTTTGATCATTCAAAAATCTACTGGAAAATGCGGTCGCACGGACCATCTAAACTGCCGTACCCGAAGTCGCGAGCCGAATTTGGGTCGAAACCGTGCTGGCATGTGTAAGCCTTGACCCCCAACTGCGTCAGACATTTGTCTCCGACCGAAGGCTGACACGCCAACAACCGGCGAAGCGTGAAGTTCTTTACAGACGCGGCGCTAAAAACCTGAGAGACCTTCTCGCGGGTTCGGCGGTCGTGATTTTGGGAAGTTTCAAAGGATTGGAAGATGAAGGCACGTTACATGATGGCGGGAATCCTCGCGTTCGCCGCCGTGATGATCCTGATGTTGCTCGCGTTCAATGCCGCCAACGCCGGTCCGACCGTTATCGTGGGCGCCAGAGTCCCCAAGAATCAGCGGGTTGATTTGTCGAAGATCGACCACGGGACGTGGAATGCGTTGCTGGCGAAATACGTGGATCAAAAAGGTCTGGTGGACTATTCCGCTTGGAAAGCGTCGGCAGTGGATGGGAAATTGCTAGACCAATACCTCCGTCAGTTGTCGTCCTCCAACGGAGTCGGGACCGAATCCGAAAAACTCGCGTTTTGGATCAATGCCTACAACGCGGTGACGATCGCGGGAATTCTCCGTGAATACCCGACCACCAGCATCCGCAACCATACAGCCAAGCTTGTTGGGTACAACATTTGGAAAGACCTTCACTTATTGGTTGGCGATTCGGAATACTCGCTCGACCAAATGGAACACGAGATATTGAGAAAAACGGGTGAACCCAGGATTCATTTCGCGATTGTGTGTGCATCGATTGGCTGTCCTCCGTTGCGGAACGAGGCGTACGTCGCCGAGCGGATCGACGAGCAATTAACCGCGAATGCCCAAGCGTTTTTCGCCGACGCGTCAAAATTCACGTTCGACGAATCATCCAAATCGATTGCGCTATCACCGATTCTCGATTGGTTCGGCCAGGATTTCGGTGGAACTCAGGCGGAGCAACTAAGACGAATTGTCGATTGGTTGCCTGACGAGAGCGCCCGAAAGCTGAGCCAAAGCGGCCAAGCTCGCATTTCGTTCCTCGAATACGACTGGAGCCTGAACGACAAGAAATAGTCGGTAAAACCTTTTACATTCGTCCCCTTGGCTTTGGTCGATGAGAAGACAAGGACTGCGCTTCTCAAGAACTTGGAAAGGAATCCCATGAGACAGTTTTGCTGGTGTAGTTTGTTTCTTGTCGCGGCGTTTTCGCTGAGCGTTTTAACCGGGTGCCATCATGATCGAGCGGTGTTTGGCGGAAGCTGCGCCAGTGGCAAATGCGGCAATGGTGGGTGTGCTGGCGGAAATTGTCCATTGCCGAATACGGCTCAGCCCACGATCTCGAAAGCCGACTCGCAGTATTACCCCATTCCCGACGATTCGACGCCGTCCCGACCGCTGTTGGGAACAGGTATTCGCAGCGCGCCACGATCAGCTCCTTCATACCAAGGCTCGGGGTCGCGCTGATCGCACTGAGGTTTCAACTCGATCTCACTCTCAGATGGTTGAAACTCTCAAACACAGTTGTGTTTCGCCGCGAAAGTTTGGGATGCAGTTAATCGTTGGGATAGATCTTTTTGGGTTGCCCGAATGTTCTAACGTTGGACGAAAGGCGATGGCCGCATGGCGGAGTGCGTAGTCGAGAACACGTGTGGCCGCGACAGCGGAAAAAAGTGGACGCATGGATCCATGGCCTTCGCCGATGTAGTCGTGATTATTCCCGCCAGAAATGAAGAGGCATCGATTGGGCTCGTGCTCCACGACCTACCGCCGATTGGCCACGTGCTTGTCGTCGACAACGGGTCATCAGATGCCACGGCCCGAGAAGCGAACAAACTCGGTGCAAGCATTGTCCAGGAGCCGATTCCAGGTTATGGGCGTGCCTGCCTGACGGGAATCGCCGCCGCAAGATGCTTGGTGCCGCGGGACCAGCGGAATCGAACAGTTGTCGTTTTCTTGGATGGAGACTATAGCGACTATCCGGATTTGCTTCCGGAACTTGTGCGACCGATTGCCGAAAATCGAGCCGACTTCGTGGTGGGTTCTCGCCTCTTGGGAGACCGAGAGCCGGGCGCGATGCCATTTCAAAGTATTTTTGGAAATCGTCTGGCGTGTTTTCTCATGTGGTTGATTTGGGGCGCTCGTTTCACTGACCTCGGACCATTTCGAGCGATCCGGTTCTCGTCTCTGGAGAAACTCGAAATGCAAGACACAACTTTTGGCTGGACAATCGAAATGCAAATCAAGGCGGTGTTGAGCGGCTGTCGAACGATTGAAATCCCGGTCCCCTACCGTCGCCGAATAGGGGTCAGCAAGATCAGCGGAACGCTGTCCGGCACCCTTCGCGCCGGTTATCGAATCTTGTGGACAATCGCCAAATTCGCCGCGACATCGCCCCGCCGAACGGTGCGCCAGTGACGTCAAGTAGCCACGTTGAAAAGTCGTCCCCGCGAGACTCATCGGCGACATTTTTGGCGGTAGTCGGTGCGATACAGTTGGCGATCTGCGCGGCCATCACCATCGTGAGCAGCCAATTCACATTTGAAGGTCCCGGGGAATCGCGACCCATTTTTGAGATGGTGTCGATATTGATCGCGGCTCACCTCGTTTACTTGACAGGCGTTTGGATCGTGTTGCACACGTTGCGATCAAACCGTCTTACGCCGCTCATCTTTGTTATTGCCGTTGCAATGCGGCTAGCGCTATTTCCGTCGGAACCGATACAAGAAGTCGACTATTATCGCTACATGTGGGATGGCATTGTCGCCAAAGCGGGCGTCAGTCCTTTTCGGTTCGCTCCCGCCGACCTCGATTTTGATTCTGCCCCTGATGCAAGGTCGGCGGAACTGCAGGCTCTGGTCACTCTTCGGAACCAGGACCCAGCGATAGCGACCATTCACGGCCGAGTGCATTACCCCGAGCTGCCAACCGTGTATCCCCCAGTAAGCCAAGTACTCTTCGCCGCCAGCCAGTCGGTGTTACCCGTTGGCGCACCGCTCTTCATGCGAGTCATGGCAATCAAATCCGTGATTGTCGCATTCGATTTGGGAACGATAATCTCGCTATCGATGCTCCTGCGGACCCTTCGGCTGCCTACCGCTTGGACAATCGTGTACGCCTGGTGCCCGTTGGTGCTGAAGGAATTTGCCAACAGCAGTCACCTCGATTCAGTGGCCGTGTTCTTCACCGTCACCGGATTGTGGCTGCTCCTTTCAGCACGCAGCCAAGCCGATCCAACCCGCTTCCCGGCGAGGCTTCTGGCAAGCGCAATTGTGTGGGGATTGGGAGTCGGTGCGAAGCTCTTTCCAGTCGTACTCTTTCCCGTGATCGCCGTTTACTGTTGGCGGAATTGGACGCTCAAGTCGGCGATAATCTGGAGCCTCGCCGCACTCCTCACGTCGGCCATCGCCCTTTCGCCAATGGCGATGATTGGGAATCACGCGGGCCAGTCCTCGCATTGGGTTTCATCCTCTTGGGACGGGCTATCCGCTTTTCTTTCTCGCTGGGAAATGAATGATTTGATCTTCATGGTTGTGGAAGAGAATCTCCGCCCCGCCGAACAGTCAACGACTGTGATTCCGGCTTGGTTCGCCGTGACGCCAGATCCGTTTCGAAAGCAAATCGTCGAATTGTGCGCGACACAACTTTCGATGGATTCGCATCGCGTCCCATTTTCCCTCGCGCGACTCATCACAATGTCGGTGTTCGGGATAATCGCGATACGACTCTGCTGGCTCGTCTGGCGGAATGCCCTTGGGCTGGCGGAAGCGATGTTCTTGACCCTGGTGTGGTTATGGCTGCTTGGCCCAGCCCAAAATCCCTGGTATTGGACTTGGGCAATCCCCTTTTTGCCGTTCTCGAATAACCGCGCATGGCTGCTGATGGCGGGATTTTCCTTCCTCTATTACCTCCGGTTCTGGTTTCAATTTCATCCAACCGCGTTGGCCTCGTTCGGAGGTTCGGGTCCGACCTTTTTCGATTTCGTTGTGGTCTGGATTGAATATGTGCCGGTACTAGTTCTCGTCTCGATGAATTGGTGCCGCCAATCGGTTGATTTGCGGAGGTTTCCCCGGTGGTGTAAGGATTCGCAGTCAGCGCCGTCAAAGAGCTAACCAACGGCAGCGCCACTATTTCTTGGGCTTTGGCGAAAGAGATTCGCGATGAATGGGAAAAACGGAAAAACTTGTGGGACGGTGGAATCGCAGGTCTTCGAGCGGTATACCGCCGCGGCCCGCGTTCGTGAAGCTGCGCTTTGCTGCCCGGTGAATTATCCATCCGAATTCCTTTCGGCCATCCCGAACGAAGTCATCGAGCGAGACTACGGCTGCGGCGATCCAACACCATATCTCAACGCGGGGGATACCGTTTTGGACTTGGGTTGCGGGGGCGGGAAACTGTGCTTTATTGCCGCACAGGTTGTAGGGCCCACCGGCCGCGTCATTGGGGTCGATTGCAATCGTGAAATGCTGGGTTTGGCGATACGGCACGCACCGGCCGTGGCCGCGCGGATCGGTTTTGCCAATGTGGAATTCCGCTATGGCCTGATCCAGGATCTTCAGCTGGATCTGCAATTGCTGGACCAGATGCTGGCCGAGAGCCCCGTGCGCGATGCGACTGACTATCTAACGCTAAGAAATACAGAAGAGCGGCTTCGCGCAGCGCAACCACTTGTGCCGACTGAGTCAATTGACTGCGTCGTTTCCAATTGCGTTCTAAATCTAGTACGACAAGCGGATCGACGCCAAATGTTCGCGGAAATCTTTCGTGTTTTGAAGCGCGGTGGACGCGCCGCAATCAGCGATATCGTTGCCGATGAGGAAGTTCCTGACGTGCTGAGAGATGATCCGACGCTTTGGTCTGGCTGCATTTCCGGCGCGTTTCGAGAAGATCAATTCCTGCAGGCATTCGAGGACGCTGGATTTCACGGAATCGAGATCGTGCGGCGAACTCCTGAACCGTGGCAAACGGTTCACGGAATCGAGTTCCGGTCGATGACCGTTCTCGCCCACAAAGGGAAGCAAGGCCCTTGTCTGGAGCGAAATCAGGCCGTAATCTACCGAGGGCCCTTCAAAAGCGTGGTCGACGACGACGGCCATACTTATCGACGCGGTCATCGGGGGGCGGTTTGCGACAAAACATTTGAACTACTGCACCGTGCGCCCTATCAATCTCTGTTTGAATTTGTCTCGCCGCGCGAAAGCATCCCCAGTGAAATCGCAGCGAGCTTCGATTGTGGACGCAGCAAAAAGCGCGATCCTCGCGAAACTAAGGGCCACGGTTACGCCGCGACGAATCTTGGCCTCGGCTGCGGATGTGAGCCAGGCGGGAATTGTGGTTAGCGATAGGCTTGGCGAATCCTCAAGGCAATGCATTCCGATATTCGTACCCGGAAAAGAAGATGATTCTGAAAACGTTGAATCGAATTGGGAGCCCGCTTTCGTCGCCGGAGCTGCAACGTGGTGTGTTGGCCCAAGGCGACGTGAGTTGGCCAGGTCGTTTTCGCGAAACGGTGGCGGATGCGGGACTCCCGCAACTTCGCTCCCTCCGAATCAAGGTACTCCAAGTCAACGTTGGCAAGGTCTGCAATCAGACCTGTTCTCACTGCCACGTCGACGCCGGGCCGGATCGACGGGAGAGCATGTCGCGAGGGACGGCGGAACAAGTCATCGAATTTTTGGCGAATTCCACCGCGGAATCCCTGGACATCACGGGCGGCGCTCCCGAGATGAATCCGAACTTCCGTTGGCTCGTGCAACAGGCATCCTCGCTCGGAAAACAAATAACTAACCGATGCAATTTGACTATTCTTTTGGCGAAAGGATTCCAAGACCTGCCTGAATTCTTGGCCAAGCACCGTGTTGACGTCATCGCGTCACTTCCGTGTTACTTGCAAGACAACTGCGATTCCCAGCGGGGAAGCGGCACATTCGAGAAATCGATTCAAGCGATAAAAATCCTAAACTCGTTGGGTTACGGGCAGCCCGACTCTGGATTGGAGTTGAGCTTGGTGCATAATCCGATCGGAGCGAGCCTGCCATCAAACCAGGCCGCCCTCGAAGCCGAATTTCGGCAGCAACTCGACTCACGTTTCGGAATTCGTTTTACGCGATTACTCGCCATTACAAACATGCCCATCAGTCGCTTTCTCGACGACCTGCTGCACTCGGGAAAATATGACGAGTACATGCAAACACTGATCGCGGCATTCAACCCGCGGACCTTGGACGGACTCATGTGTCGCGAGATGTTGTCGGTTGACTGGAACGGATATCTGTTCGATTGTGACTTCAATCAAATGCTGGACATTCCAGTGAACGGCAAGCGAATTCACATCAGCGAATGCCGCTGGAATGACGTCGCTCTGCGGACAATCCAAACCGGGAACCACTGTTTCGGATGCACGGCCGGTTGCGGCTCCAGTTGCTTGGGAACAGTGGTGTCCTAGCCCATCCGGCCTCAAGGATTTGTGAAACCTATAGGAACGCTCGCCATGGGAATCATTCTTCTAGTTGGTGCCATTTTCCTGGCGTATTTCAACGGTGCCAACGACAATTTCAAAGGCGTCGCAACCGTATTGGGTAGCGGAACTGCCGGATATCGGCGCACCTTGGCTTGGGCGACCGTCTGCACCTTGGCCGGCTCGATCACCGCGTTTTTTCTGGCATCGGAGCTGCTCACCAATTTTAGTGGAAAAGGATTGATCGACGCATCGTTGGTCCGCCGAATCGGATTCGCCTCGGCGGTGGCCTTCGGAGCGAGCCTGACAGTTTGTTTCGCCACTCGATTCGGAATGCCGGTGTCAACGACTCATGCGCTCCTCGGCGCACTGATCGGAGCGGGCATTTCGGCCGGTTCATCGATTAGTCTCGATAAACTTGGAACGAGCTTCTTGTGGCCGCTCTTATTGAGCCCGTTGATTGCAGCGGGCCTAACGGTTCTCGTTTATCCAGTGATGCGTATCGCGAGGACACGCGCCGGCATTGGGACCGAAACCTGCCTCTGCATCGGAAATCAAGTCGTCGAAACGGTATGCGCCAATGACTCGTCGGTGTCGTTATCCCAGGCGAAGCAGCTAAGTGTGACCATGGGCGAGACCGTTCATTGTCGACAACTGTACCAAGGTGCGATTGTCGGCATTGATGCTCAATCGATGCTGAACGGACTCCATTTTGCGACGTCGGGAGTCGTCAGTTTTGCCCGCGGACTCAACGATACACCAAAAATCGCCGCGCTGTTATTGGTCGGCACCGCTCTTCCCGGGCACTATGGAATTGGAATCATCGGCGTCGCCATCGCGATCGGCGGTCTTGTAAGTGGGCGCCGCGTGGCTCGAACGATGAGCCGCGAAATAACTGCGATGAACCACGGCCAGGGGCTGGTCGCCAACGCTCTCACTGGACTGGTTGTCATTGGCGCAAGTCGGCTGGGATTGCCTGTATCGACAACCCATGTAAGCTGTGGTGCATTGTTCGGAATCGGCGCGATCAATAAGCAGGCACACTGGAAAATGATTGGACGGATCATCGCAAGCTGGCTATTGACGTTGCCGTTCGGGGGATTGATGGGTGCGGTCGCTTGGGAATGTCTCCGGCGGATTGATACGTAGCGATACTCTGGTCAAGCGCAGCGCTCAGTTTGGAATTTGGCACACGAACATATGGTGATGGAAATCAGGGGTGGACAATGAATCGACTTAAGGCGATATCGGCGGCCGTGTTCTTCGCGGCGATTTTCTGGAACGGAACGCAACAAACTTGCGACGGGCAAATACAAAAAATTGACGCCTCAGCCGGGCAGGCCAAGGATGCGCAGACCGTTCTAAACGACTTCGCGACTTCGTGGGACGACAAGGCCTGGGAAAAAGAGTTTCGAACGTCTGCCGAAAAATACATGCGTGCCACGGGAGATCGTGGCTGGCATCTTCGCATGGCCGCGATTCAGCAGCTCGTCGCATTAGGTGATGAAGGCATCCCAGCGCTTGTTAAAGCTCTGCAATCCGAGAACCCGCCAACACGTATTCTCTCGGCACAGACGCTTGGATTTCTGGGCGACAAAGTTCCGTTGGAGCCAATCCTCGATGCTATTCGGAACGACGAGAGCCCCGCAGTGAGACTCTACGCCGTCGACTCGTACGGGATGCTCGGAGGCAATTTGCGTGATTTGAACGACCTGCTGGCGGCCGAGAAAAATCGTGACGTAAAGCTCCACATCAAATATGCCGTTGAACGAGAAGGATCGAAGTTGGATCCGGCGGTTGCCGAGTCGCTGAAACACTGGGATGCAAAAACCATGGATTCAGCGCGTGTCGATGAACTGGCCCCGGACTTTGCCCTCTCGACGGTGGAGGGTGAAAAAATCCGCTTGTCCGATTATCGCGACAAGAGCAACGTGATATTGGTGTTCATTTATGGCGACACGTGACCGGTGTGCCATATGCAACTCGGGCAGTTGCGCGCGAGCATGGCAAAGCTCAATGACCTCAACGCCAAACTTCTGGCGGTCGATCCGCACGATGGTTTTTCGGCCAAGTACCTGCTCAAGGATGCGGGCCTGAAAACGGACGATTTACATTTTCCATTGCTGCTTGATCCGGCGCTGACGGCAAGCGCCGCCTATGGCGTCCCATTCCAAATGCGGATTCATACCGAATGGAGCAACCGCCCAGCAACGTTTATCATCGACACGCAAGGCAAAATCCGGTTCATGCATCGCGCCGAATCCTTCAATGACCGTCCCTCGGCCGACGAGATCATCGCGGAACTATCGAAGTTGCAGTCGCCCTAATCGGCGAACCGTTGACCTCGGCATTCCGCCTTGTTTTTTGGCGCTGTGAAGAAAATCTTGTCGCAATGTCCGATTGTCAGTCGACCGTTCGTCGATGTTGCGTACGGGCGAAAGCAATCGTAATCTCGCCCAGAAGTCAAATTCCACGGAGTTTAATCATGATCAAGTACCTGTTCGTTTATCGCAACCCGCAAGAAGAAGCCCAGCCGTCTGCCGAAGAAATCCAAGCCGCGCTCGAGCATTGGGGACAATGGATCGGGAAATACTCGGCCTCGGGAAACATCGTCGATGGCGGCGACGGCCTGAAATCCGGGGGGCGGGTGATCCGTAGCGGCGGAGTGGTCTCCGACGGGCCGTTTGCTGAGTCGAAGGAGGTGCTCGGCGGTTACTCGGTCATCGCCGCGAAGAGCTACGACGAAGCACTCCAAATCGCCCGAGAATGTCCCTGTTTGATGGGGGAGGGAAGCATCGAGATTCGCGAACTCGCGGGGTACAACTAGCAGCTTTTCCCCAACATCTTTCGTTCCCTCTCCCCGCGCTTCGTGGGGAGAGGGTTAGGGTGAGGGGTCGTCGGTATTCGGTTTGGCCCCTTGGACCGCAGGCGTGAATCATGTCGGATTCGCATCAACTTGCTGAGCATTTCTTCCGGCATCAGTCCGGCCGCTTGGTCGCCTCGCTTGCGCGGATCCTTGGACCTCGGCACTTGGACCTCGTCGAGGACGTGGTCCAGGGCGCGTTCATGCAGGCTTTGCGATCTTGGGCGACCCGCGGCGTACCCGATGATCCGGCGGGCTGGCTGTTTCGGGTGGCCAAGAATTCCGCACTCGACAACCTCCGGCGGCAACGGCATTGGTCCACAAAAATCGCGCCCCATTTGGCGGATGGCGACTTGGAGGAGACAAATAGCGAAAGCGAAGTCTGGACGAAGCTCGACGCATTGAATGACTTGGACGATGACCGACTGCGCATGCTCTGTCTCTGTTGCCATCCATCGTTAAGCGAAGAGTCTCAAGTCGCGTTTGCGTTGAAGATGGCCTGCGGTTTCAGCGTTTCGGAAATCGCCCGAGCCTTATTGTCGAATGCCGAGGCCATCCAGCGTCGATTGACTAGAGCAAAGGATTCGCTCCGCAAGGCATCGCCCGCAAATCTGATCGACGGTGTGGGAAGCGAGCAACTCACATCCGTGCTGCGTGTCGTCTATCTGATTTTCAACGAAGGATACAATTCGAGCGGTGCCGAACGGTTGATCCGACAGGATCTTTGCGAAGAAGCCATCCGATTGGGCGGACTGATCTTAGCCCATCCGACCGGGCAAATTCCTGCTACCCACGCGTTGATGGCCTTGATGGCATTTCAAGCCGCTCGGTTTGGTGCGCGTCTGCAATCGACAGAGGAAGTTGTCCTACTCCCCGATCAAAATCGATCGCTCTGGGACCGAGCGATGATTAACCAAGGCGTTCGCTGGCTCGCGTCATCTGCCGACGGCGACGAACTTTCGGCTTATCACCTCGAGGCCGGCATCGCGGCGGAACATTGCTTGGCCGCTACTTTTGCGGCCACGAATTGGACTCGGATCTTGCATTTATATGACCTGCTTGTCCGAGTCCAGCCTTCCCCCGTCCATGCACTGAATCGTGCGATCGCCATTTCTTATTTGCACGGTCCCCAAGCGGGACTCAACGCGTTGTCTAGCATTTCCTGGGACGGTATTCCTAAAGGTTATTACTTGTTTGACGCGGCGCTTGGCGAACTTCACCGTCGCGTCGGACACTTCGACGTAGCGAAAGTTCACTTGGAGCGGGCATTGGAACGTACGACTTCCCCGTTCGAGCAACGATTACTTCGAACGCGACTGGCAGCGGCCAATAATTGCGACTCCAAGACTGAGACATAATCGGAGGCGGCGGGCGGCGACAATCGGATTACGTTCTATACGCACTAAGCGCAGGCCGGGATTGCAAACGGATCAGGTTCCGCGATGGTTGCGCCGCGCAACGGGGCTAACGTAGACATCACGCCAAGCGAGCGAACGAAGTAGCTGCGCGACAATCGAATCCAGCGAAAACTTTGCGGCGGCTCTCCCGAAATTCTAGAATGCACATGAAAAGTGCAGCCGACCACCGATTTGCGAATGGCTCAAGGCTGGGTTCTTGCGACTAGTTTTTCTTGCCCAGCACCATTCGAATTCCCAATTCTGCGAGCATGTCGTGCGGAGTTACGCAAGGCACGCCCGCCCAATTTGCGACATCCGGAAGCATGACGCGAGCTTTAGATTCAGGGCGAGAAACTTCATACGTGCAAACAACGAATTCGTTCGCGTCTGCGTAGGCGACAAGCCAGCCATCTGCTGCTGCCGCAAACTCTGCTTTTGCCTCTGGCGAGTATTCCCCACGATCATTCACCCACGCAGAGAGTTTACCAAATTTCGTTACGACTGCTTTATCGGATATGCCCTTGAAAAACGACTTCGGGGGTTTAGATTTGACCCATGCCGCCAATCGGTCTTTTCCTTGAAGTATTTCCCGCCGCACAGGTTCGATGCTTGCGACCCGATTGTTCTCGTGTTCGTCGAGCAGCATTCGCCAATATGCGGGGCAAAAAGTAAATCGATAATGCTGTCAATGGGCTGTAATGAAAGCATCAGCGTCTAGGAGAAATCGAAGAGGCTCGCTCATCGCCCCTCCTGCTTCCGGAGAAACGCGATATATCGGTCAAAAGTCTGGCCAAAAAGTCCAGTCAATCGAAACGCCTCCTGCCAGGACAGAAGTCCCGATTCCGCCGCGGAAGCCACGGCCCTTCCAAATCTGCGTCCAATGCGTGCGGTTTGAGTTCGGTAGAAATCGCCGCCAGGTGCTTTGCGGCGCATCGCGTCTGCGATCTCTTCGCGGTAGGCATGATAGAACTGAAAAAAGGCTTCGGGAGTTACTAGTCCGAGATCTTTCGCTCGTCTACCAATAACGATCGGACTAACCTTGAAATACCGAGCCAATAGCTGAAATGGTTGGTCGTCATCGGATACACGCTCCCATGCCTTGCGCATTTGCTCAGCTGGAACCAATAGCTCTGCCGCAACACGATTGCAGTATTTTTCAACGTCGTTCCGTCCTGGATCAAGGAGCGGGAGATTAAATAGCGCGCTTTCGCCAATCCAGACGTGAGCAAGTTCGTGTGCCACCGTAAACATTTGGGCAGCTTTTGTGTCCGCTGCATTCACAAATATCAAGGGCGCAAGTCTATCGTTAAGCACAAATCCACGAAACTCTTCAGGATCGAGTTTGCGGTGCGGATTGTTGCTGACCACTCCGTTGAAAAACACGAGTATTCCGGCCGCCTCGGTTTGTCTCGCCAGAAATGTGAGGGCTGCCTCCCATGTCTTGTGCTCCCGTGCCCAGTCGAGGGGAAGATTCAGCTGATTGCGAATTGCCCCCACGACTTGCTTGACAGGAGAATCCGTGGAGAAGGAACCGACGTAGGAATGTGGATGCTGACCATTTTCGGTCACATGATCCCGCATCCACGCTTGCCGCCGCCGCATGTCATGAATGGTATCCAACAGGTTCGGGCTCGGTCGCTCGACGCCGTCATCGTCAAGCGTCCGGTAATCCGGCATTGGCAATTCTTCCACTGGTGGCTCCGGAAGAAAAAGGTATCCAAACGGAACCATTGCTTTTTTGGCGAATTTCTCCAATTTCGAAATCGTCGGTCGGGCGTCCCTGCGGACCCACATTCCGACCTCCGCCGGAAACTTATTGAGAGTCAAACCAGAGCGTTCCACCGCCCAGCGGATCATTTCAGGTTTAACATCAACGAATTCAGCCATTATTCGCTACCGCAGTTCCGGGGGTTGTTGACTATTTTATTCCCCAAAGCCGTACAATCCGAGAGGAGGATTTGGATGGGGCCATCGAAGGCCTGGATGATTATTATCGACCAGGACAGGGCGGCAACTCTCACGACTTCTCCGTGGAATAATCCGGCAGTGCATGGACGATCGCCACGGTTTCCATATTGACGCGAATCACCTGCCCGATGAGTCGGACGATGTATTCAGGGTCGTCGTCGCGGTTCGGATCGGAAGTGATGCCGCTCCGTTTGTCGGTCGATACTTGATACTGATCGACGACCCATTCGAGGGCGGAGCGGTTTCCGAGTCGGTAGTTGAGCGCATCGGGCGGGATGCCAACGAGGGTGAGCGAAGGATTGACCGTCAGTCGCAGCTTGTCCTTCGAGAGCCGCATTTTATCTTCGACGCGGTATGAGAGGGGCACGCCCGGCGCTTCGACGAATTCCAGGTTCCAGGGCTTTACCTTTTCGTAGTCGAGATGGAGCTTGGCGAGCTCTTCGCCGGCTTTGGCAAAGGCACGGAAGTCGGGGGCGAAGGGAATTCGCGGCAGCTCGCGCTTGAGGTTGTCGGCGAATTTCTCGCGATAGCCGGGATGGTGCCGCAGGCCATAGACGTAGTGGAAGATGTCCCACTTGTCGAGCTTCTTGTCTTTGTAGTGGTCGCGAAACTGCTTCAACGCCCAATCGGTGATGTTCTCGCGGCGGTTCGTGCCGTCTTCGTCGTAAACGTAAAAGGGGAAGCACTGACAGCTCGCGCCCGCGCCGACGACGTGCAGGTCAACGACACCGGACGCGAGTAAGGTCATGAATGGCTTTTCTGAGCCGAGATCGGTCAGAGAGATGATCTCGTTCTCTGCCTCGGTTTCTTCCGTGGGGAAGATTTCAGGGAAAACATACACTTCTTCGTTCAGAACACGATCGAGGAATAGATGCATTTTGCAGAATGGGCGGTACGTCGCATGTCGTAACTTTTCGTCAGAGAACTCGGCGTACCTTTCCCGCTTCAGGTCTGCCTTCAAATCGCGACTCCACTTGATGGAGTCGTATTTGACAAAGTCATCGACGGGCTCCTGCTTGTCCGACCGGCGAAAGCGATCCACTTCGCCGTTGTAGCCCTCAATAAAGCCCTTCACTCGCTCGCGTAACACGTCGCGATGAAAGTCGTACACAACGTCGTCGCGGCAGGTGGCGACGCCGCGTCCGTAACGCTTGAACACGACCGCGATTTCTCCCGTCGTCGCAGCCTTCGATTCGCGCGATGCAAGAGGTAGTAATGACAGGAATTCCCCTGCATTCTGCGGCACGAGCCAGGTATGCCGGTTGTCGGGCGTCAGCCTGCGCCATTCAACGCCGGCCAACGTTTTATGTTCGGCAAGCCACGCGAGTTTGACCTCGCGCCGCAGGTTCTTCTCAACCGCTGCGTAGGAGACTGCCTGGCCCTTGGTCGCACGATGCCTGATCGCAACCGTGATGCCGACGCCAACTTGGATTCCGAACACGTTGTAGGTTGTGCCGGCAAGCTTCGGATCGTGCCGAACGTTTCCTTCAAGATCGAGGTGGTAGATAGCGTCGAAGTCTGTCGACAGATGCTTACGCATCCCGTCGAACGCGATTTGATCGACAAAGCTGTTGTTGCTCACGTAACAGACAATCCCATCGCGATTGTCCAAGCGGTCAACGGCCCAGCGGAAGAACTTCACGTAGGCGTCGCGAAGGCCGTTCTTGTTTGTCGCGGTGCTATCTTTCGCGTACGTCGCCTTGATTCGTCCGTCGACTACGGGATACGCGCGGTTCTTATTGTTGTCGTTCTCGCTTTGTTGGTGCATGTTGTACGGCGGATTCCCGATTACGACGGTAATCGGCGTTCGCTTTTGCCGTGCCACCCGTTCGCTGTTCCTAGCGTTCATGAATCCAAGTTCGCCTTGCGAGTGCTCTGCCATGTCCAAAGTGTCGACGAAGCACAGCCCCTCGAATCCCTCGTACTTCCCCGCCTGCTCAAAATACGCATGCTCGATATTCAGCGCCGCGATGTAGTACGGGAGGAGCATGATCTCGTTGGCGAAGAGCCGGTGCTTATACACGTCCTCCAGCTTGGCCTTGGGGATGCGGCGGATCAGGTTGACGATGAAATTCCCAGTGCCCGTGCAGGGGTCGATGATGTAAACGTCGTCGCTCCAGAGATTTTTGCCGAACTCCTTTCCCAGAACTTCGGCCACCGACGCGCACATAAAGTCGACGATCTCTTGCGGTGTATAGACAATTCCCATCGTGTCCGCCAGCTTGACTGAGTAGCCCTGGAAGAACCGCTCGTAGACCGTGTTCAAGAAGTACTGCTTGTCGGACCAATCAGTCATCGTTCGAGCCGCGTGTTCGATGGCGACATAGAACCGGTCCAGGTCGCGGAGGTATGTGTTGCGGTCGAAGCTGTGGCTGGTCATCGCCTGCATCACCTTTTCGACCTCGGTGGCGATAACGTTGCGGCGGACGAACTCGGGATTGTCGAAGATCTCGCGGATCAAACGCTCGGTGAGGATGTGCTGGATCAGCATCTCATCAACGGCGGCCTGGGATATGTTCGGGTTGAGACTGGACTTGCAGAGCTCGAAAAAGTCGGCGAAGGCCCGCTTGAACGCCGGGTTGGTCCGGTGGGCGTCGGCGATTTTCTTAGCCAAGCCTTCGGCCAGATCGGGGACGCGCTCTTTGAATTCGTTGACCGCCTGCTCAAACTCCTCGATCTCGGGCTCGACGTAGCCGAAGAACTGTTGCACCAGTTCGGCCAACTTGTCCGGTGCCTTCATTGGCACGGTCAGGATCCGCTCGCCGTGCTGGTAGAGAATCGCGGTTTGAGTGTCCTCAAAGATGATGTTGTTAAGGGGGTAGCCGGCTTTGCGCTTTTTTTCGATTTCGGCGTCGAGTTTGTCGGCCGTGTCCTTGGCCTCCCAATAGCCGCGAACGAGATTCATTTCATCCTTGAACGTTCCATCGGGCCGGATCGTCTTGCCGTTGACCTTCTTTTCCTGCTCGGCGATCAGCGTCCAGCCGTGCGGTTTACCGGCATCGGCCATTAAACGATGAAAGGCATGGCGCGTCCCCATTTCGAACAAGACATTTTGCCGCGCGAGGTCCGCCAGATCGGCGTAATATTTGTCGATCAGCTTGAGCAGCGATTTTTCTTTCGTTCGCGCCCGCGTTTGCTTCGCCATTGAGTCGCCTTACTGATGGAAAAGGCTAAAACACGCATCGATCGCGGTCGTTGTAGTGTCTTGGCCGAAGCCGCCATTGCAGTTTTGGCTGGCGGTAAGTTGGCATTGTACGATATGGTCAACTCGTCAAGTTAGTTCGATGAATGTAACTCGCCAGGCTATATAGAGCCTTAAGGCAGAGTCGAACGCTCGCCCGTCGTGACCACGCGCTAGGTTTGCCCTTCCATTTTGTTTGATGAACTGACTGTCCGTTGGGTGGCTTGTGCGATCAATGGCGATCAATTGAATTTTAGTGGTGCTCAGCGTGGACGCCCCGGATAGCTAAAAAAAACCGGCAGCCGCGAGGCGGCCGGTTTAGGGAAATGGGCGAATCACTCGGTCCTGCCTGCGACCGAGTGCTCGCCCGCCAGGAGATTCATCGATGCGTCGGCGTCAACCGGTAGTCGTCGCAGCCAACGCGTGAACTGGTGGAGCATCAGGCCAGCGGCGATCGACGCGGCGTAGATCGTGCTTCGCGATGTGCAAGTACCAAGTTGAGCGTCGGATTGCGGAAAAATCGATTGCATATAGCGGTTCTTCGAATCCAAATCCGTCGCGATCAACACGCGGATGACCTCGCCCAACATTCGGCCGTCGGCCCAAAACTCGCAGCGATCCCGCACCGAGCGCCAGATCGCGGCTCGCGCAGAGATCGAATCGACGCAACAAAACACAGCCTTGCCACTCTCAAGTTGCGGCCGGTAACGATCTTCGATCACGGTGACCATAATATTCGGATCGATTCGGCCGATCATTCGCGATGCCGCCGTCACTTTTGGCAATCCGATCTCGTCGGCCAAGTAGCCTTGAGTCGTCACGTTCGTGTGATCAACTAGATCAAAGTCGACGAGCTGAATGCTCTGTGCACCGATCGACGCCAGCTGAATCACAACTTGGCGACCAATGGCCCCTACTCCAATCACCGTGGCGGTGACGTCATGTAGGCGGTCCATCGGTACAAGTCCGCTTTGGCGCACAAACCGGTTGGGTTCGGTCAACAACTCGTTAGACAATGAAGTCATCGCGTTTCTCCATGGCTAGATCGTCGTCGAGATACTCGAACCATGGGTCGTACCATGCGTCCGGCACGCTAAGAGTCGAATCGGGCATTTGTTTGCGCGACGTCTCGACTGGTTCAGGTCGAAGCATCTCGTCGAATACATTTTCGTCAAACTCACGACGCCAGTTTTCGCGATCGCTCCCCTCAAACTGCCGCGTGAAGTCGATCTCGGTCGAGAGTTCAACGTCTGCTCCCGGACCGACGTTGAATCGCAAGCGTGCGTACGCAGCGCCCTCACGCGCCAAGACGAACATAACGGCCCAGTCAGCCTGGCCAAAGACCCGCTCAAACGTCAGTTCGTCGGTGCCGCTTGGTCGCGGACATTGACCGGGATGCGTATGGATCCACACTCGGGCGAATTGCTCCGGGCGCTTTCCTTCGTCAACTTGATCGTCAAAAAAGTCCGCGACCGATTCGTCGTCGAATTTCACATGTGCCCAGGAGCAGGTTTGTCGCACAAGCCTGACGTCTTCGACGAACGTCGGATCATCGGACGGTGCGATCCCGAATCCTCCGACTTCGGTGTCGCCGATATCGCGCAGGTAAATCAATTTGGCCCAAGCCGTCGGGCTGAATCGAAGCGTCTTAGGCTTCGGCGCTGGCAAGGTCGGCACACGGCTCGGCCAGGCCTTCATCCAGCTCTTCGATTTCTTCAAGTTCTCTTTCATGGCAATCGTTACACCTCTGTTGTTCATTGAGACAAGTTGTACAAAATTCGATCGAACAGCCTTCGCATTCGGTCATACATGCAGCGCAAAACCATTCGTCACATCCCGGACATCGTGCGGCGCATTCTTGGCAGACTTGGTCTTCACAAATCGAGCAGTACGTCGAACAGTCTCGACATGACTCCACCCCACATCGCGTACACGCACAGTAATCGTCGTCGGATATGAAGTCCCCGCATCCGTGACAGCTTATCCCGTCCCATTTTTCGATCGGAACATGGGGACTGCCGGAGTTATAGGTTCGAAGGATGTTCATTACGACGACAAAAAAGTCGTACAGCCGACCGCTCAGCAGCGCCCGTCGAATCGGAGCCTGCCCTTCCCCCTCACACAGCTGTTCGCTGTGTACATGGGGATGAGTCACATCGGAATTGCGGCGAGACGGCTGTGGGTCCCGGGCGATTACCCGGTAATGCGCCAAGCCTCCGTTATCCCTGCGCAAGAGATTCAATTCGATCTCGAAGGGACCCAGATACAGTCCCTCTAATTCGATCGGCTCAGTTGTGACGCGAATCAGTTTGTGGCGCAAGTCAAACTCAACGGATTCAAACTCATCCCGAAGGGCCCGCAATTCGCACAAGATTTCGCGCGGGGCCAATACCTGTTGGGAATCGACGTCATCATTGAGCCGTTCATCGAATTCCGTAAGGCTGTAGCGAAGGCCGCGGACAGCGTCATGCAATTCGCGTCGAACCGTCGCGACTGACGATGCCCAGTTGCGCCCAATCGCAATCGCCAACCGGCGATGGAGCCGTTCCACACGGCCCCATCGCTCGATCGACAACTGCGGAAGGACAACTTGTGACCGGCGATTACAAAGCTGTTCATGAATCCAGATCGCGTATCGGATCAGATCCAGATTTTCGCCAGACATAGTGGCCTCCGGGTTTGGTTAGTTGGAAGCCGACTCAGCCGCGCCTTCGATCTTGGTCGGCGTGATGCTGACCCGATCGCCGGGCTGAAGGACTTGGTCCGGCGCACACGGCTGGCGATTCACACGGATGAGGTAATTTTCGGGCTTGGCCGAGCCGATCTGCTGACCGACGAGTTGCTCGACGGTCGCACCGTCGGCGACCTCAAGGTAGTCGGCGAAGCCGCCCCCGTCGTTGTTAATAACGAGAATCTTCATCATGTTTTCCTTTGAGCAATTGAAATTGAAAATGGGACATCGTCGATCGAAGGACTCGATTGACGACTGACGAACGGTCAAGCGACCATGGTCGGACGGACCGCGGTTCGTGATTCAACATGGCGACGCTCGATTTCGAGCGCGTCCCAGTCGACTACCATTGGCGGTCGAGAGTCTGTCGAAGCGAATTCGCCAACGGCGCTTGCTTCCATCGCGTGAAATCCGCGATGACGAATGAGGTGAACTGATTCGCCGGTTGCTTGGGCAACTTGGCGATCGAGTTCGCGCTGGTTCATGCAATTCCTCCTGTAAACGAAAATGCCCAAGGCGAAGCGCCCTGGGCGTTGGTTGGGCGTCGGTCAGAAATTTCTGATGAGCCTGTAAGTAGTTCTCGCAATCGAGCGGCCGTTACGTTGCTGTGCTCGGCCCACGCACGTCGGTGTTTGCGACACCGATGCGTGGATTTGTCGGCTCGGGCGCTGGCGGGAGTAATACAGGACGGTCCGACGCCAGTTCACTGATCAACAGTTCGCTCAAGGCCGCTGGGTCGGTTTCGTCCGCGCGATGGCGTCGCAGCAGATAAAGCGCAACGGCCAACGGCAGACATGCGACCAAGAGCGTTGTTACACCGGTCAATGCCGCGGCAAGTAACGGCTCACGCATTCGGGCGGCGGCCGCCACTTTGCGCTCGGATTCGAGAAGATTGAACTGATCAGCCACGGCTGATTGCTGGTGCTGAAGTTCGCGCTGGGCTTTAGCAAACTCAGCCCGGGATTGACCGTCCGATTCGATCAATCGACGCGTCCCTTCAGCCACTTCGCGATTGAGCTGAACAAGCTCTTGGTTTTGGGCCGCCTGTCGATTCGCGGCCTCTACCGCGAGCTGAGCTACCCTATCATCTTCGTCCGGACAGCCGGAGACCGCCGCGGCCAACAGGGTTAGCCCCAGCCATCCACTAACTGTTCTTGTCATGCGACCTCCAAATTTGCAGTAGTCGTCTGAGCAGCGTTTCGAGTGCAATCCGAAGTCGCCGTTCACGCAAGAACGCGATTACGGCAACTAGGACGGACGCTGCAAAACAACCGATCAAAAAATGGTTACTCAATAGTTCCTCCTTTCGTTGGGGAGAGTTGATCGCGCGCCGTCAACAACTACGCGGGCGATACACCGCTCGGCGGCATGAAGTAAGGGAACAGCTAAGTTCCCATCAAAAGATTATGACGGGATTCAGGTCATTATTTAGCTACTTTGGATCTTCGGCGGGTAGCGCGAGTTTGAATTCCTGATGACTCGCGTGCATCGCGCGTCCGAGTCAGTTCGGAAGCACAAAGACGACCAATCAACGCAATGAAGCGGCGCAAGCTCTGACGGATTTCTTGTGGATCCGGTTCGTGATTTTTGGTTTTTCCCTTTGGGTGCATCGAGGCTCCAATAAAAATGGGCCCTGCCTCGTGGGAGAGGCAGAGCCCGGTGGTGTTGTTGAATCATGCGATTCGGCGTCAAACTAGGCCGGGGTGTTTTCTCCGCCGGTCTCAACACGTCGAAATCGATATCGAGAGTGCCGGTGGCGGCGGAGTTTGCCATAGTCGTCTGGCGGATTGAGAATGGCGACGTAAGGGTCTGATAGTCCGAGTTCGACCATCTTCCGATTCAAGGCGGCCGCGTATTGAGCTGCCGTCTTTGTGATTCCCAAGGCGTTTGCGATCACCGATTCGGTCATACCTGCCTGTCGCATGCTGATGACCTGCGATCGAAATCTCTCACGTTGCGGTCGCTCGAACAGGTCGACCTCCATTTCGACCGACAGGCACTTTTGCACGGCGTCGGTTCGTTGATTCACGCTAAGGAGCGGCACTAGCGACAGGGCAAACTTGGCACGAAGTGAAATCAACCCGCCGTCGCAAAGCCGCACGGGAAAGACACGAATCTCCGGAATCAAGGACTTCATGAGCGTACCCAATTCGCTGGGACTGGCTTGGACATTCAAAAGAGCCCCGCGCGCGATCCGCTTTAGCTCGTCAATTGTTGGCAGCTCGCAAACGGGCGGCTGCTCTGCCTCGATCACCGCTTTGGCGGCGATCGCCTCCGCGAGTTCCAGCTCGTTTTTACGCATGTCGTTTACCAGTCGCTGCGGCGGATCGCCAAGTTGAATTGCGGCAGACAGTTTGTCGCTCGCCGATTGAAGTTTCGCGACTTCGCGGACGGCAGCTGCGACGCGAGCGGCATGTGCGGATCCCCATTGAGAAACCTCAGTGCTGACTGCCGCGATCAATTCGGCGTCAAAACCGGGCAAACGCTCAACCTCGTCCAATACGGCCGCGAGCATTTTCTCCGCGGCCACCGGACCGTTAAGCGTGATCGAGTTCCAGCACGTGTATTCACTCGCACCACGGCAGAGCATGTGCTTCTTGTCGGCGAGTCCATCGTATCGGAATGGGTTGCCGCAAATTCCGCATACAACATGACCGCCCGGCCAATCGGATCGCCGCTTCGGTCTACCCTTGCGGGCGTCGACTCCATTTTTGCACGGGCTGTAGATTGCATTGCGGTCTTGCAACAGTTGTTGGACTCGATCGAATCGGGCAGGCTCGATGAAAGCCAAGTGCGGACACTCGCGTCGCAGCAGATCACTCTCATCGGCGTTTTCCGATCGGTACTTTCCCGTTGAGTTTACGCGACGGGAAACCTTGCGGTTCCTTTCGCGAATGCCCTTCAGAATCGGATTACGCATTACTCGCCCGACCATTTTGCAGGTCCACTTTCGGGATCGACAATACGGTCCAGTAGGCACGTTATTTTCGTTGAGCCAATCCGCAACTTCGGAAAACGATTGCCCTTCCTCAAGCCGACGAAACCATTCGTCGTAAATCGGTTGGGCATCCGGATCCTTCGAAAGTTCCGCGTCGGACTTTGTACCGTTGGGCTTCACGTAACCGTAGACAACCGTTTGCACGATGCCGCCCTGCGTGAATCGATTCCGGTGGCTCCGCTTGATGCGGTTCGAAGTATCGCGGTTGTATTGCTCGTTTTTGATCGACGCGAACAATGCATGCAACCGCCAATCCTTGGTGGTGTCGATCGAGTCGTTGATCGCAATGAGCCGCGTCGATTTGTCCTCGCACAGTTCACAGAAAATTACGGCGTGAATCCGCCGCAGGTGCCGCGACAGGTCCTCCAGGATTACGAGATCAAACTGGCCAGTTTCGACTAACCGTTCCGCCTCGGCGACTTGCTCTCGATCGAGAGTTTCGCCGCTCCCCTGGCCGCTGATCCGCGTCCAATCGATGGGGCCATCGTACCGATCATCGACCCATCGCCGGACCAAATCGAATTGATCATCATTGCTTCGAGGGTCTTGGTGGATGGTGCTGATTCGGGTGATGGCGATGGCGCGCAGGGTCTTGCCGTGCTTCGCTGTCAGTTGGGGATCAAGAAAAATTCGGGACATTGGAAGTCCTCCGGTTCTGGTCACAAGGGAAGACCAACCGGAAGGACCCATCCGTCGAGATACTGCCGGGCTTGCATAGCGCGGCCGAGGCGAGTTCAATGAACTCGTCTGCCGTGAATTTCTTGGACGATGCCAAGGCTCGACCTAGCAATTTCTCGGGAAAAACGTCGTTAAGAAATGTTCGTCGCCAGTCGCCCCGACTGAAGGAAACGCCGGAATCAACAATGATTCGCGGCGTTTTTTCTTTTCAACTTTATTCGGCGATGAAACGCCCAGATTGCCTGAGTTGTCTGAGATTATCTGATTTGGTCGCTTGTGAGGGTGCACTAAAGGGGGCACCAATTCTCGCGTCGAGTCGGTTCCCGTCGCTTGTTCGCGTTCCGTCTCATTGCAGGTGTCTAAACTTGGCAGGGACGCCAACGCCGAATGAACGTCAAGTAACTTTGGATCAGTGTAGACGTTCATCGTCAAACCTAAATCGGAATGCCGCATTGCCGCTTGGGCAACTCGGGGCGCAACTCCCGACGTAGACAGCATTGTTCCGAACGAATGTCGTAAAGCATGAACGTCAACGGATCGGCCTCGCTCATCCTTTTTCGGAATTTTGGCAGATTCCAAATCGCGGTCCAGGATTCGAATCAAACCGTCGGGAACGTCGAACAAGGGGATTTCGCCGATTGGTTTGGGATGCCGGTCGTTGATCGACAATGTACTTGGTCGCAAATACCTTTGCTTTTCCGCAATCCAATGGTGCAATTCGGCAGCTAGATCAGGACGAATTGGAATGTCGGACCCTTCCCGGTTTTTCTCATCGATTGCTTTTAGCTCAATGAATGGGCGCGAGCCTTTTAAATGACATTGGCCGATCCTGATTGAGGCCAATTCGCCTTTGCGTAATCCGGTCAAAACCAATGTCTTGTAAATCAATGCGCGTTCACGGCCAATCCATTTGAGCCGCTCAATAGTTGCGGGCTTCAGATTGGCCAATTGCTTTCCCTTGCGCGAGCCACGGCGAATCATCGAGGCATCCTCTAGTGGGCGACGGGCCGCAACTTGCAGCAGCTTGATTAGCTCGGCCTCAGTTAACGCTCGACGTTTTCGTCGACAATCCAACTTGGCATCGTATCGAGCGAAACCATCGAATGGATTTCCGGGCAATCGTTTTTCGCCGTTCTTGTTCGACCGCTTTCCGTTCATTCGTTTTCCGGCCAACCAATAGCCAAATGCGACCCAGCATTCGATTCGACCGTTCAACGCCCCGGGTGAGGTTCCTGGTTTTACTTTTCCATCGACGATTTTGTTTTCACTTTTCAAATCTAAGTAACGTTGCAACCCGTCGGCATTCAAATCGGCCAATGTCGTCCAACCGCAGCCGTTTGCACATTCGAATAAATAAGCCTTGGTTGATTTGACTCGGGCAGAGTGTGTTTTGCGTCGGGTTAAATAGTCCGCGTAGCATTCTATTTGTTCAACTATCGTCGACTTTAGGTTATCCGATAACAGAAGCTCGTCTTGTGTTAAAATCCCCGACGAGATGCGCGCCGATTTGCGGACAAAATCCGCCAACCGAACTTGGGCAGCTTCCAACAGTCGGCACCCGGTCGACCGTTCGACGATCAATCGTTCGGAATTTCGAAATCGCGCCATCCAAGTCTTGCGCTCCAGTCGGATTGAAAATGAACCATCTGAGTTCATTTCAACTGGGGCAGTTTTTTCCTTACCGCCTTTGCCGATCCATCGAGCAACCGATTTGCCGCGCTTTTGATTAATCGTCGCGCCAACGGGAACAGGTTTCTTGAACGACTTTCGGAATAGTTGTTTCATCGAATCACTTTGCCGGTATTTAAATGATCACTGTCGATTGTATTCACATTGGCTTGGGCTAGCTAGAGCAGTCTGGAATTGTCTTGCGAACCGTGTGAACGGATTTGAAGTTGCTGAACAGGGACTTTGGCAAGTATTGAGACAAAACTTCCGGAATGGTTCACACGGTTCACGCATCGGCAATCAATCGAACTCCCCGATAAGCCTTCCGCCCTCGGGTCGGACCAAAAGTCACCGTGCAACGCTCAAAACGTTTAACCATTTCCGATCCAAATTCCGTTTGGGACATCGAACCGGCGGTTGCTTTGTATCGTTCGTAAAGCATCGATGCCTGCGTCTCCGCGCCGTCGAGAAGTTCGCAATGCTCGTTAATCCATTGTCCGAGTTCATCCTCGGTAGCGCGGTATTCGATGGTTGCTAATTTGACGGCGGCTGGTTCAACAAATCCATTTCGCTGCCAATACAAGAAGCCCGCAATCAACCAATTTAAGATTCCCGGTCCTTCGTTCGCTGCCAGCCACTTTGCAAAATCCTTCTGAACTTTGGCTCGCGTTTGAATATCGACTGTACATGGGATGAGTTTTATCCGACGCCAGATTCCTTCGTCGGTCCCTCGAATCCTTGGCTTGTGATTAGTCGACAGCCAAAAAGTATGCGTCGGCTCAAACGTCCAAAAGTCCTCGTTCATGCGTCGGGCAGATATCAAATCGCCGCCAGTTAGCTCTTTAACCAATGCTTCATTTAACAGTTGATCTTGCGACGGCTCGGTTACTGGCACAAATCTCCGTTGGTACAGATCACAGATTGCCGTCGGATGCTGTCCGCGCAGGGACATCAATAGACTTTGGCTCGCAGTCTTAGCGTAATCACCCAAGAGATAACAAATCGTATTCCAGATCGTTGACTTGCCATTACAGCCTTTCCCCCAGCAAATCGGAAGAATATGTTCCGAGGTGAGTCCGGCAACAGAATATCCCAATAAGGACTGAACGTATTGAATTAGATCGGGGTCATCGTCAAAGATCAAATTCATTGCCGCAATCCATCGCGGACATTGCGCCTGCGCATTGAATCGAACCGTAGCAATTTGTGTTAGCCGGTCTTCGGGCCGATGGGGTCTCAGTTCGCCCGATTCCAAATCCACTGTGCCGTTTTCAACATTAAGCAACGTCGGATTCCGATTTAGGCAGTCCACCTCACAAACTATGCGAGCATCGGATTTTGCCAACTCCAATAGATCCCAAATTCGCTTACGTTGATTTGTGGATTTGACGAATGATTGAAGCGTTCCAAGATCATCTCGACTAAGCGTCTTCGCCAATTGGCCAAGTTTCGGCCAAAGGTCTTCGGCGTAATGTTTTGCTAGTTGTTGTGCCCCAATTCCGCCATCATCAAGCCATCGTCGGCTGTCCCACGCAAGCCACTTTTTCCACTTGGGAACGTACAACAATCGATCGCCGAACCCATGCGCAAACCGTGCGGCGTTTGCGGCGTCAGTGCGCCCGGATTCGGAGGTCAATTCGTGAATTTGTTTGGACGTTTCCGGCAATCGGATTTTGGGCGACCTATGCGACCGCGTCTTTACGACCTTGTCTGCTCGGGGCGTTCCGTTCCTCATTGCCGACGATACTTTGGCCAAGATTTCCTTGTTAGATAGAGGCGGCCGATTCCGCGCATTCCAAAAGGTCATGTGCTCGACGATTTCTGACTCGCTCAAGCGCATTCCTGTGTCGGTGACAAACGCTGCTAGATTTCCCGCGAGACTGAATGCAGCGTTGTCCCGTCTACCTTGGTCCACTGGGTCCACTGCAGAAACATAGGAATTGACTGCCTGACGTAATCGCTCCCGGTCGTTGGAGCCGCCCAGCAGGCTGTTGGGAGTTTCCGAGCTGATCAAGCCGTCAACCACATTCAGCGAAGAGATTAGTTCAGTAAGTTGTACTTGCCGATCAAATATCGCTAACGGGTAGATGTCCAGCGAATCCGACGTGATTGTCCAAAATCGCAGCCGATCATAGATTTCAACTTGCGAGGTTTTATCTTTAACAGTGGGAGAAGCATCAATCTTGAAAAGACACCGCGACCCCGGCGGTTTCGTTGCTCTGATGATTATTTTGACGCCCGCCCTGCCGGGCGACGTTTCCGTGTAGCTATTAAGCCCATTGATTATCGCTCGCGCCCATTCGGCAATTTCGCCGTTTGCAATATTTCGGCATGAGTCCAAATCAACTCCGCAATACGGATCATCATCGGAGATTACAAATGCAACTCCAGCCAACCGATCGTCGTCGCCAAATCGGCGCGATGCAGTTTGAAAATCCGTCCAAGTTCTAGGATCGTTTGATTTGCCGGCTTTGCCGGTCCTTGCGTTGATCGGAGTCTTGTTTCCATTGGAATTCACCAACCAACAAAGCCATTGATTTCGGTCTTTGAGTTCAACAGGAATTCGCTCAGGCCGAAGCATTGATGTTGATTTGCGAATCATCGGTGGCCACTCCGTTGTTTCCTTAGGTCGGGGCATCCATTCGCAAGCCAGGATTCAATTTGCTCAAGATTGAACCGAACGGATCGGCCGAGTCTTATTGGCTTGGGAATAGCCCCCCGATCTGCCAGCCGCCGAACATGCTCAACAGATACACCGCAAAGTTCGGCCACGTCCTTTACCGTTCCTAACCTTTTTATGTTCAGGGAAGCAGTCATCGAAACACTCCGCAATAAAGAAAAAGGACAACGAAACCACATGAGTCGTGGTCAGTTGTCCCTATCATTTACCGTTGTTTCGGAGACGCCAGTGGTAGGTCTATGGAATTTCCATGGACCCCCCATGGACCCACCATTCATTTTTTCCGATGAGCAAATTTCTGTTTGTAATTGTCGGATAGCCGCGGAAGAAAATATCCAACCTGGTCGTCGACGCAATTGCGACGAAAAACGCCAATTCGGCACTTTCCCCATTTGCCAAATCTATCTTCCGCGTTGATTGTTTCCGGTTCTTTTCGCGACTGGACAAGTAAGGAATTGTTGATATTCAGCGTCTTCGCCAAATCACTTGACAACATCCAGTGCTTTGACCCGGCCTGAAACGGCGGCGGAGGTGTTAAGGTTTCCTGCGGGATGATTTCGTTGGTGGCGTTTGATGTCGCGGATGAAGGTAAGGATCGAGTTTCGACGGAAGGCAAACTCGTGGCTACCAAATTAGCGTTTGCCAGTTCCATTTTCTTGCGATCGAGATCCCATGCGTTTTCTCGAACGTAATGGACTGCAGAATCAGGTGAACGATGAAAACGAATTTCACGCAATTTATTCTCGATATCAGCAGCTGTTGCTCCGTTCATCGCGTGGAAAAGCAAATCTAGAATTGTGGCTCCGTCCTCAATTATCTCGCGATGAGTCAAGTTCAATTTCCCGTCTTCAGCATGTTGGCGGATCTCGGCCACCTCATGACGCACCCGCAGCACATTGGCGTTCTTGTCGAGCGTCCCGATGACCTTCGCAACATCAACTAGGGCTACTGACATTGCTTGCGAGAACAAGGCTATACTGCCCTCTTCCCAGGTAGTCGCCGCAATAGCTAGTTTGTCAAAAGCCACGAACCAAGTAGATTTTTGTTTTTCTTCCGACTTTCGATTCGTCGAGTCGGCTTTTAGTGACATTTCCTTCGAAGCTAATCGATCCTGATTCAACTTCGAGAGTCGGGTGATTTTGTCTTCGCTCATCCCCGTTGATCCAATAATTCGCATTGCAGAGGAAGAAAACGCCGGCGAGCGGTTGGACTGTCGCGATTCTGACTTCCGACCGATATTGCGTGAACAATTTTACCGTTTTATTGATGAATTTGCACCGACGTCATTACCTTCGCGACGACATCATGGGCATCATGAAAGAGATGCAAATTAAATAAGCGAGTGGTGCAACGTATTGGTCCCGCAGGAACCTCTTGAATAACGCTGCACCCACTCAATAATTGGATGACTATTCCCAGTGAGCCACCTGTGGCAATTACTATTCACCAATTTGTCGTCGACAAATTCGGCAAAAGCTGGTGAAGTCCCGGAGCGTCACTTGGATCCTCCTCAGGTCAAAGACTTCGATGCCGACTCGACGGACTCCCGCACAACTCAAAATCGCCATTGGCACACGTCGCGCTGATCGGCATAGTGTTCCCTTGACTGAAGTCCAAGGAATTAGGCTCAAGACAAATGCTCGTCCGCCAAAGGAACTCAACGAATTTCAGCGCGCGACTTGGCGAAGAATGATCAAGATTCTCGCACCGAAAGGATTGGCGACGGACCTAGATGTTCCGGCTATCATCGCCTATTGCCAAGACGAGTGGCTCGCGGAAATGCTCCTCAAAAACATCGTAGAGCATGGCTTTATTCTAAAGGGAGATCGCGGTTGGAAGCACAATCAGGCATTCGGTGCACTCGATCAAGTTCGCCGTCGACAGCAAGTATTCTTGTCCAAGTTCGGCATGACTCCTAGCGATCGCATCGGCCTAAACTCAACGGTTGAAAGCGGGATGTACGGCAAGAGATTTCCATCAGTTCAAGCACGAGATCGAAGCGATTCAGACTTCGACGCCAGTCCAGACAAAAAGGAGTCCGACAAAGACGAGACGTAGTGCGTCGCAATTCTTTAGTCGTGCCAGGGTCCGTCACATCAACCACGAGAAACTGCAACTGCGTCAAGGTGAACGCGATTTCAATTCGTTCTGGATCCTAAATACGCGAACTGCGTCCGCATCGTGTTTGATCAGAAATGCCACGAATGAATCGAGCCGTTTCAAGAATTCTTCTTCTCCTGGATCACCGCCAGGCAATACGTGCAAATACGAGCTTATGGCTGCTCCGACATAATTTACCGCTCTTGAGCTTTCGGCCATTTCCGGAAGTGCCTCGAACTGTTTCATCATTTGCTCAAGAATGGCCAATGATTGGGGTAGATCGCGATCGCCCAAGAAGACGATAGACACCTGCCCGATTCCCATTCCACTTGCCAGAACTTCAATCCGATCTGGGCCGGAATACTCTTTGACGATTTTCCAATGGTCGTGAGCGGCTTGCAGCGCCGTCGCCGACTCCGGCTCATTTGGATGCTCATGGAGATTCAAGAGTTGCTTCGAAAGTAGGTTCGCAATGTGGATCAGTCGCTTGGGCGCGCTTAATTGTGGGCTGCCTTGAATGTTCGCCAAAGTATTTTGGACCACTGATGCACATTTTTCAAAACGGCCGAGCTCGGCGAGGACCCTCGAGTGCTGTCGCGTAAAGCTAACCAAAACTCCAGCGCCATAGTCGTCCTGCGATAATATCTCGCCCTCATTCGCGACGGGTGCCAACCAGTCGAGTGCCTTCTCATAATCTGGATCCGATCGAGCCAAAGAAATGTCGCAGCCAATCAGGCGGAGCATAATTGTGGTAATCAATTGTTCTCGATCCGAAAGTCCCATGGTCGCATCGATTTCTTCAATCGCGTTGCGGACGAATTCCTCCGATGGGCCGGTGTCACTCGTATTGACCTGAATTACGTGCTGTTGAAATGAAACAGCCGACACATACGTCTTGGCCCCCTCAAAGTCCCGCAAGAGGCTCGAAGGGTCAACAATGATCGGTCGCAAAACGTCCTCCACCGCGCGCAACGATTCGTCGGACTGAGGCTGGTAAAGCAGCAGTAGTGCTTTTGCTACGCGCAGTTTCGCCACGACGTTTTCCGCAGCTTGTCCCGCAATCGCTTCCTCGATCAACCGCCCAACTTTTTCGATGCCCGCCTCCGGATCGAGCTCAAGCTCCTTCATGTCCAGCGCATATTTGTCCGCAATTTTTTGCTCACGCTTCTCTGGCTCTTGAGCATCCTGCGCCAAACACTCCCGCGCGCTGCGCGACACCAGAAATATGCCGCACAACAATATCAACAGCATCGTGCAATTTCGCATTTGATGACTCCGGAATTATTTGTAGAGCCCTCGCGCGGACGCAATTTGATCTGGCTCTGCGACTTCTTGCGCCAATCTAGTTTAACACGCGCCTCGAAGAAAAGCTGACTGACTAAATCGGAGCGCGAACTGCCAAACACCGCCGCGAGTTTCACGGCATGACTAAATCGCCCACGGCGATCTGCCAAAAAATGAGAGAGGGAGCGGGGGGCGAGCGCTAGTTTGCGTCCGCGCCACAAAAATACCCCCCTATATCGTCGGTCATCACTCCAAACATTGCCGGCAATGGTGCGCACCGTGCGCGCCAATTGTCCCTTTGTTTGGAGCTTTTTATGACTGCGATAAACCGAATAGCGGACGCAATTGTGAGCGATTCGCGCATTGATGTCGGCGACGTTTTGGAATCGCTGCCAGCGATTAATGAACTGATTTTCAATTGTGCGAGGTGCGAATCGTGGAGCTTTTTCGACGATGGCACCAATGTCGATGACTCCCACTGGTGCGAATCGTGCACACAAGAGCACGCGCACCATTGGGAATCCGATGGCGCATTTCACGATGAACCGGAGCCAGTAGACGATGACGATTGCGACGATTACGGGATCCCGGAATATCACGTCAGCAATCTTCGAATACCGGCCGGAATCTTGGCGCGGCCGGATGTCTTGGGAATTGAGCTGGAAACGTATTGGCGCGATGTCAATCACGCGGCCGGATATCTGAGCCAGCTCAGAACACAATTGCGCGAATCGCTCAAATTTGAGCGCGATAGCTCAATTGATGAGCGCCATGGAATTGAAATTGTTTGCTCGCCATGGCGCTTGGCGGATATTCGAGCTGGCTTGGCACCTTGGAAAGGAATCCTAGAGACAGCGCGTCGCCAATCTGCACGAGCATGGGACGCGGGCGATAGCTACGGAATGCACGTCTCCCTTAATGGCTCAATCATAACGGAAGCCTATCGCGCGCGAATTGTGCGGTTTATCAATTCGAATCGCACCCTATGCGAATCATTCGCGCGACGTCCGCAGAATCGCTGGGCTGAATACCGGCCGAAGGACAAGCTGAGCGCAGAAGCGCGCGCCAGCGAATCGTCGCACTACGACGCAGCGCACTTGCATGACAACGGGCGAATTGAAATTCGCATTTTCCGCGCTTCGCTTCAGTGGGAATCGTTTGTTCGCGCTTGTGAATTCTGCGATGCGGTGCGCGTCTACTGCGCCGATTGCGGATTCAACGGACTGACTGCGGCCGGATTCACGCGATGGCTGGCGGCGCCCTCTAGTCGCGCGACGTGGCCGATTGCGTTTGCATTCTCCAAAACCATTGAACTGGGAAAGGGCGCGCTATGTGTTTGCTAATTGTGAAACCGGCCGACGTGGCCATTGATTCAATCCCGCAATTGTGCGCAAAAGCCAATCGCGCGCATGACGACGGTTTTGGCGTGGCGTATGTTCGGGATGGCGATATCATTGTCCACAAGGGTTTGTTATCCGTTAAAGATCAGTGCGACGCCATCGACGATATCGGGATGGCTCCCGCATTGATTCACTGGCGCGCTGCGACCAGTGGCGAAGTCGATGCGGTGCGCTGCCATCCATTTGTCTTGGCGGATGGCTCAGCCATCGCGCACAACGGCATCTTGAATGACATCGTAATTCCCAAGGGAATGTCGGATACTGAGCGCTTGGCGGAGCTGGCGGGCGATTGCGACACGTTTATTCGCGTCGCACGCACGCTGGCTGGGCCATGCAATAAGTTTGCGGCGCTGTCGGCCGATGGCGGGCTGGCAATCGCTGGCGAGGAGCACGGCGTTTGGCGTGATGGCGTTTGGTTGTCTAATACGGTGCATGAGTCGCTGACTCAATTCTCGTCGGCGCTTTGGCGGCCTATGGTCGACAGTCGAAAGTCTGAACCGGAGCTAGTGCGGGAATACATGCGCCCTTATGGCTACTGGGACGATTTGCGCGATGATGTCTTGTGGCTCCTGCGCGAATATTCGGCCGATGACATTATCGACATGCTTGCCAGATGTTCGCGCGCCGATGATTGCGACGATTCACTCGTGTGGGAATTGTCCTAATCCGGTCGCAGCGTAGATAGTTCGAACAACGGCAATGGCTAACGTCATTGCCGTTTTCTTTTGCGCCACGTCGTCGACGTGGCAGCGCTCGGCACTCCCGGCCGCCAAGCCATCGCGTGGCCAAGTTCTGCTTTCGCGTCCGCAAATTCGGCCACGTAAACGCAATCGCCATCGGCCGAAGCGAACGTTCTTCCCATTCCTGTTGTCATAATTCCAAAATGTCCAACAGCGGTGCGCGCGGCGAGCGCCGAACAACTTCGCAACGGAAAATACGTCGCGACAAAATTGTTGGCGTTTCGTTGTCCACTTCATAGAGCGCGAATAGATCCAGTGAAATCCGGGCACATGTCCTCGGACAGCACTATTATGGCTCCAAACCAGAAAAATTTTTGGAGTAGCTTTGGTTATGTGATGTGATGTTTTTCATTTTCACCGCCGAAAGGGCTACCCAAAAACTGCTTAGTAAGTTGTCGGAACGCCGCTCATATATTGCCAAATTTGTCAAAGATTGCCTTATTCACTTGAATCCTGATTGTGCCACGTTGAACGGTGGTCCAATTGACCTTTGTTATAGGCAAGTAAGTCTAATCGCGAAGCACAGAAAGCTGTTATTCGGATAGGGCAAAGCCGTCGTTCAACATGACATCCGAACCGCTACAATTTCGACACGCTAATTTGTGGTTATTGTAATAGCCAGAACTGGCGCAGCTTCGATCTCCGAAAACTGCCAAAGACTCATTCAGGCCATATTTACTTTGAGTTTGGTCGTCAATGAAAATACTTTCCGCAGACCAAGGGAATTTTGGTTATTCTTGTTCCCGGTTGGATTACATTGCGGATGACCCCGTGCTGGTTTTCGATCGAATTGAGGGCAAATGGCGCGGCTTGAAGAGATAACCGTTGGTGCTTCGATCAAAGGAGTCTTGCCGGATAGCCTTGTGGCAGTTGTCGCGGTGCAGTGGATTGGAACCGTTGCGATCAATCTGACCTATCGTGACGTCACGGGTCAACTCGGAAGCGAGCTTCTCTATCGAGACCGCGAGCCGACGCTAAAGATTGCGGTCGAGGGGCGGCCGTGGAGCTTCGATGGCGACGGTGCGATGTTTCGGCTCGTCTCGGAAGCCATGCGGATTCGATTGGCGTATCTTTTCGATCCGTTGCTCGCGGTTCATACATCCCTCGTCGAGCCGCTCCCTCACCAAATCACCGCCGTCTACGGCGAAATGCTTCCGCGGCAACCTCTGCGATTCCTGTTGGCTGACGACCCAGGCGCCGGCAAGACAATCATGACCGGGCTGTTCATCAAGGAACTTCAAGTCCGCGGTGACCTGCAACGGTGCCTAATCGTCTGCCCTGGAAATCTTGCCGAGCAATGGCAAGACGAACTTGACCGACGATTTCATTTGCCATTCGACATCATGACAAATGATGCATTTGAAGTTGCGCGAACTGGCAATTGGTTTAACGAGAACCACTTGGCGATTTGTCGCCTCGATAAACTGAGTCGAAATGAAGACGTCCAGGACAAGTTGCGGCAAACCGATTGGGATCTGATCGTTTGCGACGAAGCCCATAAAATGTCGGCGTCATATTTTTCAAACGAAGTAAAACCCACCAAGCGATATAGACTCGGGCAACTCCTATCAACACTCACGCGGCACTTTTTATTGCTGACGGCCACTCCTCACAACGGGAAAGAAGCCGATTTTCAGCTCTTTATGGCACTTCTCGATGGAGATCGATTCGAGGGGAGATTTCGTGACGGTGTACACAGGGTCGATGCTTCTGACATGATGCGCCGGCTCGTGAAGGAAAATTTACTTAAGTTCGATGGCACGCCATTGTTTCCAGAAAGGATTTCGTACACCATCGGCTACCGACTTTCAGACTTGGAAGCCGACCTCTATGGGCAAGTTACCGACTACGTTCGCGAAGAGTTCAACCGAGCCGAAGCACTTGAGAATGGCGGTCAAAAAGGAACAGTTGGATTCGCCCTAACGATTCTGCAACGCCGTTTAGCCTCGTCACCAGAGGCGATTTACCAATCGCTGCGCCGCCGACGCGAGCGGCTTCAGAAGCGCCTTCGCGAGGCACAATTGTTGCGAAGAGGAGCCGAAGCAAGACTTGAAGTCACACCGGGACTTAGAACGTTTTCTGAGGATGATCTGGAGGACCTAGACGAAGCGCCAGAGTCTGAAGTTGAACAAGCGGAAGAGCAAGTTGTCGATCTGGCTTCTGCTTCGAGGACAATTGCCGAACTCCAAACTGAAATCAACATGCTGGAGCAGATTGAAAAGGCGGCCTTACGAGTTCGCCAATCAGGCTCCGATAGAAAGTGGGACGAACTTTCACGGTTGTTGCAGAATAACGGCGAAATGTTCGACGCCCACGGCCATCGCCGGAAGCTCGTTTTGTTTACGGAACATCGCGACACCCTGAACTATCTCGTCGAGCGCATTCGCGCTCTTTTGGGCAGGCCAGAGGCCGTTGTCATGATCCACGGAAGTCTTGGCCGAGAGGAACGGCGAGAATCGCAGCAAGCGTTTACGCACGACAAAGAAGTTGAAATTCTCGTGGCAACAGACGCCGCCGGTGAAGGCATCAATCTGCAACGCGCCCACCTAATGGTCAATTACGATCTTCCGTGGAATCCAAACCGGCTTGAACAGCGCTTTGGACGCATTCACCGAATTGGCCAGACGGAAGTATGTCACTTATGGAATCTCGTAGCGCATGAGACACGCGAAGGCGAAGTCTACCGCCGGCTTTTGGAGAAATTGGAGCAAGAGCGTGCTGCCTTGGGCGGACAAGTTTTCGATGTTTTGGGTGAAATCCAATTTGACGATCGTCCCCTCCGTGAACTGTTAATTGAGGCTGTTCGCTACGGCGACCAACCCCACATTCGCGCCAAGCTAAACCAAGTGGTCGATCAAGCCCTCGACCGCGAGCATTTACGGAATCTTATCGAGGGTCGCGCGCTGACGCATGACTCTATGGATGTTTCTCGCGTTCGTAAGATCCGCGAGGACATGGAGCGCGCCGATGCTCGTCGCCTTCAACCTCATTTTATTGCGTCCTTCTTTCTGGAAGCATTCAAATTGCTTGGCGGAACGATTCACGAGCGAGAAGCAAAGCGATTTGAAATCAAGCACGTGCCCGCGATCATCCGCACACGCGATCGAGCTATCGGTCGCGGCGAGCCTGTGCTCCTTCGTTATGAGCGGATAACCTTTGACAAAAGCCAGATTAACCTGCCGGGGAAACCGTTGGCCGCTTTCGTTTGTCCCGGTCATCCTTTGTTGGATGCTTCCATAGATTTGGTGATCGAGCGCCATCGAGATTTATTGAAGCGAGGCGCGGTATTAGTTGACGAAAATGATACTGGGGATCAACCTCGCGCGCTAGTTTATTTGGAACATTCAATTCAGGACTCACGCACTGATCGCACAGGTAACCGGCGCGTGGTTTCTAAACGATTCCAATTCATTGAATTCGACTCACGCGGAAATACAAATACCGCGGGCCCCGCTCCATATCTCGACTACCGACCACTCTCTGAAACAGAGACAGCGTCATTATCCGACATGGCTTGGCCAAATTGGATTCGCGCCGACTTAGAGTCCAAGGTTCAAGAACATGCCGCAATTCATTTAGTTCCGGAGCATCTCGAGGAAGTCCGCAAGCGAAAAGAAGAATTGGCGGACAGGACGGCTGCAGCCGTTCGCGAACGGTTGACGGTGGAGATTAACTATTGGGACCATCGTGCGGCAGAACTAAAGAACGACGAGCTTGCCGGCCGTGTCAATGCTCGTCTTAATTCCGGACTGGCCCGCCAACGCGCGGACGAACTTACCGCACGTTTGCAAAAACGATTGGCCGAGATTGAACAAGAGCGTCGACTTTCGCCACTGCCACCAGTTGTTGTCGGTGGCGCAATCGTCGTGCCGGTGGGATTGTTACGTGGGTTGCAGTCTTCGGGGACCGAATCGGTTCCTACGTTCGCAAAAAACACCGAAGAAACCGAACGCATTGCCATGCAAGCGGTGATGGAGGTTGAGCGGCGGCTTGGATTCGAGCCTAATGACGTCAGCGAAAGAAAGGAAGGCTACGATATCGAATCGCGCGTGCCTAAGGTTGGTAGTCTCCGATTTCTAGAGGTCAAAGGTCGGGTGGCGGGGGCTGGGACAGTTACAGTCACTCGGCGCGAGATTATGACGGCGCTTAACAAGCCCGACGATTTTATCTTAGCGGTGGTCCTCGTCGGAGATGAATCGCCTCAGATAGCGTATATTCGCCGTCCATTTGACAATGAACCAGATTTCACCGTCACCAGTGTAAATTACAACTTGGATAAGCTATTAGAACACGCCACGCCCCCATCCTGATCCGGAGCCAATGTCAGCTCGCATTCAGGCGCGTTGAGACGTCAATAATTGCGAAATGTGTAGCATGAGTATGGCCACAATTGCCAAATCAGAGCATTTGAGTCCTAGGGACCTGCAAAAGTGCATTAAGCATGCCCACGACAAAGTCAAATCGTTCATCGCTTCACGCGGAAACGATCATTTGCGTTCGTTATGGCCGCAATGGGATGTAAAGTTTCGCAGTATCTTTGAGGCCACAAAACAGCGCCCCGAGGTCGCAATCTCCTTAGTGGGCGGGACCGGCGCCGGGAAAAGCACACTCTTGAATGCCCTCATCGGTGCGCGCGTCTTACCTGTGAGTAACATGCGCGCATGCACGGCCGCGATTTGCGAGGTTGGCTTCAGTGAAGGCCCTTATCGAGCACGGATTGAATTCGTATCTCGCCAGAATTGGGAACACGAGGTCGAACTCCTACTTGCCGATTTGCGGGATGCACAACAAGCGTCCAATGAGGACAACAGTTCGGATGCGCCAGTGCATATGTCAAAAGCTGTTCGAGAAAAGTTATGGACTGTTTATCGGCCTGCCGAGGATTCGCCGCAAAAACAGTTTGATCCATTGAAGATGGTCGAACCGCCCGAAATCAAAGAAGCGCTAGATGTCGGTTACACCGAGGTCAGTTCGCCGCATCTGAAGGAATTTCGCAAACAGATTGAAAGTTTTTTGCACTCACAGCATCGGTTTTGGCCAATAGTGAAAACAGTTGCGATTCACGGGGACTTCGCAGCATTGCGAGATGGAGCCAAGATAATCGACCTTCCTGGAATCAACGATCCAAACGAAGCACGCGAAGAAGTCACGAAGAAACATCTAAAAACATGTCGATTTGTCTGGCTGGTATTCAACATAAAACGCGCCCTCACGCGAGACACCATTAACCTGATGCAGTCCGACGACTTTCTGCGACAAGTGGTCATGGATGGGCGAGCCGACGCTCTCACGTTTGTGGCCACGGCCGCCGACGATGTTGATCTTGAAACCGGCATCGAAGAATTCAAACTCAACGACGGCGCGACAATCACCGAAGTTGTCGCGGCGCGCAACAACGCGGCGCGGGACGTAGTGCTGAGCCAGCTTGATGATTTAGCATCTCGACTTGGAGAAATGGCGCACGAACAGCGTGACACGGCAAATAAATTGGCGACACGCTTTAAAGCGTCAAAGATATTCAGCGTGTCAGCCCGAGAATACTTGCGCCTGACTGGCCTCGCCAACACGAATTCAGCCGGGTTTGACGATCCGAGCCAAACTGAATTGCCAGCGTTGATCGATCACATGCGGGAAATCTGCGCCGCTTACGGTGTCTCCGCCCATTGCGAATCGTTAAATAACCAACTTCAAATGTTGTTCACAGAAATTACGCGCGAGATCAGGTCGCGTCAGAATGCCTTGGCGTTGCAAGCCGAGGTTAACGAGCGTGGAAGAAAGGAGATGGAGGCGGCGGTAGAATCCGCCCAGACGTTTCTCGACCGCGACCTTGCGGCAACTAAAGAGCATCTGGTCCAGGCTTTGGACGCTGATCAATCAGTATTGGTGGAAAAAGTGAAACGCGCCGTTGATCGCGCGAGACATGATCTCGAAGTCACTGTCTATGGGTGGCAGGGAATGCACTGGGCGACAATTAGGGCAGTATGTCGCCGCGGTGGAAAATACCGAGGATCAACTGGCACAAACGATTTCCCAGCAGATATTTCCAAGCCAATTCTCGATGGTATCGCGTTCGCGTGGTCAGATTTTTTTGGTGAACGACTCTCTCTTACGCTTGAAAAATGGACCGACCGACTCCTTCGCAATGCATCAGCGTATCGGACTCGCTTGGGCAACTCCCTTGCAAAATCTTCGGGCATTTCGCAGTCGGTAATGGACGGGCTTGATGGAATTCTGGAAACCACTGAGCGCATTCTGAGCGAAATCCTCGCCCAGACGAGGGGTCAAATGGAGTCAAAAATTCAGGACGACCAACGCACACTTTACGAAAGCGTTCCCCTGCAGATTAGGGCGAATATGCAATCCGCATTCGAAGACGCAGGGCTAGAAAGTGGCTCGGGAATGAAACAACGGATGATAAGCACGCTTGCCGAGCATGCAAATCGCGTCGCACAAACAATGTTTGATGAAGCTCGAGACGCGATCCTCGATGGAGTGCGCGGACTAAACGATTGGATTAGCCGCGAATTTGAAAAAATGATCGATGTGGTTCGCAATAACGCGGGACTTGCCGCCGAAAACTTGCTCTGTGGCGATCAAAACATGACGCATCAGGCCGTCGCCGATGAACAAGCTGTTCTTTCAGATTTGTTTGAGGTCATGGGCAATTTTGTGGTTGTGGCAAAATGAGTATCGTTCAACCTCGCCCATTACCTATCATCATCTCGCCTCCATCGGGCACTTCTACTTTGCCAATCGTTGAGCTTGACAAAGTTGCCGTCGAGACAGATCGGGTGCAAATTCGGCTGCGCAAAGGGTCAAGAAAACGATCCGAGGCCGATTGTTCATTTGGTAATTTCTCAGACACACTGGAGGTTGATGCTTGGCCTCTCTTTCATGCTGCAAAAAAAACTGAACTGACCAGCAGTTTCACTTCAGATCAAATCGACAGACGAGCACTTGGGTTTTCTGCTGAAAACGATGGGCTGTTCATTTGGAACACGGACAATTTGAGACGAATCGACAGGTCAGTCTTTTCATTAGAGGATTTCGCTCAAACGGGGCTCGCCGGTCGTTTCGGTGAGGCGGTCGCATATCTCACGATGATAAAGTGGGGTTTTGTCCATTGGGATCGCATTAGCGTGCTTTGGGAAAGGGCAGCCAAACATGGCGGAATGACCCACAACGAAATGGTGAGAAACGCCCATGTGATTTCTGCTCGAATTGCATCTGGACGCCCGGATCTAGAATCGGATTTTGTGTTCGAAAGAGCGACGTCGGAAGTCGCGCTGATGGAAGCAAAGGGAAGTTTTGTACATCCGATCAACGACGATCCATCAATAAAAGATGATCTCCGACACGCCCTCAAACAACTCGACGCTTGGAGCGCCATGATTGCGCCACCTCCTGCCAAGTCATACGCGATCGGGACGTATTTCCGAGACGTTGGCGATAACAATGGTGATCCATCACTTATTGCATTCGTCGATCCACCTCCCGCTCCTAGCGACGAACCAGTCACCCCCGTCGAATTCCCTCGAGACTGGATTCGTCGCGGAAACTTTGGGGCTTGGCTTATTGGAATGGGTTTTCCCAACAGTGGAAATGCACTCCGCCACGGTATCGAAATCGGGCTACCTGAGCAGGAGCTGACCATCGTTAACGTTGGAGGCCGAGAGTTCGTAATTTCGTTTGATGGAGTCGTTCTAAAGAGGTCGCGGAGCCGGCCGCCTGTAATACCTTGGGAGGCGCCATGGATCTTGCTAGACGAGTTTTTTCCACCTCAATTTCATCCCCGCTTCTTGCGCGATATGGGTGTCTTGGCGTATCGAATCCTTGGTATTGACCTGAACACGCTAAGATTGGTTGAAGAATCAGTATTAAATCCAAGGAGTGAGTCGCTACTCCGACTCGCACGATCTCCAAGTGAAGTTTTGGAAAGTAAAAGGCCACTGAACGGATTCGCGGGAAGCATTTTTCCTGATGGAACGCTGTTTGGAAGTCTTGCGCCGGAACTAATTCTCGAGACTCGAACTGAGACGTTCCGGCTATGACCTATCGCAAAAAACTCATCGAAGTTGCCCTGCCCTTGGCGAGTATCAATGTGGCAGCCGCCGCCGAAAAGGCGGTTCCAAGGCGCGGACATCCACAAACGATACATCTTTGGTGGGCTCGGCGGCCTTTGGCGGCGTGCCGAGCGGTGCTGTTCGCGTCGCTAGTGAACGACCCCGGCGATGATCCAGTATATGGCGCTAACGAGGAGATCGCCAATTCGGAGCGAGCTAACCTGTTCAACTTGATTGAAGAGTTGGTTAAATGGGAAAACTCGAATAATCCTCGCGTGATAAACTCCGCTCGCGCGGAAATTGCTCGATCAATCGCCGTAAATAGAGTAGCTGATAAGGAATGGACAAAAGACCAAGTCGTGGTGACTGCTAATGGGAAACCGGCGACTGCTCACGATTTCAAACACAAGTTGGCCGAGCCGCCACAAGTCAATGCATTCCTAGCGGAGCACGCGCCCCCTGTGCTTGATCCGTTTTGTGGCGGCGGTTCGATTCCGCTTGAGGCGCAACGGTTGGGCCTGCGCGCCTACGCCAGCGACTTAAACCCC
The DNA here is from genome assembly GCA_041745295.1 of Pirellulaceae bacterium. Classification (GTDB taxonomy): domain Bacteria; phylum Planctomycetota; class Planctomycetia; order Pirellulales; family Pirellulaceae; genus JANMEB01. The sequence goes on along the minus strand of JBGTJE010000005.1, from coordinate 39,251 downwards.
GTTCCAGTGCTTATCACGAAGGCCCTCATAGAAATTCCACCGAAGTTTGCCGGCCTACCGCCGGTTAACAAAGAATGGCAACAGAAGACCCCCGAGGAGAAAGCCGCGACAGTCTGGCAGGGCGCGGCAGGGCTGGTCGAGGACGTGCGATTCTACGGCCAGTGGATGGGCGAAGAGACTGAGAGGCGAATCGGACATTTTTACCCGAAGGTGAAATTGTCTAAAGCTCTAGGCGAGCAAGAAGTAAGCGCTCTTGCGTGGCATTGGGCACGAACGGTGCTCTGTCCAAACCCAGCTTGCGCGGTGGAAATGCCCCTCGTTAGGTCTTTCTTGCTGGCAAGTAAATCAACGGGCAAAACTTGGGCACATCCAATTCCCGATCGTGACAAGAACCAGATAAATTTTGAGGTGCGACAGTCCGCCAAGGGTGAACTCCCTGGCGGGACAGTTGATCGACGAGGCGCTAAATGCTGCAAATGTGGTGAGGTGGTCCCGCTGGAGTACATCCGGGACGAGGGAAAAGCGGGGCGAATCGGGGCTCGATTGCTGGCAATCCTTGCAGATGGAGCGGACGCACGTATTTACGTTACACCAACCCTGCAGCACCAAGATGCCGCAATAATCAATTCGCCGATCGACGCCCCTGAGACGAGCCTTCCGGAACAAGCCCTGGGTTTTCGCGTGCAAAGTTACGGAATCAACAAGCACCGCGACTTGTTTTCATCGCGTCAATTGCTCGTTGTCAGCACGTTTTGCAAATTGCTGGATGAAGTTCGGGACCGTATTCGGGTCGATTTTCAAACGTCACAAGGCGCGTCTGCGGAACGCGCCAATCAAGATCCTCGCATCCATGCCGACGCCGTCGCCGTATACCTTGCTTGCGCCGTGAGTCGCTTGGCGAGTTACAACAACACCCTTTGTTTTTGGAACATGCGGGGTGGAAGCATCACGCAGATATTTTCGAGGCAGACAATTTCGATGTCATGGGATTTCATTGAAACAAATCCACTCGAAAAGATGAGCGGAAACTGGAAGGGCGCTGTCGAATGGGTGAGTGACGTATTATCGGAACTTGTCGAGGGCGCACCTGGATTGTCTGTTCAACTCGACGCGAGGTCTTTAGAGGTCGATCATTTCACAACACCGCCATTGGTTTGCACTGATCCGCCATATTACGACAACATTGGATATGCTGATCTTTCCGATTTTTTCTACATTTGGTTGCGCAGATGTGTAAAGGACATTTATCCCACGGTGTTCAGCTCGTTGTTAGTGCCAAAGCAAGCAGAATTGGTGGCTGATCCGCACCGATTCTCAGGAAATAAGGAACAGGCGAAAGCATTTTTTGAAGCTGGTTTGAGTCAAGCGTTCGTTCGGATGAAGGCTGTTCACAACGAAGATATGCCCCTCACAATGTTCTATGCATTCAAGCAAAGTGAATCGCTTGGGGAGGATGAAACCGACGAGGGTGGTCCGGGTGACCAAGCATCCACTGGGTGGGAAACAATGCTCGAAGCTGTGATAAACACAGGTATGGTTATCAACGGTACATGGCCAATCCGAACGGAAAAAGTGGGAGGTGTGAGAAACGTAGGTCGGAACTCTCTTGCTTCTTCCATTATCCTCGTCTGTCGTCCGCGACCAACGGACGCGCCCCTGGCAACGCGAAAGGAATTCATGAATGCGCTGCGGCGCGAGCTGCCAGAGGCGCTGAAGAATCTTCAGCGCGGTAACATCGCCCCGGTGGACTTGGCGCAGGCGGCTATCGGACCAGGCATGGCCGTGTTTACGCGCTTCGCTAAGATCATCGAGACCGACGGTTCACGGATGACCGTGCGCACCGCATTAGGGATCATCAACCAAGTGCTCGACGAAGTGCTCGCCGAACAGGAAGGGGAATTCGACGCCGATACCCGTTGGGCATTGGCGTGGTTCGGTGAATTTGGCACGTCGGAAGGCCCTTACGGCGTAGCCGAAACGCTCTCGAAGGCCAAGAACACCGCCGTGGGCGGACTGGTCGCGGCCGGCGTGGTGACGGCCCGAGGAGGAAAAGTTCAACTTGTTAGCCGAAACGACTTATCGGAGGGCTGGGATCCAATCACCGACCAACGACTGACGGTTTGGGAAACTACGCAGCATTTGATACGCGCGCTCGAAAGCGAGGGTGAATCCGCCGCCGCCATTTTGCTCAATAAGCTCGGCGGCATTGGCGAGACCGCTCGCGATCTTGCGTATCGGCTTTACAACATTTGTGAACGGAAGAAGTGGGCGGATGAGGCGCTAGCGTACAACGGTTTAGTAATCGCTTGGCCCGTATTAACTCGACTTGCGCAGGCCGAGCGTAATAGAGCGCCGACAACCCAGCAGCAAATGTTTTGATAGGGACTTTCCAATATGGCCATCAGCAATCACGAACGGGTCGGCAAGGCGATGGAGCTTTTGGGAATCGGGCTTTCCTCGTTCGTCGAACGCGAACTTAAGGCATCGCTCGGCGACAATTGGCAGGACGCGGCGTTGGAACCAGGTAAGCCCAAGAAGTCAATCAACTGGATAGATCCACAGATTCTGCTGGGGGTTATGTGGAATCAATGGAATAACATATTTGCTCGCACGTTGGGTCACGCCGAGCGAAGTCTGGTGAGTGAACTCCGAGATGTTCGTAATCGTTGGGCGCACAACGAAGCATTCGCTGGAAACGACGCTTTTCGCGCTCTGGATAGCTCTGGCCGTTTGCTGTCAGCGGTTTCGGCATCGGAAGCCGTCGAAGTCGAACAAATGCGAATGGACCTGTTGCGCATTCAGTTCGACGAACAGCGTCGCCAAGAAATGCGAAAGGCTTCGTTTGCCCCTACCGACGGAAAGCCACAGGGTGGACTAAAACCATGGCGCGAAGTTGCCACTCCACATCCAGATGTTTCCAGCGGCCGCTACCAACAGGCCGAATTTGCGGCCGACCTCTGGCAGGTGTATCAGCGCGAGGGATCAGACGAATACAAGAACCCGAAGGAATTCTTTCGCCGCACATTCATTACTGAGGGACTCAAACGGCTTCTTGCCCGTGCGCTTGTTCGAATGTCCGAAAACGGCGGCGATCCGGTCGTCGAACTTCAGACGAATTTCGGCGGTGGCAAAACGCACTCCATGTTGGCGTTATGGCATCTGTTTTCTGGGGCACCCGCAGCTGAACTCTCGGGCATTGAAGAACTAATAAAAGAAACAGGGGCTGCGGTCGCCAAGAGTGTTCACCGCGCAGTTATTGTCGGCACAAAGATTTCCCCCGGACAACCACACAAGAAACCGGACGGAACCATTGTTCGAACTCTTTGGGGCGAACTTGCTTGGCAACTCGGCGGAAAAGAAGGATACAAGTTAATCAAGGAGGCCGACGAGACCGCTACCAACCCGGGTGATGCCCTCAAGGAACTATTCAATAAGTATTCGCCTTGTTTGATTCTGATCGACGAATGGGTTGCCTACGCGCGGCAATTGCACGAAGGAAGTAATCTTCCGGCGGGCACATTTGATACTCAATTCACTTTTGCGCAAGCAATTAGTGAATCGGCGAAGGCTGCGAAAAAAACCTTGCTTGTTGTAAGCGTCCCATCGAGCGACAACGAAATCGGCGGCGAGTGGGGACGCAAAGCGCTTGAACGAATCAAGAACGCTATTGGCCGGGTCGAATCTTCTTGGCGCCCAGCGAGCCCGGACGAAGGATTTGAGATTGTTCGCCGGCGGCTCTTCCAGCCGCTGTCGAATGAACAAGCAAAACACCGCGACGCGGTCGCACGAGCATTTGCGGAAATGTACGGCCAGCAGCACTCGGAGTTTCCGAGCGAGTGTCGCGAGGCAGATTATGAACGCCGCTTGAAGATGGCTTATCCGATTCACCCGGAACTTTTTGATCGACTTTACAACGACTGGTCGACGCTGGATAAATTTCAACGGACGCGCGGTGTCCTTCGGTTGATGGCCGCTGTCATACACTCGCTTTGGGAACGACAGGATGGGAATCTACTGATTTTGCCGGCAAACGTTCCAGTGGACGACCAATTGGTTCAGTTTGAATTGACTCGCTACATGGACGACCATTGGGTGCCGGTCATTGAAAAGGACGTCGATGGATCGCACTCGCTACCGCTGGCACTCGATCGCGAGAATCCGAACCTGGGCCGCTACTCGGCCTGCCGGCGCGTCGCGCGCACAATATATATGGGCTCGGCACCCATGCAGCGTGCGGCCAATAAAGGAATTGATGACCGGCGCGTGAAACTCGGTTGCGTCCAGCCTGGCGAAACCGTAGCCACCTTTGGAGATGCCCTTCGAAGACTAACCGAGGCCGCAACCTATCTCTACATAGATGGCCGGCGATTTTGGTATTCAACGGTTCCAACCGTTACTCGATTGGCCGAGGATCGGGCCAACCAATTCAGTGAAAACGACGCGGACGATGAGTTAATTCGTCGACTTCGAAAGGAAGCGAACTCCAGGGCAGATTTTTCGAAGGTTCATCCTTGTGTGCCCAGCAGCGATATTCCAGACGATCCTGAAGTTAGGCTAGTAATACTCGCTCCGGAATTTCCACACGGTGGCAAGGATCCTGGCAGCCCCGCTCGTTCACAAGCAGCCGCGATTCTGGAGTCGCGAGGGAACAGCCCGCGAAATTACAAGAATATGCTCGTGTTCTTGGCGGCCGACATTAACCGCCTTCTTGAGCTGCGCCATGCGATCCGACAGCATCTTGCTTGGAGTTCAATCGTCCGCGATGGGGCCGGCGAAAACCCCGCGCTGAATCTAGACAATTTCCAAAAACGACAAGCGGACTCACGTGCGGTCTCGGCCGATGAAACTGTTTCCGTGAGAATTCCAGAGGCGTTTCAATGGCTATTAGTTCCCACGCAACCGGACCCCAAAGGCAACGTTGAATGGGTCGAGTTTTCGCTTAAAGGACAAGACTCGCTCGCATCACGGGCGGCAAAGAAACTGAAAAACGGCGAACTACTAATTGTGCAGCTTGGCGGGGCACGACTCCGACATGAATTGGACCGAATCCCGCTTTGGCGCGGCAATCATGTGAGCATCAAGCAATTGACCGAAGACGCGGCCCGATATCTCTACCTTCCGCGGATACGAGATGCAGATGTTTTGTTGGCGGCCATTCGAGAGGGGGTGGAACGACTAACTTGGAGATCAGAAACGTTTGCATATGCTGAAGCCTGGGACGAAGCCCGCGGCCGATACAACGGCCTTCGAGCCGGAGTGGCAACTCGAGTGCTCGTTGATGCTCAGAGTTTGCTGGTTAAACCGGAAATCGCCGCTGCTCAACTCGATGCCGAGGCGGCAACTGCCCCCACCTCCTCGGTAGGTGCTGGCGCAATCGGCACCGGATCGAGCATCGGAATGGGCGCGGAATCGGCAGGCGCAGGGGGGACCGGCTCATTAGCAAATGGTGAAACTCCCGGAGCGCTCCCCACAGTCCTTCGCCGGTTTCAAGGCTCGGTTGCGGTTGACCCTTTACGGCTCGTGCGCGACGCCAGCCAGATCGCGGACGAAGTCGTGCAACATTTGACGAAAATCAACGGCGCTAATGTCGAAATCACGCTAGAGATCCATGCCGAACTTCCAGAAGGCGCTTCCGAAAAACTCGTCCGCGACGTCACCGAAAACTGCCGCACCCTTGGCTTCGGCAACTACGGCTTCGAAGAAGCGTAATTCAAGTCATCCTCCACATAGCAACAATGTCAAAAAAGCTCCGCATTGCCGTCTGTCAGATCGAGTGTCATCCATTTGTGACGGTCGGTGACCGCAATTTCGCGGCTGAACCGTTTCTGCCTTTCGACAAGGTGTCGCTTGCCAGTCTTGCAAGGCACGCTCTGGATGTTTCGCAGCTTCAATCCACGTTCTACGAGCATTATCTCGCCTGGCAGACGAAGCGACTCAGGGCAATTTTGGAGACGCTATCCAACCCAGCTTTCACTCCACACATCATGGTGTTCCCTGAAGGATCCGTCCCTTTGGATTTTCTTTTTGAACTTCAAGAATTCGCGAAAGCACACAATACATGCATTTTTGCGGGCACCCATTCGTTTCGAATCACTTCGTCCGACGAATCCATTTATAAGTCACTTGGCGTCAAGAGTTCCGTTCTAAGGACCTGGGAAAAACGGAATGCAGGGACGGCCATCTTGCCGGTAATATTGCCGACTCGCTGCGAATTTCGGCTGAAACAGAATTCCTCAGTCTTTGAGGAAACCGGCTTAAGTTCCGGTAATAGCTCCACTACACCAATCGAATCCATCGAGGTCGAAATTGAAGGCCACACCTATGGAATTCTTCCACTTGTCTGTGCCGACGCACTTCATATTTTTGTGCCCAAGGGACAATACGAACTTGTAGTAATTGTTGCCCACAATCATTCGATCGATCCATTTCTATCGCTAATTCAACAGCAAACATTCAATCGCATTCCCGTGGTTTTTTGCAATGACGGGAAATTCGGCGGATCATGCGTAGCAGTTCAACAGGACCAACGAATGGACACATGGTGGTGGAGCGCACCAAGAAATGGTCGGCTGAGCTGTGGAGATGCCATACTTAACATTGAACTTGACATGGATTCGCTGGCTCCGCAGGTTGGTGTCGCCGATCCACGACCGTCCGCGAGACTAATTTCCATTAGCGATGTCGCCCCAAATGGTGGGTATTCGCCTATTTATTCTGTAGCGCGAACACTTCAGTCAATACGATTGCACTCCGACCATCGAGTACAGGTTGAGCTTCTCGATCAGTGTTTAACTCAATCACTGCCTTCTGAAATTCAAACGGACAAAATACAACAGCTACGCAGACTGGCAGCACAAGCTACTGCCGACGAGTTGTCGTGGGATACACTTGCAGCAGTGTGTGTCGTGGATGGGTTACCAACGTTGACCGCACTAGAATGCGATTTTTCTCGTTCGTGCATAGAAGCACTCGGCGCATTACTTGCAAACGCGACGGTCCCGGATGACACGGCGCTCGCCAGATTGGCTCGCTTTCTTAAACATTGCCGTGATAAGGTAGCGTCGTCTGAAGTCACAGGTGGTTTGGCGGAAAACGTATCTGTAGGAGCAAAGCAGGGCCTAATTAACCGTGAAGATGAAATTAAGACCATTCGAGTTTTTTTGGAATCTCGACATGAATCCGTCCTGGTAGTTACAGGACTCGAGGGAGTAGGAAAAACGACAATTCTCGACGCTGCAATTGCTCAAGCAGGTCGATCACGAGCAATTACGATTACTCTAACACCAGATTCATCACCAGATTTCATCGCTGAGTATTTGGCAAGAAGTTTGCGACTTCCGAGATCGTCAGGAGACGCGATCGTTTCAATGGCAAGTTTGGCGAATATCGCTATTGGCGACTTTTTGCCATTTGGCTCGATTCTTGTAATTGAGAATGCGCATTATCTTTTCGAACACGATTATTGGCGCGACCAGCAAACTCCGACTTTATTGAAAGCAATTACTGCAGCAACCTACCAACGTAGCGCTAAACTGATTATAGAGGCTAATCGAAGGATTGATCTTGATATCGACCCGGCACGAACTCGTCGAGTTTGGATAAAGGGTTTGGGACCTGAACCAGGGAGACTATTCTTAGACCAGCAGTTACGTCGCGCTGGACTCGATCCCGGACATTACGCGGAACCAGTTAGATCCCAGGTCGCATCGGATTTGGGTGGGCATCCGGGCGCTATCATACTCGCGACTGAGTACATCGACGAACTTGGAATTGAAGAGGTGGCAACTGAGCTCAAATTACGCACTGGGGTTCATTCCAAAATAGTCCGTCAAATACTGAGCCAGCTGTCTTTTTCGGAAGAGGAGCAAGCAATCCTTAGCTTGCTAAGTCAGTCTCGTATTCCAATTCCAGCAACTGTTCTCAATTCAGTGTTGTTTCACAATTGTCTCCCCTCCGTTAATACGCTTATCCGCAAGTCGGTTGTTGAACGTCATGCACAAGAGCACGTTGCGCTAGCTCCTTTAGTGGCGGGATTCGCGGATTTCGCCAATCTCGCGCCCGAAACGATCCTGCGCTTTCATTTTGTGATGGCCGAAAATTTCGCGCAACTCTCAGGCGGAGGTCAGGATGCAGTGCACCTTCGATGGGCCGTGGAATCACGCTATCACGCGCAGCTCGCCGGAAATCCACAACTGGCGCCAAACATTGGCGATTTGATTGACGGTTTGCTAGGCGCAGCAATTGACTTGATTCGCCAAAAGCGCTTTGAGCAAGCTCGTCCCTCGATCGATGAGTTGCTACGCTCTCATCGGACTGGAGAGACGTGCGAGCTTGGTGCAGTGGTATACGCTCGTCTTGGAATGGTCGAGGAGGCGCTCGTTTTAGCAAAGGAGGCAATCTCACTTGATCCGCATCGAGGGTGGGCGCTTACGGAAGTGGGCCGACTGGCCCTACATGTCCACAGAGACGAAGTTGCCGTTGATGCTTTGAATGTCGCCAGAAAACTTGGACACGATACAACCTATGCGGCTACACTGGAGGGCAGAATTCATCTGAGAAGAAGCGATCTCGACGAGGCCATTGGAGCATTCCAGCGGGGAGTTTCTCTTTCAGAGGCTCGACCGCATCACGGCGATGGTTGGCCTTATTTTTATCTTGGGCGGACGCTCATAAGGGGCAATCGTCTGGATGAGGCGGTCGAAGTGCTTTTTCGCGGTGAAGAGGCGGAATCAGAACGATATCGTACAAGGCGAGACGTTTTGGTAGCTATCCGCACGCAGTTGGCACTTGCGTATATTCTGCTGGATAATCTGCCAGCGGCTGAGCGATTGCTTGGGCTGATTCTCTCCCACGATGCAAGAACCCCAGAGGTCGCCAAGGTGGCAGCTTATTTTCGTGCGGCTAGTGGCGCGCGCGATGTTGCGGAAAAGGCGCTACGAGAGTTGGATCCCTTGAGGGCAAGGGATCGCTTTGAACGTTGTCAAGGCTACCTATTTAGAGGACTTTTCTATTTACAGCTTGATCAGCCCGAGAATGCAAGTCGAGAATTTGCTTTAGGGCATCGCGAAGATCCTCGAAACGTATTTGTCCTTCTGAAGTGGGCGAATACTTTGGTCGAAATGGCGACTGAATCAACAGGCAACGGCGAAATGGAGATTGCGCGATATTGTGCCGAACAAGCTCAAACTGTCGCCAAAAAGGTAATCGAGTTTGACACTGATAACGGCGAGGCACTTCGAATTCTAGAAAAACTTGCCTTCGACTTCCATGTAATTTGAATCAACCGACGCATCACGGTTGCTAACAGCGGCCTATCGACTCGTTACTTTCTCGTATGCTGCTCGGAATAGCGGGAGCAGGTTGTCGATTTTCGTCTTGTCCGGCTCAACATTGACATAGGCTTCCTTCCACTGGCTTTCATATTTCGTGATTTTGACTCCGGACTTTTTGGCTTCCGCTTCGGAGAGCTTGAAAAAGAAACAGATCGTCTTTGTCGTGATCCATTTTAGGCCGAATGCATTGAAAAAACCTGCCTTGAAACCGCAGTAATGCTTATTGAACTTCCTCTCCAGACTCCAACCGTTTTTTTGCACTAGTTCGTTCACGTCGTCAGCGAGCTTCATAAACAAGTCCACACTATTGGGGTTGAAATGCTCGCGATAAAAATCCGCGTCGTATGCTTCGTGACCGCTTACGGGTTTAGTTTTCGGTCTCGGCTGCTCCCGAATCAGTCGATTAACCAATAACAGTTCATTTTTACCATCAATCCATCGGGTCACTTCGATTAAGTCGATCGGGTAGTTGATTTTGTCTCCGAGCACCAGCGTGGATCGCAGGATGTTCGGCGCGATAACGATGATTCGAACTTCCCAGTCGTCCCAAGAGATAGATAAGTCTTCGGGTCGATTCTTGCACTCGAGCCAGAGGGACTTTATCGAATCTGGATTGGTTTCCGCCCAAATCGCATATTGAAGGACTTGAGGAATGATGTCCGCGTCGACCGCCACGTTTTTCATTTCGACGATGCAGACATTACCATCGCGATCGACCCCGACGATGTCCGGAACTCCTGTTTTTGAGCCTCCCCGGATTTGCCTTTTAATCGGAAAAACATCGTCGAGCAGGCCCGCCGCCTCAAACACCGTCTTTTCAAATTCATCCTCCGTCTTGAATGGAGTATTCAACAATTGCTTTGTTCCGTCCGGTGTTTTCCAAAATAGATTCGCCATGTTGTGATCTATTGCTCCCCAAAAACATTACGAATCCGAATTCACACTGATGATCGCATATTTTCCAAGAAATCTTCGCAGCGATCTATCGGTAAGTGTACTTTATCGGGTTCGCGGCGCCTTGTTTTCTAAATTCATCGGGCAATCGTTTGTGAACGTAGAGTTTGCGAATAGATTCTGGGGCGTCAGTGCCCACGAAACCCCAGCGTCCAGGGACAGGTTCGCGGCCTGAAAAGTTCGTCGAGGTCGCTGGCAGCCAGTTCTTGGCGGTAAAGACGCCGACAATTAGTCCTTGTCGGACCGCACAGATGATCTCGGCACGTGATGCCTTCTTTGGGTCTATTTTCCACGCATATCGGGTGGCTTCGTAAAGCGAAGTTTCGAATGCACTTCGATTGACGTTTATCAAGATCGCGCGGTGTTGGAAATCCGCAGGCTCGGCTTGATACTTATTGACGATTTCCTGAGCATGCATCGCACCGAATTCGTTGCTTCCAGACCCCGTTACTGCATTGGTCAATCCAGGGTAAGCGTCGATTAGCGCAGCCTCGACTTCCAACGCAACTACATCGTCGAGTCCGTGACGATGGATATCTCGTCTGAAAACGGGCCAATCGGCCTGGATGTTGTTTGGATGCTTGTCGGGGCCATCGAGGAGTTGAGTGAGAGACTTGAGAAAGTCTCCGGACGACTCGAACAGCTAGAGAAAGATGCCACCAAAGTTCGTAAGCGTCACGACCATGAGGGAATGGTATAAGCAAAATTGCATGACTGTTCACCGCTGACGAGCAACAAATGGGACAAGCCTGTATTGCTCGAATGCGTTGTTACCGAGGTTTAATCGCTTCCTTTCCGGCAAGACGCCGACATAGGGTCGCTTCGAACTTGCACCGCCACAAATGCGGACCGCACGCCTCGTTGCTTGTTTTCATCGTGCCGCGCCTGTGCCAAATCCCTCTGTACGGGCTTCGCCAAATGGGAATGCCGACGGGTCCTGTGCGAATAGAACGTTTGCTGCGGATGCAATTTGCCCACAGAAATCAACTTCATGAATTGACTGTTGGACTCCGCTCATCGAATGACCTTCAGCAATCGAAATCGGGCGAGCTAATCACAACGAGCTTTGACGTTGGCGTTGCGATTGCACAAAATCTAGAGTCTACTCGGTTGCTGGACGGTTCGACAACCTGCGCGAACATTTAGAACAGCGAACGTTCCATCCGAGCGACAAAATTACAATGCTCCGGTAGCAGCCTGCGAGCATCGCACGAATGTGGATGGGCGGCAATTCAGCGTAAGTAGCAATACGCCGCTATCCCACGAGCTGCGAGATCCTGGAAAACCTACACCGGATCCAGCCATCCTTGTGCGGTTAAGCGATCCCATGCCACTTGGATGTGCTCTTTCTGCAGCGACTGTTTCTTTCGGCTGTTCCATCGATGCACAGCTTGGATTGCTGACGGCAAATCAGTGACTTGCTCTTCAGGATGTTTTGCAACCCAATGAACGCTCGCCAGAAGTTCCATGCCATAAGGCGATTCGAACCCTTCGATTAATCGGAAGACTTTTCGAACTCGCTCTTCGTGACCGGAATCGGCGTTTTGGGAACTCACCTTCTGCGCCTCGGTGGCAGCTTCCATCAAAACTCGCATCGGAGTTTTCGGGTCATTTTTTCCTTCTCCAAATCCTTCGAGAAAATGTCCTTCGACGCGATGAAGCCAATGGCGCAAATTGTCGGCATAGGGACCGTATTCACCCTTAACGAATTGCAATTTCAGCGATTCGCCCGATTCTTGAAGTAGATAGAATAGTTTTTGAATTTCGACTAACGTAAGTTCGTATCCAAGAACGCAATATTCGCTCAAAATCCGAATCATTCCCGCTCGTAGCGCCGTCATTCCCGGTCGTATTGTCCGATTAACCATTTCAGCAGGATGCGGGGCTCCGTGCGGCGGAAAAACCAATACGTCAACGCCGGGCAATCTCGCCATAGCTGCATCGATGAGCGGAAACACGTCAGCCCAATTCAGACCGCCCTGTCCGCAGCCAAGGGGCGGAAGTGCGATCGACCTGATTCCCAATTCATCGACCACTCTAACAAGCGCATCGAGGCCGGATTGAATATCCTCTAATTTTGACCTGGCACGCCAATCGCGTTTGGTCGGAAAGTTGATGATAAATCGAGGGTTAAACATAACTCCGCGATCGTACACGTGGAGTGTTCCAGGCTCAAGCTCGCCCTTCGCGCAAATCACTTCATAGGCTTTGAACATTTCTGGAAAGGCTTTTTTGAATTGCAACGCGATCCCTTTGCCCATAACGCCCACGGTATTAACCGTGTTGACGAGGGCTTCCGCATCCGCCTCTAGAATGTTGCCTTCGGTTAGGTGAATCATCCGTATCACCTCTGATAATACCATTTGGTTTCTATCTCTATTTTCGGTCGATGCGAGGTTCGAGATTCATCGAGAATCCGTTCCACTTGACTTGCCATTTGTTGACTGATTACGCCAATTCCATTAATCATTGGCCACGAAACCGATTTTTGGACCAAGAATTCCGCTTGCTTCCGCCGCTTCCGATCGGGGTCAGCGTCGGTGTTTTTCCAACTCCAATCGCGAATCACGTTCCAATCGATCTGTCCCAAGTCGTCCAAATTATCGTAAAACTTTGTGATTGCTTCGACGGCGTGGCCATCGGTAAAGCACCACCGTCGATCTAGATTTGCGAATGTTTCGACACGGGATACGAGATAAACGACGTTCTCCTGGCCTCCATCATAGCCCTGGACAAAGCCAGTGTGAATCGAGTAAAGCATCGGAGAACGATTGCAAAAGTAAAACGGCACGTAGTCCGCAAGGTTGCCCCCGGCTGCTTTCGGGACTTGGGTTCTTAAACGCCGCTGTTTTAGAGTCTCATGCGCGATCCCGGTAGAGATAAAATTCTGCCGTAGTCGCTCCGCGTCGCACCAAAGGCCCTTTGACGCAAGGATTCGAGGTAGATTCTGGACGTGCGTGATGTGGTAAAGCTCGGGCATGAACACTGGCAAAAACAAACCTTTTTGAAAGCAACGTTGCGGTTAATAGCCTTATCGCGCAGCCTATTCCGCCAACTTTGCCTCAACTGCAACCTTGTCCAATTTGGCTTGTATTCTCAACGCCCAACGGCGTTGTTTCAATGTGCCCGCATTAGTTGGTGAACGCCCCTAAATATGTTGTCTGGGACGGCTGAGGCGGCACCCTACCACGCGATGTCGACGCGGCTTGGAAAAGTCTTTGCCGCGGGTCCGTCAAATTAGCATTGGATTGGATGGATGCTCTGGCCCATCGACGGAAATGGGAAATTGGAACGTACCTTAATATAATCGCCAATCTTGTAGGTCCCCACCCTGCGCCTTGACTGGCGACCTATCAAATTGACATTTGCGGCTCCAATTTACCGCGAGGAATTGCCGGTTGGAAAATAGGGTGATCGCGGCCCACCTCGGGATCAACCCCTCGCCCAGCAATCTTTTGGCCCAATCAACTCTCATTCGAGCCGTTGGGGCTTGATTGCCCCATGGAGGTGCACACAGCCGGCGAACGCGCTTTCCGGTGCACCCGCCGACGAATTCGAAACTTGAGCGATTTCATTCAAGTGCCCTAATAAGAACTTACGTGGGCACATGGTCGCGAAATCATTGCCGTGTCTATGAACGCCCCGCCTCTTGCATTGTTGTCTCCGTGCAACGGCGTCCCTCGCGTTTTCAATCGCGAATCAAACCACGAATCCGGTCAAGGACATTCATTTTCTGTTTCAGAGTTAACTTGCGCCAGATTTCGAGCAGCTCGGTCGTCAATTCCGAATTCACTGGACCATTTTCCGCTCCCGCTGGGGGCACTATGGGGGGCACCATTGCTAACGACTTGCCTTCCCCCTTTGTTTTCGCGGCGATTTCAATCGAAGGTGATGACGTTCGGGACGTAGAGGTCGCAAGTTCGAATCTTGTCGCCCCGACTTGACGAGACAAGTAGCCCTTCGGCGAGCAAGTCGAAGGGCTTTCTCATTTGTGGCACTAGACTTACGTCGTTCAGCGTCCAGTTCAAACAGATGATTTCCAATAGCAGGCGATTTTCAGGGATATCCGCCGCCGGAGCGCGAACAAGTTGCAGAGCATAACGCCAGCAAGCACTTGCCTCGCTGACGAATGCATGCGCGACCGGCGTCTTTACCTCTGACTTGGTCCATTACCTTGAGTTGACACTGACTTTTCCCCTTTGCGAACGCGGAATGACTTCAAGTCGCTGATTCAAGAATTCGAACAAGGCATGAAAGCGGGCGGGAAGTAACGCGCAGCGTTGATTTTTGCCGAAGGCCTTCGCGGCTCGTTTCTCAAACCGGCACCGAGTTGTGTAAGCAGTTCACTAATCGATCGCCCACGAAATTCTTCAATTCCAACGCGGTTGCTTGAATTAAGATCTTCGCGATGCCATCCCGAACGGCTAGATTCCGCGGCCGAGATTTGTCGGTCCTCGTACCCGTGAACAAAGAATGGGGAAGTTTAACGGTCGCAAAAGACGTTCGAGTGATAACGAATAATCCTGCCAGCATCTCCGTATTGTTTGCAAAATCGAGCATTTGCCGGATAGGCCGGTTAATCCGCGGATTTCGATTTTGTCGATAGCCGAAACGACGCCTCGATACGGCACGCATCGACAAACCCAATAGTCGGGCCTGCCAAGAAGCGAATCTGCTTTCTGCCCAGACCGCCAATTCCATTTAAGGATTCTCGCATGAAGACCCGCACTTTGTTGTTTCTCGCCGTCGTCGCTTTGACGAGTGTTCCCGCAACGTTTGGTCAATACAACCAGCAGCCGACCGGACCCTCGGTCCCCGTGTATTCGGCGCAGCAATGGGTCAATTCAACCGTCGGACAGAATACCCAACAAGCGATGACACAAAACGTCGGGTATGCCAACAGCTCTTTTAGCGGCGCCAACGGTGGCGGCGGGTGCGACAACGGTAGTGGGAATTGCAATTGTGGTTCGAGCCATTGTGGCGGTTGTGGTGCCTACGACCCTTGCTGCCCAACCAAGTATTATTCAATCTTTGGTGGAGTTTCTGATTTTCAGGACATCTTTTATTCCCTCGACCTAGATGACGGGAATGGTGGAACGCTAGACCTTGACGCGATCCTCGCAACGGAAACCGGTTGGGCAGCCGGCGGCGCGGTCGGTCGCAGCATCGGACGACGCATGCGCGGCGAATTGACTTTTACCTATCGTACGGCGTCAGTGGAAAACGGCGGTGTCTTGATCGGTGGCCAGCCGATCGGAGCCGTCGACTTGGATGGTTCATTGAATATGTACGCGTTCATGCCTAATCTGTTGTTCGACTTCTGTCCCAAGAGCAAATTCAATCCCTACGTCGGCGTGGGCTCGGGCGTCGTTTTTCAAGATCTCGAAGTCATCGAACCAACGATTCCGGTAAGCGTCGAATGGAATGATTCCTCGTGGGCCTATCAAGGCATCGTCGGTATCTCGAGCTGCCTAAACTCACGTACCGAACTGTTCGTGGAGTACCGATTCTTTGAAACGGATGAATTCAGTCTCGATGTGGGTACTCCAATCGGCTCGGCAAGCTTTACGACCGACACCACGGCGCATAACGTCCTTTTCGGATTGCGTATTCAGAGGTGGTAATCGCTGACCCGCGCTTGGGCACCGGCGATTGACGTCTCGCGTGTATTTGTACCATCCAGCGTGAATGATCCGGCGGGCGTTCTGCATGCAGAGCGTCCGCTTGGCTTTTTCCACGAGGGCACGATTATCGGTTCAAACGAAGGACAGTCGCCCGCTTGGGCGGATTCGATCAAACGGCTCACTTCAGACATAGGGGCTTAGCATGGTTAGACCGACACTGACACGTCAGACTTGATGAACGCAAGCAGGTCCGCGTTGACCCGGTCCTTGAGCGTTGTGCACATGCCGTGCGGGGCACCTTGGTAGACCTTCAGCGTGGCGCCTTTGATGAGCTTGGCCGCGAGTTGCGCTGAGTCAGCGATCGGCACGATCTGATCGTCGTCGCCATGCAGGATCAGTGTGGGCACATCGAATTTCTTGAGATCCTCGGTCAAGTCCGTCTCCGAAAACGCCTTGATGCAGAAGTAGCAAGCGGGGAAGCCGGCCATCATTCCCTGAAACCAAAATGACTCGCGCACGCCCTCCGAAATTTTTGCCCCCGGCCGGTTGTAACCGTAGAACGGCATCGTGAGATCTTTGAAGAATTGCGAGCGGTCGGCGAGAACCCCCGCGCGAATTTTGTCAAAGGCCTCCATGGGTGTGCCACCCGGATTGGTTTTAGTCTTGAGCATCAGCGGTGGGACCGCGCCCACGAGAATTGTCTTGGCAACGCGTGAGGTGCCATGACGGCCGATGTAGCGGGCCACCTCGCCGCCACCGGTGGAGTGGCCAATCAGAACGGCGTCTTCCAAATCAAGTTCGCTGATGAGCTCCGCCAGATCGTCGGCATACGTGTCCATATCATTTCCATGCCACGGCTGGCTGGATCGCCCGTGGCCACGCCGATCGTGCGCAATGACTCGGAAGCCCTGCTCGCAAAGGAAGAACATCTGATCCTCCCATGCATCCGCGCTGAGCGGCCAACCATGACTGAAGACCACGGGCTGACCATTGCCCCAGTCCTTATAGTAGAGACTCGTCCCATCGTGCGTCGTAATCGATGCCATCTTTTGCTCCTCATGGGTTTGTGGATTCGTTCGGGCGCCGACTCTATCAGTAAAATGATAACCGGATTGAAGTTAAATGAACGGGGTGCATGTCGCCGGTGCCTTCGGTACTGCCCGATGGTAAGCTATCTCTTGCGAGCGACCATCGTTGCGAAACCGATTTCCCGAGCCCGTTTTGGCTAGCCTTTGATGGTGAGCGGCTTCATGATCCCCCAAGACCCGCGGCCGACACGCGACCCGCGAGCGCAATTTGAAATTGATTCCACGCTAGGGCATGATGACACGGGCAACGACAGCTCATTCGATGTCCGTCAGCGGAGCCAGGACGGTACGCCTGGCGACCAGTTCGGAAATTACCGATTGGTCGAGCGATTGGGGGAAGGCGGTTTTGGGACCGTATGGCGTGCTGAACAATCCGCGCCTGTTCAGCGCGAGGTCGCGCTGAAGATTCTCAAGTCGGGAATGGACTCTCGCGAAGTGGTCGCCCGATTCGCGCAAGAGCGCCAAGCTCTGGCCGTCATGGACCACCCGGGTATCGCCAAAGTTCTGGATGCCGGAATTGCTGCGACCGGGCGCCCGTATTTCGTCATGGAATTGGTGCGCGGTTCACCGATCAATGTTTATTGCGATGAGCGCCAACTCGGCACGGGCGCCAGATTGAATCTTTTCATTCACGTCTGCCTGGCCGTTCAGCATGCGCACCAAAAAGGGGTCATCCATCGGGATTTAAAGCCATCGAACATTCTCGTTTGTGATTTGGATGCTGGGGCGCAGCCCAAGGTCATCGATTTTGGAATCGCCAAAGCAACCGCTCAACCGTTGACCGATGTCAGCCTGCATACGCAGGTCGGCCAGTTCATGGGAACGCCGGCTTACATGAGCCCCGAACAAGCGGACGGGTTAGTCAACGACCTCGACACCCGGGCCGACGTGTACAGTTTGGGTGCCGTTCTTTATCAATTGTTGACGGGCCAGATGCCGTTCGACAATCAGGAGCTGAAGCGGGGTGGGCACGACGAATTGCTCCGCAGAATTCGCGAACAAACGGCGCTCCGGCCTTCGACGCGGCTGAAGTCACTTGCACCCAAGGAGCTTGAACAGGCCGCGTCGTCCAACGGTCTGGAGCCAATGCGCTTGGTCCAAGCCGTGCGCGGCGACCTCGATTGGATCGTGATGAAGGCATTGGAAAAGGACCGGACTCGCCGCTACGACACCGCGCAAGACCTGGCCTCTGATATCCGTCGACATTTGAACAACGAACCAGTCCTGGCCCGGCCCCCCAGTGCCAGTTACTTGTTTCGCCGATTTGTCGTGCGCCATCGGGAAGTAGTGACAGCGGCCGCGTTGATTCTGATTACTTTGATTGCCGGGCTGGCCGTCTCGACGACGCTGTTGTTTCGCGAAGCGAATGCTCGAGCCAAAGCGGACAAATCGGCCACCAAGTCGCAGCAAGTCGCCCAGTTCCTCAAACAAATGCTCGAATCAGTCGGCCCGTCCAAGGCTCAGGGGCGGGATGCCACTATGCTGCGTGAAATCCTCGACGCGACCGCGGCCCGCGTCGGAACGGAGCTGGCGGATCTTCCCGATGTGGAAGCCGAATTGCGCTCAATCCTCGGAACGACGTACGAAGATCTTTCCGAGTACGACAAGGCATTGGACATGCACCGCGAAACGCTTCGATTACGGCGGACATTTTTACCGTCCAATGATCCTTTAATGGCCGATTCGCTTTACGACTTAGCTTCCACCCTCGATTACATGGACAAACTTGACGAAGCCGAGACGGCCCTCCGCGAGTCGATCGAAATTCGCGAAACGAGCCAACCCATTCAACCCACAAAAATCGCGTCATCGCGCGAATTGCTCGCCTGGCTGCTATATCGTCGCGGACGCTTGAAGGATGCCGAAAAGGAAGCGCGGCAAGCACTCGAACTTCTGGACGAACGAGACCCCGAGGCCCAGAATGTTCGCACTCGGGCACTGATTTCGTTGTCGTCGATTCTATTGAGAGCCGCGCAGTTCAAGGAAAGCGTGGAAATCCATCGACAGGCGGTGAGTGAAGTTCGGAACGTCAACGGTGAAATGCACCCGCGATACATTTCGACCTTGAACAATCTTTGTCACGCACTAGTCAAAGTCGGAGAGTTTGACGAGGCGGAGCGAATTGCCAACCAAGCGCTGGGGTTGGAATTGAAAATCACCGGCAAACCGATTGGCGACTGCACCGACAGCTTGAACAAGGTATTGGCCGCGGTTTACATGAGCCGGAACAACTATCCCAAGGCCATCGAGGCGCTTAATATTGCGGTCAACGCGGCCTCGGAGATGTTCGGGCCCAATCACCGCTTCACCATCGACAAGCGATCGCTGTTGATCCGCGCGCAGGTGGCGGCTGGAATGCTCGACGAAGCGGAAAAAACGTTGAACGAAGCCCGCGCCGGCGGCGGCAGAGAGTCGGCCGAGAACTCTCTGGAAGTTGCCGCGTCGGCCTTGGCGCTGGCCCGCGGCGATTTCGCAACCGCGGAACGGGAAGCTCGCACCGAATTGAATCGCGCCCGCAAAGTGGCCGGCATGCCGACCATCGAGATGGTCGATGCGATGCAAGCCCTGGCCTCGGCCCAGTTTGCTCAAGGCCAATCGAACGAAGCGGCGACCACTCTGCGCGAAGCGATCGCCATCATGCGGCCCGATCTAAACTCCGGCACGCCCATCCTCGTCAGATTGCAGGCCGACCTCGCCAAAGTCCTGGCTGCGATCCCACCAAACGACTCAGCGACAGACGCATCGGAAGAAACGATCGACGCCAAAAAATAATCGCCGCGAGCGCAATTCGGCTGCGCAGCGTCCCGGAGTGGTGCTAACAAATGAAATATGTGGTGGCGGAAAACGCGAGCGAATTGGCGCGGAGGGCGGCGAGCGACGCGGCGGCGCGGATTCGGGCGACCATCGCTGAGCGAGGGCGGGCCAATATCGTTTTCGCCACCGGTGCGTCACAACAAGCAATGCTCGAAGTGCTGACACACGAGCCCGGGATTAAATGGGGACAAATGACGGCCTTCCATCTCGACGAGTACTTAGGCCTCGACGATCAACATCCCGCTTCATTTTGCTGCTACCTCCGCGAACGCGTTGCCCAGCGAGTCCCCATCGGTGCGTTTCATTGGATTGACGGAAGTAGTCCGAATCCCCAACAAGAATGTCGACGTCTCGCCGCTTTGATCGCGGCGCACCCGATCGACGTCGCACTGATCGGGATTGGCGAGAATGGACATCTCGCATTCAACGACCCGCCCGCAGATTTTGAAACTTCCGAACCGTTTTGGGTTGTCGATCTCGACGATCGGTGTCGCCAGCAACAAGTCGGCGAAGGGTGGTTTACCAGCCTGGCCGAAGTTCCTCGCCAGGCAATTACCATGTCCATTCGGCAAATCCTGAGCGCTCGAATGATCGTTTGCACCGTACCCGATGCGCGAAAGGCCGAAGCGGTGGCGGCCGCCGTCTTGGGTCCGCTCACGCCCGACGTTCCCGCGTCGATCCTGAGACAGCATGCGGACGCGACGATCTATTTGGACCGCGATTCGGCGCGCCTAATTACGAATTAGGAATTACGAATGAAGATTCGACAGGCGGCGATGAGTAGCGCCTTCAATGTTTTTGGTTTTCTGTTCTTCATTCCCTCCCCGCGCAGCGCTTTGCCCAAAAAGTGTCATCAAAGCACTGGCAGAGCCAATGGCACACGGAAATTCGCTTCTGTCTTGTGTGCCACTGGCTCTGCCAGTGCTGTTTTTGGGCAAAGCTCCCGCGCAGCGTGGGGAGGGCTAAGGGGGCGTTTGAAAGAATGAGGCTTCAGGCAGCAAACAGTGTATTGTATGGGAGGCTAACAGTTTTGGATTTTGAACCATGAACGGGCAAAACGATTTCGTCGACTTGCAGATCAACGGTTGCTTTGGCGTTGATTTCAACGCCGACGATCTGTCGGATCGCGATCTGCTTCGCGCTTGCGAAAAACTACGGAATGAAGGGACCACGGGGGCGTTGGCGACAGTCATTACCGCGGACATGTCGACGATGGTCCGGCGCGTGCGGCGGTTGCGTGAGTTGCGAGCGGGACACGAGTTGCTGCAAGATGTCATTTGGGGTTTGCATATCGAAGGGCCGTTCATTAGCCCTCGACCAGGTTTTGTCGGGGCACACCCGGCGGAGTTCGTGCGGCCTGCAGACCCAGATATCATGCAACGAATTCTCGACGTTGGCGAAGGACTGATTCGCATCGTCACGCTGGCGCCGGAGCAAGACTTGGACCTGCGCGTGACGAAAATGCTGACGGCACAAGGCGTCACGGTATCGGCCGGTCATTGCGACCCTTCGCTGGAGCAGCTCAAGGCGGCGATCGACGCCGGGATATCGATGTTTACGCATTTGGGAAATGGCTGCCCCCGACAGCTCGAACGGCATGACAATATCATCCAGCGCGTACTCAGTTTATCCAATCGCCTGTGGTGTTGTTTGATCGCCGATGGGATGCACTTGCCTTACTTTGTCTTGGGGAACTTCTTAAAGAGTATCGGCTGCGAGCGCGCCATTGTCGTTTCCGACGCGATCGCCGGTGCAGGAATGGGGTCGGGGACATTTTCGCTGGGCGGGGCACAGGTCGAAGTCTCCGCGCAAGGCGGGACACAATTGCCGAATGAGCCGGGATATTTTGCGGGCTCGACGACGACATTGGCGAATGCCGCCAGGAATCTGATTGAGCAGATGGGTTTGAGTCAGCGGGACGTCCACTTGTTGACGTCGCACAACCCGCGTCAATTGTTGGGGATGAAGGTTAGGATAAGGGGGTGACCAGGGTTCGCCCCCTCACCCTAGCCCTCTCGCCGAAGCGGGGCGAGGGAACCGGAGTCGGGCGGAGGGAACAAAAAAGGTTGTGGATAGGCATTTAGCGCAGCAAGGAATGATCTCGACGTGGGCGTACCTGATTATCTCATGTTGGCCGCGTACTTGGTGCTGATCATCGTCATCGGCATTCGCGCGATGGGACGCAACAAAACGCAAGCCGACTTTTTCTTGGGCGGGCGCTCGTTCGGCAAACTGCTGCAGACGTTTGCTGCCTTCGGCGCGGGAACGGGGGCGCATGAGCCGGTCACCGTGGGTCGGACCGTCTGGACGAGTGGGCTCAGCGGCGTGTGGAGCGCCCTGCTGTGGTTGTTCATTACGCCCATCTATTGGATCACCGCGATATGGTATCGGCGGATGCGGCACTTGACGCTCGGCGATTGGTTTGTCGAACGCTATGAGTCTCGGGCGCTTGGGGCGGCGTTCACCGTTTATGCCTTGGTCTTCTATATGTTCTTTTTGTCGACGATGCTGTCGGCAATCGCCAAGTTCGCGGTCCCATTGCTGGGGTACGAGACGCTTCTGGGAGTGGACATCAAATTTGCGTTGATACCGATCTTGGCGGCGACGGTGATCATCTACGGGGTGTTGGGAGGATTGACGGCGGCCTATTGGACCGACCTCATTCAAGGCGTGTTGATCATCGTCCTGTCGTTCATCTTGATTCCGTTTGGACTGCGAGCACTGGTCGACAAATATGGCGACCCGGCGAAGGACGGACTGGGGGCTGGATTTCGCATTCTGCACGAACGCGTCTCGGCGGATTACTTCAGCCTCTTTCAAGGGCCGAGTGCCGGTGAATTTCCCTTGTTGTATATCGTGTCGCTGACGTTGTTGGGCCTGGTGGGGATTGTCGTTCATCCGCACTTTATCGCCACCGGTGGCGGTTCAGCCAAGGGGGAAAACGAAGCGCGAATTGGACTGGTCGTCGGCAATTTCATCAAACGGTTGTGTACGGTCGGCTGGGCCATCACGGGCCTGATCGCGCTGGCCCTGCTGGCGGGAAACCTGGAAATCGCCGCCGATCCCGATCGAGTTTGGGGAGTGGCTTCGCGAGAAATCCTCGCGCCTCTTAACCTGGGACTTGTGGGACTCATGTATGCCTGTTTGCTGGCGGCCATGATGAGTTCGGCGTCCGCGTACATGCTGGTTTGTTCGGCGCTCGTCGTGCGCAATGTTTACGCCGCCTATTTCAATCCCGCGGCTTCCGAGCAACATTGTGTTGCGGTCGGGCGATGGACTGGACTGGTCTTGATCGTAGGCGCCTCGCTGGTGGCGTTGCTTTACGCCAATGTGTTCGACCAATTTAAAACGGCTATGGAGATTCCGATCCTCTTCGCGGCGCCCTTCTGGATCGGCTTGTATTGGCGAAGAGCCAACACGACGGCCGTTTGGCTGACGATGTTGTTCTCGCTGATGCTGTTCTTCGCGTTGCCGATGTTGCTGCCCGCGTGGATGCCGATCGACTTGCCAAATGCATCGAAGGCAACACGCGAGGCCCTGCGGCTCCTTGCGATGTTGCTCTTGCCGTTCCTGGTGTTAATCGGCTTGAGTTGGATCACGCCGCGCAACCGAGCGGAAACACTCGATCGATACTATGTCAAAATGAAAACGATCGTGGACCGCGATCCCGCCGCGGATCGCGCGGCGTTGGAAGCGTCATATCAAAACCCCAAGCGATTCGATCACCTCAAGCTGTTTCCAGGGAGCGATTGGGAATTTTGTCGGCCGCGTTGGGGCGATATTATCGGTGTTCTGATATGCTTCGCCGTATGTTTCTTGATTATTGGATTGTTGGTCTGGCTCGCGGGGATTGGCAGCGTCGGAAAACTATGAGCCAATCTGAAACCCCATACGCCCCCTCACCCTGCCCTCTCCCCCGAAGCAGGGGCGAGGGAACGAGATTGGTTTTCAGATGGGCGCAAGAATAAGGCGAGGTTGATGGCGGCGTTTATCCACGACGATTTCTTGTTGACGTCCGAGCCGGCTCGCCGACTGTACCATGGATTCGCCGCTGGCGAACCGATCCTCGATTTTCACAATCACTTGTCGCCACGTGATGTGGCGGATAACCGGCGCTTTAAGGATCTTTATGAACTTTGGCTGGCTGGGGATCACTACAAGTGGCGAGCGATGCGGGCCAATGGCGTTTCCGAAACGTTGATCACGGGCGATGCCACGCCTTACGAGAAATTCATGGCTTGGGCACAGACAGTGCCGCGGACGTTAAGAAATCCTTTGTACCACTGGACGCACTTGGAATTGCTGCGATTTTTTGGCTACGAAGAGCTGCTCGACGAACGATCAGCGCCGCAAATCTGGAACCAAATCAATGAACGGCTGCGCACAGAACCACTAACCACGTGGAGCATCTTGGAAAAGTTCAACGTCCGAGCGGTTTGTACCACGGATGATCCCGCGGATGTTCTGGCGGCTCATCAAGCTTTTCAAAATGTCTCTGCGCCGTGGCGCATGTACCCGACGTTTCGACCCGACGCGGCACTCGCCGTGGATCGTGCGGACTTGTTCAACGCCTGGCTGCGAAAACTAGAGCAAGCCGGCAATTGTTCGATCGCCACGTTGGACGAACTGTTGGCGGCGATTTCCAAAAGGCACGCGGACTTTCATCAATTGGGCTGCCGGCTGAGCGATCACGGGTTACCACATTGCCATGCGGAAGATTGCGATGAAACGAAGGCAGCGGCGATTTTTCACAAGGCGATCTGCAAACAACCGATGAGCCAAGACGAGGCGAACCAGTATCGGTCTTTCATGATGTTGTATTTTGGGCGCCTCGATGCCGTGGCCGGCTGGACGAAGCAGCTTCATTTGGGAGCACTGCGCAATAACAATTCACGACTTTACTCATCGCAGGGTGCCGACTGCGGAGCCGATTCCATCGGCGATCGGGGACAAGCGACTCAGCTTGGACGCTATCTCGACCGATTGGACCGTGAAGGCTCGTTGCCCAAGATGATCGTCTATAACTTAAACCCCTCCGACACTTATTCGATCGCAACAATGTTGGGGAATTTTCAAATGGGGCCGATTGCATCTAAGTTACAACTGGGAAGCGGCTGGTGGTTCTTGGATCAAGCCGAGGGAATGCGCTGGCAGCTCAACGCACTGTCGCAAACGGGATTGCTCGCTCATTTTGTCGGGATGGTCACCGATTCGCGTTCGTTCATGTCGTTTCCGCGGCATGAATACTTTCGTCGCGTGTTGTGTGAATTGGTCGGCAGTGATGTGAAATCCGGACTGCTTCCGGACGACGAGTCATTGCTCGGGCCCTGGATTGCGAATATCTGTTACGGCAACGCACGCCGTTACTTGAAACTAGACGGAAGTTCGACTTGAATCTTGAGAGGAGGATAGGACGAAAATGACAACCCTCAGTTGGAATTCCGGCCGCTCAGGCCTTCGCGTCGTAGCGGAAGTCGCCAGACTTTCGGCAGAAGCGGCGTTCCGCGCGGCACCTGAATTTGTCAAACCTCAGAGATCTCCCAAATTCTGGCGAATTCGGCTACAAGGAGGATGTTGTGTGACGGCAGCGAGGCTGAAGGCGGCCACTTTGGTCGTCGGAATTTTGGTGAGCTGCGAGCGTGCGTTAGCGCAATCCGCGCCGGAGCCAATCCGCGTCGGGATCATTGGTCTCGACACGTCCCATGCGATTGCGTTCACGAAATTGATCAACGACGCGGAGGCGCCGCCACTGAATGGTTGTCGTGTCGTCTGCGCCTATCCCCAAGGAAGCCTCGATATCCAATCCAGCGTGTCCCGCGTCCCTAGTTACGTCGAAGAGATCCGTGGAATGGGTTTGGAAATTGTGGGATCGATCGACGAGCTCATTGGGCGAGTTGATGCGGTGCTCTTGGAGAGCAACGACGGTCGAACGCATCTCGAGCAGATCATTCCCGTATTGAAGGCGAACAAGCCGGTGTTTGTCGACAAGCCGTTTGCCGGTTCGCTCGCCGACGCCTTGACGATTTTTGAGCTGGGAAAGCAATACAAGACACCGCTGTTCACTTCATCCAGTCTTCGGTTCACAAAAAACGCGCTCGCCGCTCGCCGCGGGGAATTGGTGGGCGAGGTATTAGGCTGTGATACGTTTAGTCCCTGCATGCTCGAGCCGACTCATCCCGACTTGTATTGGTACGGAATTCACGGGGTGGAGCAATTGTTCACGGTGATGGGGACGGGTTGCGAGCGAGTCTCGCGTTCGAGCACGGAGAACAGCGACGTCGCGGTCGGCGTTTGGAGGGACGGCAGGATCGGCGCGTTTCGCGGGATGCGCAGCGAACCTCACGAATATGGCGGACTCGTGTTGGGAACCACAGGTCATCAATCGACAGGTGGTTACGAAGGCTACGACGGTCTGGTCGCAGAAATTGCCAAGTTCTTTGCAAGCGGGCAGCCGCCCGTCGCAGAAGAAGAGACAATTGAAATCTACGCCTTCATGTCGGCAGCCGACGAAAGCAAACGCTGCGGGGGCGCCTCCGTGAAGTTGGAAGATGTCCTCAACAAAGCCCGTGCGGAGATGGGGCAAAAACTTGAAACACTCAAGTGACGTAAACTTTCTCGTCCCGCCCCTCGGCGCAGCGTATGGGCAATTCCTGAGCGATGGGAAGGGCCCTAACATTCGTTATTCCGGGCTGAGTCCCGGATCTTACACGGATGGTAGAAGTGGCAACCGCGCGGCCCGTTGCACCGAGGAGTCTCGAAAACCAGGCATTCCCACGTAGAGCGTAAGCTTTGCATAGAAAGTGATGCTCCGGCACTGGCAGAGCCAGTGGTACACGGGAGACTTGTTTACGGAGCCGGTGGCTGAAAACAACCGCAACGAGATCGTCCCCGCAATAATCGACGCCGCGGTTGAAAAGGCTCGCAGGGAATTGGAGCGCAAGCCTCAAACACTTGGGTGATGGGAGCTGTTGATTGTTGTGCAACGCCGCCCAGTTTGGCGATTGCCTGTTTGGCTTGTTCCAAACATTCCCGCATATCCTCGATCGGGTTTTCTGGTTTCGCTTCATATTCTAAAGAAATTGAACCATCGGCGGGGAACTGGGTCTCGCGCAAACCTTTGAATAAGCCGACCAAGTCCAAATGGCCGGTGCCGATCACGACGTTGTGGGAATCCGCGCGCTGTTCGGCTTCGTCCTTGACGTGCAGCGCGAACACGCGGCCGCGCAATTCGTGCACGGCTTTCACGGGATCTTCCGCCGAGCGAATAAAGTGCCCCGTGTCGATGCAAGCCCCGATATGGGGATGCCGATCCTTCACCGCCGTGACAACATTTTGAATCTTGTCGTATAACGCGCCGGGGCCATGGTTGTGAATGGCGATTCGAATATCGAACTCCGCGCACAGTTTATCCAAGCTATCGAAGGAATCGGGCTGGGGATTGGCGGTGATGTTGCGAATACCGGCTTTTCGCGCGAATTCGAAAATCCGTCGGTTGGCGACTTCGTCCTTCGTGAACTCGTTGACACCGTGGGCGACCAATTTGATATCGGCCCCGCGGAGCAACTCCAAAGTCTCGCTGATCCGTTCGTCCGTGGCATCAAGTGGCAAATGCTTGCTGTAGAACTCGGTGAAGTGCAGGCCCAACCCTTGGATGTGTCGCACGGTCTCGACTAGTTCGAAGTTGCGCAGCGAATAGCTTTGGACGCCAATTGGAAAACCGCCGAAGGGATCTTGTCGAGCACTGCGAGGCTCGCCAGCGAATGCTGCGGGCAACTTTAGCAGGTTCATTCCGACAGCCGCGGCCGACGCGGAGGCTACAAATCGTCGTCGCGTCATGGTCATGATGGTTCGGCCTCAAATGTAATGATAGGTATTCGTCGCGAATCACGGCCGTTCATGATAGTCCATGCCGAGTCACAATGCCTGTGCCCAGCGCACATTAGCTGCTCTCAATCGTCTCCGAACGTACGGCACTCGATAATATCGGCGAAGTTATCTTTTAACGCCCAGCCGAAGGCGCCGGCGCCTTCGGCTGGGCGTTAAACGATCTGAAGATCACCGCTTCGATTCGACGTCGCCGAGCAATTGGCGAGCGTTGGTGAGGCAGATTTTCTTCTCGACGTCCGCGGGCAATTTGATCGATTCGAAAAGTTCGAATTGGGGGACGGCTTGCTGGTCGGCCAAATAGTCCGTGCCGAAGAGGATTCGATTCGCATGGCGGATCAAGAACTCGCGGCCAAACTCGAGGTCGCGGAAAATCGCGTTGGAGCCGCTTCCAGCCGACAAGTCGGCGTACAAGTTGGGGTATTTTCCCATCAATCGGTCAAGCGCCCCGTCCGGTTCAACCGGCCCCTTAGGGTAATTATTAAGATCAGCCGGCGTGACGGCGCGAGAAATCGAAGCCCACCAACCGGGGCCATGTCCAATGAGTTTTACGTCAGGAACGGATTGCAACAGTTTTTCCAATCCGGGCAATCCGGGCTGATCGGTGTTGCGATCGCCGTCCAAGTGAAAGAGCACGGGCAAGCCGACTTCGGCGCATGCTTGCATCAAGTCGATATTTCTTGGGTCATCGATTGGGCCGCCCCATTTGTGCTCGCCGAATCCGCGTGCCCCGGCGTCGCGATAGCGCCGCAAGATATCTCGAAACGGATCTTTGCCTCCCATCACGGCCGATCGCGGATCGACGGCGCAAAACGGGATCAAGCGATCGCGGAACGGTTTGGTTTGTTGCAGCACCCACTCGGTGGTGATCGGATAAAACCACGACTCGGGTGAGATGAGCGGCAACACCCAAGCTTCGGCGATCTGGTGTTCGTCCATCCAGCGCAACAGCATGGTGGGCGTCAACTCGCCCCTTTCATTCCACGGTTGTCCCAAGTGCACGTGCACGTCAACGAATCGGTATTCCGGTTGCGCCGAATTTCCTACCATCGGGTCGGGGATTGCCACCGACGTCAACCCGCACGCGATCGTTGCTTTTCCCGCAGTTTCCAGAAACTCACGTCGATTCGAAATTCGCACGGCAAAATTCCCATCGAGATTGGCAGTCAGGGTTGGTCTTTGTCACTTGCTTCGGGATCGATGAACTGCAGGGTCTCGAGGGCCATTTTGCGGCCGATGCTGTCTTTGTGTTTTGCTGCCTCTCGAATCGCCGGAATTGAGAGCTTGGGATCGGCGTTGAGAAATTTGAATGCGTCCCCGGCGAGGGCCCGGACGGTGGCGTCCTCAACTTTCAACGCGGCGACGAGGGCGTCGATCGCGGGGAGCGATTTCTTGCGAAGATCGGCGATTCGCTCAACCGCTTCGAGCCACACTTCGAGGTCGGGACTCTTGAGGTCTTTCACCCAGGCACTCAGGATTTTATCGCCGGATTTGGGATCCGCGTCGTCCTGGGCCAATGCCGACGGTGCCGTGACCGCGAGCGTCACAATCAACAGTAGCCCGCGCTGAATTGAATTGGTCTTCATTGAAATATCCTCTGAGCCGTCGCAGTCGGAAATTATGTTTTTACCGTCGCAAAAGCCATGACTGCCTGCTCGCGCGACTCGTAGATTTCGAATATTTTATCGAGCTTAAGTTTTTTCATCACGTCGGTTAGATCGTTCGATAGGTTGCAGAATATCAAACGGACTTGGGAGACCGTGCATTTTTTGCGAAGTTGAAGCAACTCGTCGATCATCGAAGACGTAATCAGCTTTACGAATCGAAAGTCGATCAACAGATTGGAGACGGCACCGCGGTCGACAATCTCGGCGAGCTTGAGAGCGATCGCTCTCGATTTTTCGATGTCCAGAATTTCGTTTTCCTGAAAATCAACGACCGCAATTCCATTCACGTTTGCAACCGATAATTCGACCATGCCGCTCGCTCCTCCAATCAACTTTGAATCCACTCAATAGAGGCAATCGTCAAATCGTCAGACAACGGAACCAGTCCTCGAAACGCGCCATGGGCTTTCAGGAGTACTTGGACGTCCTCCACGGCCGAACGGCTCGACGACAAACACTTCAACCAATCGGTATCTCCGAACATCGCTCCCTTATCATCATGCTGTTCCACCAGTCCATCGCTGAAAACGATCAGACGGTCGTTCGGTTGCATCGCAAGTTCCCCCAAGGCATAGGCTGAGTCGGGAAATGCTCCAATCGGCGGTCCGCCGTCGCTCTCTAAAGTTTGGGGCCCGATCAGTTCTTTGAAAACACACCAATGTCCGTGCCCGGCATCGACGTATCGAACTCGGCGAGACGTTGCTTCGAACATCCCAATCCAAAGAGTGACAAAACCCCGCCCTTTGAATCGTTCGAAGAAATAGGCATTGGCTTCGTTGAGCAAATGGGATAAGTCGACATGAGGATTACTTCGGGCGCGAAAGTAGGTTTGCACGGTTGCCATCATCAAGCCGGCGGCAGCTCCTTTGCCCACGACATCCCCCAACAACACCATCGTGCTATTTTCGTCGAGGAGAATAATGTCGAACAGGTCACCGGCGACGATGGTACCAGGCACAGCCTCTAAGGCGTATCGCACTGGACCGACCTCTCCGATCAATTCGGGGATCATCTGCTGTTGCGCGGTTCGGGCGGCTACCAACTCGTCTCGCATCTCCTTCTCTTGCCGCGCCAATTCGGCCCGCTTGAGATTGGCTAATGCCATACCGCCCAGTTGGGTTAACCCTACGCAGAACGCAGCAGCATCTCGCTTTATCGGATTTTCGCTTCCGCGCGTGTCTAGATAGAGGACCGCTACCACGCCGTCGTCTACGTAGAGTGGCGCGCATATCGCCGATCGAATATTTAGACTCGCAATGGACATGGGCTGCTCAGAATTGTCAGCGATATCGGATTGTAACTGGGCAATTTTCCCTTGTCGCGCCATCGCGACCAGCGAATGACTAATTTCGATTTCGCCCGCACCAAAGTTTTCCCCGGGAAATTGGCCCAAGACATTCCATTCGTCATCCGGAGTCGTTCCAATCAACATGGCACGCGGGCTTGAGGTCCCGTTAGCCGCCGACTGTGTGATCGCTTCGGCAAGGGTGCCAACATCAGGTGCTTCGGTCAGACTGGCAGCTGACTGCAACAAGACCGCTAAACGATATTGCGCTAACCCATTGAGTTCTGCCTCGGGGATTGCCGAAACGGCGCCAAGCAGGTCTCGTCCGAAAATCGACGTCCGGTCGCTCGTATCATCATCCCCTTGCAACAACAGGTTCGACGTGGCGTCGGTGCCTGCCGCCAGGTGCACGTTCAAGATAAGCGGTCCAAGTTGAATTTCATCACCGGACCGAAGAGTCCGAGACTGACTTGCCGACAACGTGGTTTTATTTACTCGCGTACCAGCCTTGCTGCCGATATCGCGAATCATCCAGTTGCTGCCATCGTGTTCGATAACGGCATGTCGGCGAGAGACGCCATGTGAGAGCAATTGAACGTCCACCTCGGGCAGTCGACCGACAATCGCGGCACCACTCTCGGCCGATAGTACGAACCTGGTCTTGCCGCCTTTCTCCAAGTACCGGGCCGATGCATCCGTAACGGTGAGCCGAAGTTGCGAGTTGCTGGTTGCCACAGCCGCCTCATAATAGACAAGATAATTGTGTCGCGGGGTCGTTTGCTTTAATAGTCGCCTTTGGCTCTGCGAAAGGACATGCTTTTGCCGACCTAAACACGACAACACCTATCATAGAGTGTTACCATACCCGTGTAGCCTGGCCCACCTCAAGCGAGGCCGGCTCACATCGGGGAATTCATTTTTTTGATGATCGCTCAACTGCGGAGCGGCGACGGGCGGCGAGGCGGCGAGTGACGGAGGGACCAGTGAGGTCCCGGACAGCGTCTTTTCCGATCCATTGAGCGGTGGCATGCGGCGAAGTCGCGAGTCGCCGGGCCACAGCAACCGCGGCGGCGTGGAGCGCCGCGTTTCGTTTGCCGATTGCGCGAAGTGCCATGTTGACCGCCTTCTTGACAAAGTGCCGTTCATCGCTTGTTGCGCGTTCAACCAGACGTAGTGCTTCGACAAACCGTCCGTCGTCGGCTGCTTTGTCGTGTACCGTCAGGCCCCATAACAGGGCAAAGGCCGCCCGTTTTTCAAACTCTTCGCGGCGGCGGGACCATTGCGTGACTTTGCACCACGCGTGCGGCGTCCGGTCGAACAAGCAAAAGCAGACGGTGTCGCAGATTCCCCAATTGTCGAAATCTCGGCACCAGCGGTCCATCTGCGACGGCGTGACAAGAGCGGGGTCGTCGACGAGCGAGGCCAGCATCCGGGCTTCGTACCAGCCGCTGTCCCAAAGGGCGAGGGCGAGTTCGTGCTTTCTCCCCAGGAGCTTGGCCACGCTTTGCATGTTTGACATCGAGACGCCGAAAGCTTTGTCGACGATATCTTCCGCTTTCATAATCGCGAACCGTGCGAGGTTGTCGCGGTCCTTCTGGGTGCTCAGCTTCTTGAGAGACGCGATCGCCGTATCGACTTGATCGCTTAGCGGGAGCCCTGGATCGGTGGACGATTTTTTTTTGCGCAATGGCCGACGTTTCTTGGTCGATTGAGCCAGAGCGGCCTTCGATTTACGAGGCATACATTTTCTCCAACGCGAGGGGATACCATTTGGGTCCCAATCCTGGCCCTGCGTTCCACGTCGCCGCGGCGCCGATAATTCCCAACACTAGACCCACGATACCAAGCACATAGGCGTGCTGCATCGGCCGATCGGGACCAAGTCGCGCGGCGATGTAGCAGCCAACAACGGCGAAAACGATTCGATAGGCGAGCGCAAGTCCTGAAGGGCACGTATTCATACTTGTCGAGCTCCCGCCGTTGTCGTTGCGGGTGATACCAACAATTCGTCAAGCCGGTCATAGCCGGCGGCCATGCCCTCGGCCATGCCGGTGCGGCGCGCGCCGTCGCGGGCTTCGGGCGACGAGTAGAGTACAGTGAGTGTGACGGTTGTCCTCGAGTTTCGTTCGTCGAATACGTTGGTCACCAGCATTTCGTGCTGTTTTTGGACAAAGCTCGCCGCTGCCCGTGTCAGTGCTCGGCTGCGGCGTAAGCCAAGGATATGATATGAGCTCGATGCTTCACCCCAGGAGAACGAAATGCGCGCGATGAAACCTTTGATGGAATTGATGATTGGAGTCTGGCTGTGGTTTGGCTTGGCGGCACAAGGTCAAGATGCCGACCAAGCTGCTTGGCTCCAGCACAACGTGGGCAAATGGAAGGCCGAATTGAAAATGTGGCCGCAAGGCGAGGAGGGCGAACCGATTATCTTCGGGGCGACCGAAACGAACGAGATGCTCGGCGCGAATTGGATCATTGCGAAATTTGCGGGCGAGTTCGGCGGGCAGTCGTTCCAAGGTCACGGTGTGTATGGATTCGACGCCAAACGAAACTGCTTCGTCGCAACTTGGGTCGATTCCGCCAATGGCTTCATGAGTCAGTATGAGGGCAAATACGATGCCAGCACCAAATCGGTCGAGCTCACGGGGAAGGAGATCGATCCCAACAGCGGCGACCTTGTCGATGGCAAACAAGTCCGCTCCATCAAAGACGAAAACACGCGAGTCGTGGTTAGCTATCAAAAGCCCGAGGGCGACGGCGACTTTGTCAAAGTCATGGAGATAACGTTCACACGCCACGAATAGCGACATTAAACCGTGGCCTGAGATCATTGGCGGAGTTGATTCTTGACGATACCAATGGTCGGCGCGCCCTTGTAGCGCCAACCGCGATCGCGTATGATGTTCGATGTCGGGCGAGAGTCGAGAGTACGCAATATTTGCACCCTTGGGTGCTTCGTGCGGCAGCGCCGCCAGAAAGCTCGCCACTTCTTTGCGAACGGGAAATGCAACGCATCTAACTTCGTTGGCGGTCGTCCCTTATCGGGCGCCCTCGTCAATGCGTTGGAAATCGGCAGATGCAGAGTCAGGCTTAGTTTTGAGGCCGACGATTAGGTTCTGCGATAACGCCTTGAGATTTGGCAGAAACTGTGCGTAGCGAGCGCCTTTAGCAACATGGGGTGGAATCTTCTGGCGTTCGATTTTCGGACGGGGTGAGCTTGAGATTCTTGAAACGTGCTCACTCTTTCGGACGGGCAACGAAGCTCGGGCCGCTCGAGAAAATGACGCGTTCTTCAGTTCTGTTTTGAGAAGCGGTAATGGGAATCCTTTCTTGGATTGTGTTTGGACTGAAGGCATAAGAACGATTGAAGGCGTGCGGCGATCGCACTTACCGACCATGAACTCGTGCCGGAGGCATATTGCTTCCGTTGGAGGGTTCATGCATCTCGTGAGAAAAGGAACCGATTGTGTCCAAAGTAAATGACGTAAAGAAAGCGGCCGCTTTGGATGCCGCTGCCATCAAGTCCGACGCCGCGACGAACACGGTTGAAGGCAAAGTGATCAGTGTGATCGACAATAAGCTGATGATCAGAAACCTGGAGGGAAAGGAACACTCCCACATTGTAGCAAAGGATGCCTTGCTCACTTGTGACGGTGCGATCTGCACCGCGGAAAGCCTGAAGCTGGGTCGGAGGATCCGCGTGACCACGATGCAGAACAACCGGAACATCGCCATCTGCATCGAATCGCTCGACAAGAATGCCGACTTCGCGAATTTCTAAGAATGCAATTAAATCAATGAGGGATGCGCCTCCGCCGAGTGCTGCCTGAAGCAAATGCCCTGTCAGCCGTTGAAGAAAATCGTGTTTTCGGCCGATTGCTCGACAAGAAACACAGGAGGGGTCCAATCAATTCCGCTCGTCCCCTTTTTATATCGACCTATCCGCCAGAAGAATGCGGACTGGCAACATTCACCAAGGATTCCGCCGATGCGGTGGACGTAGCGGCGGGACAGTGCGTTGCCTCGGTCGCGGCGATTCAGAAAACGCGCGCGATCCCTAGCAACGATTCACGGGTCGTTCACGTTGTTGATAACAGCCGACCCGACGCCTACTGCTTGGCGGCGGAAGTTGCTAACGACGGACCATGCGACGTGGTCAGCCTGCAGCACGAGTTCGGCTTGTATCCCGAGGCCTGGGGCCGTCGGATATTGGACTTCACGCGCCACTGCAAAAAGCCGATCGTCACGACGTTTCACACATTACTGACACAGCCGGAAGATCTTCCGCGGCGCTTGGTCCAGGATTTGGCGGCTCGCAGCCGGGGGATCATCGTGATGACGAAGATTGCCGCGAAGCTGCTCGGCGATGTCTATGGCGTAGCAGGATCCACCGTACGAGTGATTCCGCATGGTGTTCCCGAAGTCTCGTTCCATCGCGATCGACGTCACAAAACCCAAGTCGGGCTCGCGGGGCGCCCCGTGATTTGCACATTTGGACTCATCAATCGCGGCAAGGGATTGGAACACTTTATTCGGGCGATGCCCCAGATCGTCGCGGCGATCCCAGACGCTACCTACCTGATCGTAGGCGTGACTCACCCGCAGGTGAAACGACACGAGGGCGAGGTCTATCGAGAAGGGCTTGTCGAGCTCGCCGAATCGCTTGGCGTTGGCGCCAACGTGCGGTTTGTCAACAAATATCTCTCGCTCCCGGCACTGCTCACACATTTGCAGGCTTGTGATGTATTCGTGACACCCTATCCAGGAAAAGACCAAATCGCTAGCGGCACCATGGCGTACGCCATGGCAGCCGTTGGGGCGGTGGTCAGCACGCCGTATCTTTACGCCAAGGAAGTTCTCGCCGATGGGCGGGGCCTACTCGTGCCCTTCGCGGATAGCGCTGCGATGGCAGAAGCAACGCTCCGGCTGTTGACAGATGCTCCACTGTTAGCCGAAACTCGGCGCAGGGCGTATCAATATGCCAAGCCGATGTTTTGGCCCAACGTGGGCCGGCAAACCTTGGATTACTTCGGACAGGTTGCGACCCAGAGTCAAAAAAAATCGACTCAACCCATTCGCATCAGCCCAGCAACCAGCAGCACGAGTCAGCGTGAACCGCTTTTCCAAAGGAGAATGTAATGCACGATTGCAATGGTCTCGCGCTCGATCACCTGGACCGCCTAACCGACTCAACCGGCCTGATTCAGCACGCCATTTATAGCATTCCGCGGCGCGAGAGCGGCTATACGACCGATGACAATGCCCGAGCGCTTCGCCTTTGTGCGCGCTTGTGGGACCAACGTCCAAATGAGCGCATGCTTGCCCGCGTGGCGTGCTATTTGAGTTTTATGGAACATGCTCGCTGCCCGGTTCGCGGGTTCCATAACTTTCTCAGCTACCAACGCGATTGGTTGGATGCGGCCGGAACGGGAGATTGCCAGGGCCAAGCCATTCTGGCTTTGGCCGAAGTGCTCGGCGGCCGTCTGCCAGCTGGATTCCGCGCGCTGGCTCGTGAACTGCTCGGCGCTGTTCTACCAACGCTGGCCGAACTACGGAGCCTCCGAGCGCAAGCTTACGTGATTCAAGCGTGGGCCCATTTGTGGCGCCGGGGCGCTTCCGACATTGGACCATTGGAAGATGTCGCTCGACTCGCCGCCGACCGGCTGGTCGAATGTTTCCACCGTTCGCAGCGATCGGACTGGCCCTGGTTCGAGTCGCGGCTGACGTATGCTAATGCCGTATTGCCGCACGCGCTCTTCGACGCGGCCGAGCGCTGGCCCAAAGAGGCCTATCTCACGGTTGCCGAGTCGTCGTTCGCGTTCCTCGATCTGGTGACAACAGCCGACAACGTCTTTTGGCCAATCGGCAATCGCGATTGGTATTCGCATGGTGAAGAGAAGTCATTGTACGACCAACAACCCATCGAGGCTGCCACGATGGCGGCCGCAGCGCTGGCTGGTTTGGAGCTGCGCGGTGACGACAAATACCTGTCTATTTTTTGGCGAGCTCATCGTTGGTTCCGCGGTCAGAACAGTTTGGCCCATCCGATGGCCGATGTTCGGGACGGGTCCTGCTTCGACGGCTTGCACCAGAATGGTGTCAATCGGAACCAAGGCGCGGAATCGACGCTCGCGTTTCTGTGGACTGAGCTGCTTAGTTCTGGCGATCGAGTCCAGCGGACAGGCGACCTGCAAACGGTTGGAGCCGATGGGTAAACGGGCGGAATCCAAGGACAATCCAACTTAATTCAAGGACTCAGAATGCTACGGGAATCGAAGAAACCGAATTTGTACACGGAGCTTTTTCAGCGGCATCCCGAAAATCCAATCCTCACGGCGCAGGATTGGCCCTATCCGGCCAATACCGTGTTCAATGCGGGGGCGTGTCAAATGGGGGACGAGA
The DNA here is from genome assembly GCA_041745295.1 of Pirellulaceae bacterium. Classification (GTDB taxonomy): domain Bacteria; phylum Planctomycetota; class Planctomycetia; order Pirellulales; family Pirellulaceae; genus JANMEB01. Next base: position 2,201 of record JBGTJE010000005.1, on the reverse strand, counting down.
CCATTCTGCTCGTCCGCGTGGAGGATCGCCGTGGCCATTCCCACCTGACCGTCGCGCGGAGCAACGATGGTATATCGAATTGGCACATTGATTCCAAACCTAGCTTCGCCCCGGATCCGACGAATTTCTCGGAAGAAGCCTGGGGAGTGGAAGACCCGCGCTTGACTTGGGTGGCGGAACGCGATGAATGGATCATTGCCTACACCGCTTATTCGCCGAGCGGACCGATGGTCTCCTTGGCTCGCACGAAGGACTTTAAGTCCTTTGAGCGACTCGGGCCGGTTATGCCCCCCGAGGACAAGGACGCAGCCGTGTTTCCGCGCCGTTTTGGCAATCGCTACGCGATGATCCATCGCCCGGTATCTACCGGCAGTTCGGGTGCACACATTTGGCTTTCCTTTTCGCCCGACCTTACCCATTGGGGCGATCACCACATCTTGCTGCACGCGCGGCGCGGCGCTTGGTGGGATGCCAACAAAATCGGCCTCAGTCCTCCTCCGCTGGAAACGCCCGAAGGCTGGTTGCTGATGTATCACGGCGTGCGACACACTCCGGGCGGGTGTTTGTACCGACTTGGCTTGGCGCTGCTCGACTTGGAAAATCCGTGGCAAGTTTTGCGGCGCAGCGACGAGTGGATGTTTTCTCCCGAGATGCCGTACGAGCGACAAGGCGATGTCAACGGCGTGGTGTTCCCGTGTGGTTGGATTCTCGACCCGGTCACCGGCGCGATCCGCATGTACTATGGCGGCGCTGATTCCTGCCTGGCGTTGGCGACCGCTCAACTCTCTGACGTGCTGAGCTATTTGCGCTCGTGCCCCGCACCGCCACAACGCAAACGACCAGGAATGACTCTATTCGAATAGGACGAGGGTATGATGAAACCCTTGGCACCGCGGAGAGCTTCGGCTCTTCACGACAGAAGGCACAAAACAGCTCGCCAAAGCCGCCACCCCGGTAAACGTACCGGGCTTGAACAACTCGGGTACTTGCCGCATCACGATGTCACGGAGCAAGCCCCCGCTTACGGCATTCACCACACCGCCAAGGACGACCGCCGGCAGACCCAGCTTGGCCGCGATAGACATCTGCATCCCGACGACGGCATACGCGCCGCAAATCAAAACCTTCGGTCACGACGCGCTGGTTTGTTTTTTCGAATCACTTAAAAATTGCGGCGTCGTTATGCCCATCGAAACGTAGATGCTCATGAGTCCATCGACCGACATGTCAGCAGGTTTGACGCTTTCGACGGGCATGAATACCAATGCGCCTCCGAACGGAACGGGCGCCGTGGGGATGACTACGACGTTGTAATCGCGGCCGCTGATGTGAAATCGTTCCGGCGAAGGCATCAACGCCAATACGCCAGCGCCGGCATCTTTGCCGAAAAAGCACCACACCACGCTCATCGCTTTCATGTCGGTTTCGCCCTTTTGATCGAACATCGCAACCAACTGCTTCGAGGTCCCATAGAGTCCGCCGATCAAGGGAACTCGCTTGGCGACCGCGTCAAACAATCGCTGCAAAAATCGCTTGGCACCCATGTTGACCAAAAGACCGAGGCCAAAAACGGCGGCTAACACAAACACCCATCCGATCACATAGGCGCCCGCGCTATTTGCAACAAAATGGAGCCCGAGCGATCGCAGGCCGTTTCCAATGGTCGTGCCCGGTCCAATTAATCCATGGATGAATCCCGCAACCCAAACGACGATTCCGATCGTAAGGACTGCCGGCAACACAACCAGAAGCCCCGCGAGAAAAATACTCGCGAGCCTTTTGAGAATACCCGTCCGCGCGTTTTTCATGTTTGCTTGTGCCCCAAAACAACAATACTGATTCTATTCGTGCGCCTCATTTACCAAAGTCGACTCGTTCGGTTTGAGCAAACCACGCGGTTCGTGGCTGCCATGTAAGCTTACGAGCCGAGCAATCAATACCGCCAAGTACAAATGCCCGACGATCGATTCGATATTAGCCAATCCGCGCGTCAGTGGAGTGAGAGGCGCAATGTCTCCGTAGCCAAGCGTTGCGAGCGTGACAAAGCTGAAGTAGATCGCTTGACTTAACACTGATCCCTTCCCGATTGTTGTACCAGTCGTTATGAGAGAATCGGGGAGTGTTCCGCGTGCTGAGTCGGAGTGAAGGGCGTAGCCCTGAACGGAGACTCGGCACGCGACGCCGCCGGGAACACCCCGGTC
>JBGTJE010000004.1:0-182749 GCA_041745295.1 Pirellulaceae bacterium | reverse complement strand
TGTCCACTGACAACTGCACCCCCAAACGCTACTCTACCTCGAATCCCAAATCCCAAACCACTCTCAACCCCAACCCAACTCAAAACACAACTCCACAAGCTTCGCTCTCCACGAGTCACGCTACTATTTCAGGACTCTCCTTAGGCGACCGCTTTCCTACTCTCGCCGGCGCTTTTGGCTTGGCGTTAAACGAATGGAAAAATCCGTCCGCGACATGCGAGCGCCCTATTGCTTCGCGGCCACGTCTTCGCGCAGCAGTCGGTCGACTATCGCTTGGATTTCGACCGCTCCAATCGCATAACTAGCGACGCGACCGGAGCGAGCGATATTCACGCCAATCACGTTTCCGTCGACGTCGATTAACGGGCCGCCGCAGTATTCCGGCAACAGCGGCGAGTCATGTTGAAAAACCATGGGAAAATCATCGCGCCGGCCGCTGGGGATTGCGCCAAATTGATTCATTACATTGAAGCGCGCCGCCCGCTCGCCGCCGATATTGCGACCTGCCAACGTCACATCGACGTCGTGCGATTGCGAATCGCGCGAATAATGGACTCTGACCTTGTCACCTGGTTGCTGAAGCCGGATGGCATTGACCAAGTCGGTCGTCGATTTGATTTCGGAATCGGCAATTCGGGTGACAATATCCCCTTTGCGCAAGCCAGCAAGTTCTGCGGAACCCCCGGCGGTGATTTCGGCAAGCTCCACGCCGGCGGGGCCATTCATAGGGCGGACCCCCAGGTACGCTTGGTTGACGCCGATGAGCGATCGTTTGATGGTGCTGGTGACGCCCATGACCAAGGGCTTTCCGTTTTGGTCTGGCGTTACGACAAACGCGCCAGGAATAATTTCCCGGTCGACGAACTTCGCGGGCGTTAAGTCTTTCTTGGCGACCTTTAGCAAGGCGATGTCATTTCGCTCGTCGACGCGCAAGAGCGTTGCCGGCAGATCGCGCGGCAGACCGTGATCACTGACTCGGCAGACGAGTTTAGATTTTTTTTCTACTTCGCTGGCCTTCGTGATGATCATCCCGGTGGAAACCACCACCGTCCCCATCGCGACCCATTGATCGTCAGCCCATACTTGGACCGTGCTTGGCGCAAGCTGCGCAGACACTGACTGAAACGGTTGCAATTGGTCGGCGTGCTGCCGCTCGCCCAATTCGGGCTCGCGTTCTCGGATCGAGGGGATCTTGAACTCAAGTCGAATCAACCCAGGTTCCGCGAAGGGGTCGATTTTGTCCAACCCGGCAAAAGGATTTGCAGGATGGCTGCGAAAGCGAATGAACTCCTCGGGTGTGAATTCAATCCAACTCTGCTTTTCCCGGATCGCCGTCTCAAACTTGGTTTTGAGCGTCGCATCCAGTTCCGGAAGCAATTTCTCAAATAGCTTCTCCGTTTCCATATTCAGCTGAGCATCAGCCGGCAGCGTCCAGAACAAGTTGCTGACAATGATGACCGCCGACCAAAGTGCGATGCGACTTCTAGTGATCATCCAACTTCCTTGTCATAGTTCAGCATCTCGCCCGTTCGCTTCCTGCGAATCGGCGGTCACGAATTAAATTGCGTCGAGTTTCACCTCGAAATGCAAACGCTGACCGTTCCGCTCCAAAGTGACTTGGATCAAATCGCCAGGCGTCCTGTCGGCAATCAAGTCAACGATTTGTTGGGGTGATTGAATCGCGACGCCATCGATCTGAACCACGATGTCACCGACTTGAAATCCATTTTTGTCTGCGACCGAACCCGGTCTTATTTTGGTGATTTTGCCATTCTGCTGTTTAAGATCGACGGTGATGCCAAGCCCGGCGCGGGGCGCTTCTTCGTCTTCCAATTCCGCAAGGTCGGGGAGTTCGCCCCAGGATTCACCTCGGAGCAGCCGATCCCAGCATTCGCGAAAGTTTCGGATCGAGACATGCCGGTTGAGTGCAATCGAGTCGCTGATCGAACTGTGAATTCCAATCAGCTTGCCGTCGAGATCGAACAGCGGTCCCCCCGAGTCGCCGCCAATCAGGGCGCAATCGGTAATCAATTGGGTCGGGCGAAACTCAAGAATCTTGCCCGCCCGAACCGGCGGCGTGCGGCCAATCTCGTAACCCCCTGGATGGCCCAGGCAAACCGACCAGTCGCCTACGTTGAGCGAGTCGGCGTTTCCCAGTTCGACGTGCGGCCACGGACCGGGCTCGTCCATCTGCAACATTCCGGCATCGATATTCAGGTTTTTTCCGAGCGGGTGCGCTTTGACCTCACGACCCGTCGGCAAAGTCACTTTGTATTGATTGCCCCCCGTAGTCAGCACGTGGCCCGCGGTAAGGACTAAACCATCGGCGCTTACGATTACGCCTGACCCGGAGCCGACGCCATCGGAGACCAAAACGGTCGCCACCGTGTTGGCCGCCGCGACTTTTTGAATCCGGGTTTGGATGTCGCGAAGCTGCTCCAAGCCGACGGGGCCTTGTCCCCACGCGGTTGGGCATGAAACCAGCATCAGCGCGATCGCAAAGCGCTGCGCGCCTCGAATCCATCGATGACGACTTAGGTCTGCCATTATCGGCCCTCGCCCGATCGCTCCCCCTGCCAAGTCACTCGGACTCGCGCGAACTACAAGCAACATGAAACCACGACTAGCAAGCGGAAGGCGGGGTACGCATCTGTTCTAGGGACATTTCCAAAACCAATTGAATTTATCGGCCTTAGCATTTCTCGACCTAAATTTGATCCTGTAAGACATTCGACATGCCGCAACGTAAGTGCAAGCTGGGCCGCGAATTACGAGTTACGAGTTTTGTTGATAAAAGCACTTCGCCATTACCGATTGCCCACACCAAGCGTCGAACTGGTCCGCTAGCATTTAGTTTCCGAGTTTGTTGTTCCTTCTCCCTCAAATTCAACGCGGAATAGATCGTGCAAACACGAAAAACGATTTCGCGTCGAATTTGGGGGAGAAGGTTAGGATGAGGGGGTGACTTTCAAGTTTCGGTCCCTCACCCTGCCCTCTCCCCCAATCTGCACGCGGCGATGTTCGACAAATTGTTTGGCTTACATGCGCGTGCAGATTCGGGGACAGGGAACAAGTAAGGCACGACATCAAAGCTCGTCCTTTGGGTTTGATGTGAATTATTCAAACGGGCTGCCGGATTATCGACTATGCCGAGCGTGATAAAACTGATCGTCATAGTTTGGACATTGCCCAACACGATCCTGGGCTTGGTCGTTGGCTTGGCCGGTTTGTGCAGCGGCGGCCAAGTCCAAATTCGGCGGGGCTGCCTGGAATTTCACGGCGGGTTTGTTGGTTGGCTCATTTGCCATACGCCACTTGGCGACGCAACACAGGCGTTGACTTTGGGGCATACCATTTTGGGTCAGACGGCGTCGTCGCTGGAAACCGCGCGGGACCACGAACATGTCCACGTTCGGCAATACGAAATTTGGGGGCCCTTTTTCTTGTTCGCCTACTTAGGCAGTTCAGCTTGGTTGTGGCTCATCGGCAAAGATGCTTATCATGACAATCCGTTCGAGATCGCCGCTTACTCCCGAAACGCGCATGGGGAGGAAGGGAAGGAAGGGAATCGTTTATGAACCCGACCCGTTGATCTCGCGAGCCGAGCAATCTTCAATCCAACGATGAGCCAAACCCTTTTGTCCAATCGCATGGATGTTCGGCGCCATCTAGGTCGCTTGCACGATTTCGTCGCGCGGGAACTACCACCCGACATCGCCCAAAGGTTTGATCCTAGCATAGAGAGCGGCCCGCTCGGCGTGCTCGGTTTGATCTTGTTCATCCGTCAGCGGTGGAATCGGACTTCGCCTGGGGACCAAGTTCGAATTCAAAATTGGTTGGCTGGTTCGGCATCGGAAGGGGTGCGCGGTATTTTGGATTGGGCATTCGCGATGGCCGCTTCGCGGAGTGCGGAGTCGTTCATCGCGCCACTCGGCCATTGGACCGAAGCCAGCCGACACGATGTCTTCGAACGTGTTCTCGCGGCAATGGATCCTCGCAATCGACGCCGTCACGGGTTCTATTGCACGCCGGGAGTTCTGGCGGAATTTGTTGTTGCTCGTGCCCACAAAAACCTGATCGATCAATTCGGCCAGGCGGAAGGGATCTTGGCGCACGAGGTCGCCGAAGCGGTCGCGGAATGCGGGGACGATCTATCGGCCGGTCGACAACTCAATCTGCTCGACCCCGCGGTCGGCAGCGGCGCATTTTTGAGCGCAATCATCAAAGTTGCGCGGCGGCATTTTCAGCTCCGGCAACAAGCGGCGACTTGTCGCGACGACTGGTCCAGCGTCGTGACGAATCGCTTGCTGCCACGAATCTTTGCGTGCGACATTCAATTGGCTCCGCTTGCTTGCGCCCACGTTCGCTTGGCAACCAGTTTGCTGCGAAGTGGTTTCGATTTTGCAGCGGACGCGGATTTAGCGCTCTGGCACTTGAATCCGCTGGCCACATTGGATGGGTCCGCGAAACAACTGAGTCAACGCGCGACTGTAAACTCGTCAGATCCGTTGGATCGATTTCGCCGTACGCAGTTTTTTGTGATCGTGGGCAATCCGCCCTACGGGGCCGCTCAAGCCGCTGCGATCCCCGGAATGCGGAAACTGATGCACGGGCAACATTCTGGCCCAGGCGGATCCGTCGACTACTTTCAATCTGCACACGGACCGATCGCCGAGCGAAAGACGTGGCTCTACGACCACTACATTCAGTTTCTGCGATTCGCCCACTGGCGAATTCAGCAATCCGGAGGGATCATCGCCCTGCTGACCAACCGCGGATTCTTGCAACACGTCACGATGCGCGGCTTGCGGTATCAGTGGCTTCAGACTTTTGATCGGATTGAGGTCCACGATTTCCAAGGGGGGGACGACCGATCGAATCGCGACCACGGGTCGCTGCAAGAGAATGTCTTTGGCATTCGCAGCGGCATCGCCTTGTCCGTACTCACCAAGCATTCCGATTCGCATGGCGGAACTCGGCAGATCGAACTTCACGTTCACCGCGGCGACGCGTCGGACAAACTGCATCGATTGGCCGACGAGTCGAGTATTACCCAGCGCGAGCTGAACGTGGCTCCCGCGGCGCCATTGTTCTTGTTTCAGGTCGCCGCCAAGCTCGAGAAACGATCGCTCGCCGAGTCCATTCCATTGGACCAGTGTTTCATTCGCAAATCATCCGCAATCGTCACGGCCCGCGATGCCCTCGTGATTGGCTTTGAGTGCGCTGAAGTATTGGCGCGGATTGCTCCGTTGCGCGATCCGCGCGTGAGCGACGCGGCATTGCGGGAATCGCTCTTCAAAAAAAGTCGCAGTCACAAATACCCCCGCGGGGATACTCGTGGTTGGACGTTGGCCGAGGCCCGGGCCCTGTTGAGCGCGGATTCCAACTGGCAAGATCACATTCGGCGTTGCAGTTACCGCCCGCTGGATGATCGCTACGTGTATTGGCACCACCGCATGGTGGATTGGCGACGCATGGCCGTTTCTAGCTTGATGATCGGCGGAGAGAATCTGGCCCTGATCGCGCGGCGGCAAACGCCGGACGATATTTCGGCGAACTATTTTTGGATCACGCGCTGGCCGACTATCGATGGTATTTTGCGCTCGGATAATCGGGGCAATGAGTATGTGTTTCCGCTGATGACCTGGGACGATGACACTCCCTATAACTTTTCGGACGGTTTGCTCGAATTGGCCTCGCGAAAACTGGGCTGCGAATTCGACTTGGCGTCGCGCAAAGGAATAGAGGTCTTTGCGAGCGAATCCACCGTTCATGATTCGTTAACCGGTTGCGATTTATTTGCCTATTTGGTGGCGATCGCGTTTTCGTCGTCGTATCGAGCCCTGCGGCATGCCGCGATGCGACATGATTTCATTCCCATCGCGGTGACCGAGAACGAGCAAACCTTTCGCTGCTTGGCTCAATGCGGCAAGAATTTAGCGCGAACAATCGCCGGGCACGGTTGTTCGCCCGATGAAGCGACAGTAGGTTCACCTTTGGACGCCGACCTCGCAATCACAAAGCCGAAATGGGTACAACGTCAAATTCGAATCGGTGAGCATGTGGTCGCCGACGGTGTGGACGAAGAGACATGGGCGTTTCGAGCTGGCAGCCACCAGGTGTGTCGGAAATGGCTCGGCGATCGTGCCGGCCGTAGATTCACGAGCGATACCCAACAGCAATTTGCGGATGTCCTCCAGACGATTCGGCGCATGCGGGCGATTTGCCTAGCGATCGAAGCCCACGTCGACGCAAGAGGCGGTTGGGATCGAATTCTGACCTAGCCGCACTGGTTCCCAGCCAGGAGCAAGGGAACCAGTGAACGCAGATTCTTTTCCCTCCCCTCGGCGGGGAGGGCTCGGGAGGGGGGCGTCGTTGCATTGCTGCACTGTCCGCGCCAAACGACCTCGCGAGAATTAGTCGTGGGTGAAAAGCGAATCCTGCACCGCGGGTCGCGACGATTTCAAAAAATCAAATCGCGAATCGGTCGTGCCATCCGAAAGCGAATTGAGGTATCGCCCCAACGCCGGAGCAAATTTGAAACCATGCCCCGACAACCCTGCGCAAAAGACAATTTGCGGAATCTCGGGATGCCGATCAACAATGAAGTGTTCGTCGGCGGACATCGTATACATGCAGACGGAATGCAAAACGGGCTGATCAACGGTTTGACCGAGGTGTTTTCGTACAAAGTCGCGGACTTTCGCCAATTCATTTTGGTCCATCGACCGATCGACGGTTGTCGGATCGAGAACGGGATCGCCGCCGGTGTGGCGAGCGACTTTGCTCACGCCGCGTTCGAGGATCGGAAAGCCATAAAAATGTCCGTCGTCGGTTTCAAAAAAATACGTTGGGCAGCCGGCACTCGCCTGGAACCGTTGGTCGGAAATTGGAAACCAGTATTGGTGCTTTCGGCGAACTTGTAGCGCCGGTCGCAGCCACCCCAAGAGTCGTTCCGTCCACGCGCCGGCCGCGACAATGACGTGATGTGCAAAAATATCGCCTTGTTCGGTCGAGATCAGCACGCGAGTTTTGTGCTGGCGAATATCGCTTACGCGTGCGAACGGTCGAAATTCGCCGCCGGCGGCGATGGCCGCGTCGAGGTGGGCTTGAACGCATTGCTCGACCAACAGGTATCCGGCGTTGCGTTCGAACAGTGCGACTTGGTCCGTGACTTTACAAAATGTCGGGAAACGCTGCGAGAACTGGGCGTCGGAGATTTCTTCGATCGCTAAGCGATGTTCAGCGGCACTGCGCAGGATGCCTTGCACAATGGGACCATCGGGAAAGCCGACTTCGAGCAACCCTGTCTCGAAAAACAAGTGCTTGCCGCTTGCTTGTTCAAGTTCGCGCCACAATTCGTACGATTCCCGCAGCAGTGGGACGTAGTCGGGGTGTTCGAAATACGCTTGGCGGATGATTCGCGTCTGGCCGTGCGAGCTGCCGCGATCGTGCGCCGCGCCAAACTGCTCTAATGCGAGGACTTTTCGGCCGAGTTTGGCAGCGTGATAAAACGCCGCGCTTCCAATGCCTCCCGCTCCTAAGACGACGACTTCATACTCGGTGGACATGGTCACTAACCAGCGCGCACGACAAGAGTGCTGACGAATAAATTTTCGATTGTGTGCCACTGGCTTTGCTAGTGATTTCCGATCAGCTCAACCTGATTGGAAATGCGCACTGGCGGAGCCAGTGGCACACAAGATTCTTGGGGCGATGAATCACTAGTAATTCGGCGTCGGAGGGCGATATTGCTCGGGATCGATCTTCCGGAACCAGTCGATTGTCTTTTGCAGCCCGTCGCGCAGTGGAATCGTCGGCTCCCACTGGAGATGTTTTTTTGCGAGCGTGATATCGGGTTGTCGGCGCGTGGGATCGTCGGCGGGGAGCGGTCGATACACGAGCTTGGACTTAGATTTCGTCAGCTCGATCGTGAGTTCGGCAAGTTGCTTGATCGTGTACTCGCCGGGGTTTCCCAAATTGATCGGCTCGAACAACCCGTCCGGTGCGTTCATCAACCGAATGAATCCTTCGACTAGATCGTCGCGGTAGCAAAACGAACGAGTCTGCGATCCGTCGCCGTAAATCGTAATGTCCTCCCCCGCGAGGGCTTGGCGGATAAAGTTCGATACGACGCGACCATCGAACGGGTGCATCCGCGGACCGTATGTATTAAAGATTCGACAGATTCGAGTCCGCAGCTTGTGCATGCGGTGATAGTCCATGAATAGCGTCTCGGCTGCCCGTTTGCCTTCGTCGTAACACGCTCGAACGCCGATCGGATTGACGCAGCCGCGATAGGATTCCGGTTGCGGGTGGACTTCGGGATCGCCGTAAACTTCGCTCGTCGAGGCTTGAAAGACTTTGGCCTGGCAACGTTTGGCCATACCCAAAACGGTCATCGCACCCAAGACTGACGTTTTCAATGTCTTGATCGGATTGTATTGGTAATGTCCGGGAGCCGCCGGGCAGGCCAAGTTATAAATCTGGTCGACTTCGAGCCAAATCGGCTGGGTCACGTCGTGCCGAATCAGCTCGAAGTTCGAACGGGGCAATAAGTGAACCACATTGGATTTTTGGCTGGTAAAGAAATTGTCGAGGCAAATCACGTCGTGATCTTGTTCCACCAGTCGTTCGCACAAATGCGATCCCAGAAACCCTGCCCCGCCGGTCACCAAGATTCGTTGAATTTTCGACACGTATTGCTCGCCATCCTGATTTCTTGAATTGTGTGGTTTCTAAGATCAAACACTATAATGGGCTCCAGGTGCCACTGGTAGCTCGCTGAGGGTGTCCGGGAATTCAGCGCTGGCCGCCACCAGCTTTTCGTCATTCCGGGACTCAGCCCGGAATGACGGCTGCGCGGCATATCGTATTGTAGCATCGCAAACCGCGCAGTCTGAAAAACAATGATCGAATTCCCGGACACCCTCAGCTCGCTACCAGCACTGATCACCGGTAGGTCTCGCGAGACCTACTTAATCTACTAATACGCCGCGACGTTGCGGCCTTGTTCGCCAACTGCAGACTTCATCCCGGTCTCTCGATCGATCGCCAACACGACCGCCGTCGCGGCGGGGCGACCCACGGTCACTTGGTGGCCGCGGCGGCGCAACTCGGCAAGCGTAACTTCATCCAAACCGCGCGGCGCGGTCAAACTGCCGAGTTTGGCGGGCTCGTGCCCGAACCAATTGATGTGATGGTCGGTTCCAAACCGCGTCGAACGAACCGACTTTTCAGGATCGAGTTTGAAAACGAGCCGGTTGAGCAGGATCTGAATTGACGCTTGGTCCTGTTGGTCGCCGCCGGCAACGCTAACCGCGAACACGGGTTTGCCGTCTTTCAATACGAGGGTCGGCGTCAACGTGATCCGCGGTCGCTTTCCTGGCGCGAGGAAGCTGGGATGCCCCTCCCAGACCGTCAGGCCGATCATGCGGCTTCCCAATTGGATGCCCGTGTCACCCGCCATCACCCCTCCCCAACCACTGGGCGTCGCGGCAACCACATTGCCCCATTGGTCGGCGACCAGACAATTCGAAGTGTCGCTGCTATGCCCGGCAACGATCTGGTGATCGCGAGGCGCGACTCCCAACCGCGGTCGCATGCGGTAAGGATCACCGGGAATCTGCTCGATTGCCGCGGCTTCGCGATTCATGAGACTGCGACGCAGCGTCAAATATTCACCCGACAAGAGTCGCTCGATCGGGACGTCGATGAAATTCGGGTCGCCAAAAAACGCGTCACGGTCGGCAAAACAGAGTTTCATCGATTCGGTGACCAAGTGAATGTAGTCTGCGGAGCCAGGTTGCATGGCCGACAGATCGTACCCCTCCAGAAATGTCAACGTCTGCAGAAGGAAGGGACCTTGTGTCCAGGCTCCACACTTGCAAATCGTGTGGCCTTGGTAATCGATTTTCAAAGGCTCTTCAATTCGCGTGTGGTGTTGAGCAAAATCGGTATAACGCAAAAGCCCACCCGACGCTTGGGACCAAGCGTCGATCTCCTTGGCAATGGGTCCGCGATAGAAATAGTCCGCGACGAAGCGCAGACCTCGCTGGCGATCTCCGCCTGATTGCGATTCCGCAAGGACCAGTCGTTCGATTGTCTTGAGAAAGTTTTTGTGGTCCGCGATCCATCGTTCGGCATCCAAGCCTTGATTGCGACGTTGACCCGCTTGTTTGACGTCGGCGACAGTCATCGCGGCTCGCTGCCGCAAGATTTTCAGCATCGGCTTGGCGCACTCGGTAAATGTCTTCGTGCCGTATCGATCCAAGGCGGTCAGGCAGGCGTCCAAGACCCCCGGCACAATGCAGTTGGCGATGTCGCCGCGTCCCTGGATGACGCCTTTTCGATTTTCGGCAAACCATTGCGGCGTGGCCAATCGCGGAGCCGCGCCCAGCCCTGCGACGACTTCGACCACGTTTCGCTTGGCGTCGTAAACAATCAGCGGGACTTCGCCGCCAAAGCAAGCCAATGACGATTCGACAACGGATTGCACGAGCATTGTCGAAACGGCAGCATCGATTGCGTTTCCGCCGGCCTGGAGCAACTCTAGCCCCGCATCCGCTGCTTGTCGGCTGCCCGTGGCGACGGCTCCCTGCATACCAGAAGCCCTCCAATCCTGCGGTGTCCCCGCTTGAGAAAATGCCGCGGAAGGCAACTGGCTCACGACCAAGCAAATCGACCAAAACGATGTAACGCACTTGGCAGTCACCGATGAATCTCCCGTTAGTCAATCGATCGCAGAGGCCTTTCGAATCGTAACCAATGCGGGGCGTTGAGTGAATCACAAGCGTGGGAGGGGCCCGTCAAAACCGTGGGCTAGCGCCCAGCGGCTGATATTTTGACTTGCGGCCCAGTACAATCGAGCGAAGATAAACCCAAATTGCCCATTGCGTTTCACGAGGGAGATAACGACATGCTCCGGGGCTTGCCAAAAAAACAGTGTTGGTTGCGCGCCACGATAACGATTTTTGCGATCGCACTCGCGCCGAGTACTTTATACTCGTTGTTCATGCGCCCCGACATCATGAACACACCGGTCGAGCGGTTGATCCAGAATATCAGCAAACAAATTGAAAAGGATCCAAAGAATGCAACGCTACATTTGAACTTGGCGCGAACGCACGGGATGGCGTTTGCCAAGAAATCCGATGAACTCGAGGTCGAAAAACGAAAGCCAAACGAACCTTGGTTCGGTTATTTGCCTCCGCGCGTCCCGTATGGCGAAATTGTCGAACTCAACGACGATTATCGGCTTGAGCATAAGCTCGACGCGGCCGCGATGGAAAAATTGCAAGCCGCCGGCGCGGAGCATTTGCGGCTATCTATCGAAAGCTACCGCAAGACCCTGGAGTTGGATTCCGCCGACGCGACCGCGGAGTTAGGACTGGCTTGGGCGTTGGATCAGTCCGACGGAGACCAGGAGGCGGTCGACATTTATCGCAAGCTCGTTGCGGAGTCATGGGACAAGGAAAAAGATCTGGAGCACGCCAGCCTGACTTTTCGCAGCGTCGTCGCGGAAGCAGCCGGATATCTTCGGGAGCACCTCGATGCGGAAAAGGACAAACAGGAAATCGCCGATCTCGAGTCCAAGATCGATAAGATCAGCAAAATCCGCCGTCCCGTCACGCCGATCGCGATTCCCCTCGCGGGCACCGAGTTCGGCAGTGTGTACGATCCGAATGCGCGGGTCATGTTCGATGCCGACGGCTCGGGACGTTCTCTCGAATGGACCTGGATCCGGCCTCAAGCCGGCTGGCTCGTGTACGATAACCGCCGCGAAGGAAAAATTACCTCGGCCTTGCAGATGTTCGGAGGCGTCACATTTTGGTGCTTCTGGGAAAACGGTTATCAGGCCCTGAGTGCATTGGACGACAACCAAGACGGTTGGCTGCGGGGTCCCGAACTTGATGCGTTGGCCGTTTGGCAGGATGCCAATCAAAACGGAATTAGCGAACTAGGTGAAGTTCGGCCATTGGTTGCTTTTGATATTTCGGGGATCGACTGCGCATGCGAGCCAAAGTCGATCGATGGATCCGTGATCGTTTGCAACCCGCGCGGTTGCCAACGCCGCGACGGAACCACATTGCCAACCTACGACGTGGTGCTGCAACGGGCCGAAACACCGGTAGCCAATCGGATAGAATCAAATTCTGTGAGCCAATCGCCGCCGGCGTTGGGCTCGTTCCCAGGCTCTGCCTGGGAACGCACTGTCTTCGAGGCTCCGCCTCGTTGCAGTTGGATACCGATTACAGAACAATTGATTTCACGCGACGCGCCGCCAAAAACGGACGCACGACTCGCTGGCGGGGTCCGCTGGCGGAGCCAGCAATTCAGTGGGTTCCTAGGCAGAGCCTGGGAACCAGGAACGACCAACCAACCGTCAACTCTCGAATAGGGAAGTGTCATGCGCAATATTCTATGGCTAGTGTTTCTGCTCTATGGGTGGTCAGTTGTCGCCGTCAACGGAGTCGGCGCGCAGGATCAAGTACCTCCCACGAAGAAAAAGGTTTTGTTCTTGTCCGGCAAGCCGAGCCATGGCTATGCGGAACACGAACACTTCGCCGGATCGGTCGTGCTCGCCAAGAATCTGGAGGCGTCAATGGAAAATTTTGACGCGGACGTGGTTCGCTACGAATGGCCGGCGGATAAAGCCGCGTTCAAAGACGTCGCGGCGATCGTGATGTATTGCGACGGGGGTGAGCCCCACCCCGTCATGGAGCACTTGGCTCAAATCGACGCGCTCGCCGACAAGGGTGTTGGAATCGTCTGCATTCATTACGGCGTTGAAATCCCCAAGGGCGAGCCCGGGAATTTCTTTCTCAAATGGATCGGTGGTTATTTCGAAGCCGACTGGTCGGTCAATCCGGATTGGAAGGCCGACTTCACGAGCTTCCCCGACCATCCGATCGCGCGCGGCGTAAAACCATTCGCGGCCCATGACGAATGGTACTACCACATGCGCTTTCGCCCGGAGATGAAGGGAGTGACTCCGATTCTCACCGCGATTCCTCCCCCCAGCACACTGGAGCGGCCTGACGGATCGCACAGCGGCAATCCATTTGTTCGTGCCGAAGCCGGCAAACCGCAGCACTTGGCGTGGGCCGCAGAACGCGAAAACGGGCAGCGCGGGTTTGGATTTACCGGCGGCCATTATCACTGGAATTGGGGGAATCCAAACTTCCGGCGCGTGATGCTCAACGCGATCGTGTGGGCAGCCCATGGCGAAGTTCCCTCGGAAGGTGTCGGCGGCGTCGAACCGCTTACGGTCAAGGCGCTACAAGAGAACGTAGATGAAACTCCCCCCGACAATTTTGATCCAGTCCAGATTGAAAAGGCGTTCGGCGTAGAAGCCGGAAAATAACAACCAGCGAGCGAATCATGCGTGGTTCAGGTGGAACCGAAGGCGGGATTGGAATGTTTCGTGTAGGGATGGGGCTGGCGTTGGCCTGATGATTCGCTCGTTCCGCGAGACATCGCAAAAGAGCGATGCACTGGCGCGCGACATGAGCCCGAAAAAACCACCACCGAATTGACCGGCCAGGTCATTGTCATTCGGCTCGCGAAACAAGTTTGACGCCTTCGACCACCAAGTCGCTGGGGTAGAGTACGACCTGTTGGCCCAAGGTCAAACCGGAAAGGACTTCGGTTTCCAGCTCGTTGCGATGGCCAATGGCAACGGCTGACTTGTGGGCAACGCCTTGTTCATTAACGAACACGAACCATTCCTCGCCACCTCGGAACAAGGCACTGGACGGGACTTTGAGGGCGGCATTGTCTTGCCAAACGACGATTCGTGCCTCGACGCGAAAGCCGTCGCCCAAGGTTTCGACCTCCGCGAGACCTTCCCCAAAGTCGGCGATGACATTAACTCGCTGTTCTTCCACCCCCAGCGCGGAGATTTTGGTAAACGCAGCAGGTTCGATCGTACGGACACGAGCCGAAAGCGGATGGTCGCCCCCCCAATGTTCCAACAGGACCACGTCGCCAGGCCGAATTTTCACGGCATCCGTCGACAAGACATCGACGACGATCTCCAGGTCCCGTCGATTGCCGACTTCGATCAAGGGAGTCCCTGCGGCGACGACCGTGGCGCTCTCCTGGATCACGCGCAAGACATTTCCATCGATGGGAGACAATATTTCAAATTGGGATTGGGCAGCCGAATTGATGATCGGCTTGACGCGGATGAGTGCCGCTTCCGCTTGTTGCAATTCGAATTCGGCGATCTCTCCGTCAAAGGTCGCCGCGCGCAATTCTTCGGCGCGCAATTGCGCTGTGGTCGCGACTTCATCGTATTCACGTTGCGAAATGTTCCGTTCGTCCCAAAGTGGTCGGGAACGCGCAAGGTGTGCGTCGGCGAGTTCCTTGGCGGCTCGTGCCTGCTCGCGCTTGGCGGCTGCCCGTTCGATCATTTTGCGCGCGGCGGCGACGCGGGCTTCCGTTTCGGCGACTTGGCGCGCGTCGAGCATATTGGGATCGCTCGGCTGAATCGTCGCCAGAAGCGTCGTTCCCGCTTGAATCGCGTCGCCCGGATCGAGCGAAATGCGGACCAGTTGTCCCGCGACCGGACTGGAGACCGTGTATCGTTCTTTGACACGAGTCATTCCATCTTCGTCTACGGTCACTTGCATCGGCCCGCTGGCGACGGCGGCCAAGTCGACTTCGACCGGTTTCGGCCAGAGCGCGTAAATCGTTCCCGCTGCGGCCAACCCCAGCACCACCAACCAAAACGTCCAACGCACGAAACGGTTCAAAGCTTACTCCCGGGTTTTCAACACGGCGACCAAATCCAGTCGGTCGATCCGCCGACGCACAATCAAACCGGAAACCAAGGCCGCCAGCATGACGATCACAGCCGCCATCGCGTACGTCGAGCGCTCCAGGACCAACGGAATGCGGTAACTTTCGGTATCCAACCCTTGGACGAAGGTGGCGCACAGGCCGAATCCAATCAGCCAGCCCAGTGGAATCGACGCGATCGTGAGCACCGCCAATTCGCCCAACAAGATACCGGAAACCTCGGCGCGGGTGAATCCGATGACGCGCAGCGTCGCCAACTCGCGCCCTTGCTCCGAAAGCGAAATCCGCGCGCTGTTATAGACCACGCCAAACGCGATAATCACCGCAAAGATAATATTAAACGTGCGCATCATCAGGATATTTTCGGCGATCGTGTCTTTGAAACTTTGTAACGTCGCGTTCTTGTTGATGACACCGCTCACGCGCGGAGTGTTTTTCAGCGTTTGGTAAAGCGCATCCTCCGATTGCTGATCGACACCCATAAAGGCGCCG
This sequence comes from Pirellulaceae bacterium, assembly GCA_041745295.1. Taxonomy (GTDB): domain Bacteria; phylum Planctomycetota; class Planctomycetia; order Pirellulales; family Pirellulaceae; genus JANMEB01. The sequence continues at coordinate 167,452 of JBGTJE010000004.1, read as the reverse complement.
GAAATGACGTCGGTCTCGCCTAGGATGCGGTTGAGCGCCGGCAGGTTCATGTAGGCGTTGGCTCCGCCATACTCGGTAACAATTTGGGCGATCCGCAATTCCAACGTCGGCCGTTTACCCTCAAGCACTTGAACGTGCACCGAGTCTCCCATTTTGGCGTGGAGCAATTTGGCCAATTTGTCGGAAACCACCAGACCTTCGGGCGGAAGCTCGACGGGACGTTCGGCGAGATTGAGCAATCGAAACATGTCACGTTCCGAATCGATGCCCAGAATGGCGACTCGCCGCAAATGTTGATTGTGCGTCATTTTCGTCGAGACGGCGCGAAAAGGCTGCACACTCAGCACGCCCGGCAAGTTTGCCAAATGATGGATCGTGCGCGGCGACGAAGGTTCCACCAAAGCCACCGACAATTGTTGCCGCTGCGCCAATCGAAACTGAAAGTGCATAATGTAGTTAATCGCATCCAGCGAAAAGCTTCCCATCATCAGGATCGCAACCGACATGGCGATTCCAATTAGCGCTGTGAGTGCTTTGGCCGGTCGTCGCTCAAGCTGCCGCAGGATCATCCGCAAAATCTGCGGAATGTATCGGCCGAGCCCAATCCTTTCAACAAACGTCGGGCCGTATTTTGCCGGTGGCTCGGGCCGCATCGCCTCGGCCGGTGGCAAGGTCGACGCGCGGTGCACGGCGAACAATGCCCCCGCCGTCGACGCAATGACGCTGATCACAACCGCTCCCACGATCGCCCGCGGGTCCAGTTGAATCTGCAGATCCGGAAAACGATAAAACTGGGCGTAGTTTCGCGCCAAACCCCCTTCCAACCATGCGCCCCCGATAACCCCAATCAGCGTCCCCACAATGGAAATGGCGAAAACAAATTTCAAATAATGCCAGCCCACCGCGTACGAACTGTATCCGAACGCCTTTAGCGCTGCGATTTGCTCACGCTGTAATCCAATCAGCCGTGTCATCACGACATTGAGCAAAAAGGCGGCGACCGCGAGAAATATTGTTGGCGCAAGTCGCATCATCGTGCTGAGTTGGCGGATCTCGTCCGAAATATACTGGTGCGAAGTCTGCTGTGGTCGAGCGTAAGCCCCCAAGCCTCCGTACGGCTCCAACAACTGATCGACGCGATCGATGATTGTCTGCTCATTCGCGCCGGGCGCAATCGCCAACGAAACATCGTTGAGCGCGCCTTCCATGTCGAACGCGGCCGCCATTTGCCGTTGCCCCATCCAAAAAACTCCGAATCGCCGATGATCGGGCAGCAAACTGCCGGGCTGGATCTGGATGATGTACTCGGGCGAAAGGGCCAGGCCGACGATCTCCATTCGCTGGAGATGGCCGTTGATATTGGCTACTACGGAGTCCCCCGGCTGCAAATGATGCTCTTCGGCAAACGTCTCGCTTGCCAAGACCTCGTGGGGGCGATTCGCATCGATCCAGCGACCGCGCCGCAAGTAAACATCGTTGAGCATCGGCCGCCCACTATTCGGGACGGAGATCAAGCGGCCCATGGCCGGCTCATTCATCCCCGCAACGTCCAACGAGACATGCGCCACAATCCGCGGACAAACTCGCTCCACGCCGGGAATCGTCGCGATCCGTTCGACCATGTTCCAAGGAACGCGCTTGGCCGTGGCGAATAAGTGCGCAAAGCGATACCGTTCGTAATACGTGTCCTTGGCCTGTGTCAGCGAGACTATGGCGCCCACCGACATGACAAACATCGCGACGCCCGCCGACATGACCAGGGCGATCGCCAGGGCTTGCGATCGTACGTGCCATAAGTCGCGCAGGAGTTTGCGATCGAGCGCCCGCATCGCGGATCACCATTGAAGTTGAGAGGGGGATACCTTCGTGGCATTTCGATCGATTTGCGAAATCTTGCCATCGGACAAGTGAACAACTCGATCCGCCATCGACGCGATGACGGCGTTGTGCGTAATGACCGCAGTCGTGGTCTTCAGTTCGCGATTGACCCGTTCGATTGCCTCCAAAACCACGACACCCGTGTGCACGTCGAGGGCTCCGGTCGGTTCGTCGCACAGCAAAACGCTGGGCCGCTTGGCAATCGCCCGGGCGATTGCGACGCGCTGTTGCTCGCCTCCGGACAGCTGCGCCGGAAAATGATTGCGACGGGGATGCAGATCAACTAACGCCAAAGCTTCTGCCGGATCCATCGGCTCCCGAGAAATTTCGGTGATCAGTGCGACGTTTTCCAGCGCGGTCAAGCTGGGAATGAGATTGTAAAACTGAAAGACAAACCCCACGTGTTCGCGGCGATAGCGCGTTAGCGCCATGTCATTGAATTGGGTCAAATCGTGATCGAGGTAATGAACGGTACCGCTGGTGGGGACATCGAGTCCGCCCAGAATGTTGAGCAAGGTGGATTTTCCGCTGCCGCTGGGGCCGAGCAAGACGACAAACTCGCCACTCCAGAGGTCCAAATCAATTCCGCGGAGCGCGTGCACATCCACATCGCCGACGTGATAGATCTTGGTGAGTCCACGCGCGGAAAAGACGGCTTGCGCGTCGAGCGATTCGGGCGTTTCGTGGGCTTGTAAAGACATCGCTGGAATGGGGGGCTCCCACACCCAGTATAACTCAAGCGGACGGAGAGGGATTCGAACCCCCGGTACCCTTACGAGTACGCCGGTTTTCAAAACCGGTGCCTTCAACCGCTCAGCCATCCGTCCCAATGAAAGTTGGAGTTTGAATGTACATTTTCTCGTGCGGCCCGAATAGACGGAACGTTGCATAGCCACACCGCGCGCCCCCAATTCACCGCAAGCCTCAAGTCGGCCATCGCGTTGTGGCTGATGGAATAGACACGATTTGAACGCCCGAGTTCATCGGCCGCGTTCAAAAGAACTCGATCGAGTCCTAAGAACGCCAAACATAACTGGTTGTCAATCCGGGCTGACTCCCGGAATCCAAGTTCCATGGAAGGGGGTAGTTTCTCTATCACGAATTTCTGAAAATGGAATCCTGCCAACGCCTTCGCATGGGCAGGCTCTGCGCAGGAATGACCATCTTGCACTCACGCCGCTTAGCGCGAGTAAATAAGTACGTCGTCGAGAAAAACCTTGGTGATTTCGCCGGTCTTCTTGTCTTGAAAATACTCAATTTCCACGACCCATTGGTTCTGTAATTTCACACTTTGCCCATCCTGCGAATCAACAATGCCCCAAACTCGCCATCGATCTCCGCCAAGGTGTGTGGAATCGACCGTCTCAAGGGGGAACTCGACAATTTCCGCATTTTTCAGTCTCGCGAGAATGATGCTCTGCGCCCCGGACAATGCCCACAAGTTGGCATTTTGCTGGCGTTGCTTAAATTCGGGGGAATTGTCCGCACCGGTTCCTGGAAACAGGATGGCGCGAACCATGAGCAACAAAACAACGATCAGCAGAGCACCGCAGACGATCAAAACATTTGGCCGTTGGGACTTGGTTCGCAGGGTTGGTTGAGGTCGTTGGCCAAGGCTCGGTTTGGGACTGGTGTCCGTCGACTCCGTTTGGATCAATCCAGATAGATAATTCAGATAGTCTTTATCGCGCGGTTTGGGCATGTTGTCCATAAATCGCGAGCCTCATTTCTCAAAGCGTTCGCTCGTGACATCAGCCTAACGCAAACAACGATGAAGCGTTAGGTCGCTGACGTCCTCCACGAGCACATCCAACGGCAATCACTCAGCCGCGAATCGATTACAATGCCGTGGCGTCGTGCGGCTGGATTTTAATTTCCATGGGGCCTCAACCCAATGTCGCGACCTCAGATTCCTGGCGGAAGTGGCTGCCCCCATCAAAAGGAACAATGCGCGCTGCAATGCAAGTACAACCACTTCCAATCCGACGATTTAGAAATCCACTCCTGGGAACTCAAGTGCCTCGATTGCGGCTTCCGACAGACTATTGCGTTTCGTAGTGACGATGAAGATTCCGACTGGTCGAGCGGAATCCAAAAAATCTGTCCCTTTTGCCAAGCCACCGAACTCAAACCCGGAAAAAATCCCTGCGAAGCCGGCGGCAGAACTTGAGTCATTGAACGGCGTGCTATCGAAGCGATTGCATCACGCAAAATACTCGACTGCGTTTTGGAAGATTCGCAGGCCGTCGCCAACGGGTTGCAACCCGTCGCGCGTCCAGCGCGGATGCTGAGTCGGCTGGACGAAGCGTTCGGGATGAGGCATCAAACCAAACGCGCGTCCCGTCGGATCGCATAAGCCCGCAACGGCCTCCTGCGAGCCGTTCGGGTTAAAGGGAAATGGAATCCAGTTTTCCGGATCAGACCCGGAATCTGCCGAGTTACCCTTCTCGGCAACCGGAAACAATGTTTCTGCAGTCCTTGTTGAAGATGTCACCACGCGCTTCGAAGACTCAGAGCGTGCCACCTGACCACGAACCGGAACAACGTAGCGAAGCGCGAGTTGGCCGTTGGATTCCAATTGCTCCATCGTTTCGGCGTCGCGCGTTACGAACTTGCCTTCAGCGTGGGCGACGGGCAAGTACATTTCCTTCACGTCGCGCAAAAAAACGCAGCGATCCGATTCAGTTTGCAGAGTCACCCAACGAGCTTCGTAGCGGCCGTGATCGTTCCACGTTAAGGTCGCAGGTGCCGCCGCTGTCGGGTCCGCAAACAGTAGCCCGCATTTGAGCAAGACTTGAAATCCGTTGCAAATTCCCAACAACAATTTGCCGTCGGCATGAAACTCGCGCAATTGTTCGAACAAGTGATGCTGAATCTTGGCCCCCAGGACTTTACCGGCTGCGACATCGTCTCCATAGCTGAAGCCGCCCGGTAGGCACAGGATTTGAAAGCGCTGCAGCACGTCGCCATCGTCCAAGAGTTGGTTGACGTGGATCCGCTCGGTTTGCCCACCCGCCATCTCAAACGCGTGCGCCGTTTCGAGATCGCAATTGGTTCCCGGCGCTCGCAAAACGAGGACCGTGGGTTTGGCCATGGTTGTCCTTTGCTTAACTCCAATCCAATGGTGACTGCCAGGCCCGTTTTAACTGTTCGACCGACGAATTGATGAGCACACGCTTGCCGTTTCGCACGACGAGTGTGCCACTATCCGTGACTTGGCCCAATCGTACGAGCGATATTCCCTGCATGGCACCGACAAATTCCGATTCGCGCGCGGCCTCGACTTCGACCAAGAATCGTGAGTTGCTTTCTGAAAACAACCGCACGATGTCGAGGCAGTTCAATGGCGTCTCCGCGTCGGCCAGCGAGAGGTCCGCAATATCGACAATCGCCCCGCAATCTCCGGCGAAGGCCATTTCCGCCAAGGCGACGGCTAAACCGCCTTCGCTTAAATCATGGCAGGACCGAATCAGCGAGCTTTGAATCGCGCGATGTAGCTGGGCGAATGTTTGCCGCGCCAAGGAGCCATCCACGGTGGGAGCCTGTCCGCCATGCAAGCCCAATACAAGCCCTAGATGCGATCCACCCAAATGCGCTCCCGTTTCCCCAAGCAGAAAAATCGAGCTCCCTGGTCGCTTGAAATCCATCGTCACGCAACGACGAACATCGTCCACTTGCCCAATCGCACTGATCAGCAATGTTCCCGGGATCGAGATCGATTGTTGTCGCCCCATGGCGTCCTTGAATTTGAATTCGTTGTGCAAACTATCTTTGCCGCTGATAAACGGCGTTTTCATTTCGATCGCCAGATCATGACACGCAAGGGCCGCGCGAACGAGCGAGCCGAGCGTTTCCGGTCGATCCGTTCGCCCCCAGCAAAAGTTGTCCAAGATCGCGATTCTAGCGGGGTCGGCGCCCACCGCCACACAGTTGCGGATGGCTTCGTCGATAGCGCTGGCTGCCATGTGATAAGGATCCAAGTCGCCGTAATGCGGATTCAGCCCGCACGCAATGACCAGTCCACGCCAAGAATCAAATCGCGGGCGCAGCACGGCCGCGTCACCAGGGCCGTCGCAATCGGCTCCCACCAACGGTTTGATTACGCTGCAGCCTTGGACTTCATGATCGTATTGGCGAATAACCCAGTGCTTGCTGGCCACATTAAAGCTGCCGAGGATATCGAGCAGCGCTTGGTTGGAATCCACAGATTCCAAGTCGCTCGGATCGATCGTCGCAATCGCGGGTGGGTTGTATGCCGCCGCCCGGCGGACCTTGGGGCGACCGCCGTGCAAAAAGTCCATCGCCAAGTCCGCGACTTGATTCGTATCATATGTCAGAGTCAAACGACCGGTCGGCTTGAACTGGCCGATGACCGTAACTTCGACGCCCTCGCTTTCGCTGAGAGTCTTCAGGCGCGGCCATTGGTCGGGCGAAACGGCCAGCACCATCCGCTCTTGAGCTTCCGAGATCCAAATTTCGGTATATGACAAGCCGCGATATTTGAGCGGAACCTTTTCCAGCCAAACTTCGGCTCCGATCTCTTCGCCCATTTCGCCGACCGCACTGGAAAAGCCCCCTGCCCCACAGTCGGTCACCGCGTTGAATAAGCCCTCGTCGCGGGCTTGCAGCAGGACATCGTGGAGCATTTTTTCGGTGATCGCGTTGCCGATCTGGACCGCGCCGCCTGACGTCATTTCGCTGTGCTCGTGCAACTCGGCCGAGCTAAACGTCGCGCCGTGGATGCCGTCGCGACCCGTGCGTCCTCCCAGGGCGACGATTAAGTCGTTCGGCTTTGTCTGCTTGAAGGACTTGTCCGTTGGCAAGATTCCGACGCTCCCGCAAAACACGAGCGGGTTGCCGACATAACGTCGATCAAAGCAAATCGCCCCGTTAACGGTCGGAATTCCCATTCGGTTTCCATAATCGCGAACGCCGGCAACGACCCCCTTCATAATCCTCCGCGGATGAAGCACGTTTGCGGGCAAGTCCTCCGACCGCAAATCGGGAGGCGCGAAGCAAAACACGTCCGTGCTGCAAATCGGCTTGGCCCCCATCCCGGTCCCCAAGATATCGCGGATCACGCCCCCCACGCCCGTGTTCGCTCCGCCGTAGGGTTCCAGGGCTGACGGACGATTGTGCGTTTCGACTTTGAAAGCCACGTTGAGCTGATCGTCGAACTTCACCACGCCGGAGTTGTCGCGGAACACACTCACACACCAATCGCGTTCCGCCAACTGTTCGCGGATCGACTTGGTCGCGGCGAAAATAGTCTCCTTCAACATGTTGTCAAAAGCTCGAACGCCATTCTCGTCGCGATAATCGATCGCCCCAGCCAGCGTCTTGTGGCTGCAATGCTCGCTCCAGGTCTGCGCGATTGTCTCCAATTCGGCATCGGTCGGATCGCGGCCTAATTCGCGAAAATGTTGTTGGATCGTCGCCATTTCCGCCGCCGAAAGGCTGAGCTGCCCGCGCTCGTTGATCAGCTGCAGTTGAGCGGCATCGGCGGACAGAAGCGGAACGATTTGCAGTTGAAATTCGTAATCGCTGCCGATGTCGATGCTGCGCAAGACCAACGGTCCTGCGATCACTTGCTCGATGGAATCGTTGGCCAAGAACTTCTGGAAAGAAATTCGCACTTCTTCGGGCGAAAGCGGCTGAATCCAGTACTTGCGAAAAGTGCGGACCGCGTCGACGGCTAGACCGAATTCTTGTAATGCTTCTCGCGCGCTGTCGGCCTCGGGATCGGTGACGCCGGGTTTCAAGAGGACGTGGACGATCGTGGATTGTGCGGGGTCAGGAGACCCGCGCACAGCGCTGGGAGACCCACCCAGGGCGCTGAACGACTCGCGCACGGCACCGTCGGCGTCGAGGATGCGGTATTGTTCGACGATCGAATCGACCAGAATGTGCTCGACGGCCCGGGTAACTTCGGAAAGTGACTCGGACGATTGAACCAAGAATCCGCGTGCTCCGGCAATCCGCAAATTGGCGGGACCATACGCATCACGCACCTCGGAATGGACTTTATCGCCAATCCGATCGGCCAGACCCGCGCGCGGAGTAATTTCGACTTGCCAAACAATCGATTCCGATGAGGATTTTTTGTTGGAGTCCGCCAATGGAGCAACTTCGGCTGAAGCGTTGTTCATAACATCCGTTTCCCTTGGGCATACGATTTTAGCGCGCCCAAGCATTCATCGACAGGGGATGCGGAAACAAACGTGCGGGCAAACAATTTCGGGCTCAGCGGTCAATCCTTTCGGTGGCAGCCGATCATTTCCGGAGCGTCGACTGATGGAAGTCCGCAAGCCCTCGAAATCCGAAATCGATTGGTGGCAAACGTGCGATAGCTCCAATCGAATATGCGGCGAAAAAGCGGCGCAATCGAAATCAAATACAGCGGATAGGCCCACCAGATCCGGCGCATCAAATAGCGATAGGCGTTTGCTCCACGGACTTGGTCGCCGCTGGCGAGAAGAAGTCTCAAATCCACCAACATTTCATCGTCAGGAAGGTTGAGCTTCTGTTGAGCCCACTCGCTCTGTAGTGACGCCAGAACAAAGCCCCGCTTAGTGAGCGTCGTTTCAAAAAAATGAACCAAACGCCGGCAGAAGCCACACGAATCATCGTAAAACAACCAGCCCGCCGGTTTCGTCAATTGAATCATTGCGTATTTTCCGTCGCCAGGGCATCGTCACAGAATAGTCTTGGGCTAGTCTTTGTTCTCGGGTGGCACATCCCTGAGTCATCGAAGGGCGTGGGACGCACACGAAACTTAGGGACAATTATTATGCATGATTGTTTGTGTCATCCTTTTTCTTATCCTTGGGAAAGCACCAGTGACCTTCGTTGGAAAACCGTGACCTCCGATCCATCGACCAGAAACGCCGAGCTTGGGGGCGCCTGCAGGGATTCTGCGAATTGGCGTCCATAAAGCCGCACCACGTCGCAATCGAGCTGGGATTCGTTCGCGCTCCAGACGCGCCAAGCTGGATGTGCGACTTGGTACTCCAGCGAGGGGCCTTTTCGGCGGCGCGTGTAGCCCCAGTAATGCTCGGTAATGAATTCTTCCTCGCTCCCCGCTTCGATCTTACGTGGCTCGCCACGCACGGACACGCGGACGAAGTTTTCCCGCCCCAAGAACCGCCAGTGGTACGAGACATTTAGCTCGTCGGCCTTTTCCCGTTGGCCCTCGTGAATTTGGTGGCTCAAGGGCAGTACGACGTAATTCTCGCCATAGACCGCGCGCGCGACCCAAGCGATTGCGCGGCGTGGCGCCAATTCCTTGACGAACACGACCCCCCGCCGCCAAGCGCCATTGTTTTTTCGCCGGACGTAGAACCGTAAGTTGACTTCGTCGAAGTTGCGATGAAACGGAATCGACCATCCGCATACACGCGTATCAAGAAAGCGAAATCCCACAACACTTATCAGTATTCGCCCGCACCAGTCATCCAACTCCGTTCCCGCCGGAACGTATGGCTGTAATACATCTGGGTCGACTTCGAAGTTCAGCATCGCCAAATGCCGCCACTGGGCCGTCAGAAATGGAGTGACAGACGCACTGTTTTCGCCGTTTCGGGAGGCACGCCCTGAGTCTTCGAAGGGCCTGGCGGCGATTCGTTGCGAAGCCAAATGGTTCATCGGCATCCTTGTGACAAGGATTGAGTCCCCCGCCTAACGCGCCCACGTTCATTCAGCAAATAATCCGTCCTTTACCCGGCCCTCGTCGGGTCGATGACTGTGCGACTCCGGGCAATCTTGTTGGCAGGAAATCCACCCTGCTGGGCGTGTTGCCGCACCTCTGCCTCGTCGGGGGCGATATAGATACAGTATAATTTGTCGGTGACGTAGCTTTGAGGCCATTGGATTTGCGGGCCCATTTTCTGGAGGATCGCGCACGATTTCTGCGAAATCGCCTGAAGTTCTTGCGGAGTCAATTTTTCCGCAGCGGGAATATCGCGCTCCATCACAAACTTTGGCATAACGTTTTCCTTTAGAGCATTGGCAGAGCCAGTGCTGTTTTTGGGCAAAGCTCCGCGAAGGCGAAAATCCATTTTCAGTTCTTTTCAGCAATTCCTCCGTCCATGGAATTTAGATTCCGCGACTCAGCCGAATGGCATAAGTTGTGTCAGGGCTTCTCAGCAAAAACTGATTTTGAAACCGCTAGTAGTCTGTTCCCTCCATACCAAGCATCAATTAGGTACCGCTGGTTTTTCGCTCCGTCGTTGGGCTATGCGCCGCCACCGCTCCGCGGCTAAGAAGCGTTTTGTTTTTAGAATTCGCAATTCGGAAAACATTTCGCGCGTACGACCCATTGTCCTTTGCCGATCGGCAGGACAACGGACTCCAGCGCGGGGTCCGAATTGACCAAATCTCTAAATCGAGTGAGTTCATGGGGGTGCGAAAGCGCGTTGTCTGCGACGAGCGTTCCAAAACGCAAGGCGCGCCGCAGATCGGGCCACCATTTCTCGTACTGGCTCCGGTCCGAGTCAAGAAACAGAAAGTCGAACGAACCTGTTTGGGCTGCGGACAGAAACCCTCCAGCGTCGCAGGCGTGAAGGGCGACGCATTCGGATAGCCCGGCCGATTCGAGATTTCGCTGGGCGGCTGCAATCTTATTTGCATTGTGGTCCAGCGAGACCACAGTCGCCGAATTTTGCTTGGCCGCCCGGGCGAGCCAGATCGTGGAGTATCCGTTGGACGTGCCGATTTCCAGCACGCGTTTTGATTTTGAGTCCACGACGAGGATTTCCAAAAACTTGCCGGTCGCGGGAGTGATATTGAGCATCATCTCGGCGCGAGTGATTGCGCGCGCATCATTCGCGACGCCATCGCGGTACAAGCGTTCGAGAAAATCATCGATCACGTGGATCGTCCCCGTGAAGAAATGTTGTGCGCATCGTGTGTTCACAAATCCTTGTCATTCGCCGCCTTTGGGGGCAAAGCTTCAGCTGAGCCACGAACCTTCCAGGGAACTCGGCTCCTCGATTCCGCTCTCCGCTTTACGGGCCATCAATGTCACCGATTCGGCGGGCATTCAATTCTAGAAACCGCGATCTGCGGGATCGTTGCCGTTCGTCGTCGTCAACGCTTGGAGGATTTTGGGGTCGATTCTTCTAGGAACGGTATGAACGGATGCGTCGGCCATTGAGAGGTTGACTCCAGCGGGGTGATACGTCGAAAGCATCCCAGGCGAATCGTAAATGCTCAACCCCGCCAGATTAATTTCCATCGGCTGCATCGACGTATCCGCATCTCGCGGTTCGGTCCAAACGACATTGCGCCCGCTCGCTTCGACCAGAAGTAAAGTCTTGCTCGTTCCATCTCCGCTGGAGACATCCGCCAGCTTCATCCCCTTGCCGTTTGCAAATATCGTGTTTGGTCCGGTGACAGCAAGGTAGTGCGTGAAATATCGCCCGGATTCGTCGCGGTGATTTCGCTCATGATGAACGGAGGGACAACGATAGTGCGGCATGTAAGTCTTTGCCGATGGCAGATTCTCCGTCTCGTCCCACCGGCGATCTTTCCGGTATTTTTTGCGGACATGATCAGATTCAATGAACGAAAGCAGATCGACTCGCCAAGTCCGAGGCGGATCGTCTCCGTCGGTGATGGCCAAATCGGGCAAGCGGCCAAATTCGTCATTCCAGTCGTGCATTGCGATCGCAATTTGCTTCATCTGATTCTTGCAATCAGTCCGCCGCGCTGCTTCGCGAACCGCAGGTGTTGCCGGAAGGAGCATCAGAATCAAAAGCCACAAGGCGACGAGTGAAAATATGACGTACGCAGCCCGAGACTTGCGCACAGATTTCGAACAGACACGCACAAGACCTAGCACAAAGCCGCTAACGGAAATCATGACAACGAACATCACGTACCCGGCAATAAACGCTAGAGTTCCGTCGGGTCCTTTGTACAGAATTGCAAGCGTAATTGTCGCGGCCACGATAACGGGCCAAATCAAGAGATCCAATAATCGCGTTCGCCGTTGCGTCGTTATGAAAAGACTTGCGATAGCCGCGATGACTAGCAATAACAATCCGACATGAAATAGGATCGAGACGATGGACGTCGTTTGTCTAGGCGGGAATTGTGGCGCAATTGTCGCGTGCTGGGCGAGGAAGAAGTCCAAACACATTGCTGCCGTCCGAGGAGTTTTAATGAACGCAGTTAGAAGTTTGTTCGATCTCGTTCACGAATTATCACTGACGCCGAATGCATAAACAATCAATTGTAGTTTGTTGTCCTAACCGCTCTACCGCAACGCGGTTCAATTTCAAAGTCCAGGTTAGCTTCCCGACTTGTCGGGAAGTTAACCTGGGTTAGGCGTCATAATGAAAGCGAACCCTGAAGGGGTTCCATCAAAGGGCGAGTTGTCGATTCAACCCCTTCGGGGTAGTTTGGGATTGAGAATTTACCAACCCTGGGTGCGGCACGCGACCAAGGGCTTTGCGATAAAACCCCGTTGGGGTAAAGAATGATGCTGCCGATTAAACCCGAGAAAACAAAACCTACTTCCCATCCGTTTTCAGACTGTCGCTGAAAACTTTCTTGAACTTGTCCAGCTTGGGACGGATGGCGAATTGGCAATAGCCGGATTCGGGATTCTTGTTGAAATAGTCTTGGTGATAATCCTCGGCGGGATAGAACTTGCTCGCCGAGACGATCTCGGTGACGATCGGACTGGCGAAGGCGCCAGATTCGTCAAGCGATTTCTTGATCCGTTCGGCGGTCGATTTTTGCTTCTCGTCGAAATAGAAAATCGACGAGCGATATTGCGTTCCGCTGTCGGCGCCTTGGCGGTTGAGCGTCGTGGGATCGTGGGTCTTAAAAAAAACCTCCAGCAACTTTTCGTACGAAACCACCGCCGGGTCGTATTCGATCCGAATGACTTCGGCGTGTCCCGTGTCGCCCGAGCAGACGTCGTGGTACGTCGGATCGGGCGTCGCGCCGCCGGCGTATCCAGAATCGACCGATTGAACTCCTTTGAGTTGATCAAAGATCGCTTCGACGCACCAAAAGCAACCGCCGCCAAACATCGCCTGCATGGTTTTTGGCTCCTTCGTTTCGGGAGTGGTATCTTCTTGTGCCGCGATGAATGCTTGGGAACTCATCGCAATAGCAAACAAACCGACTGTCAAAGCAACTTGTCTGTCGAGACGAAAGATCATTGACGGGTTCCTCTTTATTGACGGGCGTCGGTTGGCATATCGGAATTGTTTAACGCCAAGCCGAAGGCGCAGGCTTTTGTTCTCCGCCAAGCCGCAGGGGCCGGCCCCGCGCCGATCCAGAGCCGGCGCCTACGGCTTGGCGTTAAACGCAATGTCGCTGGGGCTTACAACGAGGCGATGTTATAGCCGTTCAAGTATTCGTGCCGAACCATGCGCGCGATTTCGTTGGCGTCGCAATCGGGGGCCTTTTCGTCGACCTTGGTCAGTTTCGTGGCCATGGTTTTTCCGTCCCAATCGACTTGATAGCCGCGGGCCCAGACCGCGAGGTTTCCAAGCAAGACGGTCTCCGTCAATCCGCTGGCATATCCCGGGAAGTTGGACACCGTTTTCCCTTCGCCTTTGATGGCGTTCGCCCACTCGATGTAATGGCCCGGAGACTTCACGAACTCAACGACCGGATCCGTAATGTCACGGAGCATCGTAAACTTGCCGTCGATGATGGTGCCACTCTGATCCTCGTATTCCCCGTAATCGCCGGGTGAATAGAACTTGCCTTTTTCCCCGATGATGAGTGCTCCGCTCGTAAAGTGCTTGGGCGGATCCTCCGGCTTCTCCCCCGGTTGTTTGGGGCAGTCTTTCAGCAGTGCCAACGGGCGTCGTCCGCCGTCGTACCAGAACATCTTAACCGCCGGCCGCGAATCGTTGGCGGCGAATTGGTATTCGATCGATGACGCTCCAGGATACACGTACTTGTCGTGCTCGGCGGCGTCGGCCTTGACGGATACAGCGTTGTTCAAGTCCAACGCCATGTAGCTCATGTTGAGCGTATGGCAAGCCATATCGCCCAGCGCGCCGGTACCAAACGCCCAATATCCGCGCCACTTGAACGGGTGGATTTCGTGGCTGAATTCGTGTGGCTTGGCTGGGCCAAGCCACAGGTCCCAATGAATGTGGTTCGGAGTGGACTCCGTTTTCGGTTTCAACCCAAACTGCTGCGGCCAAACGGGGCGATTGGTCCAGACATGCACTTCGAGGGGCTTGCCGATGACGCCGGCCTTGATGAGCGCGGCGGATTTTCGCATGAAATCACCTTGCGTCCATTGATTCCCCATTTGCGTGACGACTTTCTTCTCGGTGGCGCGCTGCGCCAGCAAGCGAGCTTCCTCGATCGAATGCGTCAACGGCTTTTGAACGTAAACGTGCTTGCCCAGTGCCATCGCGGAGAGCGCAATCACGGCGTGGGTGTGGTCGGGCGTCGTCACCGTGATCGCGTCGATCGAATCGTGCATTTCGTCGAGCAGTTGGCGATAGTCAAAGAATGTTTTGGCGTCGGGGAATCGAGCTTTAGCTTTGTCGAGGAATTCGCCATCGATATCGCAAATTGCGACGACCTTGCCAAGTTTTCCGATGTTGTCCGAATCTTCGACTCCTTTGCCACCGACACCAATACAGGCAAATCGAAGTTCTTCGTTTGCCGCGAGTGATCGCTTGGGCGAAATTCCTCCGGCCGCCCAGAAACCAGCTCCCAGCGCCGCGGTGGTTTTGACGAATTGGCGTCGGTTCGTGCGTCGCGACATGACGAATGCTCCTTAAGAGGAATTGAGTTTTTCGTTTAAAGGCAAGCCGAAGGCGACGGAGAACCAGTCGCTTTTGGCTCGCGGTTAATGGATGCGAAAAAATGGAACTTGGAAGTGCCCCTCACCCTGCCCTCTCCCCGGAAGCCGGGGCGAGTGAACGAGTCGAGCTTATTGGAATGCTCCGTCTCGAATTTTAGCAAGAACAAAACTGTGTTGTTAGTCAACCAGCGGATTTTTGCGGTTGAGTCTGCTTTTGTGCCTCCAATGCACGTACTTTCGCGGAGCGGCTGTGAATTTATTCGTAGGACGGCCTTTCCAGGCCGTCGATCGAACGGAAAGCGACGGCCCATAAGGGCCGCGCTACGTCGAAAACGAATAACCTCACAGCCTACGCGGGAAAGGCGACAATGTCGCGGGTATCATTGCTCGAATTTGCGACGAAGTTGGTCGACGAGCCGCTGGATTTGTGCTTTGTCTTGCGGCGATTCAGCGATCTCGACGGCCTTGTTCTCTGCCAGAATCGCGGCTCGGCGACGGTCGGTGGTCCGCAAAATCAGGGCTTTGTGCAGCAACGCGTCAGCGCGGACGTAACTTGCCCATTTCACATCGTCGGCAAATTGGTCGATGATTTGCAAGGCCTGATCGGGGTTTCCTTGTTCGACCAGCGCGTCGGCTCTAGCCCCGATCAGCAGCGCCATCATATCCGCGTCGCCGTCGACCGTTGCAATGGCTTGGTCGAATGCATCGACCGCTGGCTGATGTTGGCCCTGGGTCACGAGCAATTCACCCTTGGCCAACAACAGATGTTGGTTCGGCGAGAGCTCTTGGATTTTTTGATCTAAGAGTGCCGTGGCTTCGGCTTGGCGTTTATTGCCGAACATCAGAAAGACTTTTTTGACGATCAGTTTTTGCAAGTCGACTGCGTCGAGGCCTTCGATTTTCATCATGTCGTCGATCAACGCTTCGGCCTTTTCCCCCTGCCCCATTTTCCGGAACAAGTCGAGTTTCGTCAGGAGCACTTGATATTGGGTGGCGGGGGCCAGCTTGATCGCGGCGACGGCTTCGTCGATGAACTGCACGGCGACATCGGGCGACTGCAAGCGGGCAACCATCGCGATATCGGACAGCAAGGCCCGCTGCAATTCGCGTTCTTGGGCTTCGTTGTATTTGGAGCGGAGGCCGGCCAAATCGTCGGCGTCGAGGAGGACGATTTCGTTGATCACGTCGGCGTAGTAAGTTTCCACGATTTGCTGATCCAGCGCCTCCAGGGCCTCATCGAGGAATCTTGCTTTTTCCACCCCTTCGGCCTTGGCGGCTTTCTCCAATGCCGCATCGCGGGCTATGCGAGTCGCCTGCAGCGATTCCAGATGGGCCCAATATTGATCCGCAGTTTCTTCGCGAAACCCCGTGAAAGCATACGGCCGCTGCTCCGAATCCAACAAGGCAATCGTGGGAAAACCTTCGACCGCCAGCCGCTTTTGCCATTCGGCGTTTTGGTCTAGCACCTGTGCGGATAGAATTGCCGTGTTTTTGGGGAAGTCCAACCTGACGAGGACGAAATGGCTTGACGCCGGCTTGAGGAATTCCTCTTTGCTAAGCACGTCATTGTCCAACTGGATGCAGAACTGGCACCAGTCAGATCCAGTAAAGCTCAGCAGCAAATCCTTGTTCTCCTTTTGCGCCATCTCCGTCGCCAACTGGACGTTGTCGCCCCATTGATCTGTGGCAAAAGTCGACGAGTAATCCAAGCCGCAAAAGTTGAACAAGATCGCCAGTAGCACTGCTGCATATCGGAACTTCATTATCATCTCCAGTGTCAAACATCGTACCCGCGAAGTACTCTTGATTCAATTCTGGAGACGATGTGGGTTGGGCTTTGAACCAAGTCCAGCTTGGTTACTGTTACCGCAACGTTCTGCAAGCTTGCGGCCAAACCTTTATCGAGTGTCCAAATTAAGCCAACCCCATGACGCAAAAACTCCCGGCTCAACATGTGTCCGGCAACGTCCCAACAAGCATCAACCCAAAACGAAGGTGGCGAAAAACAACGCGTGTGCTTTGGCTTGTCTTGCTCGGTGCCGTCGCGTCGGTACTTGCGATTTGGCTTTATTGCGTGCGGATGCCAGGAAATACCTATCGCCAAAGTGTCAGCGATGTTCGGTCCGTAGCCAGGCTGGATCTACGCGCGGATGCGAAAGAAAACGATTCACAACATTGGACGGTTCAGGATCAACTTCGATTGCACGTGGAGCGATTGGCGTCGACGATCGGCGAACGAAATCTGCAACGACCCCGGGCCTTGAACGACGCGGCTGACTTCATCGAGCAAAGCCTCACGGAGTCAAGCTATTCCGTGCAGCGACAGGAATTCGAGGCGCATGACACGCGATGCTTCAATCTCGAAGCGGAAATTTTGGGTACGACCAAACCGAAGGAAATTGTTCTCGTTTGCGCGCATTACGATAGCGTCATTGGATGTCCGGGTGCAAACGATAACGGAAGTGGCACAGCCGCCCTGCTAGTCCTGGCGAAGGCGCTGCGAACTATTAAGACGGACCGAACGATTCGATTCGTCTTTGTGACGAATGAGGAACCCCCCTATTTCCAAACGGCCGCGATGGGTTCCTGGGTTTACGCAAAACGATGTCGCCAACAAAACGAAAATCTGACGGCCGTGATTAGCCTTGAAACGATGGGCTATTTTTCTGATCAAGCGAACAGTCAAGATTATCCGGCCGCGCTCAAGGTGTTTTATCCATCCACCGGTAACTTCATCGCTTTCGTTGCGAATCTTGGGTCCAGGCCTTTGCTCCATCGGGCCATCAAGAGCTTTCGCAAACATGCCGAAGTACCGTCCGAAGGCGGCAGCGTACCGGGCGGAATTCCAGGTATCGGCTGGTCGGACCATTGGGCGTTTTGGCAGGAAGGTTACCAAGGGATCATGATCACGGATACGGCTCTCTTTCGTTATCCGCACTATCACAAGGCCACCGACACGCCCGATAAGTTGGATTACATTCGATTTGGAAAAACAGTCGACGCTCTCATCAAAATGATCGAGGATTTGGCCAACGAAAATTTGTCCAAATAATACTGCAGCTGCTCAACGCTAACGGTTTAACTGTTACTAAGGATCCTTTTGATGGTGTCCTGGAATTCGGCGCGTGCCGCCGCGTGCTTTTCGTCATTCTTGGCTGACTTCCTCGTTCCCCGGCTCTGCCTGGGAACCAGAACGCAATGGTTGACTTGACGTGTCTTACCGGTACAAAGATTCCGCCCTGGGGACTCTCTCCCTTCAACGCCTTGGCTCACGAATCGTCTCCACAGGGACTAATCCCATCCTTGGAAGATGGATTCCGGGACTCAGCCCGGAATGACGGCTGCGCGGCTCATGGCGGATTAACACGGATGAGTTCAAATACGCGTTGGGCAATTCGTTCAACGGTTCCATCGTCGACTAATGGGGCATTGGCGAGGGCGGCGTCGTCGTGGGAGGGAAACGATCGTCTCGCGAGTCCGGATTTCGCCCAGGCGGCCCGAAAAATGGCATTGGAACAAACTTCGCAATCGTCAAGCGTTTCATTCAGCCGCGGGTCGTCGATGCCCCAAGCTTTCTTGATCGCCAATAACTCGCGGGCTTGGCCCGATGACAAATAATGAAAGCCGCCGAGCGAGCGAGTCAGGATCAGGATCCGGCAATAGGCATCCAGAATTTCGGTCCACCAATATGCTCGTTCCACGGTTTGATCAAAGCTCACCGTGCCATGGTTTGCCAAGATGATGACTTTCGATTTCCCGACAAACGGGGCAATCGTCTCGGCGAACGCTTGACTGCCCGGCGTCGCGTAGGGCGCGATTGGGACTTCGCCCAAAAAAACTTCGGCCTCGGGCAGAACGCATTGTGGAATCGGCTCGCGAGCGATGGCAAACGCGGTCGCATGCGGTGGATGGCAATGCACGACCGCGCGAATGTTCGGCCGTTGCCGATAGATCTCCAAGTGCAGCAGGACTTCGCTGGTCCGGTTTTTCGCCCCGGCGAGCTGTTGGCCCGACAGGTCGACCGTGCAGATGTCGGCCGGTTCCAAAAAGCCTTTGCAATGCAGAGTCGGCGTGCACAGGACTCGGTCGTCGTCCAAGCGGGCGGAGATATTGCCTTCGTTAGCCGCCGCAAAATTTTTGTTGTAAATCCGGCGGCCGATTTCGCAGATGTCGCGTTTGATTTGTTCGGTGTCAGGCATCGAAAATTCAGAAGTAAATGGTATCGATGAAACTAGTTCATCACGCCAGTTTACACTACTTCGGGTAGTGAGGCAGTTTGCCAATTGACTGTAGCCCTCTCGCTCCGCGAGAGGCAAGCGATTTCTAATTACACTCGAAATCAACGGCGGGTCCGCAATCATCACGCGGAGCGTGATGGCTACAAAGTAACTGACCCATCACGCTACATCGAGCGGCGGGTCGACGACGACGCTGCGACCGCGAACGGAGATCGCTCCCGCTGCCAACGCATTGATCGCGGCGGGATACAGTCGGCACTCGGCGGCGAAAACGCGCTGGGCTAACGATTCGGTGGTATCGCCAGAAGAAACTGCGACAGGAAGTTGTGCGATGATCGGTCCGTGGTCGAATTCGTTGTCGACTATGTGCACCGTGCAGCCGGTGAGCTTACAGCCGTAGTCCAAAACCGCTTGATGGACGCGCTGACCATAAAATCCCTTGCCGGCAAAAGCAGGAATCAGGCTGGGGTGAATGTTGATGACTCGACCCATCCATTGCGGAGCGATCACAAGTCGCCGCAAGAAACCGCCCAACACGGCCCAGTTCGCGCCGGAGACTTCGATCGCGTCGAAGATCCGCTCGCTGAATCGTTGGACATCGCAATGTCGGTGATCGATGATCGCCGTTGAAATTCCGGCTCGTCGAGCGAACTCCAGTCCCCCTGCACTTGGGCTGCTGGCGATGACGGTTGAGATTTCGACGCTGAGTTTTCCGGCCCGACGTTGCTCGATCAGGTTTTTTAACGTGGTCCCCCCACCGGAGATCAAAACGGCGATCGATCGAGTGGTGGGTGGGGAAGATGTCATGGAAAACTAATTCGCGTTACTCAACTTAACTTGCGTTGCGATGCATTTTCCCTCCCCCCTCCCTAGCCCTTCCCGCGGCGGGGGAGGGAAAGAGATAACGAATTGCGTGTGTTAGACGCAGTGCGTGGCGCCCGGCATGCAAACTGCGCGGAGGGTGGGTTGGCTAGGTCCGGACGTGAAAAAAAATGGTCAGTGGCTTGCCGGCGACTTCGCACACGAAAGGGTCGCCGCTGGCGGGTCTGCGTTCGTCGAGTATTTCGGCCAGCGTTTCGGCTTGGATGCGAGTGTCATTTTCGCGGATCGCGGCTTGCAGGTCCGGATCGTCGGTCAGCAGCGACAAATGGATCCGATCGGTGTATTGCAGGTCGCGTTCTTTGCGTAAGTCTTGTACAAGTCGAATGATATCGTTGGCCATCCCTTGGCGGATCAGTTCCGGCGTCAGTTCGGTATCGAGGACGACGACGCACCGAATCCCCTGGGCAGCCGCTCGCCCTGGTTTGGCTTGCAGAAAAATCTGGATTTCTTCCTGGTTGAGTTCGATCATTTTGCCGGCGATGGACAAGCTGACTTTTCCGGTGCGGTTCATTTCATCGAGCAGTTTTGCCCCGTCGACCTTGCCCAGGGCCTCTTTAACTTTGGGCATCAGCGAACCAACTTTGGGACCGACCAATTTGAAATTGGGTTGAACCTTGTAGGTCACGAATTGTGCGGCATTTGCGGCGTAATCGACGCGAAGCACTTTGAGTTCATTGCGAAGAAGTGTGCCGTGGTCTTCTAGCCATTGGCGATCAGTTTGGTCATTGAGTATGACCGTGACGGATTGGAGCGGTTGGCGGACTTTGAGTTTGGCTTCGCTGCGAGCCGAGCGGCCGAGCGAGGCGATTTCACGCAGCAAACCCATCCGGAGGATGAGCGGCGTTTCGACCGCTTTTGCATCTGGCTGGGGATAGTCGCACCAATGGACACTTTCGGTGGCCCGCTCGCCGAAAATTCCCGCTAAGTTCCGCCAGAGAGATTCGGCGACAAACGGCACGAATGGAGCGATCAATTTCGTCGTTGTAATCAAGCATTCGTACAGCGTCCAATAGGCGTCCAATTTATCGCGGTCCTGCGGGTCGTTACTCCAGAATCGCTCGCGGCTGCGGCGGACATACCAATTGCTCAGTCCGTCGACAAACGCAATGATCCGTTCGCAGGCTGCAAAGTTATCGTAGGCATCCATCCTCTCGATCACAGTCGCGGCGGTCGCGTCCAGTTCGCTCAAAATCCAGCGATCGAGTTCATCGCGCTCGGCAATTGGCCGACTCGATTTACCGCGGGCCAAAACGGCCCGATCAAGGTCCTTTGCTGGGCCGTTAATTTGCCCTGCGGGATCGAACTCGTCGATGTTTCCATAGACCACAAAAAAGCTGTACACGTTCCACAGCCGCAGTAAAAACTCGGGAATGCTCTCCTTGATCGTCCGTTCGCTGTAAATCACCGACGTCCAAGGGGGCTGGTTGGCAAAGAAATACCAGCGCAGCGCGTCGGCGCCATGCTGATCGAAGATTTCTTGCGGGCTACGGTAGTTGCGGATTTGCTTGGACATTTTGCCGACTTTTTTTGCGGCGTTGTTCGGGCCCACGTCGGCGGCAGATTCCTCCTCGGTCAAAAAGACTCGTTTGTCCTTGGTCTCCCACCATTCGGCGAGCATCAATCCCAGCACGATGCAATTCTCGAACGGATGCGGAAAAGACTTGTCGGGAAAAGTCAGCGTGCTGATGGCCAACAAGCTATAAAACCAACCCCGCGTTTGGTCGAGGGCTTCGCTAATAAAATTCGCCGGGAACTGGCGCTCGAAGGCCTCGCGGTTTTGGTGGGGGTAACCCCACTGGGCAAACGGCATCGCGCCGCTGTCGTACCAACAGTCGATGACTTCAGGGACGCGGTGCATCCGGCCGCCAGCCTGGAACGGCGATTCGTAGGTGATGTGGTCGATGTACGGTTTGTGGACTTTGAGGTCTTCGGCCAAGCCGGGAAATTTTTGCTTGGCCTGATCCCAAACTTCGGTTCCGCGGACGTGGGGTTTAGCCAAAAGCTCCGCGTAGCTCGCGAGGGCTTCCATTTTGCTCGTCTTGTCGCAGACCCAAATGGGAAGCGGCGTTCCCCAATATCGTTCGCGCGAGAGTGCCCAATCGACGTTGGACCGTAGAAAGTTCCCAAACCGGCCGTCGCGGATATGCCCGGGGAGCCAATTGATTCTTTGGTTGTTTTCGATCATCGCATCGCGAAACTGAGTTGTGCGAATGAACCAGGTCTCGCGCGGATACTGAATCAGCGGATCCTCTTCGGCCCGCCAGCAAAAGGGATACTCGTGCACGAATTGTTCTTGGTGGTAGAGCAACCCGCGATCTTTGAGCGAGCGGATGATGGGTTTGTCGGCATCTTTAACCCATTGGCCCGTATAGTCGGGTGCTTCGTCGGTAAAGCGGCCGTTGGGGGCAACCGCGCAGATCATTTGTGGGCCTTGGCCATCGACGAACCGCGACTGCTCGCGAAGCAGTAGTTCGTAATCGACTTCGCCAAAGGCCGGCGCTTCGTGAACCAAGCCGGAACCGCTTTCGATCGTGACGAAATCCGCGGCCACGACACGCCACGCAACGTGTTGCCGCGAGCCGTCGCGGAGCGCGCCAGTCGTTTGTCCAACGCGATCATAGTAGTAATCGAAGGGTGGTTGATAGCGCAGGCCGATTAACTCGCGGCCTTTGCACGTGGCTCGAATTTCCAACCTTCGCTTGAGTTTTTCGCCGATCGAGTCGACGAGTTCCTTGGCAAAAATCACTTCTCGTTTGAGTTCGGGATCGAACACGGTGGCGTATTCGATATCGGGATGGACGGCGGCGAATTGGTTACTGGGAAGCGTCCACGGGGTTGTCGTCCAAACGAGCAAGCTGGCGTCGGGTCGATCGAGAAGCGGGAACAAGACAAAAACGCTGGGATCGGCGACCGTTTTGTACCCCTGCCCAACTTCGCCGCTGGAAAGTGCCGTCCCGCCTTGGGCCCACCACCACAAAATTTTATGTCCGCGATAGAGCAGCCCGCGTTCGAACAAGTTTTTCAGCGACCACCATACCGATTCGATATAGCTTTGATGGTAGGTGACATAAGCATCGCTGAGCTTGATCCAAAAGCCCAATCGTTCGGTGAGCCGTTCCCACTCCTTCATATAACGCCAAACGCTTTGTTGGCATTTGTGGATGAAGGGTTCGACTCCGAACGCTTCGATATCTTCTTTGGAATGGATGCCGAGTTCTTTGCAGACTTCGACTTCGACCGGCAGGCCGTGCGTGTCCCAACCGGCTTTCCGCTCGCAGTAATAGCCGCGCATCGTGCGGTAGCGCGGAAACAGGTCCTTAATGGCTCGCGTTAGACAATGGCCCGGATGCGGCAAACCGTTGGCGGTTGGCGGGCCTTCGTAAAAAACGAACGCCGGGCCGCCGCGCCGCAGATCAAGGGATTTTTCGTAGATCCGGCGGTCTTTCCAGAATGCAAGAATGTCCTCTTCTTGCTTGGGAAAATTGACATTGTTGTCTACCGGCTGAAACATGAATTCCTCTGGTGGGCGCGCGAATGAATCGCCCCAAGCCAGGTCGAAAGAAGAGTATCGGAGCGGGCTTGGCGAATTCGTCGAGTCAATATCACTGATTCGCCAAATCGTGTAAATGGACCAACCCGAAGCGCTAACGAGTAGTGTCGAGCTTGTCGACAGCTGTGACTGGCCGGTGCTTTTTGAGGTCACACTTTTCTTGTTCCTTCTCCCCCAAGTTCAACGCGCATCAAATCGTGCAACAATGAAAAGTCCTTTCGCGTTGTTTTGAGGGGAGAAGGTTAGGATGAGGGGGAGGTCCAGGGCTAGATGGAAAATCGAGGTCCACGCAATTTGTTCGCCACCAAACCGCCATTCTAGATGATTCGGTCGTAAATCGTGCCGCCACTACGTGGCTTCGGGAACCTATGGGCGAACGATCCGTGAGTTGGCACCCACGGCTAGTCTATTTCGCCGCTCCGCGGCTAAGAACTAGGACTGATTCGCGACGTCTCGAAGACTATTCGTCGTCGTCTTCCAATTCATCGTCGCTCTCGGCGGCGGACTTGCTGTTCCCAGATCCTAGGCCATCACCGAATCCCGGTTCGTCAAGGACGTACTCGCCATCGACCTCTTCCTCAAAGTCATCGTCGAATTCGTCATCGAAATCGTTCTCGTCGAAATTCTCTAAATCGCTTGTTAGGTCGGTTGGAATTTCGATCGGAGCATCCTCATCGAATTCGTCAAACTCGTCTTGATCGTCATTTACTGGATCATTGGGAAGGGACATGGGTTCGATCCTGTAATACCAAGGGAGCGGGGGTTGGCTGCTGAAACGATCGGCGGAAAGGATTGGTTAAAGGTATAAACGAAAATCCCATTGTCAAGTTCCTTCGGGCGACCTCGACGCGGCGCCCATGACCCCCATTCTCGGCCAGAAGGCCGTCAAGAAATAAAACACGGACAGGACCGCAACCTTGCAAATCCTGTCCGTCACGGGGGTGAGGATCCGAATGAATTCGAGTCAGCCGTAGGTCATTCCTTGCGGCGTGATAAATAACCCTAGGTCGAAACTGTGATGGCAAAAAATATGCTCAGTAAGATCGACTAAAAATCGTCTATTACGGTGTGCTGACAACGCCGACGCGGGTTGTAAGGGATTGACACCCGATTGGGGGAGGAGATTTTCTTGTCGGAATGGCGGGTCATTGAGACCCCAACAGTTCGAAAACTGAGAGAAATCCGGACTTGGATTATCGCCTCGGCGGGAATGACGGAGAAAACGCCGCACGTGGGAGCTTGCGAACTACGCTTGGAATAATCGGCCCTGCCAAGTATCGCGCCGCTGGAATTCTTGATCGAGGGCCAAGATGACATCCGGCTTGTTCAAGCACCATGAGGGGCCGATCAAAAAATCTTTGGGAGCGTCCCCGCTGATCCGCTCGACGATCATTGTCGGCGGCAAGTATTCGAAAAAATCGACCAGCGTTCGAACGTAGTCGTCACGCTCCATGAGCTTGACCCTACCCGCGGCTACATCCAATCCCAACGGCGTTTCGCGGACGGCATATAGATTGTGGATTTTGACCGAATCGATTCCGAGCCGCGCGACCTCTTGAGCCGTTTGCATCATTTCGTCGTGCGACTCCGTGGGCAAACCTAAGATGATGTGAGCTCCAATTTCGAAGCCGCGGTCGCGGCTTCGCTCTAGCGCGTCGATCATCGAATCGTGCAAGTGCCCTCGATTCATCCACTGCAGCGATTGATCGTGCATCGTCTGCATGCCGAACTCAACCGATAGACAGGTTTGTTCGGCGACCATTTCAAGCAGGTTCAGTACGTCGTTGGGAACGGAATCTGGACGCGTGCCAATGGCCATCGCGACCACCAGCGGATGCTCCAAGGCTTTTTCGTACACCGCCTTGAGCCGATCGACGGGGGCGTACGTATTCGTGGCCGGCTGAAAATAGGCCACGAAGTGGTCGCAGTCATACCTCCGCTTCAATTGGCGAATTCCTTCGTCAATCTGCTCGGAAATCGACTGTCGCGGCAAGCGGCGACTGGGGCTAAAGCTGCGATTGTCGCAAAAGTTGCAGCCGCCGTAGGCGACCGTCCCGTCCACGTTGGGGCACGTAAACCCGGCGTCGATACTGACTTTCTGAACGCGGTGCCCAAAAACGCGCTTAAAATGAAAGTTGTAACGATAATAACGTAGACCCGCCGCGCGCCAGTCGTACCGCAGTTGAAACGTTCGGCGGATTTGTTCGGTTGACCCCAAATTGGCTCTTGAATAGAGTAAAATGACCGTCGGGGATTGCGTTTTGTATCGTAGGTACTCTGTCACTAGTTTCAAGGCCGAGCCCAACAAGTATGTACGGTCGACTGGTACCCGTCGGTGGTGGTGATCCAATCCCACTTCTCAAAAATCGCCTGCGTATCGGTCGCCGCGAAGGCTGTGATATTCTGCTCAACTTCGCCAACGTCTCAGGCCATCATTGTTTGATGGAAATCGTCGAAGGCTATTGGTTCATCAAGGACCTTCGCAGCAAGAATGGAATCAAGGTCGACGGTAAGCGAATCCTCACCGGACTCCGCAAGCGGATCGACCCCAATCTTGAAGTTTCGATTGGCAAACACAAATTCTTTCTCGAGTATGATCCGACCGCGCTGGGGGCCTATGGCACGCCTCCGCAAGACGAACAACTCGACAATCTGTTTAGCGAATCTCTGCTCGATCGAGCCGGCTTGCAACGACCTAAAAAACCGCGCGAATAGCAGTTCGCTATCGCCTGTTTGAGCTCCGCGAAATTGGCCGTTTTCTTCCGTCGCGGTAGAATGTCATTTTGTCAGGCCAATTACATTCGAGCCCTAAGACTGCCGGAAAACTGGTCCAGTTTTTAGGTTTTCGCGGACGATTCGTGCCAAGGCGCGAATTAACTTCCTGGCACACCCTTTGCTTCCAATCCGGTAACCAAGCCGGCACTATGCCAAGGCTTGGCCAATAGCAAACGTTGGGGGGACGAGTCTTCGAGTCCCACCAAATTGGTTAGGCTCTCAGCACCAGTACCCAATACACGACTGGTCAACGCGACCAAACGAATAACTCAACCTCGTAAGTGGAGCATAGAATCATGGCCGAAGGCGAAAAAATCATTGGTATCGACTTGGGGACAACGAACTCGGTTGTCGCCATTATGGAAGGCTCGGAACCGAAAGTCATTGCCAACGCCGAAGGTAACCGGTTAACTCCGAGCGTCGTGGCGTTTACGGACAAGGGTGAAGTGCTAGTGGGCGAACCCGCGCGCCGACAAGCGGTGACGAATCCCCAAAAGACAGTCTACTCGGTGAAACGCTTCATGGGCCGCCGTCACTCGGAAGTTGAAACCGAAGAGAAAATGGTCCCCTACAAAGTCGTCGGTGGTCGCGACGAATACGTCAAGATCGAAGTCGGCGATAAGCAATACACACCACAGGAAATCTCTGCCAAGACGCTCCGCAAATTGAAAGAGGCCGCCGAATCGTACCTCGGGCACAAAGTCAAGAAGGCCGTCATCACCGTGCCCGCGTATTTCAATGACGCGCAGCGGCAAGCCACCAAGGACGCCGGTCAGATTGCCGGACTCGAAGTCGCGCGGATCATTAACGAGCCCACGGCGGCCGCCATGGCTTACGGCTTGGATAAGAGCAACAAAGAACAGAAGATCGTCGTGTTCGACTTGGGCGGCGGCACGTTTGACGTCTCGGTGCTGGAACTCAACGACGACGACGGCATGAAAGTCTTCGAAGTCAAAAGCACGAGCGGCGACACGCATTTGGGCGGCGACGACTTTGACGAAGTCTTGATCAATTATGTTGCCGGCGAATTCAAGAAGGATAGCGGGATTGACTTGCGCAAAGACCCGATGGCGTTGCAGCGGTTGCAAGAGGCTTGCGAGAAGGGCAAAAAAGAACTCAGCAGCTTGCCGCAAACCGATATTAACTTGCCGTTTATCACCGCGGACGCGAGCGGTCCAAAACACTTGCAGGTGACCATCACGCGGTCCAAGTTTGAATCACTGATCGATCCACTGGTGGATCGCTGCCGCAAGCCGCTGGAACAAGCTCTGCGAGATGCCGGCCTGAAACCGTCGGAAATCGACGAAGTGGTCTTGGTCGGCGGTTCAACGCGCGTTCCGAAAATTCAGGAAATCGTCCGCAACTTTTTCGGCAAAGAACCCCACAAAGGGGTCAATCCTGACGAAGTCGTCGCGGTTGGAGCGGCGATTCAAGGGAGCGTATTGGCGGGTGACCGCAAAGACGTTCTGCTGCTCGACGTAACTCCGCTGACCCTCGGCATCGAGACTGAAGGGGGCGTGATGACCCCGCTTGTCGAACGAAACACCACCATCCCGACGGAAAAAAAGCAGATCTTCAGCACTGCGTCCGACGGTCAAACCGCGGTGACGATCCAAGTCTTTCAAGGCGAACGCAAAATGGCCTCCGACAATCGTCGCCTGGGCCAGTTTAATTTGGAAGGCATCCCGCCTGCCCCGCGCGGCGTTCCACAAGTCGAAGTCAAGTTCGATATCGATCAAAACGGGATCCTGAACGTCTCGGCCAAGGATTTGGGCAGCGGCAAAGTCGCCAACGTGGTGATCCAAGAATCATCCGGCCTTTCGGAAAGCGAAATCGAAAAGATGACCAAAGACGCGCAGTCCCACGCGGAAGAGGATCGTCGCAAATTTGAGCTTGCCACGGCCCGCAATGATGCCGATCACAAGTGCTACCAGCTCGAAAAACTGATGAACGAGCAGAAGGACAAGCTCACCGACGCGGATCGCCAACCGCTGACGTCAGCGATTGAGAAATGCCGCGCCGCGGCCAAAGGGGACGACGTCGCCGCCATCAAGTCCTCGGTCGGCGAATTGGAACAAGCCTCGCAAGCATTCAGCAAAATGGCGTACGAGTCGTCAGCCAAGGCTGGTTCCGCGGCCCCAGGCCAACCGGACGGCAATGGCGCTTCCGCCGGCGACGAAGCCATCGACGCCGAATTTGAAGTGAAGAAAGACTAAGATCGTCTCCCAAGTATCCCGAATCTAGGATTTTTGGGAGGGCGAAGCTCCCGCTGAGCCGCGGTTCATACACGGGATCGGTTCGGCAGGAGCCTCACCCTCCCAAAGAGCTTTGCCCAAAAACAGCATTGGCAGAGCCAGTGGCACACAAGACAGAAGCGATTTTCCGTGTGCCACTGGCTCTGCCAGTGCTTTGAAGTCACTTTTTGGGAAAAGCCTTCCCAATGGAACCCATCCATGTCCATTCGATTCGACAAACTGACGTTGAAAGCCCAAGAGGCGGTCAGCGCTGCACAATCGCTGGCCCAAACCAAAGGGCACGATATCACGGCGCTGCACTTGCTGAGCGCCCTCCTTTCACAATCCGACGGCATCGTCCGGCCGCTGATCGAAAAGATCGGCGCGTCCGCCCAACAAGTGAGCGGGCTGGTTCTGTCGGAACTCGACAAACTTCCCAGCGTCTCGGGGGACACCGAATCGTCGATCAGTCGCGATCTGCGGCAAGTCTTCGATCAAGCGGCAAAAATCGCCACGAAAATGACCGACGAGTTCGTCGCACAGGAACATTTGCTGCTTGCGTTAGTCCAAGTCGATTCGCCCGCCAAACGCATTCTCAAGCTTTCCGCGGTCGACGAAGAGCAAATCAATAAGGCCCTCAAAACGCTGCGTGGGTCCAACCGCGTCACCGATCAGAACGCCGAGGACAAGTACCAATCATTGAAAAAGTTCGGCATCGATTTGGTGGAGCGGGCCCAAAATGGCAAGCTCGATCCGGTGATCGGCCGTGACAATGAGATCCGCCGCGTGATCCAAGTCCTCTCGCGACGAACCAAGAACAATCCAGTGTTGATCGGCCAACCGGGCGTCGGCAAGACGGCGATTGCAGAAGGACTGGCCTTGCGAATCGTCCAGAATGACGTCCCACAGTCACTGCGCGACAAACGCGTGATCGCTCTCGACATGGGAGCGCTCATCGCCGGGACCAAATTCCGAGGCGAATTCGAGGAGCGGTTCAAGGCTGTCCTTCGCGAAGTCACTCAATCCGAAGGCCAGATTATCTTGTTCATCGACGAGCTGCATACGGTCGTCGGAGCGGGTGCGGCCGAAGGAGCCAACGACGCCGCCAACTTGCTCAAACCCGCACTGGCTCGTGGCGAATTGCATTGCATCGGCGCGACGACGCTCGACGAATATCGCAAACACATCGAAAAAGACGCCGCGCTGGAACGGCGATTTCAGCCCGTCTTTATTGGTGAACCGAGCGTCGACGATACGATTTCCATTTTACGCGGGCTCAAACAACGCTACGAAACGCACCACGGGGTCCAGATCAAAGATTCCGCACTTGTCGCCGCGGCTCAACTCTCGAATCGCTACATCAACGATCGGTTTCTCCCCGACAAAGCGATCGACTTGGTCGACGAAGCAGCCAGCAAACTGGCGATGGAGATGGACAGCGTCCCGCACGAAATCGACGTCGTCCAGCGAAGGCTCACTCAATTGGAGTTGGCCGCACGGCAATTGGCCGAGGAAAACGATCCCGATGTGCAACATCGACTGGAGGAAGTCCGCGACGAAATGCAAGAACAGCGGCAGAAATTGGCGAGCCTGCGCGAACAATGGGAATCCGAAAAAATGGGCGTCGGCGACGTCCAAAAACTGCGGCAGTCATTGGCCGACGTCGATCAGAAATTCGCGCAGCTCGATAACGACATCA
Source organism: Pirellulaceae bacterium (assembly GCA_041745295.1). GTDB lineage: Bacteria > Planctomycetota > Planctomycetia > Pirellulales > Pirellulaceae > JANMEB01. Next base: position 137,406 of record JBGTJE010000004.1, on the reverse strand, counting down.
AGGCCAAGCAATCCTTGGGCATCCTGGTTGGCGAAACCGATTATCACAAGCTCTACGAATTGGACGTGCAACGCAAACAGCTCACCCAGAAACTTGGCGCGGCCGAAGCCACGCCGGCACCCGACAAATCTAATGGCACCAAGAAACGCTTGCTCAGCGAACAAGTCACTGAGGAAGAAATCGCCGAAGTCGTCAGCGCGTGGACCGGTATCCCCGTCACGCGGATGTTGGAGACCGAACGGGCTAAACTCTTGGTGATGGAAGAACGCCTGCACCAGCGCGTCATCGGCCAAGACCGGGCTGTCGAGGCCGTCAGCAACGCCGTCCGCCGCAGCCGTAGTGGTTTACAAGATCCCAACCGGCCGATCGGCTCGTTCCTATTCATGGGTCCGACGGGCGTCGGCAAGACCGAGCTTTGCAAAGCACTTGCCGAGATATTGTTCGACGACGAACACGCCATGGTCCGGATCGACATGAGCGAGTTCATGGAACGGCACTCGGTTAGCCGCTTGATCGGGGCCCCTCCCGGCTACGTTGGTTACGAAGAAGGGGGAAAACTCACCGAGGCGGTTCGCCGTCGGCCGTACTGCGTAATCCTGTTGGACGAAATCGAAAAGGCACACGACGACGTTTTCAATATCTTGCTGCAAGTTCTCGACGACGGTCGTTTGACCGATAACCACGGCCACACGGTCGATTTTTCCAACACGCTGATCGTGATGACCAGCAACGTCGGCAGCCAGATCATTCAGAAAATCACTGAGGAAGGAGGGAGCAGCGAGGAAATGGAGGCTGCGATTCAACAAGCCCTGCAGGCCCGCTTCCTTCCGGAATTGCTCAATCGCATTGACGACAAGATCATTTTTGAGCCGCTGCAGCCCAAGCAAATCCGGCGGATCGCGGAATTGCAAATCGAGCGGCTGGCCAAGCGATTGCGCCATCACCAGGTCGACTTGGAGGTCACCGAAGCCGCCCACGCGGCGATTGCGGTACAGGGCTACGATCCGAGATACGGCGCGCGGCCGCTAAAGCGAGTGATTCAGCAGAAGATCGAGAATCCCCTGGCGACCGAATTGCTCAAAGGGAACGTCGGCGACGGGATCCACATTAGCGTCGACTTCCGCGACGACGAATTCACTTTCGACCGCATTCCCCAGTACGAGAGCGAAGCGATCGAAGCGTAAGTACGTCTCGCTCGGCAGTAGGTCTCGCTCGGCAGTAGGTCTCGCGAGCCGAGCGAGACCTGGCCCAACCGAATCGCGTGATTTTTTCTCGGCGGATCGCATCGCCAGGGCTCAATGGATCGGCTGAACTGGGATGGCTTCACGTCTCGCTCGGCTCGCGAGAAATACTGGCTACCGTCACTTGATAGACGATGGGGCCGGCGGGAAAGAGTTTAAAGGTCTTGTGATGGTCGTACGAGAGGCCGGCTTGGGCGAAATACGCGACGTAGTTGTAATTGCGATGGAGCGGGGTCATGCCGAGCAACCAATACGCGATCATCGCCGATTTGAGATAGACGACGTTGGCGGCTTTGGAGAGGAAATTTCCTTGGGCTAGTGCCACATCGGTGATCAGGAATTTCCCGCCAGGACGAACGAGCGTAGCTGCATGCACAAGCATGTGGACCATGTCCGCTTCGCGAAACGTGTTGAGAAAAAAATTCGCGGCACAGGCGTCGAACCGCTCGGCAGGGCGGTATTCAAAAGCATTTTGGCAAACGATTTCGGCAGACAAGTTCCGTTTGGCGAGACGGGCTTTGAGGCAATCCAGCATCCCTTGGGAGATATCTACGCAAGTCACTTTGCAGCCTTTTTCAGCCGCCATAATCGCGTCTTCGCCGGTTCCAACTCCCAAAAAAACGACTCGCACCCCCGACCGCAATTGCTCGACCGCATAGCGTTTTGCCGCGCGAATCTGGCCCAAGGAAAAGACCGAGGCAGAGCCTTCATAAAACCACGCCGCGCGATCGTATCGGCGAATGAAGCGAGTATTGGCGGACGTTTCCATGCGTGAATTGGCAGGACGGCGAACGATGAGGTTGAGTGATTTGAATTCCAAGTTGGCATTGGAACGAAAAACAAGCTGCCTTGCAAACGGCCTCAATGATTTGTGTTTGCGTGGTTGACGAGTCTTGTTCGTTTAACGCCCAGCCGCAGGCGCCGGCTTGATCGCGCAATCGGCGGAACGGCCGGCGCCTGCGGCTGGGCGTTAAACGAAGGTTAAGTGTCGCTAATTCGCCTACCGGCTTTGGTAGAGTTGGCCGAGCCAGCCTGGGGATTCGGACGGCGCTTCTTCAACTCGCGTCGTTCGATCGATGGCCGAAGCGGGTTTCACCGCGCCACCGCATGTCGGGCAGCCGCCGGCCCCGTAGGCGTCCGGGCAGGACGAGCGGATCGGGGGCTCCGAGGAACTGCAGTGCGGACAGAGGCAGAACTCAGTTTGTCTACACGAGCCGGTGCGGACTCGTTGTTTGACTTCGTTGATCTGCTGTTTGATATCCCAGCAATGGCCGTGCGGGCAGCAGACAGTGGGTTGCTGTTCCCAGCGGATATAGGGCGACAATCGCTTGTGCTCTTCGCAATCGCAGTTGTAAAAATGTCCGCCCCAACCCACCTGATTGCGGAGCACCAATCCGACGTCCCACGGGTCACGTGGCCCGTATTGCCGAGGGACGTTAACGACATAATCCCGGATCAAACCCTGCGCAAACGAAACCTTTTCACCGACGAGACAACTCAAGCCGGCAACAACAAGTAACCACAGACCTTTGCGCATGGCGTTTTCACCGCAATCGATACAACGGACTTAATTGGTACAAGAATCGGAGCGGACTCCGGCTCAACATCGGGAAAAAGGCTTTTCCTGCACAATCGGTTCAATGCGCAGGGTTTGACCCGTTTGCCAAACGACCAAATATCGGGGAAAATAGCGGTCTGATGGTGGCAGGCAACCCGAGTAGACGGATCGTGTTTCAAAACATCAGCCGCCGGGCGCTAGCCACCGGTTTTTTTGCCTTGAACAAGTGTTCAATTTCCGAACGCTAGTGCGTTGCGGCTGATGAACAAACTAACGTTTCGGATTTGAGACGCGAGCCTCATTCATCTCAATCCGTTGTGCGACACGTTTCTCACGCGAAACGAACGGACAAAATCAATCTTCATTCTGGGTCGAACATGCAGCAATTTCGCATCGGGGCGGTTTCCTACTTGAACAGCAAGCCGCTCATCGATGGATTGAGCGAGCAGTCCGATTGCACTTTAATCTTGGACTTACCGAGTCGATTGTCCGATGGATTGCTCGCCGGGAAGTTCGACGTTGCGCTCGTGCCGATTGTCACATTGTTCGATCATCCGGAGTTGGTGATCGTATCGGACGCTTGTATTGCCTGCCGCGGACCCGTGTGGAGCGTCAAGCTCTGCAGCCGAGTCCCCGCGGATCGAATTAAGACGCTGGGCTTGGACGAAGGCTCGCGAACTAGCGCGATCTTGACGCGCATTCTTCTGCGACGGCGATTTGGATTGAATCCTGTTTGCCAATCGTTGTCGATCGACAGCGATTGGACGAAGCCGGAGACCGACGCCGTGCTTGTGATTGGCGATCGCGCGATTCGACACACGGTCCAGTTTCCCGTCGTTTGGGATTTGGGGGAGGAATGGAATTGCGAGTTCGGGTCGCCCTTTGTATTTGCCGTTTGGGCAGCGCAACCCACTGCCGATTTGGCTGCCTTGAGCGAACGCTTATGCGCCGCCCGCGACGCGGGGCTCCGCCATTTGCCGGAAATTGCGGCCGCGGAAAGTCCGCGCCACGGCTTGAGCCGCGAGCGATGTTTGGCCTATTTGCGCGACAATTTGCATTTTCGCTTGGCCGAAGAAGAATTGCGTGGGATTGATCGCTTTTACCGATTGGCGGTGGACGGTGGGTTTGCTGCCGAAGGCTGGGGAATGAATCGACATGATTTCCAAACTGTTGGATAAGGCAGTTGCCGGCGAACGCCTTTCGGCAGACGAAGGGCTGGCGCTGATCGAGTCACGCGATTTGGCGGCTTTGGCCAGCGCCGCCGACCGAGTCTCGCGGCGATTGCATCCCGAGCCGTACCGAACGTACAACATCGATCGCAATATCAACTACACCAACATCTGCACGGCAGTCTGCGATTTTTGTGCGTTTTATCGCTCCCCCAAAAGCGGTGAGGGCTACGTCCTACCGCGCGAAGAACTGCTGGCAAAAATGGCAGAGACCGTGGAATTGGGCGGCGATCAGATCTTGCTTCAGGGTGGCCTGCATCCTCAGTTCAAGCTCGACTGGTACGAACAAATGTTGGGCGACATGAAAATTCGCTTTCCGCAAGTCAATATTCACGGGTTCAGCCCGCCGGAGATTTTTCATTTCTCCAAGGTCAACAAACTCTCGGTCCGCGAGGTCTTGCAACGACTCCAAGCTGCGGGATTGGGAAGCCTGCCCGGAGGCGGGGCAGAAATTTTGGTCGACCGCGTGCGGACGGCGATCACGCGCGGCAAAGTCATGACAGACGATTGGCTGGATGTGATGCGGGCGTGGCACGAGTTGGGCGGGCGGAGCAGCGCCACGATGATGTTCGGTCACGTCGAGACGATGGCCGAACGCATCGAGCACTTGATTCGGCTCCGCGAGTTGCAGGACGAAACCTGCGGCTTTACGGCCTATATCTGCTGGACTTTTCAGCCAGAGCACACCGATATGCAGCATTTGCCTCCCGCGGGATCATTCGATTATTTACGAACGCTGGCCGTCTCGCGCTTGATGCTCGACAACGTCGCCAACATGCAATCGAGTTGGGTTACGCAAGGCTTGCAGGTCGGCCAACTCTCGCTGGTCAGCGGGGCCAACGACATGGGAAGTCTGATGATCGAGGAAAATGTGGTTGCCGAAGCAGGGACCGTTCACTTTTTGACGCTCGACGAAATTCGTCACGCGATCGAATCGCTGGGTTTTGAAGCCCGTCAGCGCAACGTCTTCTATCAACTCGTCGATCGACAACACGAGTTGCGAGCGATCGCCGCCTATCGCAATTGGGTACAGCAAGGACGCGACAAAGCCAAAGAACGTCTGGTGCAATTGGCGTAGTCGTCCAGGAAACTCCGGCGCATTGTAAAATCGTTTAACGCCCAGCCGCAGGCGCCGGCTGAATTGTCTAAAGCCGGCGCCTGCGGCTGGGCGTTAAACGAGGCAGGGCGCCGGTCTCTCGAATTTGGCCGCGAGTTTGTCGAGCAGGCTCCGTGCGGAAATGACGATTCTGCACTAATTACCAATTTGTTTGGCGTTCTCAATCTCTCACCGCAATCACCGATTTGCATAGAATAAGCATGGGTTGCTTTCGCCGATCCGATAGACGACCAAACAAAAAGCTGAATGGTGGATCGTGGGCAAGCCAAATGTCGTGCCGATGGTGGCTGGAGTACTGTTGGTGAGTGCTTTGGCTTGGTTTGTATACCAGTCAAATCGACGGGAACAACAGAGCCAGCCGGACCTGACGTCGATGCACCAGCCCTACTCGCGGACCAAGGAACCGACCGACAGTCAATCCGGCGAAGGAACCGAGAACGGGGCAGAAAACAACTCCCCGATTGACGAGCGTTATCTCCAGGAACGTCACGATATGGTCAAGTTGCAGCTCGAGGCTCGTGACATTACCGACCCGCGTGTTCTCGAAGTGATGAATCGCGTTCCGAGGCATCGGTTCGTGCCGGAGGGTCTGCAAGAAGCGGCGTATAACGACTCCCCCTTGCCGATCGGACATGACCAGACAATCTCACAGCCGTACATCGTCGCATTGATGACTCAATGTGCGTTGCCAAAGCCGACGTCGCGCGCTCTGGATATTGGTACCGGTTCGGGATACCAAGCGGCCGTGTTGGCCGAGCTGGTCGAGCAAGTTTACAGCATCGAAATCCTCGAACCGCTGGCAGTCGAGGCAAGCCGACGACTCCAGGAATTGGGCTACAGGAACATAGAAGTTCGCAGCGGCGACGGGTATCGCGGCTGGCCCGAGCACGCGCCGTTCGATCTGATCATCGTCGCCGCCGCACCGGATCACGTCCCCCAACCGCTCGTCGACCAATTAGCCGCTGGTGGAAAGATGGTTATTCCGGTGGGCGATTCATCTCAAGATCTTCTGGTAATTGAGAAGCAAAGCGACGGGACCATTCAGCAGCGAATCGTCGCTCCGGTCAGGTTCGTGCCGATGACGGGTGAGGCCGAACGCCGCAAGTAACCGCGTGGCGGTAAAGTCCATTCTGGATTCCCGCATACCCAGGCAATGGTGGACGAGAATTAGTTTTCGTCTTTGGCGCGGAACCAGGGAGTCAAGGTTGGCGTAGAGGAGCACAACTCGTTCGGCTTGAAGTACAAATCGATCTCGCGGCGGGCGGAGGCGAGGCTGTCGGAAGCGTGGACCAAGTTCATTTGGCGGCTGCTACTATAATCACCGCGAATCGTGCCGGGCGCGGCCTCCAGACCGCTGGTCTTGCCGAGCATATCGCGCACGACGCGGACGGCGTCGAGTCCTTCGAGGATCATAGCCACGATCGGCGCCGCGGTAATGAACTCTTCGAGACCGCGATAGAACGGCTTTTGAACGTGCTCCGCGTAATGCTGGCGCGCCAGTTCGGGTGTGACGCGGATCAACTTGAGTGCGACGATGTGGAGCGCTTTGTCCTCAAATCGGGCGATAATTCTGCCAATGAGCCGGCGCTCAACCGCGTCTGGCTTAAGTAAGACGAGTGTTTGTTCCATGGCGATGCTCGTAATGTTCGATCGGAAATTGGGCGGATGGTAGCCCGTTGAAATAGTCGATACTAACCCCAGGCGATAGCGAGGAATCCAAGGAAAGCCGAGATCGACGGACGCGCGTGCGCTTCGGGTTAGAATTTCACCGGGAGGCCAACGAGGATTTCGCTGCCAAATTAAGTCGCGAATTGTAGCATCGACATTGCGTCAAAAGTAGGGTAAGCCAAGGACCGTGAGTGTCGACGTGTGCTCCGCAAAAGCACGCTCGTTCGCGGAACGCTAGGCGACAATCCATGCAAAAGACCCCACTTCGCCGCGACCTATGGACGCGACTGTCGCAGCGATTTCTAATGATGTTGGGCGAATTTTAGCGCGGGCGACGGACTTCCGCGAGGCAATGGCAATAATTGAAATACGAGCGTTATGATTACTTCGACCAATACTTTCAGTCCCTCAGCAAAACCCAGCGAGCAAGTTCGCGGCGTGACGGTTCGGTTGGCGGGTGACTCCGGCGACGGAATGCAATTATTGGGGACCCAATTGACCAACACGTCGGCGTTGGTTGGGAATGACGTCGCGACGTTTCCCGATTTTCCCGCAGAGATTCGCGCGCCGCGCGGTACGCGGGCCGGCGTGAGCGGCTTCCAGGTCCGGTTTGCGGCCGAAGAGATTTTCACTCCTGGTGACGGGCTGGATGCACTCGTCGCAATGAACCCCGCAGCGCTGGTCACGAATTTGGCGGACCTGAAAGATAACGGCATTTTGATTGTTAACAGTGAAAGTTTTGACGAGAAGGATTTGAAGCTTGCCAAACTCAGCGAAAATCCTCTCGATGACGAGTCGCTAAAGAAGTACCGCTTGATCCGAGTTCCGATGACTTCTTTGACCCGCGGTGCCGTGGCTGATTTAGGAATGGGCACCAAGATTGCGGATCGCTGCAAGAACTTTTTCGCGATGGGACTCATCTTTTGGTTGTACGGTCGCGATGTCGCGCCCACCCTTCGCTTCATCGAAGAAAAGTTTGCCGCTAAACCCGAGATCGCGGAAGCCAATCGACGGGCATTGCAGGTCGGCTGGAATTACGGCGAGACAACCGAGGGTTTTGCCTCGACGTATCAAGTCCCTCCGGCCAAGCTGCCGCCGGGCCAATATTGCAACATCATGGGGAACGAAGCTTTGGTTTGGGGCCTGATCACCGCCTCGAGCCTCAGCGGCAAGCCGTTGTTTTTGGGCTCGTATCCGATCACACCCGCCAGCGATATTTTGCACGAGCTGAGTCGCTTCAAAAATTATGGAGTTCGCACGTTTCAAGCCGAGGATGAGATTTCGGCGGTCTGCTCGGCGATTGGGGCATCCTTTGGCGGGTCGATGGCGGTTACCACCAGTAGCGGACCCGGAATCGCGCTCAAGAGCGAAGGGATTGGCTTGGCGGTGATGCTCGAACTGCCGCTCATGATTTTTGATATTCAACGAGGCGGTCCCAGCACGGGCTTGCCGACGAAAACAGAACAATCCGATTTGTTGATGGTGCTTTACGGGCGCAACGGCGAAAGTCCGATTCCGGTGATCGCCGCCTGCAGTCCCAGCGACTGCTTCAACACAGTCATCGAAGCTTGGCGGGTGGCCACGCGTTACATGACGCCGATCTACGTCATGTCCGATGGATACATCGCCAACGGGGCCGAACCGTGGAAGATTCCGCTGGTGAGCGAACTACAGAAATTCGAGATCCATCATCCGGGACCACACAGCAACGGCGAGCCGTACATGCCGTATGAGCGCGACGACCAGCTTTCGCGGCCGTGGGCCCTGCCGGGAACCGTTGGACTAATGCATCGCATCGGTGGGCTGGAAAAGGAAGACGTCACCGGCAACATCAGCTACGATCCGAAAAATCACCAGCACATGGTGAACACCCGTGCAAAAAAAATCGCCAATATTGCCAATATCATTCCTCCCACGGAAGTCGACGGGCCGGATCACGGAGTTTTGGTTTTGAGCTGGGGTGGAACATACGGGGCCTGCCGAACGGCCGTTCACCAAGTCCGCCGAAGCGGCGCTTCGGTCGCCCACGTCCACCTGCGATGGCTCAATCCTTTTCCCAGTGACCTGGGAGATATTTTGGCGCGTTACAAGAAAGTCTTGATTCCGGAACTCAATACGGGCCAGTTGCGCTGGTTGGTCCGCGCGAAGTACTTGATCGACGCGATCGGCTATTCCAAGGTTCAAGGCAAACCGTTTGCGGTGAGTGAAATTGCGGACGAAATACAACGACTCATTTGAAGGATGTTTCAAACGGCCGAACGCGACCAGGACATCCATTTTCGACACTTCGATTCGATTTGGGCACTTCCATGAACGCTGAACTTCCGGTTCTCAAAGCTACGGATTTTGCTTCGGACCAGGATGTGCGCTGGTGCCCTGGCTGCGGCGACTATTCGATTTTGGCGCAAATGAAAAAAGTCTTGCCGTCGCTCGGCATTCCGCCGGAGAAAACGGTGTTCATCTCCGGCATTGGCTGCTCCAGTCGATTTCCCTATTACGTAAACACCTTTGGGATCCACAGCATTCACGGTCGGGCACCGGCCTTTGCGACGGGGCTCAAATCGACGCGGCCCGATTTGAACGTTTGGGTCGTTACGGGGGACGGCGATGGACTGAGCATCGGCGGCAATCACCTCGTGCACGCCATTCGGCGCAACATCGATATCAACATCATCTTGTTCAACAACAGCATCTACGGCTTGACCAAAGGACAGTATTCGCCGACGTCGCCGCTCGGACATGTCACGAAGAGCACGCCACGTGGTTCGATCGATCACCCCCTGAATCCAATTTCGGTGGCGCTGGCGGCCGAGGCTACGTTCGCCGCCCGAACGTTGGACGTGTACGCTTCGCATCTGATCGAAATATTAACCCGGGCGGCCAACCACCGCGGGACATCGTTCGTCGAGGTCTACCAAAACTGCAATGTCTTCAACGACGGAGCTTGGGATCAATTCACGGATAAGAGCGTGAAGGACGAAAACCTTCTGGAGATCGAGCACGGCAAACCGATGATTTTTGGAAAGCAGCGTACCAAGGGCATTCGCCTTCGCGGGATGACGCCGGAAGTCGTCGAATTGGCCGGCGACGTGACGGTCGATGATTTGCTGGTCCACGACGAAAGCGCCGCAGAATCGCAACTCGCATTTTTGTTGAGTCGCTTGCGCCATCCAAAATTCCCCGAACCGATCGGCGTTTTTCGGGCGGTACAACGTCCCACGTATGATCAAATGTTGAACGAGCAAGTGCGCGTGGCTTCGGCCGAACGGGGCCCGGGCAGCTTGGAAGCACTGTTCCAAAGCAACGAAACGTGGGTAGTTCCGTAGGGGCAGCGAATCATACTATTGGCAGCGAACGCATGCCCGAGCTTACTGCAAAAACATTCTTGTCAACTCTGCTCAGCACGGAAATCTTGTCCGAGCAGCGGGTCGCCGAAATCGAGCGAGAATTCGGTGAAGATTGTCCGCCCAAGACTTTGGCCATTCAACTCGTGCGTTCCGGCGAATTGACGAGCTGGCAAGCGAAATTTCTGCTCAGCGGACGCGACGGCCTCCGTATCGGCAAGTATGTATTGCGCGAGCGATTGAGCCAGGATGAACTGGGCGATCGAATTCTCGCGATCCATCAGCAACTCGATCGACCGGTCGACTTGCAAATCCTTCCCGCAGAGGCCAACGAACAGTCGCCTGCGTTTCAAGCGTTCCTGCGGCACGCCTCGAACGCAGCTCACCTCGATCATCCAAGTCTCATCCACGTGTACGACATTGACAGCGAGGGGGGACGGCATTACTTGGTTTCCGAGCATTTCGTGGGGCAAAGCTTGGACCAGTTGTTCCCGACCGCGACCCAATGGAATATTGTCAAAATCGGCTCGATTGCTCGGCAGCTTCTCGGCGGAATTTTTTACGCGCATTCCGAAAACGTCCTGCACGGTGACATCGGCCCCAAAACGATCTTAATTGCCTACGATGGAACGGCCAAAGTCGGTAATCTAGCTGTCGCGGCTCTCCGCCGCGTGTTCGACGAACATCGCTCGGGCCACCCCGTGCCAAGCACCGCGACTCCCGAAAGCGACTATCAGGCTTGCGTCAAAATAATCCTCCAGTTGATTGACGATTGTCAAGCATCGGCGCCCGACGATCGGCGACAACTCAAAGCCATCCTGGAGCCGCTGATTCAATCGGCGGCAGAACGCGACGCTGAGGCTACGATCTTCCATTTGGACGAGTGGTTGGAACGACTTCACCCGCCGAAAACCGAAATAAAGAAAAGCGATGGAAAGAAATCGCCCCCCACTTCCGAGCTCTCGCTAATCGACGCCCTGGTAGGCGATGCAACTGTCCATGCGACAACCAAAGCGCCATCGCTGCGGAAAAAAATTGAGCATCGCAAAATTCCGATAGGTCGGCTTGCCTCGTTAGTCTCGCTGGGCGCTCTGATAATTGTATTGGGCTGGACGTGGTATCGAGCGAATCGCCGGCCGGAACAGCAATCCGCCGCTCGACCTTCCGCAGCGACGCAATTCGACAAAGCGCCGGAGTCGCGCCTGAAACGCCCTCTCGCGAAAGCCGGCACGGTGAAAGCCACGACCGAAACAGCCAGCCGCACACAAAACACGAGAAAATCTGCGGGCGATGAACCGGTGCAACCGCCGCCGAGTGCTTGGCTCAAGCCGGCGACTCCTGCAAGCCAGGAAGATGCCGATCCGCCCGAAAAAACGCCCGAAGCTGCGCCGAAATTTGGCAATCAACTTCCTCACCAGCAAATCCCGTCCGAATCCATTCCGGATCTAGCGGTTGCCAAAGTTGCCGAAGAGACGCCGCAAGAACTCAACGCTCAAGCGCCCGCTCCCGACGTCTCTGTCGCCGACAAACAGGATTCCGTGCCTAGCACCGCGACGGATGCCAACGACGCAGCCCCCGCGACCGTGACGAGCTCGTTTGCCAACACTCCCCGCGCTGTGGATTTACTCAGTATTGCCATTCCTACGGAAAGCACTTTAGGAAACGTCGATCCCGGTGACAATTTCCTTTTGGCATGCAATTTAGTAACCAGCGACACGGCAACGCGGCGAACCAAATTCACTTTGGAACGCGAGCCGGGCGATCAATCTCAAGTTTGGACGGTAGTCGGCGACACGAGTTCGGGGCAGCCCATGCCGATTGGGAAATTTTCGCTGGTTGGCACCGATCTCAAATTTCAATGGTTGGTCAACCCGATTTCGGCAGTAAATTTTTCATTTCTGTGTAATTGCCTGCTCGAGATGAAAGCTGGTAACGAGACATTTTTGATGCGATTGCGCACTCCCGTCGCGATCGGCGCCGCCACGATCACGGCGAACGAGCCGAAAGCCGAGTTGAGCTTCGATCTGGCGTCTTTCCCCTTGGAATCGGGAATCGTATCGACGGAGTTTCTGAAAATCGACGGCGTGACATTTGCGAAAGACGACGAAGACTTTACGTGGCTGATTGAGCCGGCGGACCAGCTAGTTCCCGAGCGCGAACCGCTATTCATTTTCATGACGAACGAGCCGGACCGTTTTCTGTTTTTGGAGGTGACCTCCAAAATCGCTAGGAAGTCCGAAATCACGGCAACCCTTCGGATCCAACAGAATCCCAGGCCAAAACCGTATTCGGAGAAAGCCGCGGGCGAGTTGGACACATATTTGAAATCTATAGCCGCCGAAATCGGCCAGACGTATCAGCAAGCACTCGTCTATGAAGCGCCCGATGGGAAAAAGCGCGATCATGCGAAATTGGTCAAGGAGCTAAAAGCAAAGTTAGAAGTTGCCCAACGACAAGTCGTTGACTTGTCAATTCAAAAGCGCCGCGCCGCGGCCCTTTTTTCCAAGCCGATTCGCTGCCGCGTCTACTTCACGTTGGAGGATACGGAAGTCGACTTGGCGACCTGGGATGGCCAGCCACATACGGTGAAATAATTGCCTTCCGGAAAAATCAGGTGGCCAGGTTGGCGAGCGTTGTTCCATCACACCGGGGCAAACAGGGATCATCGCGGGGCCGTAAAGCGCCAGCGGCTGCGCCGATTCGACAATGTATCGGCGGCGTCGACACCAGGCCCCCTCGGCAGCGGAGCAAGAGGGCCGCGGAGCTTGGGTAAAGCAGTCCGCCGCCAAAAAAACTCGGTCTTCGGTCGCCAATGAATGGCACGTTGCAGCGAAATCCAACATAATGGTCGCGATGGGATCGCTGCGCGTAAGGATTTAGGCAACCGTGTTTAGAATCTTGGGGGCAAGAAATGATCGTCGGACCTTTGTTGACGGTGTTGGCAATCGTCGCTGCGCTCGTAGTGGCGTTGGTGTTGTTCGCGATTTCGATTTACAACAGTTTGGTCGGCTTGCGAAACAGGTACAAGAACGCATTTGCCCAAATCGACGTTCAACTCAAACGACGTTACGACTTGATTCCCAATCTCGTCGAAGTCGCCAAGGGCTACATGAAGCATGAACAGGAAACGTTGCAAAACGTGATCGAGGCCCGCAATCGCGCTTATTCCGCCGGCCAAAAGGCGGCGGCCAATCCAGGTGACCCCACAGCGATTACTCAATTGGGCAGTGCGGAGTCACAACTGAACGGGGCGCTCAGTCGCCTGATGATGGTGGCCGAAGCCTATCCCGATCTCAAAGCCAATCAGAATATGATCTCATTGCAAGAGGAGCTGACATCGACCGAGAACAAAGTTGCCTACTCCCGCCAAGGCTACAACGATTCAGTGACGCATTACAATACCGCTCGCGAAAAATTCCCGGCCGTCCTCCTGGCTGGCGCATTGGGCTTTCATGAAGCCCAGCTACTAGAAATCGAAAGTCCCAAGGAACGTGAAGCCCCGCCGGTGAAATTTTGATCGAGCGATTACGCGAGCACCGAGGCAATTCGATTCACACGTGGGATGACAACATGGATAGCGGATGGATGCTCGGCGCTTTTGCCGGGATAGCCGTTTCGATTGACGTGGCTGTTTTCATGGCGTTGCGCAAGCTATGACCGCAATCGAATTTTGAGAATTTGCGGTTGTCGCCAGGCCGCGTCGTGTTGCCCCTCACGGATCCGGTGCGGCGACCAACATTGGCAAGGGTATAGTTGTGGACTTTTTCGCCAGTCAAGAACTCGCCCGCCGCAAGACACGGCAAATGATCGTTTTGCTGGTTCTATCGGTGCTGGCGACCGTTATTGGCGTGTATTTGGTGGTTTTTGCCGCTATGCACACCAAGCAACTAGGAAGCCCCGAGGGGCTCAAGACGTGGTTCGACCCGGCATTGTTTGGGCTCGTGGTCTTGGGCGTTGGTGTGGTTGTCGGCGGTGGGAGTTTTTTTAAAATCGCACAATTGCGCAGCGGCGGTTCGACGGTCGCGTCGTTGTTGGGTGGTCGGCAACTCGTCCCGAATTCAGGCGATATCCACGAGCGCCGGCTTCTCAACGTCGTCGAAGAAATGGCGATCGCGGCGGGCACCCCCGTGCCGCCAGTCTATGTGCTCGACAAAGAGCCAGGCATCAATGCGTTTGCGGCTGGCTTCACCGCCGATGACGCTGTCATCGGCGTGAATCGCGGGACGCTGGAACAACTCAATCGAGACGAATTGCAAGGCGTGATCGCTCACGAATTCAGCCACATTCTCAACGGCGACATGCGGATGAGCCTGCGCATGATCGGCATCCTCCACGGTATCCAGTTAATTGCGTTGCTTGGGTTTTTTCTGCTGCGAATGATGTCCGGAACCGGCGCGCGATATGCCTCACGAAGCAGCAAGGATAAAGGAAATGGGCAAGTCGTGATTTTGGCCATCGGAGTGGGCCTACTGGTCGTCGGTTCGATTGGTTTGTTCTTTGCTCGCTTGATCAAGGCGTCTGTGTCGAGGCAACGCGAGTATTTGGCCGACGCATCGGCGGTGCAATTTACCCGAAATCCAGACGGGATTGCCGGTGCGCTCAAGATGATCGGAGCTCACCAATGGGGCTCGCGCGTTTCCGCACCCAATGCGGAAATTGCCAGCCATATGTACTTTGCCCACATGTTCGGCCACCACATGCTCGGCTTGATGTCCACGCATCCTCCCTTGGTGGAGCGGATCCAACGAATCGACCGGCAGTTCGATGGCGATTTTTCGGAATATGAGAAACTTCGCGAGCGTCGCCTGGATCGAACGGCAGAGGCAAAACAAGGTGAGCGGGCCCGGAAACCGCCGCAATTTCCCGGCTTGGGTGGAAAGGGCGGGTTGTTGCCTGGGATGGCCACTCGATTTCCAATCGATCCCTCCATTTTGATTGCCGGAGTCGGACTACCGACAGAAGAAGACGTTGTCTATTCCCAGCTTCTGACGACGAACGCGCCCGACTCGATTAGCGCGGCGGTTCGCGATTTATTTTCGGCGCGTTGTGTCGCACTGGCGATGCTACTTCAGCCGCCAGGCGAAGTGCGGAATCGGCAAACGGCACTGATCGAACAGCGCGAAGGTGCTTCAACGTTGCAAGAAACGATCAAGCTTGAACCGTCGGTTAAGCAGCTCAGTCCGGCACTGCGGCTGCCCATGTTCGAAATTCTGCAAGGAACTCTCGCCGGCATGTCCCAGGAACAATTCCGCACCTATCGCGGGACCATTTCCCAGTTAACCGATGCCGATCAGCAAACCAGCGTTTTTGAGTTTTTCCTTCGCCATCATTTAATCGTTTATTTAGATCGACGATTTGGGACTGCCCAACCGCCTTCCGTCGTTTACCGTTCGGTAGAACCGGTCATTCCGGACGTGAACAAGATCTTGTCGCTGCTTGTCCATACTGGACATCGGGATCGAGCCCAAGCAGAGGCGGCGTTTCAAGCCGCGGTTCGACCCGTGTTTGGCGAATCGCAAACGGCATTTCAAATCGGTGAGCTGCTCGGAGCACAGCAGCTTTCGGATGCATTGCAACGCTTATCCCAATCTGCTCCCGCGGTAAAAAAACAAGCGCTTTCAGCGGCCGCGATTGCCATTACGCACGATCGCCAAGTTACCGTCGAGGAAGCCGAATTATTTCGAGCGATCGCGGAAGCGTTGGATTGTCCCGTTCCACCCGTCGTCGCGACCTCGCCTCAACTTCAACCAATCGTTGATGCAAATCGCGAAATTGCGGGCTGAACTTGGCTTGACCGGTGAAGTCCAATTCGATATTTTTTAGCCGGCAATAGAGCTTCCGGCGTCGTCGCCAAGTGGCTAAGGCAGCGGATTGCAAATCCGCCACCGTGGGTTCGACTCCCACCGACGCCTCTCTTCCCCAAGACCCGAACTCGCGAGTGTTCGGGTTTTTTTGTTGGATTTCCAGGTGAACCGTGTCCAAAATACTGAAAATCCTGGCGTTCAGTGACTTGCATTGCAACGTCGATGCCGCGACCCAAATCGCGCGGAGCGCTCCGGCGGTCGATTGGGTCATTGGTGCCGGGGATTTTGCAACGATGCGACGCGGGCTGGCGAAGACCATCGACGTATTGCGAACGATTGATCGGCCGACGGTGATTGTTCCAGGAAACGGAGAATCGTTTGACGAATTGCAAACGGCCTGCGCGGGCTGGCCGGCGGTGCACGTTTTGCATGGGAGCGGCGTTCAGATCGATGGCGTTCCGGTGTTCGGAATTGGCGGCGCGATTCCAACGACCCCTTTTGGTGCCTGGAGCTATGACTTCAGTGAACAACAAGCGGCGGAAATGTTGGCAGCGTGTCCGCCGAAGTGCGTTCTGGTCTCACACTCACCCCCGCATGGTATCGTCGATCGTTCGACCTCCGGCCAGCACTTGGGCAGCAAGTCCGTCCGTGCCGTCATCGAACGGCTGCAGCCGCGCCTCGTAATCTGCGGTCACATTCACGACAGTTGGCAACAGCGGGAAATGCTCGGGCCAACGTTGGTAATCAACGCCGGGCCGCGCGGTCAACTCCGGGAACTGGCGATCGATTGAAAGCGCAGATCACTTGGAATCTGCGCGTTCTTCTGTTTTGCCGAAGAACATCAAATGTTGCCACGGGAGCTTGTCGAATTCCGCGGTTAGTTTGAAACCGTTCGCAGGGAACTCCTTCAGAATCTGCGCCTTGGTCATCTTGTGTTCCGGCTTGATCGGAACGCTATCGTCTTCGGCGCGGAACTCAACCAAGGCAATGAGGCCTTGCGGCTTTAGAGAGGCCTTCATCCGGGCCAGCATCTGTTCGGGATGCGAGAATTCGTGATAGACGTCGACCAATAAAATTAGGTCGACGGATTCGTCGGGCAACCTCGGGTCGAAAACCGAACCGAGAATCGGGGTAATGTTTGAAATCCCTTCGCGCTCGGCGCTTTCGCGGAGCAGATTCAACATTTCGGGCTGGATGTCCACGGCAAGGACTCTGCCCTTTTCGCCAATGAGTCGAGCCAACGGGAGGGAGTGAAATCCATTGCCGCACCCCAAGTCGCAAACGGTCATGCCCAGTTTTAAATTCAAATTGGCCAATAGCAGCGAACAGCGTTCCTCGTCTTCCCGTTCGTTTCGGACGAGCCACGGAGCGCCGTGATAGCTCATCGTGTCGGCGATTCTCCGTCCCATGTATTCGCTTAAAGCTGGCGGATTCTCCGCCATCGAAAGCGATTGATTCGCATCGTTTCCCTTTTCTTGCGAATCACTCTTCACGTCGGCAGCTTGGTCGACTACCCGCCCAGATTCCTGGTCCGGTTCAACCTGTCGTTGGCCGGCTAAGGCCGCCGGCGCATACGCGGCAGAACACCAGACGATCACGGCAATTCGAATCGCAATTGAGTGGCGCAACAAACTGATGTCCTGCCTTTTTCGGACTCGGAACGACAATGTTCACCGGGCCGGAACCGAGAACTTATTCGTTTCAAAATTCGTGCAAGTCCCGTTCACTTGCAACTTTCTCCTGGTATTTCGTCCTCATCGTGCTCGTGCTCAGCAAAGCGGTGCTCGTGATCGAAGGTTGGTTCTGTCATCGATGTCCTTTCGAGCACGAGCACCGTCCTTCGGACTGAGCACGAGCACGATAAAAAAGTACTGTCGATATCATACAAATCAATGCCGAGGGGATCTATTGACTCGAACGCAGCAGCCTTCCGCGCGCCGACAGATTTGCGAGCGAGCCCAGTGCTGCAAATACATTGACGATGACCGCGCATACAACATACAAGGAAAAATGGAGTCCTGAATCGGCCGGGTGATAACCCCCGTCAAAAACGTGGAGCGGTAATCGGAAAATGACCACGAACGGGCTGGTCGACGCGATCAACGGCGGCCAGCCGCCCAATGATTGTCCGCTGAATTCAGGAATGAGCATGGCGGCCGCGGGAACCAGGGCATACAAACCCAGGATCAGCGCATAACAAACGATGATACTGACGTTGGATTTGTGGAACATTGTGGAACAAAAGAGTCCGAGGTTGCAGGTCGTCAGGCAGGTCAGACCGACGATGACCAAATATCCCATGAGGCTCCAGATCGACGAGTAATACTCGGGAAAGAGCCGCAGGAGAATTCCACAACCCAGCGGCCACAAGAGGAACGACGTCAGTACGCTGGACACTCGCAGCGCCGCCGAAAGTTTCCCCGACCAAATTTGGATCGCCGAAAACGGAGTCGTTAACAATAGGTCAAGCGTTTGTCGCTCGCGCTCGCTGGTCACAATCCCGGCAGAAAATACCGGCCCCACAAGCATGTTGAAGAGGACGACGTAGCAAACATAGTGTCCGACGTAGCCGGGATTAATAATCACGCAAGCCGCCATCAAGATAATCGCCAACACCATGCTGATTTGAATCACCCAACGCAGCATCAATGTCCCCTGCCCGATAAACTCGCTCCGCATTTCCTTGTCGAAAATAGGATTGACGTGATCGGGCATCAGATCGACGCGAGAAGCAGGCACCAACAATCGGTCGGGAAAAGCGTCCCGATTGAGGACCAGCCCCACGACCTCCTTTGATTCTTGTTCGAGGTCCACGACTTGGGCGCCTTCGCTGCCAACGTCGGGCGGATAGAGCATGCGGGCGGCGATTAAGTGAACCAGGGGAACCGATAACGCAACCGCAAATCCCGGAATTCCCAAGAGCATAAAATGCAATCGACTTTGACCGTCGTCGCGCAAAAGGTACCACACCGAAAGCGTCAATCCGGACAGAATAAGAATGATCAAATAGGAAATCGATAATGACGCCGTAGTTCGCGCGAAGTAGCTACTGCACGCCAAGCTGATCGTGCAGAACGTTGTCATCGAAACGAGGACGACCAACATTTGCACCAGGATCTCATAGATCGAGACTCCCCCCATCGGTAAACAAAGCATCACGATGGGCAACGATGCAAAAACGAGGATGGCCAGATGGGTGAAGGAGGCGACGAGCTTGCCGAACACGATGGCCATTGGCTGAATCGGGCTGGCCAGCAGCATTTCATAGGTCTTGCGTTCCTTTTCGCCGGTGATTCCACCAGCCGCAAAGCTAGGAGCGATTAACGCCGTCAGGACAAATTGGCTCAGGAACAGCGTGTCGATCAACAATGCGTTGCGCTGGTTTCCCAGCGAAAGGTCGATCGTGGTGCCTTCGTGGGGCCAGGCAAAATAAACGACGCAGGCCAAAATGAATTGATAGGCGGCCAGCAAGGCAAACGATTTGTTGGTTCTCAGATTGACCAACAGTTCGCGATTGAGAACCGGGTTTTCCAGCAGCGCCATTCGAATTTCATCCAGGATTGCCGCGGACGATCATTTCCGTCGCCGTTCAATTCTGCCGTGCCACAGGTACAATATTGGAGTCACCCACTCAATTCGCTGTCAAGTTACACGCACCGTGAGCCAATCTACTTCGCGAACTCGTGACGAATTTCAACAAGCCGCGCGAATGTTTCGCGCCGGACGAATCAGCTTGGCGGACTTTACCAATCAGTTTTCCTCGATCCTATCCAACCCTTCGCAGCCCGTCGCAGCGCACGCTCCCACGTGCGAGAAAGTATGCTTGGATGTCGATCGGCCCTTGCGTTGCGGGTTTCCCGAAGTCATCTACGGTCCCGGAAAATCCCCCGCCGCGATCCGCGAAGCTATCGACGGGCTGTTGCGGCACGATCAAGCGGTACTTATCACGCGGATCGACGAATCGATCGCGGATGAAATTCATAGCCATTATTCGAACTCTCGTTATAGCCCCCAGGCCGGCACGTTGACCATCGGTCGATGTGCGGCGTTGCCCAAGGCGAAAGTTGCGATCGTAACCGCGGGTACGAGCGATTACCGAGTTGCGGCCGAAGCCTGGGAGACTCTGTTTTGGATGGGAATCGATGCCGATTTGATCCAAGACGTCGGTGTCGCGGGTCCGCAGCGATTGCAAGCCCATCTGCAGCGCCTTTTGGGTTGCGACGCGGTTATCGCTATCGCCGGATTTGAGGGTGCCTTGCCGAGCGTCGTCGGTGGGCATCTCGATTGCCCCGTGATTGCTGTCCCCACGAGCAATGGATGCGGCGTAGGCTGGCCCGGTTTTGCGCCGCTCCTGGCGATGCTCAATAGTTGCTCGCCTAATGTCGCTGTCGTCAATGTAGATTCCGGATTCAAGGCCGGTTACTTGACTGGATTGATTGCCAAAGCCGCGGTTGTCGCGCGCGTCGCGATTCCTGCTTCAGAAAATGGCTCAGTTCGATAGTTTCATGTTTGCAAAACTCCCTGCTCGAAAACCGGACGCCCATAAAGGAGATTTCGGGCACGCGCTGCTGATCGGCGGGTCTCGTTCGATGCCCGGTGCGATCAGCTTGGCCGCCGCAGGCGCATTGCGCGCTGGCGCCGGATTGGTCACGGTTGCCACGGCGTCTTCTTGCCATTCGATTGTCGCGTCGCTAAACCCTTGCGCGATGGCGATCAGTCTGCCCGAGGACGGCGAGGGGAGGATTTCTCGACGAGCCGCTGCCGAGATCGAGTCTGTGGCTCGTCGAGCGACTTGTATCGCGATCGGCCCTGGTTTGGGACTAAGTCGCGAATTGAGTCAGTGGATTCGCGATCTGTATCTGAATTCGCCAATCCCGTTGGTCGTCGATGCCGACGCCATCAACGCATTGGCCGGCCAGCAAATGGATTTCAACAAGGTCACCCAGGTGCGCATCTTCACACCGCACGTCGGCGAGTTTCGACGACTCACGAACTCTACGGAAACCGATCGAAAGGAGATGGAATTGGAAGCCCGCGAATTTGCGGCCATCACGGGTGCAATTGTTCTTCTCAAAGGAAATCGATCGTTTGCTACTGACGGTCAGCGGCATTGTCACAACACGACGGGAAACGCGGCGATGGCCACCGGAGGTTGCGGCGACGTGCTGACCGGAATGATCGCGGCACTTCTTTGCCAAGGAATGCCCGCGCTCGATGCGGTTTGCTATGCCGCGCGCGTCCACGGCCTCGCGGGTGACATCGCGGCCAAGGAAATTGGGCCAGTCGGCGTGATCGCATCCGATCTCGTTACGCGCATCCCCGCCGCACTCGAACTAGCCTCAAAAACCGACTGACGTCGAGCGGTCGCGGTCCAATTCATCGCGCGCTAATTCCGATGCCGTCAATGCCTTGGGCATCGACGCAGGTTACGGGAGTTGGGCGTTATCGGCTACCTTTGTAGGACGGCCCTTCTGGGCCGTCATTATTATTCTTCTGCTGGACGGCCTGGAAAGGCCGTCCTACTTACGCCAGCACGGCCTTGGGCTGTTTCAATCGGATTCGGATGACGTTGTTGTGATGCCTTACGTGTCCGACTAAAACGTAGGCCAGCGCGTGAACGGTGACTCGATGCCCGCCCGCGACTCCCGCGTTCATCCACGCCGAATCGGAAAGGTTGTTCAACATAAGGAAGTTCGCTCGCCGCAGCGCCTGAAACTCGTCAATCAAATTGCGCCATTCGCAAAAGTCGAATTGCGCCGCGCGAGCGTATTCGTTTTCTTCGAAGCTGGGTAGCTCTGTCTTGTCGCCGCGGGCAAATCGAAGCGCGCGATAACCGAAAATGCGTTCCGCGTCGTTGATGTGGCCAATGACTTCGTTCAAGCTCCAGGTATACGGCGGATGACGCATGAGCGATGTCTTGGAGTCGATCCGCGACCATTCGTCGACGACTTGGCGGAGCTGTTGCTCCAGCGCCGACAAGATGTCTGTTTCCGTAACCAGTTTGACGTAGGCTTCCTGATAGGGTGCGTACTCGGTCGAAATCGGGCGGCTGTGCGGGCAACACATGGCCATGGCAAATCCTCATCGAAATGAAATGGATTAACTCGAATGAATGGACGGTGGCAGTGCGATCAGAAAACTGTCCGCAAACCTGGCGTTTACGTAGGGCTTAGAATACCGCGCCGAATTGCATCCAAGCATCGTCAGCCCGGACTGGTACCCCGTTATGTCAGATATTCTTAGGGATACAATCTAGGCATTTAGGTTTCTCGGCCGATCATGAATAAATTGCGATACGAATACGACGTCGTGGTAGTCGGCGCTGGACACGCTGGCACCGAGGCCGCGGCGGCAGCAGCCCGGCTGGGAGCACGGACCGCCTTGCTGACAACCAATCTCGATACGGTTGGACAAATGAGTTGCAACCCTGCAATCGGCGGAGTCGCCAAAGGGCACTTGGTCCGCGAGATCGATGCCTTGGGTGGCTTGATGGGCCAAGCCATCGATGCCACCGGGATCCAGTTTCGCATGCTCAATTTGCGCAAAGGCCCGGCGATGCACAGCCCGCGCGCCCAAGCCGATAAGAAAGCCTATCAGCAATGGATCAAGAACGCCGTCGAAAACCAGACCAATCTCGATCTGCGACAAGAAAGCGTTGAAGACCTAATCACGGAGCAAATCGGAGAGCGAACGCGAATTGTCGGAATAGCCGTCCGCGGAGGGGCGGAGTATCGAGCCCGCTCCGTCGTGTTGACGACCGGGACCTTTTTGCAAGCCATCATGCATACGGGCGAAGCCAAGACCCCGGGAGGCCGCGCCGGAGAAGGCACGACTGCGGGAATCAGCGGAGCGCTCGTCCGTTTGGGCTTTCGACTCGATCGCTTCAAAACGGGCACGCCGCCACGCATCAACGCCCGGACGATCGATTTTGACGAAGTCGAATTGCAGCCCGGCGACGAACCGCCTCAGCCGTTCTCGTTCCTGACGCGCGAACTCAACGTCGCACAACTCCCCTGTTGGATTACCTACACCAACGACAAAGTCCACGCGCTGATTCGCGAAAACCTGCATCGAGCGCCGATGTACAGCGGCCAAATCACGAGCAGCGGCCCGCGCTATTGCCCGTCGATCGAGGACAAGGTCGTGCGGTTCGCCGACAAGGAACGACATCAATTGTTTTTGGAGCCAGAAGGTCGAAACACGGCCGAAGTCTACGTCAACGGCGTTTCCACAAGTTTGCCGCGCGACGTGCAAGACGCGATGTTCCGCCACATTCCCGGTTTACGCGGCGCTCAAATCATGCGCTATGGCTACGCCGTGGAATACGACTTTTGTCCCCCAGATCAGCTCAAACCAACGCTCGAGACCAAACCGATCTCAGGACTGTATTTCGCCGGCCAGATCAACGGGACGACCGGGTATGAGGAAGCCGCCGCCCAAGGCCTATACGCCGGCGCCAATGCGGCGCTCGGTTTAGACTCAGACCGATCGCTGTCGATCAGTCGCGACCAAGCCTATTTGGCGGTTCTGATCGATGACTTGGTGACCTGTGGCGTCGACGAACCATACCGAATGTTTACCAGCCGAGCGGAACACCGGCTGCTGTTGCGACAAGACAACGCCGATCGTCGGCTCACTCCAATTGGTTTTGAACTCGGTTTGGTGGACGCCTTTCGGATGCAACGACTGCGAGGAAAGGAACTGGAAATTACTCGAACGCGGCAAATCTTGGCCGAGACGCGTTTTGAGCAGCAAGCCTTGGAAAAGTGGTTGCGCCGACCGGACGTCGGTTGGGAACGCGTGGTTGCGATGCACGCCGAGTTAGCCGGAGTCGAAACCGATGTCGCGCAACAAATCGAATTCGACGTGAAGTACGCCGGCTACATCGCTCGACAGAACGTAACCATCGAACGGCAGCGGCGACTTTCGTCCAAGTCGATTCCCGAATGGTTTGACTACGATCGAATCGTTCATTTGCGGCGCGAAGCCAAAGACAAGCTCAACCGAATTCGCCCCAACAGCTTGGACCAAGCCAGTCGCATTAGCGGAATCACGCCGGCTGACCTCACGCTCGTGCTGATGCATCTCGAGCGCGATCGAGGCACCACGCCGTAAATTCATTGCGTTCTTGTATCGAATACGGAATGAATTCCGTTCTACATTTGTCGCGACCGCTTCATGATACGCGCGCTAGTTGTTGACCGGACTACTGCCTGTCGGCGCAATTACCGGCTCACTTACCGTCGCGTTGTCCGGCTTGCTACCGGTCGTCTCAATTGCCGGCGCACCCCCTTCCGCCGCATTGAGCATTTGGGCGACGCGATCTTCGGCCTTTCTTTGCGGAAAGTTGAACTCTTGTTGCAACGCAATGTGTTCTGGAGCTGTCGTAACTTCCTCGTCTTTCGATCCGCCATCAATCTTGGAGCCGGCAAAGGCATAGCCTTTATAGATCGTCCCGCGCTGGATTGGTCCAATTCCGAAAATCCAAGTATTGCGGGCACTGCTCTCAGCTCGCGAATTGCCGCTTTGCCAGACCGGTTCTCGGGTCTCGCGATCGTAAGCAAACACGGCAATTTTCGCGACGCCAAGGTTCGCATTGATTCGTCCAAAGGAAACTTCTGGAACCGGTGGCAGCGGAATTCGGGAGACCGCCGACGCCGCGGCTGAAAGCGCCGTCGTTTGAGGAACCCCGTAAACCACATCGTGACCGTCCGTGCCCAGCGATCCGACTCGCGGCTCGACGATGATTTCCGCATCGTCTCGATTTTCTTGGATCAAGCATTTGGCCGCCGCCATTTGCTGCCGCAATGCACTGACGATGTAATTCGCGTCCACAATGTTGTTCGTTTGCATCGTCTGCAGAAACGATCGGTCCAAGAAAACACGGCGGCCCGCCAACGAACTAAAGTCGATCTGTCCAACGGCCGTGTCCACCGCTTCGGATAGCAGCAACTGCTCGGTCCCCAATTTCTGCATGGTCGACCCGCAACCCAGAACGGCAAGCGCCAACCAACCGGCGACGAGAGTTTGGACAAAACTCCAGTGGCGGGATCGGTGAATTTGGGAAGTGGAAAGTGAAACGGGCATGATCGCTCCTTTCGAAATTCGTCGCGGGTCATGCGGGCGGCGAAGTATAGGTAGTTCGCAAACTGTTCCCAAGTCGAATACGCCGAACAAATCGCGTAGATTTGGTGGTCAACGCTGTTGGTACGCATGCAAAGTTAACGTAAGAATTTTTTGCTTTGGACCAGGCCTATCGCACTAAGTCGATTTGTACGAAGACTTTACGGCCAGCCAATCAATCTTGACCTGATCTTGTAGACCTGTATAATTCGGTCGCACTGGCAAGCTTGGCAACTTTGGAAGATGCGGATGTCCTTGTCGATTGCATGAAACGACAAGGTTGAAGCGGTTGCGGGTCAAACGCAATTTGATCATGCGAGGAAGCTAGGGCCGGTTGGCGGATTCAGAGACAAAAAAGGATTTGATTCGGTGCCAACGGCAATTCGTTCTATTCAAGCCTTCGAGGAAGAGGATGGCTTATGTCCACCAAAACGGTTTTCACAACGGGTGAAGCGGCGAAAATTTGCAAGGTCAGTCAGCAGACCATTATCCGATGTTTCGACAACGGATCGTTAAAAGGATTCCGGGTCCCCGGGAGCCGTTTTCGCCGCATTCCGCGCGACCTGCTTTACACTTTCATGAAAGATAACGGTATCCCGACAGATGCCCTGGAGAGCGGCAAACGCAAAGTCCTCATCGTGGACGACGATCAAGAATTGGTCGAGTTGATGGTCGACGTGTTCGCCCGCGACGGGCGATTCGAAATCAAGACGGCTAATAACGGCTTCGATGCCGGCATGCTGGTCAAGGAATTTCGCCCCGACCTTGTCGTGCTGGACGTCATGCTGCCGGATATCAACGGCCGCGAAGTCTGCCAGCGGGTTCGCCTCGATCCGACAATGGAAACCGTCAAGATCATTTGCATTTCTGGCATGATCGAACGGGACAAGATCGCCGATTTGCAAGCGGCGGGCGCGAACGATTTCATGAACAAGCCGTTCGCGGTCGAAGCGTTGCTTGAACGATGCTGCGATATGCTGGAAATGGAAAAAGCGGCGGCCAGCTAGTCAACGGGCTCAGATAGTTTCCAGTGGCCGCACATTGTCGCCCTTCGCTCCGCGAAAGAATCGCTACTTTCGCGGAGCGGAAGGCGACCGACAACAACAAGCCCAATTCGGTTGTGGCATCGCCTCGTTAGGCGCTCGACATCGTCGCGGGGAAATGGCTATCTTGGCGAATTGTATTTCCCAGTGCCGCAGTCAGGGCGGTACTTTTTTTTGCGCTTTACGAAAGCAACTGACCCCTCCCATGCAATCGTTGCCCGGCATCACGATTTGCGAACAACAATTGGTGCTGCCGGTATCTAATTCCGATTTCTTGTTCCTGCTCCGGGCGCTGACAGAATCCGCGGAAGTCGAACAACGGGCCCAGTGGCTTCGATTGTTGCTCCAGTCGCCGACGATGCTGATTTGGAGCTTTGACCGCAGCCGCGAGGCCCGTGATATTTCGTCGCTGGTGGATGGCTTGGTCTCCGGTGCGATTGTTGACGCCGAATCCCTCCCTCCTGCCTCCTCGGCTACAACATTTACGATCGACCCCGATTGGTCGTCGCACTTGGGCGAGTATTTGCACAAATTGCGGGAGATGGTTGCGGCACCTGTACCTCGGACGCCACACACGGTAGGAACGGCCGTTCGATTCGGTTCGAGCATCTCACGCGTTGGTGCGGCAGCTCGACACGGCTTGGCATCATCCCGCGAAGCCGATGCACCCGAAAACGCTGCGCTTTTAAAATATTTGGAAAGGATAGTCCAACCGTTTTGGACAATCTCCGGTCGAGATTCACGTGGCTGGATCGACGAACTTTTTGCTGCGTTTCACTTCAGGATTGGGACTCAAGACCAGTCGACCGACGGTGGAACATTTTCTTCGGACGATGTCGAGACCTCAATTGAATCGTGGGATCCATCAGGCCAGTACAATTTGGACAATGTCTTGTCCGTTGTCGTCGAACGCTTGTCCGCTGCAAAGCGAATTGCCGCCGATTTTGAGACGGAAAAACTCGCTTCTCTCAAGCAACTGGCCTACGGCGCAAGCCACGAAATCAACAACCCCTTGGCCAACATCGCAACGCGAGCGCAGTTGTTGTTGTCAAGCGAAAAGGACGACACGCGGCGCAAGCACCTGGCGACGATCTTTCAGCAAGCGATGCGGGCCCACGAAATGATTTCGGACATGATGCTCTTCGCACACCCCCCTGTCCCGGTGCTGCAATCCGTAGATCTTATTGAACTCATCCGAAAAGCCTGCCGGGAATTCGGTCCGCTCGTCGAACAAACTGGGTGGACCATCGGGTGCTCTAGCGACGCCGAGGAAATAAAAATCAAAGCAGACCCAAGTCAAATCATATCGCTGCTGCAGGCGATCGTGCAAAACTCGCTCGAATCGCGATCGTCGGGTCAAGTTTCGATCACCTGCCTCGATCCTTGTGGTTCGAAATGTGCCCTCGAGATTCGCGACAACGGGCCCGGAGTCTCCGCTCAAGCGATGCGGCACATGTTCGACCCGTTCTATTCCGGCCGTGAAGCCGGCCGCGGACTTGGCTTCGGCTTGTCCAAAGCTTGGACGATCGCCCGCTTGCACGGCGGCGACATTCGCGTCAAATCGACCGGTCCCGAGGGTACGACCATCGTCGTCGAACTGCCGATTGGCAATTGAAGCCCGACGCGCAAGCGAAGGAATCGCATCCCAGGCATGGCGCAATAGGTCTCGCGGGCCAAGCGAGACCTGATGCCGTCACGGTTATACCAACTCGATTGGCGTTCCCGGTCAATAACTTCAGCCAGAATTTGTTTGATCGGCGATCCATCGATTACGCGATAGGGTTTGGCGAATTTATTGGCAGGACAAAGTCTCGCTCGGCTCGCGAGACCTACAATCGCTCGCGATCCGCCACTACGGAAAGATGTACCGCAGCAAATTTCGAAACGGCTGTCCGTCGACATACGCCGTGGGCTGGCCAATCATTCCTTGGCCTAAATACGATCCGGGCGGCAAGTTTTGAAACCGAAGCAGCGGCTGATAATTCGCTCGGGCTGGAACTGAATAGCTCGTCGGCGGAAGCACCGGAGAATTATTGAACGTCGGCGGAAGCACCGGCGCCTCGTTGAGCGTCGGCACCGTCGAGGCAACCGGATACGGATACACCGTGCCGGTGGGCAAATAACCCACCGCGACTTGCGGAGTTCCCAAATTGGAAGTCGCGGGCTGATAGTTCGGCGGAAGATATCGGCGCGGACCGGCGAAAGGATTTCCCCAGGTTGGGACCTGAACGATGGGGTGCGTCGGCGCTATTTGAACGTTGGCCATTGTCGTTGGCAACTGGGAGGTTTGCACTAACGGAAGTTGGCCGGCCGGCGGCGAGACTTGCGCGACGTTCCCTTGCATAACACTCTGTTCGAGCGAGGGTTTTGTTGCGACGGCAAAAGGCGATACTGCGATTGAACCAAACCCCGCGGCCAACCTCGTCTGCGGCGCAGTTCCCAGTTTTGGGAAATACGTGGTCGTCACGATCGAACCATCGGGCAGTGGCGAACTCGACGTAATGAACTCCGTGTTCGGGGCCGTCTGTTGTCCTTGGACCGCACTCCATGCGACTACTGCCAGAATCGCCGCGTACAGAATCTGCAGTGCAAATTTCATCGTCGTTCTCGCAATTTCTGGTTCCCTCGCCCCGCTTCGGGGAGAGGGTTAGGGGATTGGATTCTCGCCTTCTCGGAATTGTCGTCTCGGCGATCGTTGCGAATCCCGCACTCCGAATAAATCTCGACCAGTGCCGGGACCTTCAAGTCAGTACCATATTTCGCCACTTGATGACAATAGATGCCAACTTCTGACGCTTTCTACGCACGCGAGATAGCAATCGTTCTGCACCCATTGGTAGCATTCCGAAGCCCGCGGAAATACTAACCAGAATCGCGTGTTTTGATTTTGCGCGTTTCCCGGCAACACGCCCTTTTGTGAGTAATTGAAGCCTAACGCACTAGCGAAGGAGCGGCTTCTCAAGCTTTGGTTTAACGTCAGTTTTGGACTATCTGTCGTTCGTGAGAATACGTTGCGCAGTATCAGTACCAGCGCTTCGGGTGGTATGCAATTTGCCCAGGGGCTGAACGGGATCAACGCCCCGATCGTTAGCCCGGTCGAGCTGCTTTGAGAACGGCTTTGCGATATAGCCACACGAACAGCAATCCAAGCCCGATCACCGGAGGGCCTTCGGACGACAACCACCACCACGGCATTTGGGCTGCGATGTCGATGTACAACAATCCGGCACCCAATGCGACGTGCAGCCAGCCCATGAACGGAACCATGTGCTTGTATCGCTCGAAATTCACGGCGATGAACAGCATCACCGCGCCGTGGATGGCGTACAGCATCGACGTTGACTTGGCCAAATAAATCGCGATTCGCTGCTCGGGAAACTCGCCCATTCCCAACCCCTGATGAATGGTCGCCATTAGGTCTGGCGAAAAGAAAAGCGGCACTGCCGCACTGGCCAGCGTGCATCCCCCCAATGTCATCAAGATTCGCAGCAATCGAAATTGCGAGTTCATCGCCAAGGCCTCCGATCAAGCAGTTCAAATAGGTTAGGACGAGTCATTGATTTCCACCATGGTATCCATTCTCCCTCGGCCTTCCGTTGCCCAGTGCATGGAAAACGCGGTAAAACCGACGGGTCACTTCCGGCGGTCTGACCTAGATAGGCTATGTGATGCCTGCTTGCAGGAATTTGACCAGTTTGAGTCCCCAATTCCCGGCGATATATTCGTGCAATCTCTTCCGAAACTGCCTCGGTGTATCGATGGATCCATATAAGATTCTGGGCATTGACGCGAATGCCACACCGGAGGAAATTCGTCGCGCTTATCGCAAGATGGCGAAAAAATATCATCCCGATTCGGGCGGCGATGTACGGGCGTTTCAACAAGTGCAACAAGCCCACGCAATTCTAACGGGAAAGGCCTCAAGGCCGCCTACCGGCAAACCAAAGCAACCCGATCCGGGCAGCCCACCGAGTTCAGCTGGCCAATCGCCTCACGACCAACCCAACCCGTCATCGTCAACGGGAAATCAGGGGCCATTTCAATCGGCCGGCCCGACGTACACTGGCCCGCAGTCGTCGCACGCACCATTTACTCGCGCGATGCCAATTCGCCGAAGAAAACGAGACAACACATCGGTGCAAGTAATCGGCGCAATCGGAGGCGGCATTTGCGCACTCGGATTTGCTTTATTCTTGCTCAAATCTCAATTCGCACCCCAATGGGCCTCATTCAAGGGCATTGGTCCCGACTCGTCCAATTCGCCAGGGAGCTCCGTCACGAACTCCCAGCGCGTACCTCCTAAAAGTAATACGTCGGTTCCGCCAGCGCCGACTGACAGGAATGGCCTTCCAAACTCAAATGGGGTCGGATCCAATCGCCCGACGTCTCCAAGTTCCAATCCAGGTATTCGTCAACCCTCGGCCGCGCATGAAGACAAACGGAGCGATCCAACCAGCTCGGCCTCGCCAATTCGTCGTGGTGCAATGACAAAAAACAGTCCCGAGGACACGCAATGGATTCTGGAATTCGCCAAGCAAGCAACTCCCAAACCGAAAAATGGAAGGCTACCGGTTTCCCAGACAATCGCTGAACTTAAGCAGTGATTGACCGCAGTGTCCGCCGCCGACACTCTCGTGAAAAAGATCGAGGCCTATCGAAAAATTGAGCAGCGTTTGGAAAGTACGCTGGCGACAAGCCCAATAAAATTGGTGTTCGCGATCGAAACGTCTCGGAAGGGGAACGCGGAATGTTCAAGATCGCAATCGGCGAATGCGAGTCCGATTTAGGCGATGCTATTGAGTTACAAGCGCCACAATACTTGGAGGATCGGATTGGAAAGACGTTGGCCCAAGAAATTGACCTGGCGACGCATCGAATTGAGGTCACCGGGTCCCCGGAACACACTCTCTTGGAAACTAGACTTATAGGCGAATCGTTTGAGCGCAACTTTATCTTCTTTCACGACCGACAGAGTCCGATGGACGGCGAAGCGTTGATCGGACTTTAACCGAATTCGGCTCCATGACCTTGAAAAAAAGTACGAAGGGAAAACGATTCGGGTCACTGGGCAAATACGAAAGTGCAACGACAAGTTCATGTACTTGCAAATCAGCGACGACAATCAGATCCAAATCATCGACGCGGCGCCGCTGGATCAATAACAATCAACGAGACCAATTGCGGTCAATTTCAACCGATCGCCTCTGACCGAGCGACGAGCAAGGAGCAGGAAAACCCGCATCGATGTGCACCGATTCGGGCAATCATTCGCCAAAATGGGCGGTGAGGGACTCGAACCCCCGACCCTCTCGGTGTAAGCGAGATGCTCTAGCCAACTGAGCTAACCGCCCGCGCTGAAATTGTCGCCATGCGATTTCGTTCAGGCGAGGATCATTATCCCCGATTTAAGTCAATCGGCAATGCCAAGGAGCACGCCGGCGAGGTGCGATAGAATGAGAATCGGTCAGAACGAGAAATTGACCGCGGGAAGAGAACGCATTACGCGGCGCGCGTGTTGCTTTTGTAGGACGGCCTTTTCACGCCGTCCGTCGTTTGAAAAATGACGGCCCAGAAGGGCCGTCCTACGACGGACCGAAAAACTCTAAGCCGCGGAATGTGAGGCCTACGAGAATGAGCAGAACTGTGAGCCCAAGGTAATCGACGTCGCAATGCCAAAAAACCATGATTGAAATTTTCCTGCGGGCAATTCATTTAACCGCGGTTGGGGCGGCGTTTTGGCTGCCGGCGCATTGCATCGCGTTGGATTTGTTGCCGAGCTACGATCAGGCGACGCAACGGGCGAAACGCAAATTGGCATTCGTGGCAGTCCTCGGCCTAATCTTCGGTGCGCTGACCGGATTGCTCTACGGGACGTTGCTTTGGGAACCCTCGATTCAGTCCGCGTTACTGGCCATCGGTTCGCGATTGCCGTTCGCGATCGTCGAATTCTGCTTTTCGTTGGTCCTGTACATGGTCTACTGGGCGTCGCTAGGATCGAAAGCGTTCGTCGATCGGCGCTGGCGCGTGTTTCGAGCGTTGCTGCTGCTGGTGGCGATTACCAATCTGGGATATCACTTCCCCACCCTGCTGGGAGTCGTTCATCACGTTGCGAATCTCGACTCAATCCAAACC
Source organism: Pirellulaceae bacterium (assembly GCA_041745295.1). Classification (GTDB taxonomy): domain Bacteria; phylum Planctomycetota; class Planctomycetia; order Pirellulales; family Pirellulaceae; genus JANMEB01. The sequence continues at coordinate 105,147 of JBGTJE010000004.1, read as the reverse complement.
CTGGATTCGGCGCAATTTCGGCGAATTGCGTTTTCGCACAAAATCGTCGTCGACTCGATCCACTTTTTGTTGAGTTCCGTGATCGTCGGGAGTCAAATCGCGATCGGATTGTTGCGAAGCGAGGCCGTTTCGGATCGGTTCCTTCGGGCCACGGCAGCGTGTGCATTGTTGGCCACGTTCGCTCAATGGCTGTCGGGAATTGCGGCTTTTCTTTGGATTCCACGAGCCGCACAGTTCGGACTGCTGAGTCGACCTGGGTACTTGGGCTTATCGATCATCATCGCAACGGTTTGGCTGTTCACAGCAACGCAGCTTGGGTTAGTCTTCCGGCCCCGATCGGCGAAGTGGTTTTTCGCGTCGAGCAGTTTGCTGGCGGTGATCTTGCTACAGATGAGCTGGATTCGTTGCGGGTAGTGCAGCTTGGGGATTAGCGGAACTTGAGAGTGTCCTGGAATTGAGCGCGAGCCGCCGCGTGCGTTTCGTCATTCCGGGTCTCAGCCCGTATTGACGGCTGCGAGGCTTTTCGCAAAGTGGACCATGGATTCGGGGACTCAGCCCGGAATGACTCGGGGATTTGCCATCATAGGGGAGAAGAGTCTTCGAGTTCCACCGGGATATCTCAGCCCGGAATGACACAAATCGTGTTAGCGATTCTAAGAGAGATTCCGCGCATGTTCGTCCCACCCTACATCAAGGCTCGGAAACTTTTATCGACGGCGAAGGATCATCGACGGATTGCCAAGTGCGGGTTCGTCGAGAACGTGGTCGGCAATTTGAATCCAATAACTGATCGGATCCTTAGAAGTTGGCCCGTTCACAGCCGAGTCTTTGGCGACGAATGAATTGTCGCAATGCTGGCAAACGACAAGTAGCCCCAGATAATTCACATCAATCTTTGCTTGCCGGCCACACGTCGGGCAGCGTTGAACGAAGAACGGGCTTCCTGGCATGTCGCTCTCCAATAAGAAGTCATCCTTCACAGGCCAAATTGCAAACGCGAAGCATCACGCGGTGCGAGCCGAAGTTCCCCAAGCAAACGGCGAAAGTCCACGTCCCTCCATCGACATGATGTTGCCAACGATCAAATCCGGTGGGCGGCCCCCGCTGCGCAACTTGAACGGCGAGAGTATATCAATTGCGACGGATTTCACCAAGAAAATTCTCGTGCCAATGGAATACTTTTTGGACCCCAAAGATTTTGATTCGCTTTTGGTCCCGAGCGGCGTTTTGGATGTGCTGGTGTTTCATTCCATGGGCGATTGAGACGCGTAAAACGGCTTGAACGTTCGGAACCCAAGCTGACTCGTTTCCGCGCGAGGGTCAAGAAAGGGCCACTTTTTTTGCGACGGCCATCTGCTCCGCGACTTCGCAGGTGGCGGTTCCAGCGAATCGAGCGTCGGCTTCGCCGATGTGCAAGTGCGTCACAGCGCGGACTTGCTGCGCTCCGAATGGCAGCATCCAGACGCCAGCCTGCTTCGCCTTATTGCAGAATTGTTCCGCCGTTCCGACGCGGCGATCGATCTGGAAAATGACGATGTTGGTGTGCACATGCGGCGGATCAAGCATGAGATGCTGCGATTGGGCGATGCATTCGGCCAAGATTTGAGCATGGTGGTGATCGTCGGCCAGCCGATCGACGTTATTCTGCAGGGCGTAAAGTGCTCCGGCGGCGATAATTCCCGATTGGCGCATCGCACCGCCAAAAAGTTTTCGATGGCGTCGCATCGTGGCCACATCTTCGCGGCTGCCGACCAACGCCGATCCGACGGGCGCGCCGAGTCCTTTGCTAAAACAAACGCTGAGGGTGTCAAACGATTCCGCCCACTTGTTGGCGGAAATTCCCGTTGCGACGACCGCGTTGAACAGCCGTGCCCCGTCCAAGTGGGTCTTCAATCCTTTTTGGCGGGCCCAGCGGCACAACTGCTCGACATTCGCGATGGGAAGTATGGTCCCGCCGCCGCGGTTGTGCGTGTTTTCCAGCGTGAGCAATCGCGTTCGCGTCGCGTGTTCGTTGTCGGGGCGGACCAAGCCCTCGACTTGCTCGATTGTCATCACGCCAAATCGCCCCGGGACGGTCCGCGCAACGATTTGGCTGAGTTGTGCAAAACCACCTTGTTCATAATTGAAGATATGGCAGCCTTCGTCGCAGATCATCTCGTCCCCGGGGCGACAATGGAGCCGAACGGCGACTTGATTGGTCATCGTGCCGGACGGCATGTACATCGCAGCCTCCTTACCCAGGAGCTCGGCGATCGCTTCTTGAAGGTCGCGGACGCTCGGATCGACGTCGATGACGTCGTCCCCCACCGGGGCCGCGGCCATGGCCGCGCGCATTTCGGCGGATGGTTGGGTGACGGTATCGCTACGCAAATCGATGAGCTTCGTTTTCATTTCGTCGATTGGACTCCAAGCTGAGAGGCTTGAAAAGGACTCGCGTTTGGCCGCACAAGGGCATTCCGGCGGCCATTTGCAGAACTCAAGCAACGCGTGCCGTAGGTTTTGCGGCCAAGCCACTGCTTGAAAAAATGGGATTACAATACGGGACGAATTTCTCGGACGTGGGCCAAGACCCCTCACCCTGCCCTTTCCCCGAAGCGGGGCGAGGGAACAACCGCGATAATAGTTCGTTCCGGAATACACGCCGCCTGATCGACGAGGGCCCCATGAAATCCATCGTTCGGCTTTGGTTCGTTCTGGCTTGGATGTGCGTAGCAATGGGCTCGACGGCCCTTGCCGATGATTCGACGTACCTCGTTGGCGTCAGCAAAGTCGACATTACTCCAGATTACCCCGTTCGGCTGAATGGGTTTGGTTCGCGACGTGACGAATCTACAGGAGTCTCGCAGCGTATTTGGGCCAAGGCGCTGGCGATCAGTCTGAGGGACGAGCTGCCCGTTGTCATCTTCACTTGTGACAATTTGGGAATCCGCGAACCGATGCTGGACCAAGTCGCCGCCGAACTGAAGCGGCGATTTGGGATTCCGCGCGAGAATATTACGCTCACCTTCACGCACACACATTGCGCGCCCAAAGTGAACGGCGCATCGGATACGATCTTCAGCTCGCCGATCCCGCCCGAGCATCAGGCCCACATCGACCAGTACACATCCGAGTTGACCCAGCACTTAATGGATGTCGCCGCACAGGCGATCGAGAATCGCGCACCGGCAACCCTGGAATGCGGGATCGGCAAAGTCACGTTTGCGCGCAACCGGCGAACGCCGGGCGGGCAGGTCGACCACGATTTGCCGATACTCGTCGTGCGGGGAGAAGACGGTAAGCCACGCGCAATCTATGTCACCTATGCCTGCCACTGCGTGACGCTGGCGTTTAATCAAATCAGCGGCGATTGGGCGGGTTACGCCCAAGAGCATATCGAAAAAAGTTTTCCGGATTGCGTGGCGATGGTCTCGATTGGTTGTGGGTCGGACTCCAATCCGGAATCCGGCGTGACCGGCGACAATCTCGTTTCGGCTTCCGATCAAGGCCGCGAAATCGCCGACGAAGTCCACCGGCTTTTGACGCAGCCCTTACGGCCGATCGAGGGGCCGGTTTCCGCCAAGCTTGAGCACATTGAACTTGCGCTAAATGATCTGCCGACCCGAACGCAGCTCGAGGAACGAGTCAAGGCTGGTGGTCCCGACGGCTTTAATGCGCAGTCGCAATTGGCCAAGCTCGATGCGGGACAAGAGTTACTTCGCGCGCTGCACTACCCGATCCACACGATCACGTTTGGCGATGACTTGCACATGGTGTTCTTGGCGGGCGAAGTCTGCGTCGATTACGCGCTGAGCCTCAAAACAAAACTCGACCACGATCGGACTTGGCTGCATGGATACTCCAATGATTTTTGCAGTTACATTCCCAGCGAGCGGCTCCTGCAAGAAGGTGGCTACGGCGGTGGCGGCGAAATCTGTTATTTCGACTTGCCGGCGGTGCTCAAGGCAGGCGTCGAGCAAACGATTGTCGACGCCGTGCTGCAGCAGACGCCGACCGAATTTCAAGTCAAACCGGGGACACGGGGGATCGCTCCGAAATCCCCCGAAGATTCTCTGCGCTGCATGCGCACGCACGACGACCTGCGGATCGAGTTGGTGGCGGCAGAACCGCTCGTTGACGACCCGGTCGCGATTGATTTCGGGCCCGACGGGCGGTTATGGGTCGCCGAAATGGCAGACTACACGCGTCAGGTCGAAGAGGAATTCGAGCCGCACGGCCGAATTCGATTTCTGACCGACGCGGATCAAGACGGACGATACGACCGCGCTACGACTTTTCTCGAAGGGTTGCGATTCCCGACCGATGTCAAAGTTTGGCGCGATGGCGTTCTTGTCTGCGACGCGCCTGATATTCTCTTCGCCGCCGATCGCGACGGAGATGGTCGCGCAGAAGTCCGCGAAGTCTGGTTCACCGGTTTTGCAACGCACAACCCGCACGGGCGCGTGAATGGGCTTCGATTTGGCTTGGACGGCTGGATTTATGGTTCCGGCGGCTTGTTCGGCGGAAAGATCAAAAACAGAGACGGCGTCGAGGTCGATCTCCAGAATCGTGACTTTCGACTGAAACCCGACGAAGGAATTATCGAAGGCGCGATGGGCGTAACTCAACAGGGTCGCCCGCGCGACGATTGGGACAACTGGTTCGGCTGCACCAACAGCCAGTTGCTGCTGCATTATCCACTGCGTGAGGAATACGCGCGGCGCAATCCGCATGTCACGTTGCCGCCAACGATCGTCTCGGTGCCGGACGCAACTCACGGCGAGCAACTTTATCCGCCGAACAATCTGGTCATGTTCAAATTGACCGGCGCGCCGGGGCGGCCGACCTCGGCCTGCGGCGCAGAAATCTACCGCGATACGTATCTGGGCGACGAATATTACGGCAACGCGTTCGTCTGCGAGCCCGTCAATCAACTTGTCCATCGAATGGTATTGCGTCCCAACGGTTGCACATTTTCCGGTTCGCGGCATCCGAGTGAATCTCATTCCGAATTCCTCACCTCGACCGATCGCTGGTTTCGGCCAGTGCAAGCCCGCACCGGTCCCGATGGGGCCTTATGGATCGTGGACATGTATCGCTACGTGATCGAGCATCCCCGCTGGATTCCCCCGGAAACGATCAAGGAACTCGACCTGATGGCCGGCCAAGGAATGGGGCGCATCTATCGCGTCGTGCGCAAAGACACTCCTCCGACGCGACCCTTAGAATTGAGCGAAGAACGGAGTGATGAGGGTCTGGCCGTTGTGATCACCAGCTCAAACGGTGTCCAACGCGATTTAGCGGAGCAGATGCTGATTTGGCGGAATCCCAAAGTCACGCCATTGCCGCTGGAGCAGATTCTTCAGTTTGCCAAGCTTCCCGCTGCCCGAATCCAAGCCGCCTCGACACTGGCCGCGCTAGGAAAGCTTACCGCCGAACAAATCCAGATTCTTTTGAAAGACGAATCGCCCGACGTGCGCAGGTTAGCCATGCGATTTGCGGAGCCAATTATCGCGGAGAATAACGAACTAGCCCTCAAGTTTTTCGAATCTCCAATGCCGAATGACTTGCCGCATCTAGCACAAGTGGCTAACTCGTTGGGCAAAATTGAAAAACTTTCCGTCGTCGCGTTGCTTGCCGACCCACAATTGTCCCAACAGAGCGATCCATATCTTCAACATGCAATTCTAAGTTCAATTAACAAAGTGAATGCGGTTGATTCATTGGAAGTGTATAGGGAAAGCATTCCTTTGAATTCTCGGGATGAGTTTGAATGGTCGTTGATTCAAGTCGTTGCCCAAACGGCGGCCGAGAATGCGATTGCCGAGATCGTGCATCTGTTATTGCCAAAAGAGGACGATGCAGAGAGCGACATTTTTGGTGTTGAAGAGAATGATGATGTTCATGTGAAGGATCGCGACTGGTTAGCGATTGCCACGGTCCTCGATGTAATCGAACGTCGACGAATCAAACTGCTCGTTTGCATTGACGTTGAGGATCTCAATTACTTCAACGAACTTCTCGCGTCAGCGGTTCAATGCCTCGAACAGTCGGATGAAATCGAACAAACGCGGGTTGCGGCACTAAAACTACTGGGCCGCAAGTTCGATCGGGACCTCGTTCCAGAGATGGAAAATCTGCCGCAGAAAATCGAAATGCTAATGTCCTCGCGGTTCGCGCCGGCGGTTCAAGCGGCTGCTTTAAATGCCTTTGTTCGATGTCAGCCCGGTCAAGCAGTCTCAAAAATCATCGACCAGTGGACGAATCTCACTCCCCGACTGCGGCAAGAGGCGATCAATCTGTTTTTGTCCCGCCAGGAATGGACCGAAGGATTGCTCAGCGGATTGGAAAGCCAGGTCGTGAACGCCGGAGATTTTGACGCAGCGCGGCGTCAGAAATTGCTGGAACATGAGAACGCAGACGTTCGCACGCGAGCAGAAAAACTTTTCGGCGCCGTCGCCAGTCCGAACGAACTCGTGAAAGCTTGGGAAAATACGCTCGCGTTGACCGGCGACGTGGAACGTGGTCGAGTCGCCTACGTGAAAGTCTGCTCGGTGTGCCATGTTTTGGATGGCGTTGGTTTTGATGTGGGGCCGGATCTGGCAGCACTCACTACAAAGACTCCGCAGTCAATTTTGGTCTCGACGCTCGATCCAAATCGCGAAGTCGACGGCCGCTATTTGAGCTACAACGCGCTACTGGCCGATGGAAAGACCATTTCGGGCTTGCTGGTCAGCGAATCGGCGACCAGCGTGACATTGCGCGAGAAAGGGGGCAAAGATCATGTCCTCCTCCGTCAGGACTTGGACGAACTGCGGGCCACGCAGAAATCGGTCATGCCGGAGGGTATGGAAAAAGATCTCGACCAACAATCGATGGCCGACATTATCGCCTACTTAATGCCGCAGCGGACTCCGCCCAAGACGTTTGCTGGAAATCAACCAGCGGTCATTCGTCCCGAGGGAGACGGATCGCTCGTGCTGTCGGCCACGACGGCCGAGATCTACGGCGGACCGATCGTGTTCGAATCAGCATTTCAAAATATCGGCTATTGGCAAACAAGCAGCGACTTCGTTGGCTGGCCGATCGAATTGTCCGAGCCGCATTCGTATCTCGTCCAAATGAACTACGCCTGCCCGCCCGACTCTGCCGGGAATCCGTTTCGGATCGACGGCGTAACGCCGCCGATCCGCGCCAAAGTCGCGTCGACTGGGGCTTGGTCGACATACCAATTCGTGGAACTTGGGCGCATCTCATTGCCCGCCGGCCGCAGTTTTGTCAGCGTTCGGTTTGATGGTCAACAAACCGCGCCGGCTCTGATGGATTTGCGCGAGCTCAAACTCGTGCCGATCAAAGGCGAAACGGCAAAAGAACCCTAAGGCCGATAATGTGCGTGCAGAACGCAGATCCAAAAGAACCTCCATTTCCTTTGCCATTTCGTCGTCTTCCTCATTCCCTCCCCCGCCGAGGGGAGCGACTGTGACAACAGAAAATTCCGTTTTAGCCTCGCGAATCGTGGGCTGCGGCCGCTTCAAATGGGTCACGTCCAAATGCTGAGCTGGGGAATTTTTTGCGCCGCTCTCGTCTCGAACAACCGCTCCATAAAGCGGCGCTGACGAGATTGGACCGTCGGCTCGTTGTAGAGCTTTTCCGCGAGCCAATACAAGCCGTCGCGAAGTTGCTCGGGCGTCATGTTCTTTGGAACAAAGTTGACGTCGAACAGCGTGCACAGATCCCAACGATTCGGTTGAAGGATTCGCTTCTCTGCCAAAAGTCTGTCGAACAACGGCGTTCCGGGGAACGGAGTGAGCACGGTAATCTGGACGTCAAACGGCTGCGTCTCGTTGACAAACTGAAAGACGTTGTCAAAAACATCGGGGCCGTGGCCGTCGAGTCCCAGGACAAAACAGGCATTCACGGCGATGCCGTGGGCTTGGACACGGGCGATGGCTTCGCGGCTCCGCTCAAAGCGTCGTGCCTTGAAATCCGAACGCATTTCGACGCCGCGCAGCGGTTGCGGGTTGGGGCTTTCAAAACCAATCAGCACTTGGCGACAACCGGCCGCTCGCATTTCGACCAACAATCCTGGATCGTCGGCGACGGAGATGTCGGTTTCGGTGAACCACTGCACTCGAAGTGGGGCGATCGCGCGGCAAAGCTGTTTGCCCCATTCCTTGTCGACAAACGTGTTATCGTCCGCGAATTCGATGAACGGGCGGCGATAGAGTTTGATCAGTGCTTCGACGTCGAGTCGAACATGCTCCGGATCGCGCTTTCGGTACGGCAGCCCGAGCATGACATTCGATGCACAAAAATCGCAGCGCCACGGACAGCCTCGCGACGTTTGCACGGTGAATCGGTTATATGGTCGATCCCCCAGCAAGTCATACCTCGGAACGGGGAGTCGACGCACGTCGACGACGCCATAGTCGGCTCCTTTCCAGAGACGCTGCTCGGTTCCTCGCTCGACGGCTTGGACAAGTTCGGGCCAAACATTTTCCCCCTCGCCAACGATCACAAAGTCGGCGTGTTGTAGCGCTTCGTCGACGAGAACCGACGCATGGAGTCCACCGAAGGCGACTTTCACTCCGGCGTTCCGCAACTGGTCCGCCATGTGATAAGCCTCGAACGCCTGAGCCGTAAGGATTGAGATCGCGACCAAGTCGCAGGCAAACGCCTCCGGCGGCACGCGCGGCATTGGGGCCGATCGTCGTGCTTCGTCATTTTGGTTGGCATTCGACGGCTCGGGCTTGGATTCCCAATATTGCAATTCGTGTCCTGGAGGCGTTACGGCGGCGAGGTACAAGAGTCCCAGGCTGGGGAGCGACGCGATCGTTTGTGCGCGCTGCATGATGCTGGGCATCGTCATTCCCAGAGAAACGAGGCGCCGATCGCAAACGCGCAGGCCACCAGTGGCCAAGAATCCGATTTTCAATGCGTTGCTCCGCTCAAAGTCCACCAAGCCGCACCAATCAATGCGACGACGGGAATGAAAAACAGATGTCGAAACTGCTGATTCCAACCGGAGAGAAAACAGACTGCCGGCATCGAGATTCCACCAATCACAAATCCAAGCGACGCAGCCCGCTCTTCGAAAGTTCCGGCGGCCGGCCAGGGCGAATAGCTAAAGACGACGTTCATCATGCCGAGTGCGGCAAGTGCGATATGCCCGAGGCGGACGATACGTCGGCGAAACGAGGCATAACCTCCCCAAAAATCTTCGCGATGAAAGAATAGGCCTAACGCGGCGCCCGTGACAAAGGCCGTCAACACGAGACTCCAGCCCATGTACCAATTCAGAATGTGATACGGTTGCGCCACGAAGGATATACCTCGAATGGACAGTTATTGTTTCAGCAAAAAACGGCAATGCGTCGGCGCGTGATGAGACAAACGGGGCCGTCCATTCAAACTGGTATGCCTCATCCTACGCACCAGTCCCAAAGGATCCATGGGTCCCATGAGACTCACGCGATGCGGAGTGTTCTAGAGTTTGAGCATTGCCTGGATTTGTCTACCTATCGCATAATACGCGATCACAAAGAGCACGAGCATCACAAAGTCGATGAATAGGAACGGCTTGAACAACCACGGTATGGGACCGGCGGCCCAATAGTAACCAACGAGACTGCAATAACTAATTTTCAGTAGGATGCCGTAGCAAATGAGATTGCGGTTGACGCGCGGATTCCATGCGACCGCTGAAAACATCAAACCAAAAATCATGAGTAGCAGCGCACCGAACTGGATGTAACCCCAATGATTCGGTTGGGGAACGCCGGTGTTTTCAAACAATTGGGGTCCACTGGTCAAGAACGCAATCCCGATCGCGAAGTCATAAATCGCAGCGATTGCAAACAAAAGCCGAATACTGCCGATGTTCATTGCAAGCTCCTTGGTCGATTGCTGAATGGTTTTGTCGCGCGGTCGAATATCGTGTAACGATTCGGATTTCGGAGACGCCGAACATTGTCGCCATCGCCGAAACGCTTGAGAATCAGGGGCAGCGTGGATCGCGTTGACTCAACGAGTGTTGGTTGGCGCCTCACGAATTCCGAAAACAGAGTAGAAAGAATTTTTTTAAGCAGAGGCGCAGAGGCAGGTCGATTTAACGGCAATTTCTCTGACCTGTCCCTGCAATGCACGTTTTCGATGGCAATTGAAGCCTGAAACGCAAGAGAAGGAACCGCATCGCCAAGATTCACGTACGCTTTGATCTTGGACGACTTACGAGTAAGGCCTTCGGTCATCTCGGAGCAAATCAAAAATCGAAACGCCCATCACCCTAACCCTCTCCCCGGATGCCGGGGAGAGGGAACTGGAAAGCAACTAAAGTTTTGCAAAGGCGTCCAGGGCGCGGTCGATGTGGGCGTCGGAGAGCGCGGCGGAGACTTGGACGCGAAGTCGGGCGTGGCCTTTGGGAACGACGGGATAACCGAAGCCAATCACCAAGACTCCCAGTTCGAACAACCTCGCGGATTTCCTGATCGCTTCGGCTTCATCGCCGATCATGATCGGGATGATGGCGGTTGGAGAAGGCGTGCAATTGAAGCCAAGTTTCGCCAGTCCTTCTCGAATTCGCTTGACGTTAGCGTGCAAACGGGCAACCAGCGAAGGGTTGCCTTCGACGACTTCGATTGCCTTTTGCGCGCTGTACGCGACTGTGGCTGGGAGCGCATTGGAAAACAGACTGGGACGGGCTCGTTGTTCCAAGACATCGATTGCGGACTTGGACGCGGCGACGTAACCGCCGGCCGCCCCGCCGAGCGACTTTCCCAGGGTTCCGGTGAGAATGTCGATTTGACCGAAGAGACCGAAATGTTCGGGAGTTCCCCGACCGCGGCTTCCCAACACGCCTACGCCGTGGGAATCGTCGACAACGAGCAGCGCGTCGTATTGTCGGCAGAGCTGCGCCAGTTCCGGCAACCGCGCGACGTCCCCTTCCATGCTGAACACGCCATCGGTGACGACCCAGCGGCAGGCGTTATTACGCGATTCCTTCAGCAACGCTTCGAGTTGGTCGAGATCGCTGTGCCGGTAAACTTTTTTGTTAACGGTTTTGGCCATGAGCCGCAGACCGTCGATGATACTGGCGTGATTCAGTTCATCGGAGAAGAGCGAGTCCTCTGGGCCGACCAGTGTGGGAAAGAGTGCCTCGTTGGCGTTCCAGCAACTGACATACGAAAGCGAAGATTCGGTTCCGACGAATTGGGCGATCTTCGCTTCGAGGCGGCGGTGGCATTCGAGCGATCCGCAAATGAAGCGCACCGAGGCAGTTCCCGCGCCGTAGTCCTTGAGTCCTTGAATTCCGGCGGCGATGACCTCTGGGTGATCCGCCAAGCCGAGGTAATTATTGGCGCAGAGAACGAGGACTTCGCCTTTGCCTTGGATGCGGACGACGGGCCGCATGGGAGAAGAGATGTTATAGAAGGGCTTTCGCTGGCCGGATTCATCCAGCGACTGAATTAGCTGACGGCAGCGCCGATCGAACTCTCCGTTGGGCATTCGACGTCCTTGGATTGCGGAATTTTCAAGACAACTTTAATGGCTTCACCGGATTGCATCATCTTGAGCCCCGATTCGAATTCTGTCATCGGGATAACGTGGGTGATAATCGGGTCGAGGCTAAGACGGCCGGAGAGGACCAGGTTTTCCATTTGGTACCACGTCTCGAACATGCGGCGACCGTTGATTCCGAGGAGCGTGGCACCCTTGAAGATGATGTGTCGCGGCAGGTCGAGCGGAACGTCGTTGGCGGGAATTCCCAACAGCGCGGCTCGGCCTCCTCCGCGCAAGGCGTCGAGGCCGCTGCGAATGGCTTGGGCATTTCCACTCATTTCCAAAAGGGCATGGACGCCCAGGCCGCCGGTGGCAGCGCGGACTTGCGGAACCCAATCGTCGGTCGCGACAAAGGTGGCATCCGCGCCGAGTTGGCGGGCGAGTTGCAGCCGTTTGGTATCGACATCGGTGGCGAAGATTCGACTTGCGCCGGCAGCCTTGGCAACCGAGACCGCCATCAGACCGATGATTCCCACTCCAGTGACGAGCACGGTTTGGCCGCTTACCCCGGCGGTCATGACGGTGTGGACGGCGTTCCCCAGCGGATCGAAAATCGCGGCGACTTCGTTGCGAATATCCGGATGCACGTGCCAAATGTTTTCTTCGGGGACCGACACGTATTGTGCGAATCCGCCGTTGCAGTCGATGCCCAGAATTCGGACCTTCTCGCAAATGTGACCGTGGCCGGTGCGGCACGGTTCACAGACTTGGCAACCGACGTGTCCTTCGACGCAGACTCGGCGTCCCACGCTCGTTCGATTTACGGCTTGCCCGATTTGCACGACTTGTCCGACAAACTCGTGTCCGGTAATGATGCCGAGTTTGATCCTATTTTGGCTCCAGCGATCCCATTCGTAGATGTGACGATCGGTGCCACAGATTCCGGCGTGAGTCACATTGACCAAGACGTCGCGTGGGCCAATTTTTGGGACGGGAATATCCGAACAGAAATCCAAACCAGGTTGGCCCCGCAGTTTGCGTATTGCCACCATTGTCGAAGGTATTATGTGCATCGTCGGGCCATGGACCTTAGAGATTTCGTCGAGCGAAAAGTCATCGTAAACCGTTGCGTGGCCGGTTGCAACGGCATCGACTTAATCGTTGACGTGAGTTTCGAGGAAACGGGCCAGGCGATGGAAATCGCTGCCCGGCTGAATATAGCGAACTCGCGTCACGAGGGTTTCCGGATCGATCAAATTCTTAAAAGGTTCGTAAAACAATTCCAATTGTCCGGAGACGGAAACCATCACGCCATCGAGTTGTTTTTCCGCCAAGGCCCGAAACGCTCCAACGCCGAGTTGGCTACCGAGCATCACGTCGAACGCATGCGGCTTGGCGCAGCGCGATTCGTATCCCAGTTGCAGACCTTTGACTTTGCGATCTCGGCCGGTCGCTTGTTTGTACGCCTTTGCAACGAGGCGTGTGAAAATAGTGTAGAGGTTAATCTCGGAGATGGAGATGTGTCCGTGTTCATCGCGCGAAGCGCCGCGGACAAAATCCAGCGGAAGAAACTCTGTCAGTCCTTCGGCCAGTACGACGACACCGTAGTTCTTGCCTTCGGACTCGCGCACGAGCATGGTTTTGACGATTCGATTGATGACGCGCTCGATATTCATGATCGAGCGTGTCGTCAACTGGCCCTGTTCATTGGTATGAGATTCTTGCACAAGGTAATTGGCGGAAATGTCTTCGACACTAATGACCAGACTTGCTTCGCCGGCGATGGCGGCCCCGTAGGCCAGCCATCCCGCGCTGCGGCCCATGGTTTCAGCGATAAAATACGATTGGGTGACCTCGGCGTCGTAGATCAGGTTTCGCAATTCGGAGGCCAGGAAGTCGACGGCCGTGAAAAAGCCAAAGGTGAAATCGATGCCGTGATAGTCGTTATCGATTGTCTTGGGGAGGTGGACCACCGGAATGTGCGGCTCGCCGTCGGGCAATCCCTGCTGAAAAAGAACCAGCTTATTGGCCGTCTTGAGCGTATCGTCGCCACCGATCGATATCAGCGCTTCGACTTGCATCGACCGTAGCGCGTCGTAGACGTTGCGCAGCGGCGCTGTTTTTTCGAGGTCTTCGAAATCCAGCGGGCTCGAAATGTGTTTGCCCGGATTGGTCCGCGCCGTTCCAATCAAAATGCCTTGCGAGTTTCGCGTTCGCTTGAGTATGGAATGGTCGAGCATCAGATAATCAATGCCCTCCACGGGCGGGCGATCAAGTGACGCATTTACCAAGCGGGAATAACCGTGCTTGATGCCGACGACTTGGGCCCCGGCACGCAAAAACGACGCCGCGGCCGCCGAGATCACGGCGTTGGCGGCGGGCGCAGGACCGCCTGCAAAAAGAATACCGACTCGATTGAAATGCCGAGCCGGCTTGGGAGGAGGCGATAACGAGCTGGACACGTTGATTTCCGTGATGAACCGCGAATTGATTCGAGAAGATTGTACGATTGATTCCGGCAGAGTTGAAGGATGGCGGGGTCAAAGCGGCTTGTCCAGTTTGCACGACCGACGAAGGCCTTGGCGGCGGGCATGAAGTGCGCGGCGATAGGCTTCACGAGCACCGTGACGATCCACGGAGAATGCACGAGTCTTGCGATGTCCCTTGCCGTCCGTCCATTGCGCGATCCAAAACGTATAGCGATATTCGTATTCGCCGCGGCGCTCCACCCGTCGATCGAGTCGCAGGCCAACGATTCCCGATCGATTCCTGCGGGATGGGTTCTTAGCGCGCTCGCGAACCGTGTAGGGTCGAATCGTCTGCTCGATTTCGTCGCGAAAGGCCTTCGCCGCGTTGAGTGCGGCGCGAACGCCTCCGCACGTCGCGTCCGAAAAGAACTTTGCGACCTTTTTTCCTCGGCGCTGCAAACGGACTTCCCAGCCACCATATCTCCCGCTAGCAGTGACGAGGTCGATTCGCGTGATATTGCGTCGAGGTTTGGGTCGAGCCATGGCAATAGCTTAGCAAGTCAATTGGGCGGGTGATTCGCGACTGATTGGAACGGAGAGCGGAAGGTGGGTGCCCGGCATGATTCGGCAAATGGACGAGTTGGGTAATCCTTGACGGATTTACTGAATTTGAGCAGCGGGACGGACGATGGATAAATGGAATTGAGCAACTGCCGGCTCGGCACCCTGGCAAGGGATTGGCTGATTTGTAAAGACGGTCTCAACTATGAAAATACAAACGTCCCGGTTTGGAAGCGTTGAAATTGCGGCCGACGACATTTTGTTCTTTCCCAGCGGACTGTTCGGATTCGAGTCTTCGCAACACTGGGTGATATTGGGCGACGGCGACAATCCGGCGGTTGCTTGGATTCAAAGTGTTCAAAGCGGAGATTTGGCTTTGCCGGTCGTTGCGCCACGGCGTTTTGTGCCCAACTACCAAGTTCGCTTGGAGCCGGCCGAGATCGATCGGCTGAAACTGTCTGCGGTACAACAAGCCTACGTCTTGGGCATTGTTAGCCGCGATGAGGATGTTTTGACGATCAATCTTCGGGCGCCGATCGTCATCAATTTGGACCGACGCCTGGGCAGTCAAGTCATTACGGTGGACCACCAGCCGATTCGCTACGAATTGGCCGCACTTCCGATTGCATTGCGCAAATCCGCGTAATCCCTGCCGCGAATCGCGTCGTGGATCCCAAAACGGAGAGAGCGGATCGGGGTTACCAGGCACGATCGCTACAACGCAATTCTCGTCCAGGACGCTTGTTTCGCCCCCGCGATGATCCGATATCGCTTGGACACGGTGCGCCGCACTGCGGACGCAGCCAGGGTCGCGTCATGGCGGTGCTTGTTTCATATTTATTTGCCCCCGATTTTCGGAGCCAGGCATGCTGGTCCTTTCACGCCATCGCGACGAGTGCATCATGATCGGCGATCACATCGTGATCACGGTCGTGGATATTCGGGGTGACAAAGTCCGGTTGGGAATTACCGCGCCGGCGGAAGTTTCCGTTCACCGTCAGGAAGTCTATGACGCGATCAAGCGCGAGAACCAAAAGGCAAGCAAACTCGGGCCGGGGGAGACTCGCGAAATTGGCAATTGAGCGATCGAGTCGCGAAGGTGCAGCGGACGCCGCTTGGGTCAATAAAACGGTTTGGGGCCAGTGATTGCTCCGCTGGAATCATCAAACCATTCGCGACAATCGGCGCAGGGCGATCTCCCGTGCATGTCTTGTCGGATTCGAGACGATGATGCACCCAAACCGACTTCGACAGGGCAATGAATGAGGACCGTTTTGTGTGGCGAGCTATTTTCATGGCGTTGGGTTTGAATGCAATGCTATTAGGTGGCGAGTGTTTCATCTTGGATCGGATCGAGCTATCCAAGCCGTTCACGTCGATCGTTTTGGGCAACGACATGGCGGCGGCAGCCGTCACAGGTGGGCCAGCCAATGCGAGTCTATTTCAGAATTCAGCCTATCAATACCCGTCCGCGATGAGTGCGTCGATGGCCGACCGTGGTCGCATGTTCCGGCCGCGCGAATGGATGCCCTGGAGCCTTTTGGCGGTCGGCGCGGTTATCGTCATGTACACGAGTTCCTATGCTCGAAAACCGGCTTAAGTGCCGAGTGAGCGGGGTGACTGATCGCGCCAAGTCGCTACTTTACATTGGCGGACTTGCCTTCTAGATTGAGAATATTCGGGAACGGGTTTGAGGATATCAAAGCTTTTCGCAGGACGATTGACTCGGATATCACATTCAGCGCCGAGGCAGGCGGTACATCGTGCGCGAAAATGGAAAATCGCCGGCGTTTTCGGGACGCGAAAAAATGACTGCATCGCGAGGTCGCACGTTGGCTTCGACGCTGGAGTCAAAGCGCCTTCATAAAGATAAATCGGAGTTGCCTCCGGCGGAGGACCAACGCGCGGTTGCGGTGTCCTGGATCGGACGGATCGCCTGTCTGCTAATCATTGCGTTGTTTGCTTGGTTGCGTGGGGGGGTCGATTTATGGTCGCAGGTTTGGATCGGCGTACTCTTGCTGATCGGACTGGTGGCTTGGGGCGTCGAGTGTCTCATCGATCGCAAGGCGCCGTTGCGCGGGCTGCCGTTGGTCGCCCTTCCGGTAATTTTGGGCCTCGTGCTCGCGTTAGTGCAATTGATTCCCCTACCGGATTTCGTCGCCGGGCTGGTGGCGCCTCAACAAAAGCAGCTGCTTGAGTCGTTTGCCTCGCCCGCGGGGATTGAGGGTGCGCCTCCGACCCCCGTGACGAGGATCAGTTTAGATGTCTGTTCCGGGCGCGAACTAGCAGCCGTACTAAGTTTTGCGTTGGCCAGCCTGATTTTGGGAGCACACTTTTTTAGGTCCAGTGCCCACGCGGTCTGGTTTTTCATCGTGCTCGCGGGCAACGCAGCCGCTGTGGCCATCGTGGGGATATTGCAACGCGTGTCCTTTTCGGGGAAGACGGTTCTTCCCAATGAAACCGTCAGTGGAGTCTTGCCGTTTGCGTTCTTTGTCAATCGTAATAACGCCGCGTGCTATTTGTTGATGGGATTGGCGGCCGCGATTGGCTTGTTGTATTGGAACCTCTTTCGCGAGTCGTCGAGCCGCAAGCCCAGGCCGATTATCTCAACCGAAATTCCGGTTTGGCGGCAAATGCAACAGCGCGTAGGAATCTTCCTTTCCGAGTTGACCCTAGCTCGGGTTGCCTGTTTGCTTCTGGTCGCGATCACGTCGCTGGGCGTCCTGGCGACATTATCGCGCGGCGGAGTGCTCGCGTTGCTGGTAGGTGGACTGCTGACCACGATGACCTTCGGCATGGTTCGCGATTCGGAAACGCGAATCGGATGGGCCGCGTTCACGACGGTGGGTGTCATCGGGCTGGCGCTGTGGTTGGGACTTGGCACGCAGTTGGCGTCGCGATTTGACGAGCTTAATGACCCCAATTCGCCGGATGCGGTGGACCGAATTCGCCATTGGATCGATACGTCTCCTGCGGTGGCCGACTTTGGACTTTGGGGGAGTGGACTCGGTTCGTATCACGCCGTCCACCGCCTGTATCGACATGATTTAGAGGAGCGGGTGTTCGAACACGCGGACAACCAATACTTTGAAACACTCGTTGAAACGGGCTGGATCGGCTTTGCGTTGCTGATCGTGGCGATCGCGCTCGTGGTTTGGTCGGCACTATTTATTTCCAAGAAGGGTAATTCAGCGCGGACCATGGCGATCGGCGTGGCCGGAATGTTTTTGATTTCGTCGGTTGGCGTGGCGTCGACAACGGATTTCGGAGTGCAGATTCCCGCGAATTGCCTAGTCATGGCCATGTTCATCGGCATCGTCACGCAACATTCGCAGGCATTCGCAGCGCGGCTGAAAAAAGGTTATTGGCACAAACAACTCCTGCCGCCGCGATTTTCGCGGGGTTTGACCCTCCTGGTTTTGGCGGGAGTCGCCCTCTCGACCTGGCATATTAGTTTTTTGGCAAGTATGGAGCGGCTCGGGGCAGACCGTCCGCTGCGCGAGGATTATTTGTCGCTGACGCGGGAAAAAACCGATCGACAAATCGCCGAACTGGAGCCGCTAGTGGTGCGCACGCCGACCTATTGGGGCCAACGCCGCATGGCCGAGTTGCACTTGCACCGC
Organism: Pirellulaceae bacterium; assembly: GCA_041745295.1. Taxonomy (GTDB): domain Bacteria; phylum Planctomycetota; class Planctomycetia; order Pirellulales; family Pirellulaceae; genus JANMEB01. The sequence goes on along the minus strand of JBGTJE010000004.1, from coordinate 87,017 downwards.
TATCGATTGTCGCGGTTCGAGGAATTAGTCGACCGTTTGCCAGCGAGCCCCGCCAGCCTCTGGCAATCAACCAATTTGGTCAGCTTGCACGAACAAATGAACCGTTTCATCCGCATAGATGATCGCCGCATGATCGAAGAGTATTCCGCAGCGCCGGAAGCCAAACAGGATATTGTTCCGGCGTGGAAATGGCTGATGGCGAGTCGGAATCTTCTCCCCTTTCAATCGGACGTGCATTTGATGATGGGGCAAATCCAAGCCGTTTTTGGGGATCGGGACAAAAGCCTGGTTTGCCTGGAGCGATCTCAACGCGCATCACCGTCCAACGCGGATTTTGCGTACATCATCGGTTTGATGCATCTCCACGCGGATCGGATTGATGAGGCAGCCGCGCAATGGCGCACGTCGATATCGCTTCAACCCCGTTATTTCGAAAAAGTTATGTCTCGAATGCACAACATTGAAAGCGATCGCTGGCGCATCGAACCCACGCTCATTTTTGAGAAGATTGTCCCGGACGACCCCAAGCTCCTCTTCGCGTTTGCCAGCAAGCACTTGGGGAACACCAAATATGCCAGCCTTCGGCAGGTGTGCCTCGAACGGGCGGACCAGCTGTTGACCGACCGCCAATCCATTAGTTCCGATCCGAAGATCGTTTCGCTGGAAATTCAAATCAAGTTGGGTCTCGGGCAAAAGCAAGCAGCCCTGGAAAAGATGAAGTGGTTGGTGCGACTCTCGCCGAGTAATGTCCGAATTGAGGACTTGCGATTTGAAATGGCCCAATTGATGAGCGAGATGGACTTGGTCGCCGAGGCGTATGACGAAATCAAGTGGCTGCGCAAAAACGATTTTGCCCACCTACAACGATATTCCGGCTTATACGAGAAATTACGGCTTCGTTTGGCCAAACAACCAGGAGAATTGTGAGCGAATGCGGGAGGCGAGTATTAGAATCGCCGCCCGTCAACTATCATTAGCCTAACAAGTCGAACGAACGAGAATTGGTCGCCGATGGTAAATGTATACTTAGTCAACGAAGTCTTCGTTGCGTTTTTTGCCTCGCTGTTGTTAGCGTGGTTGGCCATTCCGGCCTTCAGTTACGTCGCCCACCGGTTTTTGTTGGTGGACGTTCCCGACGAGCATCGCAAGCTGCACCGGCATGCCATTCCGTTAGTCGGTGGGATCGCCATTTTTTTTGCCACCGCGTTGGCGATTGGAATCCTGTTTGCCTTGCGGTTTGGCGTATTCGCCGATTGGGATGGGTGGGCCACGCGGTTTGATTTGCGGTCGACCGATTTTCTCGAGCTGGGCGGATTGTTGCTCGGCTGCTTGGTCCTATTACTCGTGGGCATTCTCGACGATCGCTACGGGCTTCGCGGTCGCCAAAAACTGGCCGGCCAATTGCTGGCGTGCACGATCGTGGTTTTATGCGGGTATCAAATCGACATCATCGAGATTCGCAGCGGTATTTTTGATTTTAATGTCAACTTTGGCAGTTTCGCCGCGGTAGCCTCATTTCTGTGGCTGCTGGGCGCAATCAATTCGATCAATCTTCTCGATGGCGCCGATGGCTTCGCCGGGACCATCGGTGGGATCATGGGGATTGCCTTTTGCATTATGGCCCTGGCCACCGGCAGCCCGCTCAACGCGGCAATTATTGCCGCATTCACGGGAGCGATCGTTGGATTTCTGCGATTCAATCTTCCACCGGCCAAAGTCTATTTGGGCGATGCGGGAAGTATGCTGATCGGCTTCTTTTTTGCCGCGATTGCGATTCGTTGCACCTTCAAACAGGCCACCGCGTACGCCTTCCTAGGTCCCTTGGCGTTGCTGTCGATTCCATTTCTCGATACGGCGGCAGCTATTATTCGCCGGCGACTGACCGGACGCAGTATTTATTCGGTGGACCGAGCCCATCTGCACCATACGCTCGCGGGGCGTGGGTACGGTCCGATTGGCAGTTTAGTCCTGGTTGCCGTCTTATCATCGTTGACCGCGGCCGGCGGAACTTTGTCCATCATCACGCGGCAAAGCGAATATGCTGTGGTTGCAATCGCGTTGGTTATGCTGTTCCTCGTCGCGAATCGCCTTTTTGGATTCTCGGAACTAAAGTTGATCTTGAACAAATTCAGCGCGCTCCTCGGCTCGCTCAAGTCGCTTCGCTCAAAAACGGCTGCGCTTAATCGTTCGTCAGCCGTGCAATTGCAAGGGCGGCGCGATTGGCAGTTGATTTGGCAGAATATTCGAGAGTTTTCCGAAAAACATGACTTTAAGATGGTCAAGATGCATTTGCACTTGCCCTGGCTTCAGGAGTTTTATCACGCGCGGTACGACAAGGCTGGGACCGATTTGATCGATGCCGTCGACGACTGGTACTTCGTCATTCCGTTGAGCGTGGGTGAGCGGTGCGTGGGCGAGATTGAAGTGGTCGCCCTCAAGAATGTCGAACTCCTGCCCTATGAAACCATCGGGCAGATGATGGACATGCTGTCCGACCTCGAGCCACAGTTTAATGAAATCATTGCATCGGCTGGCCCGGAGGAAACCGAATCGGTCATCGATACGGTCCGGATCGCAGAGCTCGCGGGTCGTCATGCCGAAAGTTTGCCGATGGCTGAGCCTCAGGTCGGCACCGCTCGAGCGCTGCAATCGAAGCGGTCGGCTCACGGCTAGCATCGCTTGGACCGGAAATTTGCCGGACGGATGGGGTCCGCGACATTGACGCGGTGCCCCGAATCTTCTAGCCTTCCGCGCATGGACAAAACCAGGATTTTTCAATGCGTATTGTTGGCCACGAGTTTATTCGTCGGCGTGTGCCCTGGCCAACAGCGTCTCGATTCCATGGTTGTTGTGTTGAGCAACTTCGGGGTCATCCGCGGACAAGTTTCGAACACAGCCGATGGTCTGAGCGTTCGCATGAACTCGGGTTCCATTGCCGTGTTGCGGATCGATCAAATCGCCTGTTTGGCGGAATCGCTGGACCAAGCCTATGGGCAGTTGCTGGCGGCGACCGACCCAGAGGACGCGGGGGCATGGACGCGCCTTTTTGATTGGTGTTTGCGAAATGGACTCGCCGACCGCGCCGCGGAATTGCTCGATTCCGGAAAATCGCGAAGCGTCGATCCAGCCGCATTACAGTTGATGAGGCGACGTCTCGAAAGTTCTCAAGCGGGCGCTCGCCGCGCAGAGAACCAGGCCTGGCCAAGCGATGTCGAGCGCGTTCGAGAAACGCCCCGCTCCAACCAACAGGAAATTGATGAAACCATTGCCGCACTGCCGGATGGAATCGAAAAAATCTTTAACCAACAACTGCATTCGAAACTAGTCATCGGTTGCACCGCCGCGAAATGCCACTCGCGCGATAGTGATTCGTTGGCGATATGGCACCACGGCAAGGGTGTGGCGACGCCGCGCGGCATGACGCGTCATAACTTACATCAAGTGTTGCAGTACATTGATCGCGACAATCCCTCGACTAGTAAAATCTTGGAGATGGCGCTGACCGCCCACGGCGGACAAACCAAGCCGACGTTGGAACGGGGCGACGCGACATTCCTAGTCCTTCAAAACTGGACGTACGCGGTCAGCCGACACCCGGAATACTATTGGACGGAAGTCGTTCAGAACGTCGACACACAACGCTCAGCCAAACAACCAGTCGGCAGCCCAACGGCTGCGCCGGAGAGTGCCATTTCCCAAGTCGGCTTCGTCGAATCGTCAGCCACGCCGATCGCGCCGCCCCAAACGACGGGCCACTCCGATGCCCCCAGAGACGCTCCGCCAACCGATCCATGCGATCCGATTCTATTCAATCGGCGTCATCACCCAGAACGAAATCAATAGCAACATTTCGATTCCTGGGCCTGCAGCGGATACACGGAAAAAAATGTCTCACGCGAAGGCGCGGAGGCGCGAAGGGAAAAAGGATTAAGGATTTTTGCATTACGGCTTCGCGCCTTCGCGTGAAAATGTTTTAAAAAGTGCCGGACGGGTTTTCGAAATATCACTTTTTGGAGATGCGGTGGCGTGCCTTGGACAACGACTGCAGCAAGCTCAATGTGATTGCGTCAAACACATCTGAGCCTTGCTCCAGTTCTCTGCTTTCCGCTTGGATCAAGATCACGACGGTGCGATCAAGCGTTTTGAAACTGCGAATTTTGGCGCAGACCAACAAGTCGAGGCTGAAGAATAAGCCATCCCAGCCTGTCGTCTCGAATCCATAGAACGGCTCGCTGATTTCTAACCATTCGACGTCGTCGAATTGTTCGTTGACAGCCTTGAGCGCTTCCGCCATCGCCGCTGCTGAGTCGGTCGACGCTGTGGTCGCGCTAAGAATCCACAGTCCGCCTCCCGGACTCTCGAGCGTGACGTGGATCGACGAGTCATCGCTGCTGTCAGATTCTGACAGCAACCAATTCTCGGGGTACAAAAAAATCAAATTGCCGCGTTGAAAGGTTGAAGTCAGATTCGTCTCCTTGGATCTCGACCGTTTTATTGTAAATGCGATTGTCGGGATATCCATTGGTTTGTGTCGATCGCGAAATCAGGTAGCTCCAATCGACCTCGTTTGCTACAGTCTCGCGGCTTGTCAGCCAAATCGGGGCAGGTTCCAAGGCTGTTCATTGTGAATTCGGAACGCCACTTGTCGATGTATCGTGAATTTCGGATTTGGCGCAACGCGCTGATTCGATGGAGCGTTGTTATTTGCGTCGTTTCGCTGGCGGGCGGGTGCCATATCTTTCGACCGCACCCCGTCGATCTCCAGTCTTCGATTGCCCGCGAAATGACGTACAACGGAATCGATGCAATGCAACGGGGGCGGAGCGTCGAAGCCCAGAATCTATTTTCCAAGGCAGCCGAAGTGGCGCCGGAAGACCAGCGCATTCGCGCTGAGTTGGCTCGGACCTTTGTCCAAAACGGACAAGTGCAACAAGCAATCGCGCAGATGCAACGAGCGGTCGAACTCTCGGGAGGTGAAGCGTCCTATCACGTTGAGTTGGGACTGCTCTATGCGCAAACGGGCCAATGGGTGCTGGCCGGCCAAGAAGCGGAGCGGGCGCTCAACAACAACCGCCGGCTGGCTTCGGCATGGGCCCTCAAGGGCCAAGTTGAAAAAGCCATGGGACAGCTCGATCAAGCCCGCACGAGCCTCCATCGCGCGTTGGCCCACGACCCAGAGTTGAGCGAGGTTCGATTCCAATTAGCGCAAGTCTATTTTGAGCTGCGCCAACCGCAGCGGTCGCTGTCGGTTCTGGACGGATTGATGCGGCGCTTTGGCCCGGCCGAACGTCCTGCACGGTACTTGTTGCTTGATGCTCAAGCGCTGGCCGAAATCGGGCAACTCGATCAGGCCGCAGAAGTCTTGGCCCAAGCGGCGGACGGCCCTGAGCCCACGCCGGAAATGCTGCTCGAGCTTTCTCGGATCCAAATGTTGCGTGGCGATGTGGCGAATGCCCGGCGCATTTTGTCCCGGGGCCGAGAACTCTTTGGAAACCAGCCGGAGTTTCAACAACGACTAGCGAAACTCCCCCCAGACGGAGCCGAAACCGCAGGCGTAAATCACATGCAGTAAAATCCTCGTGCGTTTTCAATGCCTAATTGTTGGGCGGCGGCGGTTTTGAAGTTCACGCTTTAGCGTGGGTTTGCAGCGTAAACGCTGAACTCCAACAATCGCCGAGTGTAGGATGCCAAGGCGATTTCGTTGGCTTTTGATCGCCAATTGCCGACATCAGTTGAGGAGCGTTCGTCCTGCCGGGTCATTGACGCCAGTGCTTGACGTCATAAAGCGTACAGTCGACAGAGGTCGCCAGGTCCTAACCTCAACGACCGGATTCGGGGATAAACACTTTGACCTGCCCCCTTTGAAACGCTATCTGTTGATGATGGGATCGAATCGAAAAGGCGATTAAGACATGCAACCGAACCAAGGCACAGATTTTTCGAACTTTGTCGATCGCCGAAATCCCGAGTTGCAACGAAAAAACCCGGGAATTGAACGGCGACAGTTCAACAACTCCCATCTCGAATTATCGCCTGAGGCAGCCGAACTCGGACGGGCCATCGATCAGTACAAGCTCGTCAACCGTAGGCGTTTCATTACCTACGAGGAGATGCTCGCCGTGATCAAGCAATTGGGCTATTCGAAGCAATAAGCCCCAACCACCGGTTTTGCACAAAAAAGACACTGGCAGAGCCAGTGGCACACGGAAACAATTCTTTTTCTTGTGTGCCACTGGCTCTGCCAGTGCTGAATTGCGCTTTATTGAGCAAAGCGCCAACCGCCTCGCGCTAACTACTCTGCGCATTCAGCAGCGGGCGCGTCAGATCGTCGAGTGAAATAATTCCTAGCGCCTGTCCTTTGTCATTGACGATTTGAGCCAAGTCAGCCCGTTGAGTCTGCATTCGCATGAGGGCTTCGCCCGAGTGCTCCTGGGCTTTGAGCGTCAGCATTGGGCGGACGCTTTCGATCGATCCACCCGAATCGCCAGCCAGGATCAAGTCGATCGTGCGAACGTAACCCAGCAGATCCGTTCGGCGTTCGCCGTGCACCACAATATTCGACAATTGAAATCGCTGGGCGTAACCCAGAGCTTGGCGAATCGTGGTTCCGCGCGGCACGCTATGCACGCGATGCAGCGGCAGGCAGAGTTGCCCCACCGGACGGGCGGCAACCAGGAAAAAATTCTGGCCCATCCTGCGTTGAATCGGCTGCAACAATCCTGCTTCCTGTCCCTCCTGTAATACTTGATCCAGTTCTTTGCGGGCAAGAATCAGCCGAACTTTTTCCGGTGACTCACCCAACAATCGTTCGACCAGCCGACCGAGTAGCCAAAGGATCGCCACGATCGGAGAAAAAAGCACAAAAAACAGCAAGTACAGCGGGCCAAACTTTCGGAGCAACCGATTCGGTGCCAAATAAAACAGGCTCTTGGGCAGCAATTCGCCGTACACAAACACGATCGGGGTCAATAACATCGGTGCGATCATCTCCAGACTTTGCGACTTGGAAATTCCTTGCGCTAATATCACGACCGCCAACGAAATCAAATACGTGGAAAGGTTCGTGCCGATCAACGAGGTCCCCACATATAGTGTTGGATCATTGGCCAAACGAAGCAAATATTTAGAGACGCGGTCCCCTTCGATTCCATCCAACACCCATCGAACTCGACTCGACCGATAGAATCCCGTTTCCGTGCCGCTGAAAAAGGCGCACAGGAAAATACCCACGATCACAAGCACGATGGCAAACATCGTCATGAAGTCACCTTGTCGGTCTGGTTCCAGGTGATTTCCACCAACATGTGTCCGCGATAGGGATACTCGAGCACGCGTAGTTCAAACGGTCCCCACTGGCATTGATCGCCGGGTTGAGCCAAACGTTGCAATTTTTCCTGGATCACCCCCGCGATCGTGATGCTGTGAGTCTTGGGCAACTCCATATTGAGTCGTCGCGAGAGCTGCCGTAAGCCGACCATTCCCGAAACGACCCAGCAGTTGGGCCGAATGTAATGAATGGGATTCTCGTCGAGCAATCGCTTGCTACGGCTCGGGGCGTAATTAAAAATCGTCTCGAAGATATCCTCGATGGTCAGCAGTCCAATGGTTTCGCCATGTTCGTTGACAATCACCGCGACGTCTCGTTCCAGTCGCGTCATTCGCTCCATCGCGCGAGCCACGGTCGTACACCAAGGCAAGTACAAAACGGGAACCGCGAGTCGGTCGATGTTCCGCGCGGGTAGCTCGGACACATTCGTCAGGCGGATCGCCCGCGAAATCTCTTCTTGCTTAAATTCGGTCACCAGCAAATAACCGGTGCGAAAATCTTTCCCGTGCAAGTCGGCCAGGTGCACGGGAGGCCGCAGCGCTTGAAATTGGGTCCGCGGACGCATCCATTCGTCGACCCGAATGTCCGAGAGCAGCACGATGTTGTTCAACACGGCCTGTTCCTGCTTGAGTAGTTCCGCGTCGCTAACGGACAATTGAATGGCCCGCTCGAGATCGTTGATTTCCAGATACGACTCGCGTTGAAAGTTCGGCCAGAGCAATCGACGCGAGACGATATTTGCCGTTTGGAGCACCGGCATAATCGGGTCCAGCAACCGAACGGCGATCGACAAGGGAATCGCAATGGCACTGGCAAAACGCCGTGATACCAACACGCCGATGCTCTTGGGGAGCAGCTCGCCAAAGAAAACCAACAACAAGAGCGATCCGATGCCAAACACCAAAGCCCAGGTGTTGCCAAACGATTCGCTCTTTTCCAGCTGGATGGCGCAGATCGAAGCAAGCGTGAAGTACGCCGTGTTAACCACCAGGTTCCAGAACAGTATCGCGGAAAGAAGTCGATCGGGACTTTCCAACAATTGATCGGCAACTCGATCGGCCGTCGAACCACGCTTCATTGCGCGGCGGTCGCCCGGTCGGAGGAAAAACAAGGCCGCTTCGCTCGCCGAAAAGATCGCCGAACAGCCAACCAGCACGCCCATCGCGGCCAAACTCGGAGCAAATTCCAGGATTTTATTCATCCTCGTTGATCTTCGATCGACCCATCGCGATGTTAAATTCTCCCATGGCCGGCACGATCATCGCCGCCGAGGCGAACCCATACATGAACGCAATCACCAAGAACACCGACAAGGGCCGACCCAAAAGCAGGCTGGTCACTGAATAAAACATCGCCAGCGGCAATAAGCCCGTAGCCAATACCATCGCCGGCGACGGGTTTCTGGCGCCGATCGCAACGTACAGCCCCACTGCGCCTCCGACGATAAAGGCCAAGAAGGGAGCCAACTGGGCTTCCATATTTCCGGCAAACGAGACCAGCATGACCATCGTCGTCGCGACACCCAGAAACAGATAAAAAACCGTTCCTAGACTTACGGCAATGGCCCGGCGACTGCTCCAGTTATTCATCCCGCAATGAATTCCCAAGACTGCGACGAACCAGTACAGAACGATTGTCCCACCCACGATGTAGGCCAAGTTTTCCAACGATAACAGGCGGGAAAACCAAAGGTAACCGCACATCGCCAAGGGGAGGACGATCATGTCGAGACTGATCAACAAGACACCCGCGAGCTTGCCAAAGAAAAACTCTTTGGGCGACAAATCCGTGACCATCAGCAGATCGAGACACCGCCCATCGCGCTCGTTCGTAATCGAAGTCACCGCCAACGCGTTGACGATCACGAGGCTAACCAACAAGAATGGTCCAAGGAGCTTCGCAATGGGTGAGAGTTCGCCCGCGGCAACCGAGAGTAATGTCGCACCTTGTTGTTGAATGAGCCAGCGAATCCCGAAAAACACGAACCCCGCCATGACCCAGTAAGCCAATCGAATCAAGATTATCTTGCGACCATAGGCCCAGGTACATGTTTCCCGCCAGAGCACTGGGTTATTCCAGACGTTGCGCGATTGCCGCGATACCTTGCGCTCGCGGTCGTCGATGTGACGCGCCGCTGGCACGCCACCCGCGTCATCGGCGGCGGACTCCCCAAATCCAATCGACGCGGCTTCCTCCTGTTGACCGGGACGAATGTCCCGACTCGGGTTCCACGATCGTACGCGCCAAATTCCGACTCCGGCCACGAGCAGCGCGAGGCTGGACATGAAAATCAAATAGGGCAAGACTTGGGTTGGCCAATGCTGATCGACCGCCGGGCTGGTGGCCGCCAAGATCGCGCGAATCGGGCTGGTTGCCGCCGCGATCTGTCCCGCTTCATAACCGAGGATCGGCCGCGAAATCAGCGTCAGACTCTCACAGGCCCCAATCCAAAATACGATGCACAATAGGACGAGCGCCAATGATTGAAACGTCTTCTCGCGCCACAGGCCAATCGTCGCGCCGAGTGATCCCGCGGCCAGCACGGTCACTCCGGTAACGGCAAACGCGCACGCGACTTGCTGAAACGACGTCCCGCCAAAGGCCACGATGAACATGAAGATTGGAATCGCCGTGGCGAGCATTACCAAAACGCTCAGCAGGCTGGCGAACAACTTGCCGAGCACCAATTCGCTGTTCGAAAGTCGTGTCATCAGGAGCAAGATCAGCGTCTTGCGGTCTTTTTCGACCGCGACCGCACTGGCGCTTTGGATCGCGGAGAGGAACATCAACAAGGCCATCTGCAACGGGGCCAGGATCTGAAACAAACTGGCTCCAAACGCCGCCATGTCGCTGATATTGCGGACGACTTGATTGCCGGTGAGTACCATCCATGCCGTGCAGATCATGAGCAGAAGAGTCAACCCGTACGTGCTGCGAAGCACGTAAAAGCGCAATCGGCGCGGCGCGACGACAGCTTCGCGCGTAAACACGGGTCCAATCAGCACAGGAAGTCTCCACTAGCGACGCGCCTTTGGTTTCCTCGCCCCGCTTCGGGGGAGAAGGAACCAGAATAACACAACGGAAAGGAATCTCCCAGCGACTACGCGCTCATTCTACCTGAGCCAAACTCAGCAGAGCCATGGCCGTCCCGTAACAGCGACCCAACTCATGCGAATCGACAAAGCAGCCGTCGATTTCCGGCAAATCCAGAATCAGTTGTCGGTGTTGCGCCGCCAGGGATTTTCGCGTGGGTTCATCGCTGATCCGCGCGATCATTTCGGCGCGGGCGTGCATGTCGTACCAAAAGAAAAAGCCGCCGTACGCCATGGTCGAAGTGTGGTTATCGTACTTGTAGGCAACGTTGAGATATTTGTGATGATCGAGCGCCAGTCGCGCCGCTTTTTGCAATTGTTCGTCGTCGATTTTTTGCCACATCCAGAGGGCCATCTCGCAGATGGGAATGCGGCCCGCGCTTGCCTCCAGCGACTGCGCTGGTTCTGGCTTTTCTTCATCGCGGGTAAAATACGGATAGGCGCCACTTTCATAACGGTCGCGGCCGAGCGATGCGAGTCCCCGTTCGACCTTTTGCGTGTCGATGGGTGCCCCCGCCTGCTGAGCTTGATGAAGTGCAGTCAGCGCAGTGGCCGTGACAAAGGGATTCGCGTATTCATGCGCCCAGCCGCCACTGTTGAGTTGGATTTGTTCCAATCCCGCCACGGCGCGCTTCAGAGACGCTTGGTATTGGGCCGTGTCCCCGAACTTATTTTGCACAAGCGTTGCCAAAAATCGGACGCGATAGGCTTGAGCCCAGAGTATCTCATCCCGGTCGACGGTATTAATGTTCCGATCGTCGCTGACGAATTGAGCGGCGCGAGAAATCGCCGAACGAACCGCGTCCACCCGATTTGCGTCCAGGTGCTCTAACGACTCGAGCAGGGCCATCCCCACCAAGGCCGTCACCGCGCAATGGACGTTGGGCAAGCTATCGAAGCCGCCGAAGTCGTAATCCGAGTCAAACACGCCGCCGTTGTCGGCTTGCATGCCCAGCAAAAAGTCGACGCCGCGCTGCCACAATTCTGGTTCGGTGTAAGTACCGCGGGGCGCGGCGCTTCCGACAGACGCGATCCCAGCACGATACGCAGAGCCAGGTAGCTGGCCGTAAACTTCAAAGCCGCGGACAAACGGGCCAAATCCTTCGGCCTCGGCGGCCGCTTTCCAAGCGGTCGGTGAATCGGGTTGGGCCTGGGCAGCTTGTTGCCAAAGTTCTTTAGCGTGTTGATGGTCGCCTCGGCGAAACGAGGTCATGCCTGCCAACAACAGCTTTTCGGCCGCCCACTCATCTCCGTCGACGGGCTGGGGCGGTACCCACGCATCATCGCCCTTTGAAAAGTCGGCCCAGGCTTGGTTGATTTCTGCTCGATCCGCTTCTGACTTGGCGATCGCGTTTGAACCACCCGAAAGCGCTTCGGCCAACAACCGTTCGAACCAAGTTGCGTGCAATGTCGTCAAACGATCGATTCGCAATTTGACGCCTTGATTCGAATCGAGAACCAAGAATCCGGGCTCGACGAACTTGTAAGGTTTGAGATCAAACTGCACGATCTGTTCCGGGGTCGGCTTGGTGCGAATCGGAATGAAGTCGCGATTGAGTCGTTTGACGGTTGGCGGCCATGAGAACGGTCCCGCCAGCATGTAGCGGTCGATCTCCACTTTGCGATCCATAAAAGTCTTTGGGATCGTCGCGACGTACCAAAAAATCGGTTTGCCGGTGGCTTTGGATTTTTCCACTGCCGCCTCCCAAACCGGCTCCCATTGAACCCCGGTCCCAATCTTGGCCGCGATCGCGCTGGGTTTAACCCGAATTTTTCGATTGAGATCGTCCGGCGGTTTCGCGTCTTGAGCGATCACTCCGCCTACCGCAAAAAATACAAACGCCAATATCGCCGCACGGCGGAAATAGATGTACCGCATGACTGTAATACCTCACCATGCATAATCTTTAACGTGCGAAGCGAAATTGCTAACCACGCCCGAAAATGCCTATTCATTTGTTTTAATTGAGTTGACGCGAGACATTCGAGCGATATCGTTTTCTCACTAGCTGTTCGCGGCGTCTTCGTCCGATTGCTTAGGATCGCTCTGGGACAACAACGGCAATTTTCTCAACGCAAGGCGTCGGGTCGTGACGGTAACAGCCGCTCCCGCGACTAAGTCGTTTTCACTTGCTTTCGCGACTTGATCAATGACGCGAGCGACATCTATTCCATTTAAGCCTTGAATGCGGATACGAATAACCGATGGGCTTGAAGCATTGGTCCGTGCGAGCAAAGCGTGGAAATCCGAATCGAGCGTCACTACGATCGAACCGCGCTCTCTTCCTGCAGCAATAATTCCTTCGTCGGTGGCCGTTGCGAGCCCTAAATTACCCACATGCTCGGCTTCCAATCCGAAATCTTTTAGGTGCTGAATTGCTGAACGCGGCAAACCTTGGTCGAGCAAGAACTTCATCGCGCTTCATGAAGCTCCAGAACCCTGTCGTCGAGGCTTGCCGCCGCGAATGCCAGGGCTTGGCGAACATCTTCGTCCTCAAGCTCTGGGTATTCCGCGCGGAGTTCTTCGCGATTCGGATACGTCGCAAGTGCTTCCAGAACGCGGCGCACCGTTATCCGCATTCCTCGGATGCACGGCTGCCCATTCATGACCGCCGGGTCACTCGTGATTCGACTAAAGCCAACCATCACCGATTCCCTTATTAGACACACGGCTCACCAGCTCGCGACAATTATACCACGACGATTCTAGGCGCGCCAGGATAACACCGCTTCCCTTCCTTGCTCTGACATTCTCTATTTGGCGTCCGGAAACCACGATCACCCAAAACGGCAACAACGGGCCTGGAATAATATTGTTTGTGCTTATTATTCTTGTGTTGCTCCCTGACGCAAAAGGCCTGACCTACGTAATTTCGACGATTGGGCAAGTCGCATCGTAATCGTCTAGGAACGGAAGTAGGTCGACAAATAGGCCGGTTTCTGCCGCGCATTGATCGGCGAAATCTGTCCCAATTCCGTCACTCCACTGGCCAACGGTCGCTTCGACTAGAAGCTCTTGTTCTTTTTTGTTCAGTAATCGATCGATCTCAAATTTGGTCACAATCCAAAGTTGTTTGGTCGCTTTGTCGAATTCAAGGCACAACTCGCCGCCTCCCCGTATCTGTTTTGCCAATTTAATCTCTTTTGGTGTCCCCGACTTTAGACAATCAAGTACGGTGTGACGCTCGAATACCCTGCTATGTAACCGCTGGCGTAATTTGGAACTGCTTACTTCCTCGCGCTCGCCGTCTGCACGCGTTTGAAAAACTTCAGTTCGGCCCCGAATTTGGATTCGTTTCGGTTTCATTATTCAATTCGATGGACGGGACTTGTTTTGTGTTAACTGCCCAGGTCAGGGAACGCACAAGATTTTTTTCTCTTCAACAAGCCGTTTTCCCACGTCACACTATCGTTTCGATAGCAATTGGCCAAATCCCCAAGCAATTCGGAAAATGAATTCCACAAAACGCGACGTTTCGGCGAGTCATACCCAAACTGAATAATCTGGCCAACCTTCCCTTTTTTGGTCGGATGCGGATCGATTGCCAATGCAGTGTCGCCATCTGACGCAAATTCAATCCATTCCAGATCGAACCAAACGGGCTGAATGGCCGGGCTTGATTTAGGTTTGCGTTTGTCACGGGCGAGTCCGATGTCCGAGCCAAAGGTCTCGACTACTCTCTTAATGTTGTAGACATAAAACGGATAGTCGCCAGCCGGAATAAGCCCTAGGACTGCATCGTTATCGGCGTCGCTTTGACCGTTCATGATTTCCAACCAGGCCACATAATCGGGCGAAACGTTGGGAACCTCTTTTCGAAGTTTCTTAATGGCGAAGCTCGGTGCCGGCTTTCCAATAATCTTGTGAAGTTCTGGCGCATGTGCTTTCGTCCAAGCCTTAATGGCCTTCACAGATGCTTGAATTTCGCTTTTCAATTACACACTCCCTTCAATTCAAGGTGCCAGACCCTGTTTTCGGTTTTCGTCGTTGCCGCCAACTTCGCCGCAATTGAATGAAAAAGAGAATCTACGGCAATCCCGGACCAAACGCCCCCTCACCCTGCCCTCTCCCCCGAAGCGGGGGCGAGGAAACTGTTCTCGTTTTTGCAAAGGCATTTTGGAAAATGCGGCACACTCAACTCTTGACCGAAACCGATACGTGATCCAGCCAATTCCAGCGATCTTTTGTCTTGCCGGAAAACAGGCCGAAGAACTGATGCTGGAGCTGCCGCGTAATTTTGCCTGGACATTCGCTGCCGATGGGGATGCGATCGATCGAGCGAACCGGGGCGATCTCCGCCGCGGTTCCCGTTAGAAAAACTTCGTCCGCGATATATAACATCTCGCGCGGCATGACGCTCTCGTGAACCGGCAGCGACATCGACTCGGCTAGTGTGATCACGGTGTTGCGCGTGATGCCATTGAGAACTGCCGAAGCCAGTGGTGGCGTGTAGATGGTGCCCTGGCGAATCACAAAGACGTTTTCACCGGCGCCTTCGGAAAGGTAACCATCGACGACCGCGATTCCTTCGGCAAAGCCGTTGCGCTGCGCTTCCATTGCAATGAGCTGACTGTTGAGATAGTGCCCGCCGGCTTTGGCCAACATCGGCTGACTTGCGGGGGTCGTTCTCTGCCACGACGAAATGCACGCATCTATGCCGTGTGAAGTTGCGTCCGCGCCGTGCAAGTTGCCGAAGGGAAAGGCTGCGATCGCCACGCGCGTCGGAGTGGCTTCGGATCGGGCCAACGCAAGTTCGCCAAAACCGCAATACACCAACGGGCGAATGTAGGCCTCTCGCAAGTCATTTTCGACGATCACTTGGCGACAGGCATCGCAGATCTCTTCAAGCGTAAAGGGAATATCCATCCGATAGATTTTGGCCGAATCAAACAAGCGGCGAATATGATCGCCCAGTCGAAAGATGGCCGGTCCCTGCGGGGTTTCATAGGCCCGAATGCCTTCAAACACGGACGATCCGTAGTTCATGACGTGAGACATCACGTGTTCCGTGGCGTCCCCCCAGGGGACGAGGTTTCCGTTGAGCCAAATGTATTTTGTGGGAATTATCGCCACGTTTGCCCCATAAAATTGCTTGGAATTGCGGTCGAGGAACGAATATAACTTTTGTTGTTCCTTCTCCCCCAATTTCAACGAACAGGGAGGATGGAAAACAGAAGGAACTTGTTTGAGTTGAATTTGGGGGAGAAGGTAAGGATGAGGGGGTCGGCCAACAGATCGCGACGCACGACCCCCTCACCCTACCCTCTCTCACGAAGCGGTGGCGAGGGAACGATAATGTGAATTGGGCTGAGAGTATCATATTCCCCGCGAGGCGATTCATAAACACGGGGCGCGCAATACGCCAGTCGGAGCAACAGGCGGCATTCAAAACGAATCGGCAAAGAGAAGCATGGGTTTGAAGCAATCGATTTCTGGTGTGATCCTGCTGATCGCAGCCGCAATTTGTGGCCTTGCGTTGATTTGGCTGCCCAATTGGGTTGTCAACCAATACCAAAACGCACGTACCTTGGGCGAAATCTGGGGGACGCTCTATCTCGTGGTCGTCGGATTGGGCTTGTTGTTGTTGGCTGGTAGCTCGGGTTGGTTGGTTTGGAAATTGTGGGGCCGCTCGATCGCCAAACGATTTCGCCGTGAACGCCGCAACAAGAATCCGAGCGAATTATCGATCGATCAAATGCGGCGCGAGACGGACGAGAATTTAGCTGCCGTTACCACAATGCAGCAAGGAATCCGGGATCCACGCGTCGCGGGCGATATGGTTCCGCTCGTCGAACAGGTCCAACGCAAGCGCGAACAACAAACCTTGGAGATCGTCGCGTTTGGAACGATCTCCAGTGGCAAATCCTCGGTGCTCAATGCACTGGCCGGACGCGATATGTTCGCGACCGACGTGCGAGGAGGTACGACGACGCGCCGCGCCGAGATTCCCTGGGACAAACTCGATAAAGTCGTATTGGTCGACACGCCGGGTTTGGGGGAGATCGACGGGGCCGAGCACGTAACGATCGCGGCGAACTCGGCCAAGGACGCCGATCTGATTTTGCTGGTGGTCGATGGTCCGCTCCGCGAGAGCGAGCACCAACTCTTGAAAAAGCTCGGCGACATGGAAAAACGAATCGTCGTTTGCTTGAATAAGGCCGATTGGTACACCGCCGAAGACCGGCACAAGTTGGTCTCTCAGATTCAGTGCCAAGCCGAACCGAATGTCGACGCTCCGGACGTCATTGCGATTCAGTCCGAGTCCACGAAGCGAAAGCGCAATCGAGTGGCCAGCACCGGGGGCACGATCGAGGAATGGGTCGATGTGCCGATCGATATGGAGCCGTTGGCCGATCGGATGAGCGAAATCCTACAGCGCGAAGGAAAATCGCTTCTGGCCGCCAACCTGTTGCTGCAGTCGCGAGGGCTGGTCGAATCGGCGCGGGCCAAGGTGCAAGATTCACTCGATCGTGCGGCGGCGAGGATCGTGGACGGGCACATGTGGGCCGCCGGCGGACTTGCGGCCGTGGTTCCGTTTCCCGTCGTGGACTTGGTCGCGGGAGTCGCCGTGTCGACTAAAATGATCTTAGAATTGGCTGAGATCTATCAACAGAAAGTTGACCTGGACACGGCGCGACGCTGGCTGGGGGAAATGAGTAAGAACTTGGTGGGCATTCTCGGTGTCAATATCGCGGCCCCGGCGGTGGTCTCGATCGTTGCCTCGATGATCAAGACGGTTCCGGTTGCAGGCACAATCGCCGGTGGCTTGCTGCAAGGTGTTGTTCAGGCACTGTTGACCAAGTGGATTGGGGCGGTTTTCAGCGAATACTTCCGCAATGAAATGCGCACTCCCGAAGGCGGTTTGGCGGGACTCGCGCGGCGCCAGTGGAATCGAGTCACCAGCGCCGAGGAACTTCGACAATTGGTGCAATCGGCCAGAACCAAACTTCGCGGTGGAGACGCCCGTTGAACCACGCAACTGACTACGAACATCTGCAATTTCGCCGAGCGATTGCTTCGGTCGAATCGACCCTGGCCAAACTCCGCGCGTGTTCGCCGCAAGAGCGCCAACGACTGCAGCGCGATATCGAGCAGTTGCAAGAGATGTACAACAAAGCCACGAGCGGCCATATCGAAATCGTGGTGTTCGGTGAAATTAGCACGGGCAAATCGGCGCTGATTAACGCCCTGATTGGGAAACGGGTGGCCGAGGTCGACGTGCAAGGAGGTTGGACCAAGACCGTTCAGGCATCGAAATGGGAAAACTGCGAATACCACGTGCCAGGCTTCGAGGCGTCCGAAGTCGTACTGATCGACACGCCGGGAATCAACGAAGTGGGGGGACGCGAGCGAGTGGAGTTGGCCGAAGTCACGGCCCGAAAAGCGGATTTGATCCTGTTCGTCATCGATTCGGATATCAACGAGACCGAGTACGTATCGCTGGTCGAATTGGCGACCGTTCATAAGCCGACGTTGCTCGTGATGAACAAACGAGACTTGTACGACCCGCGGCAATGGCAAGCTCTCCAGGAGGCTGTCGCAGCGCGGGTAGGCGACTTGATTCCAGCCGATCATATCGTTTCGTCGATTGCCGACCCGAGACCGATTGAAAGCATCACCGAATTGGCGCACGGTCCGCCCAAAAGCGCGTGGCATAGGCCCGAGCCCGATGTCGCTCAACTGAAACAACTAATTCTATCGACGCTGGAAAAGGAAGGGCTCGACTTGATCGCCATCAACGCGGCGATGTTCGCCGCCGACAAGAGCGACCGTGTCGCGTCGCTGCGCGTCGAGTTGCGCAATCGACGAGCCGATCAAGTCATTTGGACGATGGCCGCCACCAAGGCGACGGTGGTAGCGCTTTCTCCGACCGTTGTCGATATTTTCAGCGGAATCGCCAGCGACGCCGTGATGATTGTCATGCTCTCCAAAGTCTACGGGCTGAATTTTTCGATGGTCCAGGCGCGGCGGTTGGGCAAAGCCATCGTGCAGGCGGCCGGAATTTTTGCCCTGGGCGAATTCGTCTCCTGGGGCGCCAGCGCGATCAAGCTTGCTACCGTTCACTTGGCGACGCCGCTGACGATGTTGCCGCAAGGTACTGCCGCGGGTTTTAGCTCCTACATCATTGGCCAAGCGGCGAAGCATTTTTTTGAACACGGCGGTTCCTGGGGCGCAGACTCTCCCAAGCAGGTAGTTCGCCAAATCCTTGCCCAAACGGATCGGGATTCGGTGCTCGCCCATCTCAAAGTCGAAATCCGCAAGCGGCTCACCTGGAACCGCCATGCAAAGTAGTTTCTGAATTTGGGCGAAATTGTAGCGGAACTCGCCAGAATTCCGGCCAGAATTCTGGCGAATTCAGCGAGGTCAAACGCGCCGTTTCGAAAATCGCTTTCGCCTTTGCAATCGAGGTGAGTGATTAATCCCACACCCTTCGAAGACTCAGAAGCGTGCCACCCCCAAACCCGCGATGCTTTCCGAGTTGGCACGTTTCTGAGTCTTCGATGGGCATGGTGAAGGTCCGGAAATGGATTGTGCGGGCGATACAACCGGCAACGTCGTTGATTTCGATGCCAAGAGTATTCGTTCGTCCATTCCTTGAGGATTTTTCGCACGGACAAGCGGATTCTCAGGCGCTGATCGCAAATGAGACGTACGGTTTTTAAGGTAGTCCATGGCTGGAATCGTCGTTCCGATCCTAATCCTTGTCCCGCACAAAATGTAGTCGAAATGAAACTCCTGCGACGATTTCTCAAGCATATTGTGACGGTGGATGATGGCGTCACGGTCGTTGAGTACGCCATTATGTTATGCATGATCGTCTTGGTGGCGATCGGCGCAATCTTGAATGCCGGCACCGCACATCGAGCATTTTGGCTTGACACCGCGGACCAAATGGAAACGATCACACCATCAGGCGGCGCGCTGTAGAACGAATCTCCAAACATCAGCCGCGGGGCGCTAGCCCTCAGTTCTTGCTTTGAGCAAGGATTCAGTAACCGGACGCTAGCGCGTATCGGCTGATGAAGCAACTCACGTTTCGGCTTTGAGCTCGCGTCTTCTTAAATCGGGCTGCCATCCCACCGCACGAACGCCTCCATGGCATAGTACTCGGGCAAGCCAATTGCGTTGAATTGTTGAGCCGTCCCTTGATTGCGATCCTGGGCCCGCTGCCAAAATTCGCGCGGGTCGGCGCCGGGGAACAACGCCTCATCCTTCTGGCTTTCGTGCATAAAGATCGCCTTTCGCTTTCGGTCCAGATCACCCGGGCTCAACGGAACAGCGATTTCAATTTCGTGCAGGTCGTACTCTTGCCAAGCCCCGCGGTAGAGCAGGACTTCCGGCACCGCTCGCCCTTCGTTTTTCATCGCGGCGAGGGTGGCAAAAATGGCTTCGGCGCAAACGCGATGCGTACCGTGGGGATCCGTCCAATCTCCTGCGACGTAAATTTGTTCCGGTCCGACGGAATCGATGAATGCGCGTAAGGCGGAAACGTCCGCGGTTCCCCAGGGGAGTTTCTCGACCGTCCCAGTTCGGTAAAACGGCAAGTCCAAGAAGTGGCAATTCTCGGCAGAACAACCGACTTTGGTAGCCCCCGCTTTGGCTTCGCTCCAACGAACCAAAGCCTTGATGCGGCAGACATCTTCCGAGTCCGGATCGCCCGGCTGCTTGTTGACAAGCGACTGAATCACCTTGCGTTCGACCGCTAACGATTTCTCTTGATCGATATCGAATAGCCGATTGAACTCCGTGACCAAATCCGCGATCCGCATCGCATCGTGGTCGAAGACCGCGATATTTCCGCTGGTCATATAGGCGATATGAACGTCGTGCCCGTCTTCGTTGAGACGGATTAAGGTCCCGCCCATGCTGATTACATCATCGTCTGGATGCGGGCTGAAGCAGACGATTCGCTTTTTGCTTTGTTGACCGGCGGGATGGCTTTCAATCGTATCGAGCATCCAGCGAAAAACTCGCTGGCAAAGGTTTTGGGCTGGTCCCTGCTCGCGCAAGAGCTGATGCAACCCATGCTCGCGAAAATCCTCATCGTCGATTTTCAACAATGCCTTGCCGGTCTTGCCACAAAGCCACAGGACGGCTCGCTTGATCAGCACCGCGTCCCAGGTCAATCGCTGCACGGCCCAAGGAGTTTTGCGGGCCGTGAGTTCCTTGGCAGCCGCTTCGTCCAGAAAAATCGCCGCGTCATTGTGTTGCTTGAGCAGCGAGGCCGGGACTCGTTCCGATACTAGACCCTCAATCGTGTCGCGAATGATATTCGCTTTGTGCTCGCCGACCGCCATTAGCAAGACTTTACGGACGGCCAGAATCGTCCCCAAGCCCATGGAAATCGCATGGTTCGGAACGTTTTCCAACCCAAAAAAGTCACTCGCCACAGCCCGCCTTGTTTGTGGGTCCAGCGTGCAAAGGCGAGTTCGGCTGGTTCGGCTACTCAATGGTTCGTTAAACCCAATATGGCCGTTGCCTCCGATGCCCAGCAGCGCGACGTCGATCCCTCCCGCTTCCTCGATCGCCAATTCATAGTCGCGACAATGTTGATCCACAAGGTCAATACTGACCGTCCCATCGGGAAAATGTACGCCGCTGGGACCGATGTTGATCTGGCTGAAAAAATGGTCGTGCATCCAGCGGTGGTAACTCTGCAAGCGATTCGGCTGGACGCCAAAGTACTCGTCAAGATTGAACGTCACGACGTTGGTAAAGTCCAGTCCTTCGTCCCGGTGCATGCGCACCAACTCACGATACACGCCCACCGGAGTCGAACCTGCCGGCAATCCCAAGACGGCCTTAAGCCCCAGGGCGTTGCGATCTCGAATCACTTTGGCCACGACTCGGGCCACGTGTACGGCCATCAGCGTTGGCTGACGGAACACAAAACAAGGCGGGCGAGATCCGGCAATTTCGCAAACTGGAGAGTTGGCGGAAGCCAAGTTCATAACAATCACAATTTTTCAGGAGCGTAACGCGGCCCTTTTGGGCCGTCGTTCTCCAGTCGATCGGCGGCCTGGAAAGGCCGATCTACGAAAAGATGCACAGCCGTCCATCCGTCAAAAGCACGTCCTTTCGTCGAGCGAAAGGCGACTATCCAAGCGAATGACCCCACTACAGGCAAGTCGAAATTATCTCAAATTGGCGCTGAATTGGCTATGCTATGGCTTGGTCGACAATCATCCCCCAAATCAGCATCGATGCGCATTGAAATGCCATTGGTCGAAATCGGCTGTCGCTTGGGTTTTCGCGGCACGGATTCGCCGGCTTGAGCCCGCCCCGGACGTCGTCCACAATTTTCGTTCGAGCGAGGAAAAAACATGCGGGTCAAATCGTCAATGGGGCTGCGGATTGCATCGATCGCGTCGTTTGTGCTTGCCGCCGGGATTGCCGCGCCGTTGGCAAGTGCCACGACCCAACAGGCGGCGGCTTCGGGCAGCGGAATCAGTCCAATGCGGGTTCGCATCGCGACGTTTAACGCCGCTCTGAATCGCGACAAGTCGGGGCTCTTGGCTCAAGAATTGAGCGATGGCAGTTCGCCCGCGGCGAAGAAAATTGTCGAAATTATTCAACGCGTTCGCCCCGATATCCTTTTGCTCAATGAAGTCGATTACGATCAAGCGGGCAAAGCGATCGAAGGACTGCAGCGGCATTACCTGGCGGTTGGCCAGAATGGTCAGGAGCCAATCGAATTCCCGCACGTATTTTCCGCCGATGTGAATACCGGCGTCGATACTGGTTTGGATTTGAATAAAGATGGGAAAAAACACACGGCGGATGATGCGTTTGGATTTGGCTTATTCCCGGGTCAATACGGGATGGTGGTGTTGTCGAGATTTCCGATCACCGGAAAACCTCGCACATTTCAAAAATTTCTTTGGCGGGATATGCCCGATGCATTCTGGCCGATCGATCCACGTTCTCAATCGGATTTCTATTCTCCTGAAGTTAAACAAGCCTTTCGGCTTTCTTCCAAGTCCCACTGGGACGTGCCAGTTCAAATCGGTGATCGCGAGATTCACTTGATCGCAGCCCATCCAACTCCTCCAGTGTTTGACGGCAAGGAGGATAAAAATGGAAGGCGGAATCATGATGAATTGCGACTGATCGCCGACTACCTTCGCGGCGCCGGTTACATTTACGATGATGATAATCGCAAAGGCGGCCTCGCCGCGGATGCTTCGTTTGTCGTGGTCGGCGACTTGAATGCGGACCCCGTCGACGGTGACAGCGCGCTGGGCGCCGCCAAACAATTGATCGAACATCCGATGGTGAATGCGAGTGTCGTTCCAACGTCGGCTGGGGCGAAGAGAGCGAGCGAGGAATCGGGCCAAGTCAACGAGAAACAAGCCGGCGATCCGGCCGCGGATACCGGTGATTTCAACGACAGGTCGGTCGGTAATCTGCGACTCGACTACGTCTTGCCCTCGAAAGACTTGCGCGTGGTGGGGAGCGGAGTCTTTTGGCCCACTGCGGACGAATCCGCTGCGCACCTCGCCAACGCTTCCGACCATCACCTGGTGTGGCTCGATTTCGAGTTTTAGGCTGTGCCGCAAACCCAAATGATGAGTTTGATTCATGATTTCGAAACGAGACAGTAGTCCAGAACTTGGCGATCCGATTGGCGCGAATGCGAACGACGCTTCGCAGGTGGAGTTTCTGGGACGAATCGGTTTGCCCCAGAAATGGTTCAGACCCAAACGCTGGCAACGGCGATTGCGCAGGCAACGGCAATGGAGTCGCTTCATTCGCGAGCTCGGCGCTGGCAAATCCCCGCCTCTCTTGTGGGGTGTGCCGCGCGAATTGCTCCATTCGAATGTCGTTTCCGCGATTCAGGCAGGATTTGAATCGGCCAAGCAAATAGACAACGAACCGGGCGGGGTTGGCCCCAGGCCGATTCAGCTAGACGTTGAACTCGATGCGAAGTGCTCCGTTTCAAGGGCGTTGTACTTAGTGCATTTGGCACAAGTTTCGCCACTAATCTTGGCCAGGGCGGAGCCGGCAGACGTTTGGCGGAAACTCGAACAACTATGCCAGCTTGTGTCGGACGTCGAAGCCGAATCACCCCAATCGCCTTGGTACGACCAGCTAACGCAAATCGAATTGCCGCTCACCCTGGCCCACCAGCTTCCGGATCTCGTTTCGCTCAAGCCCCTGATACCCGATGCGAGACGGAAATTGGAGCAATCGCTTGCGCATTGGCTCGATTTCGAAGGAATGCTAGAAATGAAATGGTGGCCCGAGCACCGAGCGATCCTGGCTGGCTGGCTGCGCTGTGCCCGGCTTTTGCAATTGCTGGGATTCGAAGAACCATCCGCGGTGACGCGACAACGCTTGTTTGATTTGTTTCGGCACATGCAACGAGCGACCTATTCCGCCAATGGAGCGATGTTGATCGAACACGACGTCTCCTGCGGCTTCGGACGGTTGATGCGCTTGGCCGAGACCGTGCTTGGGGGAAACTACGGACTCCGGGGATTGGCCAAATCCGAGCGCGAGACAGCGTTGGGCTCGAGCTCGGAACCGGCGGGCCTGACGCTGATGCAAACCGCCTGGAAGCGATCGGCGGCAAAAGTCGCAGTTCAACATGTGGACCACACGACCAGCATTCACGTATGGCGAGCCGAGTCGCTGTTTTGGGGACACTGCTTTCCGCTCGTCGCAATTGGCCAGCAATGGCTCAAGCCGCACGGGCGTTGGGAAGTTTCTTGTTGGCATTGCGATGCGGACATCCAAGTGTTGGACTTGGAACTCGAATTCGAACAGGATGTGCGATTGGATCGAACAATTGTGCTGGCCAACGAAGACGGGTTTCTGTTCATGGCGGACGCGTTCATTTCGCGCGAACCGCAATCCTGGACCTATTCGCTGGACTTGCCATTGGCCGCGGGGATTTCCGCGGAGATTGAATCGGAGACTCGCGAAGCCTACCTGCGCAACGCGTCCCAAATCATTTCCACGGCGATGCCGTTGGCTGCTCCCGAATGGAAAACAGCCCCCGCGGCCTCGGGATTGGATGTCACGTCGCGTGGATTGACGCTGCGCCATTCGCATCAAGGGGGCCATTTGTTTGCGCCACTGTTCATCGATCTGAAACCGCGCCGCAGCGTGCGTCCACACACCTGGCGGGCTTTGACCGTCGCCCACAACCGAGCGATGCAATCCGCGGACACAGCGATCGGCTACCGCGTCCGCTCGGGCAATAATCAGTGGCTTTTCTATCGATCGTTTGGCGACCCTGAACCTCATTCGGTCTTGAGTAAGCACTTGGCGTGCGAATTCTATGTCGGGCGAATCGAAAAGGATCATTCCATAACCGATTTGATTCAGTTCAAATAACGGCGACATGCGCGATCGCCTCAAATCCAATCTCAAAATCGTCGAAGCCCGAATCGCCGAAGCGGCAAGGCACGTGGGTCGGGAGCGGCGCGAAGTCCGTTTGGTTGCTGTGACCAAATACGTCGATGCGTCGACGGCAGCGCAGCTTGTCGAACTGGGCTGTTTGGATTTAGGAGAGAGTCGCCCGCAAGTGCTTTGGGAGAAAGCCGCCGCGATTCCCAATCCGGATGTCCGCTGGCACTTGGTCGGACCGTTGCAGCGAAACAAGATTCGCCGCACGCTCCCGATCGTTTCGCTGATTCACTCGGTCGACGGTTTTCTATTAGCCGAATCGATCGATCGAACCGCAAAAGAAATGCGCCGTTCGATCGACCTCTTGTTGGAAGTCAACGTTTCGAACGAAGCGTCCAAGCAGGGGCTTATGGCCGATCAAGTGGCGAGCGAACTCGACTCGATCGCTCAACTTTCCGCGGTCCGAGTCTGCGGCCTGATGTGCATGAGCGGCTTGGAGAGCGATGCTTCGCAAAAGCGTCGCGAGTTTTCCAATCTGCGCGAGTTGCGCGACAACTTGCAGCGCGTTGCCCCGCAAGGACTCCAGTTGCAGGAACTATCGATGGGGATGAGCGACGATTTTGAATTGGCGATCGCCGAAGGCGCCACGATCGTGCGGCTCGGTTCGATTTTGTTCGCCGATCCACAACGACTAGACTGAGCCGAGCGTTTATGTGCGTGACGGCGAGCGACACCGGTCGACGCGATTTTTAGGCCGCCTTTAGTTGAAATCCATCCGTGGCTAGGCTGACTTGCCGCGATTGGTCGTTGGGAATCTCGACTTCGACCGATTCGCAAGTCTCTAGGACGATCTCCGTGAACGCGTTATCGTCGGATAGGACTTCCCGAGGAATAAAGCCAGAGATTCTATAGACGTGCCCCCCATCAGGATCGCTGATCTGATGCCACGTCGTTGGCAATCGCTGCTCACCGATCCGCAGTTTCAAGTTCTTTAAAATCGGATAGCTCACGACGTAATGGGCATCGCACGTGAATTGATAGGAATGAACGGGATCGATGGGAACAAAGATGGACGCCGCGTTTGTTGGCCCGGCCCATCGAATGATTTTGTTGAATTTGCCCGCAGCTCTCGGATACCAACCGCTCAGGAAACTTGCCTGCGAGAATTCGACATCGGCTGATTTTGTTTTTGGAATCGCCCGCCGACGCTCTTGAAAGTTGGCGTCGACCGCTTGCTTGATTGCACGATCAACTTCCGGATCACCATAACGAGCGAGGATTTTGCTAATCAACGGTTCCATGGCGGAAGTGTTCGGCAGCGTCTTCCAAAACTTCACGAACCGATCGGCGAACAGGGATTTGGCGAAGTCATAGAGTTCGACGTCAAATCGGTTGACTTCGAGGATCGCGATTTGCTCCGGGACGGCCGTGGTCGCCGAGCGATCGTCGAGACTTGCGATCGTCTTGTTGGAATGGGTGCTGAGCCGGCGACGTGGGCAGGCCATCTGGTACGACAGGAGATCAATCGAAGGGGCCATCCATTCGCAAATGCCGACGAACCATAGTTTGGCAAGATTGCTCTTAGCCTGCTCCAACATCGCTCGATCCACGGTCGTAGCGACGTCACTGGGGAACGCCCCCGACAGGTAGCGTGTTTGCAGATTGTCGTTGTAGCCAACGAAGTAACTCGCCTGACAGATCTCGACGAGCGGACGACTGCGAACCAAATCATAGTATTCGATCCAACCCGGCTGCTGGTTGTTGCGGGCGATTTCCACGAGCTCATCGTAGCGTGAACGAATAAACTGGTACTGAGAGATTTCGCGTGACAGTGGCTCGCGCAACCAAGTCACCGTTGGAATTGGGTCATCCAAGTAATCAAAAATCTTGCAGCCGAAGTGCCCACTAAAAAACCGGTGTCGATTGATCGTTTCCGAATCGAACCGGTGGATTTGCTCGATTAAGTCGCATGGCAGCCAATCCTCCTTGGCAAACAAGTCATCGAGCCAATATCGGAGGCTGGTCCCGGCGGTCTTGGGGATGTGCAAGAAATAAAGCCGTTCGCAAGGCAATTCCGGCGTGCTCGATTCGACGCTTAACATGGGGCTCTTCCGCACCGACCGCAAAATGAACGACGATCACGCAACCTTGGACATCGCGCCCCGTCTTGAGCGAACAAACACGGAGTCCTTTTGCTCCAAGCGACCGTCTTTCGGACTGCGCCAACCCTCGGTTTCATCCAAGAGCTCGTAGCCCATTCGCTCCATTAGATCCAGCATCTCTCGATACGTTTTAGCTTGCGGGTGCTCGCGCTGCAGCGTCAATTCCAGAACTAAGGCTTCGACATGATTGGAAATGTAGTTGCGGCCGCCGGCCAAGACCAAATGCTCCGCAAACTGAACGTCAATTTTGAGAAGGGTACTTCCGCGCAAGTTTATGCGCCGAGCCAAATCGTCTAACGTGAGCACTTCGACCTGGGTCGTGATATTGTTGCGCAAGGTATCGTCGACCTTCAACAGCGAACTGCCATACAAGTCGCTGGAAACGAGCATGTCGAGGTGTCCACAATGATCACCGAGTGCCGCCTCGATGACATCGCACTGGTGCAAAGCTTTCTGATAATAACGTCGGGCGCCTTCGTCGTAACGAGATGTCATTGGATCGACCAACACGAAACGAGCTTTTGGAAATACGGTCGCGGCGGTCCAAGACCAAACTCCGGTCGAGGCGCCAACGTCAATCACGATTTCCGGATTCACGCCCTGCGCGCGCAAGCGGTGCAGCATCTGCCACGTGCTGCGGAAAGCCCAATGGATTTCGGGCGGAGGACGGGTCGCAAAGAAACAGTTGAAATCGCCGGGCCGCCGCCCAAACAACGATTCAAATCGATCATCGCGCGGCTCGCGGCAATCGAGCGAACTCCACAACCACTGCTCAAGGCCTCGGTTCGAAAATGGGTCGGCGATCGAGCGTGCATGAGCGCGGACCGATTGCTGAACATTCGATTGTACAACTTGTTGGGCAGCGCGCCTCAGCGCGGCGCCGTCGTAATCGATCACGGTCCCGAGGGAAAACCGCTCCACGAATTTCGCTGCCGAGGTTTCGGGACTGCCGAGCACGACGATAGGCACGCCGGATGTTGCGACGACAAACGGCACTCGGCTCGGCAAACTCAATCGGGCGATGCTTTCCCGCGCATCCCCCTGCCCCAACATGCCCGACGGCATCAGCGCAAATGGACGTCGTCGTAATTCACTCACCAAATCTTGACCCCACAACGCAGGATGTAAATGGACTCCATCGTTTGCCAAATCGCGCGTCGAGTCTTGCAGCCAAACCGCCTCGGGGTTGTTGCTGTACCAGTCGACTTCTAAGCCGCTCTCGCGAATAGTCTTGCGGAGTAGATCGAGCCAATGGCGATCCCAGACATTGCCAATCAGAATTCCGCGCTGCGCGGCGGACGCATGGCGACTTCGTTTCGAAGGCCAGAAGCGCCGTAACGAGCGGAGAGTCTGGCCGGGCCAACGCGTACGCTTGTTTGCCGACGATTCGAGGGGCAAGTCAAGGTCTCTCCGATCAATCAATTGGCTTGGAACAATCGGCGGCAACAACCAAATGCGCGCTCCAAACCGTTGTTCATACTCGCCGCGCATCTCCGGCGATATGGCAAAGCACAAATCCGATTTGTGGATGGCCTGCTCCATGACAATCGCAGGGATTTCCTTTCCGTAAAGGCAATTGTCATCCATGACGTGCAAACAAATCTGCGTCTCGAACAGGTCCTTCAGCGCCATCGCGATCAATAAATCACTGGCGAAGTACGGAACGACGTAAGCGCGCTTCGGAGGATGCTCCGCGAACCAACGAGAGACCGTCTGGTAGATTTCATGACGTGCGAGTTTTGGGTTGGGCAAGTAATGATGGACGGCCGACACGACCCGATCGTCGTTGTAGCAACGCATCGAGGCGACGGTCGCGATCTTCGTGAAATCGTTGATCAAGTATTGAATGAGGAGCCCCGTACCGTGGCGTGAGTTGACTTCAACCGGCGCCACAACGACTTGATCGCAGGGCGGACATATCGACGCGGCACTCTGTGAATTGGCCAATAACCTCGCCGAAATGCTCGGTAACTTAACTTGCCAAATCGG
Source organism: Pirellulaceae bacterium (assembly GCA_041745295.1). Lineage (GTDB taxonomy): Bacteria > Planctomycetota > Planctomycetia > Pirellulales > Pirellulaceae > JANMEB01. The sequence continues at coordinate 58,091 of JBGTJE010000004.1, read as the reverse complement.
AATCGTCGGCATTACCGCCCTATTTTTCTTCAGCCACCGGCGCCGACCCATTCCGATTTTCGGAAACGTGAGCATCTTGGCTTGGTCGGTCGTCCCGACCAATGCAGCATGGTCCCTTGTCAATGAGGTGAGTTCGATCCAGCGAATCGGCATTCCAAGCTGACGACGGCCATTCTCCGCGTTCAACGGCTTGCTGGTAATCGTTAACCGTTGCTCGACTTGCGGTACAAAAAGAGATGGATCAACGCGAAATCGAATCTGGCCCTCGCTCGCAGTAATTGCCGGGCGAGAGATCGTGTGAGAATTCCAGAACAATCCAAACCGAAAGTCGCAATCCGCGCCGCGCAACGACCCGGTATCAATAACGACTTCGTACAATTCGCGCGGAACTTCCAGTCGAATCATCGCTACGGGTTCGGTCCAGCGGAATCGATTCCCGCCGTGCTCTTCGGGCTCGTGAAAGCAGATCAGCCACGACGGATCGTCGTCGCTACAGTCAATTCGGAAGACGAGACGATCAGGCGATCGACGCTCCGAAAATCCACCGATTTGGTCGCCAGTGACATGATTTACGTGATCGGGTTCGTCGTGCACGTGATCTCGCATGAAGGCAGATTTCTTAGGGTTTGCGATGGGCAAATGCTCAAAGGCAATGGAATCATCGCGCTGCTGGTGCAGGTTTAAGTCGGGGATCTGGGCGCAACTCAGAACGCGGAATCGCTGATGATCGGACGGGCATCGCCCCCGTTCGATAATTCGGACAAAGTCCACGCAATCGTTAATGTTCCGTCGAAATAGCGACTGGGTTGCAACCGGCAGAAGAATCGACCACAAGCCAGCACAAAAACGCTGTCAGATCAAGCAAGAGACGGGACTTTAGGGGTGTGCCACTGGCTCTACCAGTGTTCCCTTGGACGGTTGTGTCCGGGTGCCACATTGGCAAAGCCAGTGGCGCACAATTTCCTTGGCCCCCACATTCCACATCATCAACGTTTTTTTCACTTCGTTTAACGGCAAGCCGAAAGCGATGTCGCGCGGAACATACGTAAACACCGTCGCCTTCGGCTTGCCGTTAAACGCACTAAGCATGCGGCTTGTCGATGTCGACAACCATCACGATATCGTGAATGTCGGGCAAGACTTCGGAGTCGATAACGATCACGACGCGATCGCCGGCGTGAAAGGACTTGTCTTGAAGTGCCCAGCGTCGGATGAGTCCACGCAAATAGACCGACTGTTGGATGTCCGTGCCCAAAAAAGGTGTCACTCCCCAGAACAAGCACATCCTCCGCAACGCGGACGTTCGATCGGTCAGAGCGATCGTGGGGATGAAATCCCGTTGCTTGGATTTGAGAAGGGCCGCTTTCCCGTTGGAGGTTGCAATTACCACCATTTTCGCGGCAAGGCGTCGAGCGATTTGCGCGGCGCCGAAAATGACTGCCGATTCGATGTCGATTCCCAAGTCTTTGTCCGACGGCGGTTCGAGCGAATGGTTGTGCCGCAGCAGCTTCTCCGTCTCGAGCATAACCTTGCGCATCATTCGCACGGCCTGAGCGGGAAACTGACCGATCGCGGTTTCGCCAGACAACATGCAGGCATCGGCCCCGTCCAGGATGGCGTTGGCGACGTCGCTGACTTCGGCTCGAGTCGGCTGCGGCGAATCGTGCATGCTTTCCAACATTTGCGTGGCCACGATCACCGGTTTTCCCGCGGCCAGGCAAGCGCGAATAATTCGCTTTTGCGCGACGGGAGTTTTTTCGATGTCGATTTCGACTCCCAAATCGCCACGGGCGACCATCACCGCGTCAGCGGCCCCGATGATCGAATCGAGATTCTCCAAGGCTTCCCGTTTTTCAATCTTGGCGACGACGAGTGCCTCGCTGCGGTGTTCTGCCAAAAGTCGTTTCAGTTGTTGGATTTCGGACGCTTCGCGGACAAAGCTAAGGCTGACGAAGTCGATCGCTTGTTGCGCGGCCCAAATCGCGTTGTCGCGGTCGACGGCCCCCAGTGCCGGTACGCTCAAGCTGACCCCGGGCAAGTTGACGCCTTGGCGACTGCGGACGGTCCCCCCGTCGACGACCAGGCACTTGGCGAATCCATTTCCCTTTTCCACGACGCTGAGGCGAACCATACCATCGCGGAGCATAATCCAATCGCCGATTTGAATTTCGTCGATCAGCGTCGGATAACCGCATACCAAGTGGTCGGCTTGGGTCGCAATGTCGCCGCGCACGAACGTCAAATACGTCCCCGGAATGCACTGCAGAGGCTCTTCCAGTAATTGACCAAGCCGAATCTTCGGTCCGGCCAAATCCACGAGCACGCCCACCGGAATTTCGGTTTGTGCGCTGGCTTTGTGGACATCGTCCAGTGCCGCTTTCTGCTGCTCGCGCGTTCCGTGAGCCATGTTGAGCCGGAAGACGTCGACCCCCTGCTGAATCAACTCGACAAGCTGTTCGAGTTTAGCGCACGCCGGTCCGATCGTCGCGATCGTCTTTGTTCGCGTTAAATTACCCAACGACCTCCAGCGAGTTTGGACTTTTGCAGAATCGACAGTCGAAGTGGAAACACTCATCGCTTGGCTATTCTTCCTACCGATGGCCCGCGATCGCACGGCAAATCGCGACTAGTAAGTCAGTTTTTTCCCAGAATGACGTCGCATCGTCAGATACAGGACCATTGGAAATTCTCGCCTACTCCTTTGAGAAGGAACTTGATCGTAGCTGCGGACAATGATAGCCGAATTCCGCCGCCCGAAGGACTTGGAGATCGTCCAGCTTTATTGTGGCTAGGTATCGGACAATCCCCCACGGCAAGCGAGGGGGATTGTCCAACGACCGTCGGAAAGTTCGATGTAAAATCGGTCGGAATCCAAGCGTCATAAAGCTGCACAATCTCCATGCCGCGAACGCCAATTTCACTTCGTTTAACGACAAGCCGATTGCGACGGTGGCGAACTCTCCCTTTGTTAGGGGGATTAGGACAATTGGGCCTCGGTTACCGACTACGCGTCAAATGCCGACGCGATAAATTCAAGCCGCCGATCCGGCTGGTCTGCCTCCCATTTGGAATCTCGCTCCCGCAGACAAATTGCGGCGAGTTTTGATGGGGCTGTGCTACGCGGCGTCCGTGGCGGGAGGTTTTTTAGCGATTTGCAGTTTGAACAAGCCAAAGACTTGCTCACGCGATAATCCGCCGCGCGGCGAGTCGGTGTCGCCCAAGATCGTTTGGAAGAGTTCACGTTTTTCTTCCAGGACTTGATTGATCCGCTCTTCGATTGTGCCGATCGACAGCATCCGCGTGACAGTCACACTGCCGCTGACGCCGATTCGATGCGCTCGATTGATCGCTTGGTCCTCAACGGCCGGATTCCACCAACGATCGAACAAGAAAACGTAGCGGCAAAATTGCAAGTTCAGTCCCACGCTGCCGGCCCCGTAACTCATCAGCAACACGTTGCGCCGCGGGTTGTCGCGGAACTCGGCCAAGATCGCGTCGCGCTTGCTCGAAGGAATTCCGCCGTGGTACTCCAGCGGCTGGTGTTCGGAAAGCCCCGCTCCGATCTGGTGGAGCGATTTGACCCATTGGCTGAACACGATCGCCTTTTGTCCGCTGCCCGCGACTTCGTCTAAGTCGGCCACCAGCCGTTCCATTTTGCTGCTTTCTCCAGTCGCCGGATCGAAGTTGCAGATTTGCTTGAGCCGCAGGACCAACTCAAAGACATGCTGAATCGTGATCGACTGTCCCATGGCGTTCAGCCGGAGAACGCCGTCTTCCTCCGCGCGCATGTAGGTTTCGGCTTGTTCGGCAGTCAGCTCGAGTTCCGCGTCGCGCATCAGTTTCGGGGGCATTTGGCTCATCACGGCGTCCTTGGTGCGCCGCAAAATGAAGTCGCGGACTTCGCGCGAAATCTGCCGGGGAGACATGTCCACCGAAAGCAAACCGCTGGAAAGGAATTCGAAGATCCCCACGATATCGTTGGTGCTGTTTTCGATCGGGGTTCCGGTGAGGGCCCAATTTCGCTGGCGGCGAATCGAGCAGATGGCTTGGGCCGTCGAGCTGCGGCTGTTCTTGATTCGCTGGGCTTCGTCCAGGACCACCAGGTCAAATACGCCGCTGTCGTGAACGATCGTATCTTGGTCGCGCGACATTAGCTCATAATTCGCGATCTTGATCGGGCATTCCGCGGTCTGCCACTGCCAATTTCGTTTGGCCTGCGAGCCTTCGATGACGCAAAGCGGAATTTCCGGCGCCCAGAGATTGAATTCGCGAACCCAGTTGGTGACCAGTGGCTTGGGACAAATCAAGAGCACGTTGCTAAGTTCGCGGGCGTGGAGCAGAAGGCGAATCGCGACGATCGCCTGCATGGTTTTTCCCAATCCCATTTCGTCCGCCAAGATCGCGGCGTGCCGCGGATACAAGAATGCCACTCCCCCGTATTGAAATGGAAAGGGCTGAAAGGGGAATTCGATCGTTCCAGTAGAAACTAACGTCTCCAGAGGTGGCTGCAGCACGTAAAACAACCGGTCGTCAAGTTTCACCAAATCTCTCGGAGGCGCAATTCGCGAGATGGACTTTTCCCAAGGTCGTGTGATGATCGAACCCGAGTTGCACTCCGCAACCGAATCGGTAGCGACATTTCGCGGCGCTTTGGTCAGCGATGCTTTCAGTTCGCTGAACGTCGGCGGTTTGGATGTGAAGTAGCAGCTGATGATCTTGGGCTTCGGTTGACCAATCCGCATCGTTACCGCGCGGCCGGCAAGTGGATCGACGATCGTCGATTGAAGTTGAATCGAGGGCCACTGGTGAAAAAAATCCAAACCGCAAATTGAAAGACTATGCGAAATGTTCTGCCCCCCCTCCCAAGCCCTCCCCGCGGCGGGGGAGGGAACAAAAGCGGAATCACCCTGCCCGCTTCCGCGCGGCGGGCATTGCCCAGACAGTGATTCTCCAGCACTGGCTCTGCCAGTGCTCTTTTTTCGACAATGCTCCCGCGGTGGGGGCGAAGGAACCAAGATCGGCGCCAAATCAAACGATTGATCGCCGAGCGCTGGCTCGTTAGTGACACGGTCGGGTTCGAGCATTCCTGCTCCCAGAACTAAGCGGATTCGCGCCATCGCGCGGAGGATTGTGCTTCTGCGATGGCCAATTGAATTCGTTGAAACGGTTCGGCAAGTGGCAGACGCTTGGCAAAATTACCGATCGCGGCGTCGAGCTCAGCCCACTGATCTTGGCCACACGCCGAAATTCCAATCTGCTGGCCTCCGATATCGCCAGGGATCCATTGCCCGCGTGAGCGAGGCGAAGTTTCGGTGCCCTCGGATGCGGAATCTGGTGGAACCCAAACGACCGGCATCGTGTTCCACCGATTTAGTTCCCATAACTCCGCCAAATCGGTAAGGATTGCTGCCGGCGGCCGGCTGCACTTCTCGATTAGGCTTTGCGCAATGGCTTCGGACAAAAGAAAGGTGCGGAGTGTCGATCCGTACAGAATTTCTTGGGCCCGGCTAGGTCGGATCGGAGAATTGCAATGAAATTCCAGAGGTCGGCCGCGCTCGTTCAACAGGAGCAGTCCGCCGCAGAAGCCGGTTTCCGGCAATTCCACGGCCGTGAGAAAACCGATCGGAGCCGTGTTTTCTGCTGCACACATACGATTGTCAAACCTGGTTGCGTGGACCATAGACCATCGGACGCGTCTAAACCCGACTTTAAGGGCGTTCGAGCGCGCGGTACGATCGCGGCTGGTCGTTGTCAAGCTTCTCGATTCACTTTCGGGAAAAAAACAATTGAATTGCTTGCAACGATTGTTCCGGCCCTAGCTCCGTTATCCATTTCCACAGGGTGCTTGAATCATCGTGCGCAAACCACCACCGTTTGCGATGATCGGTCAGGCAGCGGAAAGGGTTTCGAATCGGACGTGAAGGTTGGATTCGCTCGACATTCGCCGGTGCCGCATTTATACTGATGGCTTCCGGTCCTTAACTTCTATTCGTTGGTAGATTCCATGAGCCTCGAAAAGCAAAAAATGGCTTCCATGTTCCGCATCGACGTGTCGCCGATTTCCTCGGGACAACCACACGAGTCGCAGCAACGGTCCGACAACGATGTGCTCGATTTGCTTCGTCAATTGGTGGTGAGTCAGAATCGCCAAACCGAACTGTTGGAGAACATGATCGACCATTTGAGCGCCTCGCAACGACAGCGGGCTCTCGAATTGGGCCAATGGAAAGAGGCCAATCCAACGCTTGCTCGACGCTGCCGCTCGGCCGCCGAAGCGATCAGCCAAGTCCAGACTGAGTTCCTGCAAAACATGACTCGCGAGATCAACGACAGTTATGAGTCAATGATGGACGGCGACTTCGTGCTCAACGAATTCATCGATCGCTTTGGACCACGGTTGGCGCATCTCAACGGCGTGCTTCAATTGCTTTCGCAGCTCAGCAGCGTGAACACGCCGACCAGCCAAACGTAAATCCTGTCATGTCGGCAGCGGTCCACGACGGGTATAGACTCAAGCGGCATTGCGATGGCAAATTCGCAGCGCACGCAGTGACATGTTTCCGAAATGGCGTTATTTGACTTATTAGTTGCCTTTCGCTCCGAGGCTGTGAAATCTTTGTAGAACGGCCTTTCCGGGCCGTCGATCGACCGAAGAGCGACGGCCCAGAAGAGCCGCTATACAGCCGGATGACCATTATTTCTCAGCCGCTCCGCCAAGGAACGTGCGTTTGCGAAGCAAAAGTCGACACTTTCAATGATTCTCCATTTCGGCCGGAAAATGCTCTGTGAACTTGTCCACACCCGAACGCCGGATTTGGCACGACTCGACGGCGCGTTGTACCGTACGGCATCGCCGCGCCACACACGGCTCGACGGAGCGCTGTTGTTTTCCGGGTTGGCGGGCAATTTCTATTCCTCGCGGCTCATGCACAGCATCGCCCGCCATCTGCTGGAATCCGGTCTAGACGTGCTCTTGGCCAATACGCGCGGGCACGATGGAATCAATTGGATTTCGATCGGTGGTCGCACCGAGGCCCAAGGAGCCGCGTTTGAAATGGTCGACGATTGCCGACACGACGTCGCCGGTTGGGTGCGATTTCTGGCCCAGCGTGGATTGGAAAAAATTGCGATCGTCGGGCATAGCCTCGGCGCGATCAAAGCCCTCTATGCGCAAGCCCACCAGCCGCAACCAGCCGTCAAGTGTATCGCGGCGATGTCGGCATCGCGCCTCAACTACGATCAATTCCAGCAGTCCTTTGCCGCGGACCGGTTCAAGCATTGGTTTGAATCGGCAACTCAATTGGTGCAAGCGGGCAAAGGTCGCCAATTAATGCGCGTCGATTTTCCGTTTCCGGCCTTCATCGCCGCGGACGCCTACCGGGACAAGTACGGTCCCCCAAGCCGCTACGATTGGACGCAATTCATCGACCGAGTCCATTTGCCCGTACTGCTGGTCTTTGGTGCAACCGAGTTGCAATCCAATGCAGCCTTTTTGGGAATCATGAGTTCGGTCGACGACTTACGCAACAAGTGCCCTCAATTGCAATCGCAAGTCGTCCCGGGCGCCGATCATTTTTATGTCGGCAGGCGGCAAGTCGTTAGCAAGTTGGTCTGCCAATGGCTTGGCAATTTGCCTTTGGAATAGCCGCCGATTTTGGGCTTTGTCTCCATTCCCGAATCGTGATTTTTTTATCAGCCGGAACGCGCTAGCATCCGGTTCTTGAATCACTTTTCAAGGCAAACACCGGGGTCGAGCGCCCGGCGGCTGATACTCTGAGACGCAGCCCAGGCGTGCGTCGCCGTGCAAAAAACGCATCAGCCAAAGGGTCCAAAACGCTAGAATCGCAAACGGCGTGGAGAGCATCAAGACAATGCTCAACGCAAACCCCATCTGTAAATCGCCCCCCTGCCCCGCCAGGCTGTCCTTGCAATTGGGACACGCCGACGCCGTTTGCGTGGACAAAACCAGTACACCCAACACAATCGCCGCGAACACGGCCCATCGACCGATAAAGACCATTTTCGGTGATAGTGGAAAGCGTTTCATTCGCCCGAGCCCGCGATCGGTGGGAACAACCAATACAGTATCAAGTATACCGCAACACCCGTGATGGAGACATACAGCCAAATCGGAAACGTCCAACGCGCCAATCGTCGATGCGCTGCTCGCCGATCGCGCAATCCCAAATAAATCGTCGCGATCGCCATCCACGGCACGATTGCCGCCAATACGACGTGACTGGCCAAAAGTACCAGATAAGCAAAGCGTACCCAACTCGGATAACCAACTTTGGGAAATGGCTTGCTGCCGACGTTGAAATGGTAAGTGAGGTAACACATTAGAAACACGACCGAAACTCCAAAGCACGTCAGCATCGTCCGCTTGTGAGCCGTTTCGTAGCCGCGCTTGATTAGAACGTAGCCCGTGATCAAAAGCACGGTTGCGATTGCATTGAGGAACGCGTCGACGTGGGGCAATACGTGAATCATAGGATAGGACGCTTGGCCCTCGGCGATCCAACGTAACGACGAGCCACTAACACAACTCGTGTCATTCCGGGCTGAGCCCCGGAATCCATCTTCCATGGATGGGGGAATTGCCAAACCGCGCAGACGCCAATCGTTGTCATTTGCTCGCTGCCGCCGGCGTCGTGTTTTCCGCTTTGATTTGCGGAGGTTGCTTTTCGGCTATCAATTCATCGATGAGCTTCAGCATCTCGGCCTCTTGGCTCGGATCGCGCCAGTTGAACTTTCTGCGCACCCTGCCCCAGCGATCGACGACCGCCAAATCCGTCGCATGATCCGATCCTTGAACAAAGAGCCCAAAATATTCCGCGGCGACTCGATTCACGTACGACTTCTCTTGCGCGGTTAGGAAAATCCATCGATTGGGCTGTGCTTTCATTTCCTGGGCGTATTGTTGCAGCCGAGCGGGAGTATCGGTTTGTGGATCGGTTGTCACGCTCACGATGCGAAGGGGCCGATCGCCGAGCCGGTCTTGTAGGTCCCGCAAGTACCGATTTTGTTCGACGCAATGAGTCGTACATGTTGAGAAAAAAATGCTGCCAATCCAGACTTGGCCGATGAGGTCGCGCGAATACAGGATTGTGCCGTCGGATTGCTCCAGAAAGAACTCATTCAGCCAAGGCGGAGTGTTTTGTTGCGTGTGTGGAATTGCGGCCATTAAATTGCGAGTGTCAATCATTGCCGTGAGGGGAGGTTTCTGCTCGTCAATAACTTGCTTTGCGACCGTCGCAAAACGGCGCATCTCGGTTGGATCGTCCCAGCGGAACCGATCGCGATACCGGCCCCAGCGATCGACCAAAAGAATGTCTTCGGTGTGGACTTCTTTTTCGAGCCGAACTCGAAACGACTGGTCGCCGAGTTGCTGAATCGTCGAAAGTTCCCCGGTCAAAAACTTCCATTGTTGTGGCGCGGCCTCAAAAAGTTTTGCGTACTCCGCCAAACGCCCGGGCGTATCGGTCAACGGATCCACGGTGATACTGAGGAAGGTCAAGTCGTCGTTGCGAAACTGTTCCGCCAAGACGCGAACTTGTTCGTTCAATTGACGACAGATCGTTGGACACGTCGAAAAAAAGAAATTGACCGCGTAGGGGTGCCCGGCCAATTCTCGTGAATCGAACTTCACTCCGTCGCTCGTCATCAGCTCGAACGGTGCCACGTCGGGCAGATGTTTCCAGGGCAGCTTTTTGAACATGGGTCCGGTCTCAACCGAGATCACGGACGGCCGATTGCGCAGTTCGTAGGCAATCCAACCGCCCGCCACGAGCACTAGTCCCCACAATAGAATCGAAAGTTTTCGCCAGATTGTCAAAAGGGACCTCACAATTTCAACGACATCCACCGGTACTTCGTCCTTAGGACGCTCTTTTCCGTCGCTGCGCACAGAAGCGCGGACGGAAACTGACTCATTCCCTTCGAATCTAGAGCAAATAAATGATCGGGAATAGGACCAGCCAAACGCCGTCCACGAAATTCCAGTAGGTGGCGACGTTTCCTACGAGAACATATTGATGCGAGTCCAACCGAATTGGCAGCAGCGCGAGTGCGACAAGTATTCCAGCCAACAAGTGGAACGCATGGACTCCCGTTAACAAATAATATCCGTAAAGCCACGTTCTCCCCCCGGGAACGACAATCGGCAAATGAAATCCAAAAGTTGCATTGACTCCCCGTTGAGTGTCGGGAAGGGAGTCTCGCAGTTTCAAGCGGTCGTCGACCACCGACCAACGGTTATTTACCGCGGTGAGCTCAGCACGTTGTTCGGCCAATCGCTGTTCCAAGACGCTGCGCTGTTCTAGAGCGCTATTATCGCTGGCCAAACCAGACAGTTGATTCGCCGTTTGGTCCAATTCGGATTGGATTCGCCGTTTTGATTCATCAAGTTCGTCGCGTTCCGTCGACAGTCGCGCCCGCTCTTCGCGCAGTAGGGTTTCCATTTGTTCTGCCATTTTTGGCTCGGGCCGGACCAGATAAGCAGCGGACCGAATCGCTAGTTCCCGCCTTTTCGGATCGTCGGATTGGCCATACTCGCGACCTGCCCACGACGCCAAGCCCAACGCCAGGCGATCGCACCAAACAATTTGCTGTTCCAGCGCAGCGGATGGGTTCCGCTGCCGACTTTGCTCCAGTGCGCCGCGTGTGACAGAAATTTCGCTTTGCAAAGCAGCCAGATACTCGGCGTCGTACCGCGGATAAACAAGCGTCGCAGCAGCGCGCGGATAGAGTCCTAGTTGGAATTTCTCCCAATATTCATAGGATTTTACCGCCAAGAATCCGGTTCCCAGCAGCAGGGCCATGATTAACCAACCCTTGGCGGAACGTGATTGATTTCGGCTGGTCGATACCATCGCCCTGGTCATGAAAACACTTGATGCCAACAAAATCAGGGTATTCACTCCGCCGATCCATGGCACGAGACCGACAGCGGACGCGGGCGGCCATTCCCCAAGCGGAACGCCGAATCGTAGGACCAGATACGAACCGATCAAAGCCACAAAAAACATGACTTCAGTGGACAAGAACAGCCACAAGCAAAAACGGCTTTTGGGAATCGCTTCCCATCGTGGTTCCCGATCGCCGCGCGGTAATTTCATTGGCGGAACCACCTATTCGAGGATTCGCGCCAACACCAATGCGAGTAAAACAAGCGGCAAATGAAGCAGTGAAACATGCAGCAGTTGGCGCGCGGCCTCATCGTCTAACCGACGGGCAAACAGGATCGACGATGCCAAATACCACAAACCAACCAATCCGCAGATACCAAGGACGACGCTTCGCGCTACGACGGATGAAAAACAAAAAGCCGTGGCGACCGAGACGAGCAACAACGCTATCGCACCAACAATCGCGTGAACACCTGCTAATTTTCCGCTGGGATCAACCACTGTGATCATCTTCAAACCGCCCTCGGCGTAATCGCGACGATAGAGCCAGGCGATCGCCATGAAATGCGGAAACTGCCAAAGGAACAGAATCGCAAACAAGCCCCAAACCGGACCGGTCACGTGAGATCCGGTCCCCGCCGCCCCAATCAAAACGGGCAAGGCACCAGCGACGGCGCCCACGGCCGTGTTCCACCAGGTGCGTCGTTTCATTGGCGTGTACACCAGCACGTATAAGAACCAGGTCGACAAACCCAACAGCAATGGAAGCGAACCGACAACCGTGCCCAAGTAGACGACTCCCGCGCCAAAAGTGATTGCGCCAAAAGCGGTGACTTGATTGGCCGTCAGCCTCTGATCGGGAAGTGGCCGCAACGCAGTTCGCGGCATGAGGAAATCGGTGTACCGTTCTAGGTATTGGTTCCAAGCGCTGCCGCTGGCAGAAATCAGTAAAACGCCGATCGAAACATTCACCAGCGCAAGCACCGAAGTCGAGCCGCCGGCAGCCAAGAATCCGGCCACGATGACCGTTAGCAATACCATCAGCGCAATGCGCGGCTTCATGAGCTCGACATAATCGCCGATGAGCGACAATACGTGACGCTCGCTTTTGGATTTGGAAACGGACGCTACAGATTCCACGGACAGACCTTACACCACCAATTAATTCAAGAGTTTCAGGCTTCGATTGTACCTTTGCGGGCGGCCTCCTTTCAAGCGTTCGCCGCCGATGGGATGGGCGACTTCTCGTCCATTGCACCGTTCGCAACGGAGCGACAGACGCGGACGTAATGGTAGGTGGCGGTGGCCAGAATCAGCGACCCCATCGCTACGTGCAGCGTAACCAAGTTCGTTTGCCAAAACGTTTTTTCAGGGACGACGTAGCGGGCGGCGAACGAGTAGCCACCCAGCCAGGCCGGCCAACCGAACTTCAAAACATAACTACTGAACCCCAAACCAAGTTGAAGGAGGACAAATGCAACCAAGAGAGTCGCGGACGTTCGAATGCCGCCTCGACTCCAATTGCGGACATAAGCCAGATACAAAACGCTCAACGCCAAGAGCAACACGATGCCCGCGGTCACCAAGTGCGCGACGATCAGCAGCGAATACGCAGTCGGATCTGCGGTGTCCGGTACGTGCCGCAAACACGCCCCAAAGATCAACTGTCCATAACTGGCCATCATCAGCAACGCGGCCGCGATCCGCTGTCCGTCCGTAGACCAAAGTTTGGGATCGGCAACGACACCGCGCTTTTCAATCCACCACGTCGAGGTATACACGACCATCGCCACGACCGTGGCAAAGAACAACGGACCAATGCAGCCATGGATCAGTGCCAGGGCCCGTTCATCGCGAACGACGCGCTGGCCACCAAGGATTCCTTGACCAATCACCAAGGCCAAAATGAGAATCGACCAGCGGCGCACGGAGGATCGCCGATCCGACAAAAATGTGGCCCCGCACAACGCGATGGCGACAATTCCCGACAGGCTCCCCAGCAGGCGATGGCCGTGCTCGACGAACAAATCCCACGGTCCCAAAAACCAATCTCGAATGGGATAGGCAAACATGTTGTAGTTATACGTATTTGGCCAATCGGGAACGGCCATTCCGGCGTCCGATGACGTGACCAGTCCGCCGACCCATATTAGTGGAAATACAATCACCGCAAGCAGCTTGGCAACGCGATTGGGCCAACGCGAGAAATGCGATGTCATTGCAGGTTGGATCATCGATTGGGATCACGCAGTATCGGGTGACGATTGGGGCCAGTAATCGGCGGCGGCCTGCGGATGACTATATTCGTACGGTCCGCGGTACACGCTCGGCGGCGTGGCATAATTTCCATGGGGAGGAGGGCTCTCGGCCGTCCACTCTAGTGTATTGGCGTTCCAGGGATTCCGCGAAGCCCGCGGGCCAAACAGCATACTTCCAAAGAAATTGATCACGAACAGAATCTGCGCAGCGGCCATCAAGAATGCACAATAAGTGATGAACTGATTGAGCGGCAACAAGTCGGCGAAGGCTTCGATGTGATAAGGATCGGCGTAGCGCCGCGGAAACCCACGTGCCCCCAACAGGTGCATCGGAAAAAACGTTCCATTCAAAAACAGAAAAGTCAACAAGAAATGTATCCGCCCTAAGCCTTCGTGCATCATTCGTCCAAACATCTTTGGAAACCAAAAGTGAATCGCGGCAAATACGGCCAAGACGCTGCCGGCAAACAAGACGTAATGAAAATGGGCCACGATCATGTAGGTGTCGTGGATGTAAATATCGACCGGAGTCGCCGCCATCAGAATCCCCGACAAACCCCCGATGACGAACATGATCACAAACGCCAGTGCAAAAAGCATCGGCGTCTGAAATTGGATTCGCCCACCCCAAATGGTCGCCAACCAATTGAACACTTTGATCCCGCTCGGCAAGGCAATCAGCATCGTCGAGACCATGAACGTCATGCCCAACAGCGGATTCATGCCTGACACAAACATATGGTGTCCCCACACGATGAAGCCCAATCCAGCGATCGCGCAGATCGCCATGACCATCGGGCGATAACCAAACAGCGGCTTGCGTGAAAAGCAACTGATAATTTCCGAAATGATGCCCATCGCCGGCAAAATCATGACGTACACGGCGGGGTGCGAATAAAACCAAAACAAATGTTGCCATAGCAACGGCTGCCCCCCGCCCGTTGCGGTCTCGTTATTGACCGTGATTGCTTCGGGCAGGAAGAACCCGGTTCCCCATTGCCGATCCGCCAATTGCATGAGCAGCGCCGCGGTCAACACCGGCAGGGCAAAGGCTTGCAGTATCGACGTGACCAGCAACCCCCAAATCGTCATCGGCAAACGCCACATCCCCATTCCCGGCGCTCGCATCAGAAAAATAGTCGTCAAATAATTCAGCGCACCGAGCATCGAGGAAAGCCCGACACAGAGTAACGCCAACAGCCAATACGTTTGTGCGTCTTGTGCGTTGGGCATCGCGGCGGCAATCACCGAAAGCGGCGGATACGAAGTCCATCCTGCCCCGGCACCATACCCCGGAGTCAGGAAGCTCAAGGCGATCAATACAAAGCCGGGCCACATCAGCCAATAGCTCATCATATTGAGCCGCGGAAAAGCCATATCCCGCGCACCGATCATCAGCGGAATCAAGAAATTCCCCAGTGCCCCGGTCAAGATCGGAATGATCACAAAAAAGATCATGATCGTGCCATGCATCGTGAACAGCGTGCTGTAATACTCGGGTGAGATCTGGCCCCCCTGCGCAGCGAACAACCAAGCTCCGACGATCGGCATGTCGGTCCAAGGCCAAGCCAGCTGCCAGCGGATCGCCAACGCCAAGAATCCGCCGACCAAAAACCAGATCAAGCTCGAAAACAAAAATTGAAGGCCGATGACTTTGTGATCGGTGGAGAATACAAAACGAAGCCATCCTCGACGCCTCAGCGATTGGCTCGCAAGGTCAGTGTTCTCGGTCGATGGAAATAGTTCATTCGTCATTTGTTGGCGATCTGGGTTGCCGGGAAACGGCCGGGGTTAACTCGGCCGCTCGCTGGGCGCCGTTTCCCTGGGCAACCGGCGTATCGCCCAATCGCTCCGCGGCAAGTTCGTTCATACGGAGCGCGAAATCCTCGGGAGTGACCACGTAAAGCCAGCCGTTCATCTTGTAGTGCCCCCACCCGCAGAGCTCCGCGCAGACAAAATCCAGTCGCCGATTTAGCGCAATGGGCAAAACGCGAAACCACAGGTATTGCGTTGAGCCTGGCACGATATCTTGCTTGAGCCGCAACTGCGGGACAAAAAAATCGTGGATCACGTCGCGGCTTTGCAGTTCGAGGACCACGTCGACGTCGACGGGAACGTACAATTCGTTCTCAACGTACAAGTCGTCGGGGGTATCCAATCGGCCATCGGCGCCAGGATAATACACTTCCCAGCCAAACTGCTTGGCGACGATGCGGGCCAGCGGCGGACGGTTCCGCAAGACTCCGGCGGACTCCATCTGCGGTCGGCGCAGCTTATTGTCGGCCCACGCGTTCATCTGGTAGAGGGCCAACCAGATTAGTATTGCAGCAGGCACGATCGTCCAAGCGATTTCCAGGCTCAACTTGGTATGCACAAATCGGGCACGAGCACCAGGTTGGTCGCGGAATCGCCAAGTCGCGACGGCTAAGACGAGCCCGGTCCCGAGCAAAACCGCCGCCGCCAAATAATGAATGAGGTAAAACAGGAAATCAATCGTGCGCCCATGGTACGACAGGTTTTCCGGCAGCCAGGCGGTTGCCAAGGGCGCAAAACCGTACGCCGACCAAAGGTAAATCGCCAAGCAACTCACCGGCACGCAAAAGAACAGCACGCTCCAAAATCGACTCATGACGATCCGGCAAATCTGACGGCTCTCATTGGGCCTCCTCATAAGGCAAATTCAAAACGTAAGCAACCAACGACCAGATTTCTTGTTCGCTTAGTGCAGTCGAATCCGGCATGCCGGTCCCTTCGATCCCGTTGGCAATTCGACGATACAAGTCGACGTAGCGATCGCCCCCGCGATATACGCGCAACCGCAAGTTGCGTGGACGAATGGCGCGTGGAGGAAAAGCGCCAGCGTCCAAAAATGGCGCACAGGCCTGGGCGTCGCGCGGGTCCAAGTTGGCTCCTTTAACCCATTGATTCGTCCAATCGTCGTAGTTCTCCGTCTGGCCGTCGCCCAAACCGGTGAAGCCATGACACATCGCGCAATTCGCCTTGCCGGAAAATAAGACCCGGCCTTCGTTGACTCGGTCGCGAAACACGGAATCTCGTTGAGAGAGCCAATCCGGGATCTCGGGGACTTTGGTCGGCGGCCGACTCCAGAGATTCACTTCATCAAAATAGGTCTCCACCAGCGCCGCCAATTGATCGTCGTACGAATCGCGCCGCGCATCCCCTCCGCCAACCTCCGGGTCGGGCTGAAATTCGGTCTGCACACGGCGCCAGTCCAGATCGATCAGTCGTTCATCGGGAGCAAGAACCGCCAATTCGGCGAGCAACTTGTATTCCACCCGCCCGCGAATCGTCAAATACTTAACGTAGTCGATCAGCGCGACAATTTCAGATTCATTCAGCGTTCGAAACGAAGGCATCGCCGTGCCTGGAATGCCGTTGACGATGACGCGCCACAAATCGTCATCGGTTGGACGTTGGCCAAGTTTTGTCGATTTGTACTTGAATTTGCCCAAGCGAAAATCCCTGGGATACGGATTGAGAAACCCCGATGTCGGCCCGGACCCGTTTCCCGTGATCCCGTGACACTGTGCGCAATGCTCCCGATAAAGTCCGCGGTGCTCGCCGCTACGATTGCTGCTGACTGCCCCCGCAGCCTTGTTCAAGTTCTCCAGCTGCACCAAGTCGCGGGCCGGATCGGAATCGCCCAACAAATAAGGAAATCGGGGGTGATCGGGCGTGCCGAACAAAGCCGTCAATGCGTCGACGACGTCTTGGGCCCGTTCTGCGTCCAACGCTTCTTGCTTCGCTTGTTGCTGGTATTGCAGCTTGAGTAATTCGACTTCATTCAATCGGAACTGGGCCGGATCGGAACAACCGGTCGCGAACAAAAGGACCAAACAGAGAATGCTCGCCAGCACTCGCATAGATCGGCCCACGAGTGCGCATTCTACGAAGCGGTAGCATCTGACGTAACGGAATTCGCCAGAATTCCGGCCGGAACTCTGGCGAGTTCCGCTACAGCTAAACGGAAAGCGCTCAAGCGGCAGGCCTTCCCGACGAAGTGCTGCCTGGATTCGCCGTCTCATTCCCATGGCCGATTTTCAATGTCCTTGATCAACAAATCAACGTTTGCAGGGTCGGGCTGAGTCGTTGCGGTCGGCTGCCCGGTACAGCCGGCCCCGATGAGACATCCAAGTAAGATCGCTGCAACCCGGAGCCTAACCGAAGGTGAAGGCGCCAAATCCAAGGTCGAATCCGCTGGATTCAAACATCGCGAGCGATCCAACATCGGCGGCTCAGTCTTTCTTATTCAAAACCGTTGCGGACAACATCAAGTCACCCAGATCGATCGTCTCGCCGGCCTTGATCTCCAGACTGAATTCGCCGCGACGCTCCAAAAACGGTTGGCCACCGCGCGTCAGCATCGATAAGTATCCCGTCTTCTTGTGCCAAAACTGAAACTTCCAAGGACCGGCGGGAATGTTTTCGATCAGGAACTCGCCCTTGTCGTTTGTGATTGCCGCGTAGGGGTCATCACGGACTAGCAACAAGCCCTTCATGAACGGATGAATATTGCATTCGACGTCGGATGGGATCTTGTCTGCCAATTCGTATGTCACATCGACCGCGCCGCCGACCGGGACATTCTTGTTCTTTTCGTCGTTATTGAGTGTGTGGATGTTGTGGCCAATTTCGTCACTATTGCGCATCGTGAGGACCTGGCCTGTCCGCACAAATGCGGCGTGCGGCTCGAACCGACACAATTTGTTATCCAAGACAACAGGATTTTTTTTCAAATCTTCGAACGATGGATGAACGGCGGGCGGCGCGTCGCCACGAGCCAAATACAGCATGACGTACACATCTCGAAGCCCATGGTCGCTGCCGACGACCACGGTTTCATTGACAATCTCGTGGCCGTTCGCCAGACAATATTCGCGATCTTTGTCGGGGTCGATTTTTGCCGCGGGATCGACGGTACCATCCACGAGCACGCGCCCCTTCAGATGCCCCCATTCGTTCGCCGCCGACCTGGTTCGTGGCGATGATGACGCGCTCGGGGAATCTAATGCTGATGTAGCGCTGGGTTGATCGATCGCACAAAGTTTTGAGCTGGGCAATGAATCCAAGAGAAAAAAGCTGCCGATGGTCAGCGACCAAGACCCAATCGCCGAAACAACGCCAGCTCGAGAAAAACCATTCATAAAGGGTCGCCCAATCGGTGATACGAGTGAAAATAACGGCGCGATCGTTAAGGTTTGAATCGCTGCACGAACTTGTTCATTATAATGCGGTTCGCGGGGCCGCTTCAATGAGCAATCGAAATCGGATAAGTTGCAATCGCTCGATTGCGTGGTCAAAGCAACGAAAATACTAAGCGGTGTTTCAAAGTATCAGCCGCGGGGCGCTAGCCCGATGCCGCTTATCGTAAAGCTCGCGGGCGAGCAACGTCGTCTTTCGCTCCGCGAAAGAACGTACTTTTTCGGAGCGAAAGGCGACTATGCAAATGCCAAAGGCAATGCCGGCTGCGTTGAGGAAAGATTTGATGAAAATAATGGTGGTGGGCAGCGGCGGTCGCGAACACGCGTTGGCTTGGAAAATCCGGCAAAGCCCTCACGTAGAAACCGTCTTCGTTGCACCGGGAAACGCAGGAACGGCGCTCGACGCCGAAAACGTCCCCATCGCGGCGGATAAAATCGGGGACCTAATCCACTTTGCGAAAAGCAACGCGGTCGACCTGACCGTCGTTGGCCCCGAAGCGCCGCTTTGTGCCGGAATCGTCGATGCGTTTGGAAAAGAGAGACTCAAGATTTTCGGTCCCTCCCAAGCGGCCGCTGAACTCGAAGCCAGCAAAGTCTTTTGCAAGAAACTCGTGCGGTCGGCGGCGGTGCCTTGTGCCGAAGATCAAGTCTTTTCCTCCGCCGTGTCCGCCGAACGATTTGTCAACGAGCGGTATTCGGACTTGGGCGAGAACCTTGGGCTCGTCGTCAAAGCGGATGGCTTGGCGGCCGGCAAAGGAGTCATCGTCTGCCGGACTCGCAGCGAAGTTTTTCAAGCGATTGATCGGGTCGCCCGAAAGCACGAATTCGGTTCTGCTGGCGATCGATTCTTGCTCGAAGAAGTTCTGCGCGGACGAGAATGCAGCATCCACGCCGTCACCGACGGAAGAACAATTCTGACTCTCCCCGTAGCCCAAGACCACAAGCGCGCGTTAGATGGCGATCGCGGGCCAAACACGGGAGGCATGGGAGCTTACTCTCCGACTCCCATCGTGACAGACGAACTGCTGGGACAAATCGAACGGGATATTCTCGTTCCGACAGTTCATGCCATGAACCGAGCGAGGCGTCGATTCCAAGGAATATTGTTCGGCGGACTCATGCTCACCGAGGCGTGCCCCAAAGTCATGGAATTCAATGTCCGTTTCGGGGACCCCGAATGCCAGGCCATCTTGATGCGGCTGGAATCCGATTGGGTCGATGTGATGACGGCAGTCATCGAAGGACGACTTGAGGAACTCGAGCCGCCGCGTTGGAATCCCCAATCGTCAGTCTGCGTGGTAATGGCCAGCGAAGGCTATCCGAGCAAGTACGTAATGGGTCATCCCATCCGCGGCTTGGATGAAGCCGCCGCGATCGAAAACGTCAAGGTCTTTCACTCGGGCACAGCACTCAAAGATGGCCAAGTCGTTACGGCGGGGGGCCGCGTGCTAAGCGTCACCGCAACTGGTGCAACGATCGCCGCTGCAAAACTCCAAGCCTATCGTGCTGTCAAGTGCATCCGTTGGACCGGCGCCTGGTGCCGCAAGGATATCGGCGACCAAGCGTTCCAGGTCGAGCAAACCCAACTCAAAGCAGCGCTTAAAGGATAACATCGGCGCCGAAATTCATGCCGATGTCTAACAACGATAGGTCGTTAAACGATAAGTCCCCCGGTCAGAATTCGAACCGGTTGACCGGCCCCGATTCCGCCCACTGTGAAATAATTGACGTAATGGAATACGACAGGGGCGACGAGCAGGAGACTGTCAAAGCGGTCCAAGAGACCTCCGTGACCGGGGATGACGTCGGACATGTCTTTGATTCCCAAGTCGCGCTTGATCGATGAAATGACCAGGTCACCGCATTGTCCCAACGCACTAATCAAGACTCCCATCAAAAGCAAATGAACCGGGTGATCGAGCGACGTGCCTCGGAACACGTAGTGCCCGATGGCCGCGGCCAGCAGCGAGGTCAACACGATCGCGCCGATCGCTCCGCCCCATGTCTTGTTGGGGCTCGTGTTGGGGACAAGTTTCCGCTTGCCGAAGGTTTTGCCGGAAAGGTAGGCGAACACATCATTGAGTTCGACGCACAAAAGAATCCACAACAGCATCGGCCGAAACAACTCATCGTTGGAAATAAATGCCAGGTGTCCGAGGCTGACGCCGAACAAGGCAAAGCCGACGATCGCCAACGCAACGCGCTGGATATAACCCTTGGGTTGATCCGGTACGATTCCCGCGGCGGCGATTAAACAAATCCCCAGCGCCCACGAGGTGGTGAACAGTCCCATCCAGTGATCCAAAACGGCGAAGTACGTTACGAGGATCGCGATCACAACCGAGGCCATTTCGGTTCGCGACGCGGCGAGTCCGGTTGCGCGAGAGTATTCGCGGAAACAAAACAAACTGAGCAGCAAAAAAAACGCCCACACCCAAGCTGCTCCCAGCAGAATCGGGAGCGCCATGGCCGCCGCCAAAAGGTACCACGAACGCGTGCGGGCAATCAGTTCGTTAAAAGTTTCGGCCGAAACGCGTTGTGTTCGCCTGAGCACGCGAACGAGAATGGAACCCGAGACCAGTCCAAGGGCAATCGCAGCCACAACACCGATAGTTACCGGGTGGTCGAACGCTCGAGTCGCGTCAAAGAGCCGTTGTATTACGGTCACGATCTGGATCCTTGTAGGTTGTTCCGCAATTTTGCTTGGGTGGCACGTCCCTGAGGCATGGTCGAATCATCTGTCGCCGTTCCACGCCCTTCGCGAGGCTTCAGGGCGTGCCACCTAAACTCAGATATGTGGCGGCACGCCGCAGGCGACGCAGCGCCGTTGCGACGCCGCCTAGGACAACGAGCGAAAGGACGATGGTGGCTTCACCCCAAGCCAATCGCCACGATTCAGACGCAAACGTCAGATATGCTGCGAGCGCCGTCACCAACGCCATTCGCTGTTGTTTGGCCAACGGCCCGCAGAAGTCGTTCGGTGCACCAATCGAGCGAGCCAAAACGCGCACGTAGGCAATCAAAACGGAAACCAACGCGGCAAGAAAACCGAGTGCGACGTGGCTGCCGGCGGCATATCCCAGACCAATGAACACCACAGAATCCGAAATGCGATCGGGGACTTCGTTGTAAAGTTCTCCCTTGCGCGAGGCAATGTTTCGCGCTACCGCCACCATGCCATCGAGAAGATTGCACAACAATCGGACTTGGCAGAGGAGTCCCGCGGCGAACCAACATGCACGCTGCGGCACTCCGTCGAGTCTCCCCGTGAAATACAGCGCAACTCCGGCGCAAATGGCCGCGATCATCCCTGCGATCGAGATCCCGTTCGGAGAAGCGTTTAGGCGTACCAACAATCGGGTCGCCGACTGTGCCCACCACGACTGGCGACTGCGGATGGGCCTGCGATCGGTGGGGTCGTATTGGGGCACTGTCATCCTTGGCGTCCGAGCAAAAACATTCCGACAATGAGCAGTATCATTCCGAGTCCGTGCGTAGCCGTAATCGGCGATCCATAAGCCCGCCAGGCGATGAGAGACGCCCAAATGAATGTCGACGCGTAGATGGGATAGAGCACGGTCAGCGAGCCTCCTTTTTTGAAGGCGGCTACGAACAACGCCATGACACCGACGTAACAGAGCACACCGCCGATCAAACGAGGGTTGGCGACATAACTTTGCCAACTTGAATTCGTTGCGTCGGCGCCGCTTTTATAAAAATATTGCCCAAGCGCCCCAAAGAAGGCGGCGATCACAAAGTAAAAAACACTCACAAGCGGTGTCGTCGTGCTCATGGGGATTGGTCCTCGCTTCGGCGATCGAAGGGTTTTTGAGGTAGATTGCGCGCGCCGGCGATTATAAGGGAAAATTCAATGACTCAAATCGGATCGGCTTCGTTGGCCTCCGCAAGCCGCAGCAACGGTTAAACAATCCGTCGGCGACTCGGCGTTTTTGACGCTTCCTAGGGCTCAATCGATACAATCTGCAATTCGGCAGCGAGACCCGGAAGTAAAATGGGGTCTGTCGCGCCGTTGGGGGACTGAGGCCTGACGTATGTCTTCAGGGGTTACAAACTTAGGGTGTTTGCGTGATTCAACGATTGATCGTGCTCGCCGTGATCGCGACCGCATTGGTGGGTCTCATTCTGTATAGCCAATCGCGGGCGACAGCGGATTTCGTTTCAGGAGTGATCGAAGCGGACGAGATTCGCTTGGGCTCCCGCGTCGGCGGTCGCATCAAAAAAGTGTTGGTCGATGAAGGGGACTGGGTCGATGCATCGGTCCCGTTGATCGAATTTGAACCCTACGACTTGATCGAACGTGAACGACAAGCGATCGCGGAACTCGCCGCGCGGCAAGCGGAACTCAACCGATTTATCGCAGGCATGCGCGATGAGGAAATCGGTCAAGCCAAAGCCCGCTTCGATCAATCGAGTGCCAAGCATCAACTGCTGGTCGCCGGTCCGCGGGCCGAAGAGATTGCCGCCGCCGAGAATCGTTTGACCGCCGTCGAAGCGGAACTGGCACTGGCTCGCCGTGAACACGAACGGATTACGCCGCTGGTCCAGTCTAACGCCGCTGCAAAATCGGAACTCGATGCCGCAGACCAGAAGCTCGACGTGGCCCTGGCCGTTGTCGAAGTTCGCAAAAACGAATTGGCGATTTTAAAGGCCGGGGCGCGCGAGCAAGAATTGTCGCAATCCCAAGCCGCAAACGACGAAGCTCGGCTAGCCTGGGAACTGGCCAAAAAAGGGTTTCGTACTGAAGAAATTGAACAGGCCACCGCCGCACGAGATTCTGCACAAGCCGCTTTGGAAATCGTCCGCCGACAGCAAGGCGAACTGACGATGACCGCGCCCACCAGCGGATTTATCGACGCGCTCGACCTGCAACCGGGCGATCTAGTCCCCCCTAATGCCCCAGTCATGACCCTGTTGGCCACCGACCGACTTTGGGTCCGGGCCTACGTGCCACAACGCTTCCTGCAATTGAACCTTGGTCAAAAGCTGCGCGTGACCGTCGACAGCTTGCCCAATCAGGATTTTGTCGGCGAAGTTTCGTTTATCTCACACCAAGCCGAATTCACGCCGAGCAACGTGCAGACGACCGACGATCGAGCCAAGCTCGTGTATCGCATCCGCGTGACGCTGCCGGAGAGTGCGGCAACGTTACGGGCAGGAATGACGGCCAACGTTTGGCTCGAAGCAGCGAAAGTCCCGCAATGACGTCGCCGGTCATCCAAGCAAAGAACTTGTCGCGGCGATTTGGTCCCTTGATTGCCGTCGACGACGTTTCGTTCAGCGTCCGCCGCGGTGCAGTGTTTGGATTGCTTGGACCCAACGGCAGCGGCAAGTCGACGATCATCCGCATGTTGCTCGGCATTCTCCCCCCGTCCTCCGGCTCGGCGACGGTCTTGGGATTTGATGCGTATCGACAAAGCGAATTGGTCAAACCGCGCGTCGGCTACATGTCGCAACAATTCAGCTTGTACTCGGATTTGTCGGTGCAAGAAAATCTGGATTTCTATGGACGCATCTACGGACTAAATCCGCAGCGCCTCACCGCGCGGCGAGGCGCGGTGGTCGAGCTCACTGGAATCGGCGATCGATTGGGGCAGTTGGCGGGAACACTGTCCGGAGGTTGGAAACAACGACTCGCGTTGGCCTGTTCGCTGATCCATGAACCCGAAGTCCTGTACTTGGATGAACCTACGGCGGGAATTGATCCGGTTGCCCGCCGCGATCTCTGGGACTTGCTGTTCACGTTATCCAGTCAGGGAGTCACGCTGCTGGTGACCACGCATTACATGGATGAAGCGGAGCGCTGTACCGATGTCGGTTACTTGTACATGTCAAAGTTGTTGGTGATCGGCAAACCCAGTGACTTGAAGCAACTTCCAGAGGTGACTCCTACTGGAACCTTGCGCTATGAAATGCGAGTCGATTCGCCCACGGAAATGTTGTCTGTGATTCGCGGCATCGACGAGGTCCGCGACGCAACTCTGTTTGGCGAGAAGATTCACCTGTTAGTCGACCAAAGCCTTGGACCGAAGGACATCATTCGGCGGCTGGGATTAGATCCAGCTCACGCCGAGATTCAGGTCACGACCCCAACGCTGGAGGACGTTTTTGTCACCTTAACGCGCACTGCCGAAAATCGCGGCGTGGAAAGTCTCAAACAAATCCAAGTTTCCACGCCTGCACGACTTGGGCAAAGTCAGGGTGAGGGAAATCTTGTTCCCTCTCCCCCGACGCGGGGGAGAGGGCAGGATGAGGGGGCGCCTGAGATTTCAGAAGAGATCGAACGCTCAGCGCAAGTTGTGCTGACTCCCTCGCAGCCCGACGCTCCCGTGAAGTCAATCCGCCGCGGCTCCGAATTCAGCGGACTTTGGGCCATGCTCGTCAAAGAGTTCGTTCACATCCGCCGCCAGCCGACGACTTTGTTTTTTATGTTTCTCGTTCCCGTTCTTCAAACGATCATATTTGGATACGCCATCCAAACGCAAATTGAACATATTCCCACGGTGGTGTTGGACCTGGATGGTCGAACCGAAGCGCAAACATTCATCGAGTCATTGGTCAACACGCGGCGCTTTGCCGTTATTGAGCGGGCGTTCGATGAGTCTGCTTTTCAGCAGGCACTGCGATCGGGGCGGGCCCAAGTCGGCGTGGTGATCCCGCCGAATTATTCCGAGCGATTGCTGCACGGTGAGCAAGCCCTTGTGCAAGTCTTGATCGACGGCAGCGATTCGCAAATCGCCACCACGGCGCAGAACTCGGCGCAACTGTTGGGGCAGAACATCGCCATCCAATTGGCCCGCCAAAAGGGGGATGCTTTGCAATTAGCGCCATCGAGGGACGCGGCGGGACGCGGAACGCTTCCGATCGAAGTCCGGACGCGGCTGCTGTACAACCCGGACCTCAAGAGTTCGAACTTCTTTGTCCCGGGTTTAGTCGGGATTATTTTACAGTTGGTCACGCTGTTCTTGACGTCTTTTGCCGTGGTTCGGGAACGGGAGCTCGGAACCCTCGAACAGCTATTCGTAACTCCCGTCGGCCGATCGGGGCTGATGCTTGGAAAGCTCATCCCCTACGCCGTCGTCGGCGCGGTCGAGGTCCTGATCATGCTGACGGTCATGATCTATTTGTTTGGCGTTTCGATCAACGGACACATTGGATTGCTTTTGGCGTTGTCCCTGTTGTTTACGGTCTGTTCGCTGGGGTTGGGGTTACTCATTTCGACGATCGCCCGGACGCAACTCGAGGCCTTTCAGTTTGCCTTTATCGTCATGTTGCCCTCGATCTTGCTATCGGGATTTGTCTTTCCGCGAGCCGAAATGCCGCTGCCCATTTACCTCATTTCGTTCGCCTTGCCTGCGACCTATTTCATCGAAATTCTGCGCGGCATTATCCTGCGCGGCGCTGTGCTGGCCGACCTGACCTCCTCGATCGCTGGCTTAACCATTTGCTGTATCGTCGTGCTATTGGCCAGCGTTTTGCGATTTCGCAAGCGGTTGGGCTGAGAAATCCACCCTGACGAATCGTCGATCGTTTGGTATATTCGCGGCGTCATGCGTTGCGTCACAACCGACGGAAACGCAATTTTCATTGGCCCAAGGGCCATTCACATTCGTCAAAGGAGTTCGAAATCATGGGCAAGGGCAACAACAGTCAGAAGAACGACAAGAAAAACAAAAAGGTTAAAAAGGACAGCAAGTCCAACGCCGCGAAGATGCCCAAGAAGTAATTCTGGCCCGCCAACAGTGATCGTCGACGGCGAACGGTAGATTCGCCAACCAAGTCGGCCGACGAACACATCGCGATTTGCCGACAGTTCAGTTGACGAAAGGCACTGGTCTCAACCCCAGTGCCTTTTGCACATTATCGGCGCGGTTTCGCCAATTGCCTCACCCTGCCCTCTCCCCCAAACCTGGGGCGACAGAACGGAAAAACCTTTAGGAATGGCCAAGACCTTCAGCCACAATGGCTCGAGCCTAATCGTAGTTATTTATCGCTTCCGGCGCTCGCCTTTCGCAGACGGCCAAAGTGGCGACTGTTTCGTTGGAGAATTCATTTAGCTCCTCGTGCCAGGCTTTGGATTGTCCGTTGCCATGAGCTTCCATGAGTTGCGACGCACGATTCTGGCACTGGCGCGCTTTCTCGGAATCCCCCAATTGCGCGTGGCACATTGCCAAAAACAGCAGGTCGTAAGGTTGATTGAACGATGGGTTTTGCGACAAACTTTTCTCGAGGGCTGTGATTCCTTCGGCGTACTTGCCCATTCGGTATAGGGCTACTCCCAACGTGTTGAGATAGATCGCTTGGTCGGGTGCCGACGCGACCGCGCGGCGAGCCAGAATTTCAGCTTGTTTCACGTCGCGAATCGTTGAAGGACCCGTCGCCAACATCCACGCTAAATTATTGCAGTTGAGCGGAGATTCGGGACGTTGCAAAATGGCTTGCTCGAATAAAATCCGCGCGGCACTTAGTTCGCCACGTTCAACCGCAATCCGCGCACGTTGGATTTGCTCGGCGACCGCTAATTGCTGAAAATGCTGGTCGAGGACAAATCGGGCGCTGACGGAATCGGTTGATATGTGTTTGTTAGAAATGGTGAGGCCATGACCTGCCTCGATCGCCACAGAGGCCTGCTTTTGACTGTGGTTTGCGCCTTGCGCGGGAAGCGCAGTTGCGAGGTGGTTTTCCGATTGAGGCCAGCCCAACTCGACATCAACCAGGCGGTCGTGCAGGGCAACCAGGTCCCAAACATGAACGGAACCATCGAACGAAACGGCCAGGCGATCACTTTTCCGACTGAACGCCATTCTGTTGGTGATCGCTTCATGAGGATTGGTTAAGGTCGTAATGATCTTGCCCGTGGTCGGATTTACCAAATGGATTCGGGCGGTTGCATCGCTCACTGCGAGCAATCGACTATCAGGCGAAAAGCAAACGAGGACCCCGGTAGGCGACGAACCCTGCACGGCGACCGTCGATAACAACTCCCAGTCTTCGACCGACCAGATACAGACTCGGTTCGAGTTTGTGACCAAGAAGCGACCATCGGGACTGAATTCCACCATGCAGCAAGTCGGCTCATTCAAGGTTTTTAGCAGCTCACCGGACGTGAGGCTCCAAATCCGTGCCGTGCCGCTGCTCCAGCCCCCCGTCACTAGACACTTTCCATCCGCGCTAAAGGACATTGACCGGACGTCCGGATGCGGCCCCAAAAATTGAGGGTTGTTCGACGCTCCGTCTCGAACGACGAATACCCCGTCCGCCGTGGGAACTACAATCTGCCGTCCATCCGAGCTGACGGCAAAGTCGACATTGGAATCGGCGTCGATGATTTTTTCTGGGGGACCAAATGAATACGTTGGTCCCGGAGCCTCGGAATCCTTCGATGAATCGGATGCCGCACCCGAGATGGGCCAGCGGACCAATCCCAAGTCAGTAAGAGTTAGCAGAGACCCATCACCGTCAAAGCCAACAAATCCCCACTCGCTTCCGGTCAATACTCGATCCAGCAGGCGCATCGAGGATGTTTCATACAACAAGACCTGTCCATTGAGACCGTGAGCAAAAAAACGTCCGTCGTTACTGTAGGCTACGTCCGGATTGAATCGAGTCGCTTGCCAACCTAAGGGCTTAGGTAACAAATGCAAAACGGTGGACGGTTCGACAACACCCGTGGAAGTCATCTCCCCGGAATTTGACAGAAAACTGAAACCTCCATCGGCAGTTGGTTTGGGATCCCCTACGAAGTAGCTAGATTCGCGAAACTCCATTTGGCTAGTTTCCGTGTTCCAGACCGACAAACTGGCACCCCAATTGGCATAACCCAGCAATAGGGTTCCGGTTGAATTGAAGTACGGCGTGAAATAGCCGCCCCACATTCCAACCGCGTCGAGTTTCGCGCCTGTTACGACATCCCAAAGCACGACTCCTTCAGTCTCATAGGGACCAATGGCGAGCACCAAGCCGTTAGGATGCCACGCGCAAGGTTGTGCATCACCGGTTATGTACGGTCGGTTGAATCGTTGGATGGTGACCCCTGTTGTCAGATCGAGCACCTCGATCGCCTCATTTGTCACCAAAGCTGCCTTCGAGTCATTGGGTGAGAATAAGGGACGGCCCATAGTCGCCGTCGGGCCGTAGGTTCGAATCGTGGCACCGGTCGCAATGTCAATCAATTTGAGTTCTCCACCTCCGTCCGCACCAAGAATTCGCGTGCCATCGGACGAGAATGCCCACCAACCTTGAGACTTTGTTTCAAAGATTTGTTCGACGGGCGGCAGGCCAAACGACTGTGAATTGTTGGCATTTTCAGCGTAGGGAGGCCCTTCTGGGCCGTCTTCTCTCGGGCGATCGAGTGCCTGGAAAGGCCGTCCTACGGTAGAACTTCGTTGGCCCAGACTAAAGATGCGACAGTGATCGTTTAAAACCATGAGCCAATTCCCATCAGCGCTCAATAGCGGTACGGACCGCCCGCTTTGTTGTTTGAGCTCGGCGATCGTGCGATCGTCGCTACAGCGTTTGACAATCACATAGTCGTCCGCGGAAACATAGGCATAGTACGTTCGATGTTTATCGAAAGTAGCACCTGGGTTTTGTGGCACCGAACTTGAAGACTTGCCTAGGATTTGCACATCGGGGAGTGCAAGGCAGGCGATGGCGGCCTCGCGCATTTTGGCGAGCTGCTGTTCGTCAAGTTCGATCGAGTCACCGAGCATTTGAGCCGACCTGATTGCGGCTAAGCCTTCAAATCGTTGACCGATCTGGCGGCTGTTTAGTTTGGCATTCGCCTCAGCCAGATAGGATCCCCAGAGCCGCTCGATCGCTTGTTTTTTGGCATCATTTTCCGACAACTCGGCCGCCTTTGTTTGTTCGAGCTGATCTTTCAACAGGAATGAGTACACGGTCGTTACCACTGAAATCGAAAGCAACAGCGTGGCGAACGAGGCCAGCGAGATCGCGGTTACCGGGTGGCGACGGCACCAACTCCAGCCACGCTCCAGCTGGCTCCTGCGCCGTGCCAGGATCGGGATGTTGGCCTGAAATCGTGCCAATTCCTCAGCCATTTCCAAAGCCGAGCTATAGCGTCGATGGGGGTGCTTTTCGAGGCACTTCAAGCAAATCGTTTGCAAATCGGCGGGCATCCGTCGCACGAGTTGCGAAGGTCGGACCGGTTCGTCCGCGACGACTTGAGCCATCACATCGATCGGTCGCGTGCCGACGAACGGGGGTCTGCAGGTCAATAATTCGTAGAGGATGGCTCCCAACGAATAGATATCCGAGGCAGGCGACGACTTGGGCGAGTCCCCCCGCGCCTGCTCGGGAGACATGTAGGCCGCGGTTCCCATGATGTCGCCGGCAATCGTCGGACCACCGTCTGGGTCGGCATGCTCCTCGACAAATTTGGCCAAACCGAAGTCGGTGATCTTGAATTGAAATTGCTTCAGCAACTGGGCATCCGGGTTGTTGGCATCGCCAGTAGAGCCTTCCTTCCACGGATTCGATTTTGAGGTTTCCGACCGCGCTGACGTGTAGGCAGGCGAATTCATTTGTTGCAACATGACGTTGCTTGGCTTGAGATCGCGATGGACGACCGAGCGTTCATGGGCGAACTGAACCGCGCGTGCCAACGCTTCGACGATCGCGGCGGCGGCCATCGGTTGAATGGGTCGACCGCGAATGTGATCGGCAAGAGTCCCGCCGTCGATGTATTCAAATGCCAAATAAGGTCGCCCCTCGTGTTCCCCTACTTCGTGGATTTGCACGATGCCCGGATGTTGGAGCCGCGCAGAAGCCTTGGCTTCGACCAGAAATCGCCGCGCGTGGCTCGGATTGGAGAAGGGACCTTCGAGCAACATTTTCAGGGCGACTAGTCGATCGAGTTTTCGATGGCGGGCTTTGAAAACCACGCCCATGCCACCCCGACCAATTTCTTCCAGGATGTCATACCCGTGAATCTGAGGCGGGCTCGATACGTTCCCATTGCTTTCGTGGCCGCCTAAATTCGCGGGATTCAGATCTAAAGTTGGATCGGTCGCGGTAAAGGGTCTGGTGTTGGCTTGAACATCTGACTCGGCGGACACCAATCCAAAACTGCCGTGCGAAGTCGCGGAAGGATCATGGAGGGCTTGGTGGAATTCGATTTGTGCCCGCAGCTCTTCCGCAAATAGCGGAAATCGTGCGCCGTACTGATCGGCAGTGGCAGCTTGGCCTGCCTTTTCACGCTCAAGATATTCCGCGTAAATCAAATCAATCGCATGGTCACTCGCGGCTAAAACAGCCGGGAACTGCTCAAGGATTTGCTCGGCCAGAACTTGTTCGCCCTGTTGCCATCGCTGGGCAAGGTCGGCGCAAAGCAACGCCGTCAACTCGGTTGGCGGCGCGGTTGCATGAATCGCCATCGCCTCGGCCATACTCGGACGTTTCCCTTGCTCGCATAGATGCAGATACCAGTCGACAAGATTCTGGACTTGTAGTGAGCGCTGATTTTTTTCGGACGTGCTTAGATCCGTGTGTCCAAGAACAGTGGAGCGACCAGTATTCGACGAAGTGCCAACGAGTTTGGCCATCCATCGGCCGATTCGCGACGATTTCAGATTTCGCAATAGGACCACAACGTCGATCCGATCAGGCATTTGGGTTGATTAGGAAAGCAAGTCTCTAATTCTTATCGCCAAAACTTGGCAAAACGCACGGATCCTTTGGAATATAAGAGGCAAACCACGAAATACACAAAACACACGAAAGAGGACCATCAGAATGAATCGGAGAATCAAATCCGATAACTCCCCTCGTGATAAATGACTTCATTCCCTTCCCGCATTTCGTGTCTTTTGTGTATTTCGTGGTTCATTCTCTACTGGTCAATCCCGATTTGCTGGGCGACTCGGTCCGCCGCTCGGTCCATTTGCATCCGGCGCGCCTGGGCAGTTCCACCTAGTCGCTCGGCCACCTCGGCCCAAGAGAGACCTTGTCGGCGCAGATCGGCGACTTGGCGCTCGTCCGGAGAGAGTCTTCCTTCCATGACGGAAAGCAATTCCTTGCCCGACACTATCGCGCTGGGCGTATCCTGTTGATGGTCTGATAAGCCGTCAATTAGGCCACCATGCGATTCCGTCCGGGCCACATCACGTTTTTGTCGATGCTGTTGGCGGGCTTGCGAAGCCAGTTTGTTCTTGGCCATCGACATCAATAATTTGACCAAATGATTGGGAGTGTCCAAGTCATATTGGCCCGCCGCCGCCCGCAAGAAAAAACTGGACCAAATCGACTGACATATGTCTACGGAGTCGACGACCCGGCCGATTCGTCGATCGCTCATATTCAGTCGCAGCTCGCGGCGCACAATCGGTTCAAACTTGCGTAACAACTCCTCGGCAGCAAGTTCGTCGCCAGCTCGGACGCGCCGGATGAAATCTGCAAATAAATCTTGCTCAGCCATTTCAATGTCGCAAGCGTTGCGACACCGCCACAGGATTTTGAACAGAACGTTCGGTGCGGCCTTGACCGCTTTCCGCGCGTCATCATTATCCTGCCCCGTCGTTGTCCAAACAATAAGCTATCCACAGAGAATCCAAGGATGAGGGTAAGGGTTGAATTCGGTTGGAAGTTTTCCACACTATCGGCCGCTCTTTCGTTTAACCGGCGCAGCCGCTGGCCCACGTCTGTTGGCGTTGCGCTCGGATAATTTCGCCGTCTCAACCACGAAGATAGTAAAACACAAGTTCACTGTAAGCGTATTGAGAATCGGAACTGAAACGCTCAGGGAAACCTAGGGTCGACCGGAGTGGCTCGGTCAGGAGACCGGCCACAGCGCGGTGGGGACCTGCTACAACGCGCTCGCGCTGTGCGAGGGTCTCCCGACCCCGCACCGCACCCGCCACATTACGCAATTGAACGCTTGGTGCGAACGCCGGCGCGAATACCCGTTGAACGGGCCGGGTCGCCGGTTGGCGACGGGCCGCTGAAACCACCGGAAGGTCCACATCGAATCGCTGGGTTGCTTGGTTGCTTGGTACCGTCTGGTTAACGCGCAAAGCGCTGCCAGTCGCGGTTGCCAATGGGCTCGACCTAAATGTTCCAGCGGACGATGGAGCGTTTTGTGCTTGAAGTGCCGCGGCGAGCGGATTCGAAAGTGTCCATAGTTCGCTGCCGCTTGCCCCGTCGTTGGCGGCGAAGAACAGCATCGTTTCAGCCGATTCGATGAATGAGGGATTTGAACTACCAGCGCCAGGATTGATGTCGGCGACGAACAATGTTCCTGGGCCAAAGGCAGTACTCTTCCACAACTCTCGGCCGTTGAGGCCATCATCGGCGGAGAAGAATAGCGTGCTGTTGTGATTCACGAGATTCGTTGGCGCCGAACCTAATGCACCCGGCCGAATGTCCTTCACGCGCACCGTCCCCGCAACTTGGCCATTGCTCCGCCAGAGTTCTAGGCCACTGCTTCCTTCGTTGGCCGTGAATACGAGCAGCCCGTTGAGATTAAGCAATTGCGTTGGACCGGAACCTGTCGCGCCAACCCGGATATCCTTCACCATGAACGTTCCACCCGCCGCCCCATTGCTCTTCCAAATTTCGGTTCCGCTGGTTCCGTTATTGGCGGTAAAGAAGACATTCCCTTTGATATTGGTGAACTCGGTGGGATTCGAACTCGCCGCTCCGGGCCTGATGTCCTTGACCAACAAAGTATTTGCAAAAGTACCAGTCGATTTCCAAAGTTCGACGCCACTCGTTCCATCATTAGCACTGAAAAACACGATCCCTTTCACGTTGGTCATCGCGATTGGATCGGAACCGAGCGCGCCCGTGCGAATATCTTTGATCAGGACGGTTGTTGCGGTCGTTCCGTTGCTCCGCCACAACTCGGTTCCATTGATTCCGTTATTGGCGGCGAAGAACAGAGTCCCCTTGGAGTTAATTAGATAATTCGGCGAGGAACTCGCCGTACCGGAGTTGATATCGAGGACCGTGAGCGTTCCCGCACTTGTCCCATCGCTGCGCCATAGTTCGACACCATTCAGTCCATCATTGGCAATAAAAAACAGCGTACCATTGACATTGGTAAGTTTTTCCGGGTTCGAACCGAAAGCACCAATTTGAATGTCCTTGAGCCGAAGGGTACCGGCTGGAGTTCCATCGCTGATCCACAATTCATTTCCGCCGGTTGCATCGGACGCGGCGAAGAACAGCCGACCGTTGACATTGAGTAGCTGCGTCGGGTTGGAGCCGCTGGCGCCGAGCCGAATATCCTCGACTTGCATTGTCCCTGCGCTCGTCCCGTCACTCTTCCACAGCTCTCGACCGGCCACTGCCGTATTAGCAGTAAAAAAAATCGTGCCGTTGACGTTGGTAAAGTCTTGCGGCGAGGAGGCACCCGCGCCGGCCACGATATCAATCAGTCCTAATTCGGACGGAGTGGTCGGTGGCTTGACTCCAACGCCAGCGACTCCCGCACCGGGCAGTCCCGCACCCGGAACGCCCGATCCGATCACACCCGGCAAGATAACTCCCAAATCGGTCACACCCGATCCTTTCACCGTCGGCTCACCGCCCCCATCCATCACCCATAATTCGATTCCGTTCACGCCGTCGTTAGCCCTGAAAAACAGCGTGCCGTTCACGTTGGTCAATTCAGACGGAATCGAAGAATTGAATCCGGGTTGAATGTCTTTGACAAGGACGGTCCCAATCTCGGTTCCGTCACTCTTCCATACTTCCCTGCCATTTAAGAAGCCAATCGCACGGTTATTATCGGCGCTGAAAAACAGTGTTCCATTCATGTTCGACAACAACTGTGGAAGCGAATCTTCACCCGCATTGATGTCTTTGACCAACACGGTCCCGACTGCGGTCCCGTCGCTCCTCCATAACTCGTAGCCAGTCGTTCCGTTGTGAGCGCTGAAAAACAGGGTGCCGTTCACGTTGGTTAGAGATGCGGGATCTGAACCTACGTAGTAATTCGTATTTATGTTTTTCACTAGCACGGTACCGGCGGTAGTGCCATCGCTCTTCCAAAGTTCGTAGCCACTCTGCTCGGTGAAAGCCTGGAAAAACAGCGTGCCGTTCACGTTGGTGAAGGACGCGCCAAAGGACGGGCCAATGGATCCGACAGATCCCGACAAGATGTCTTTCACCAGCACGGTACCGCCAATTGTGCCGTCGCTCTTCCATAGCTCGTAGCCAGTCGATCCGTCGTTCGCGCTGAAAAACAAAGTCCCGTTTACATTCGTTAAAAATCTTGTTTGTGAAGCTACGGGTCCCGGCCGAATGTCTTTGACCAAGACGGTCCCCGCAACGGTGCCGTCACTCTTCCATAATTCGCGGCCCGTCACGTCCAGTTCGCTCGCGATAAAGAACAACGTGCCATTCACGTTGGTTAACAATGACGGAGACGAACCATAGAATGTTTGGAGGTCTTTGACTAAGACGGTCCCCGCGTTAGTCCCATCGCTTTTCCAAATCTCGGTTTGACCATTTCCACCGGTCGCGCTGAAAAACAACGTGCCATTCACGTTTGTGAGGAACGAAGGATAGGAACTGAAAGGGACAATATAACTGCCCGGATTGATGTCTTTGACCAAGACGGTCCCCGCGCTGGTTCCGTCGCTCTTCCAAAGTTCAAGGCCATTCGTTCCGTCATTCGCGCTGAAGAACAACGTGCCGTTCACGTTGGTCAATGAGGCGGGACTTGAATTGCTGACCCCCGGTCGGAGGTCTTTGACTGGGGCGGTTCCCGCAAGCGTACCGTCGCTTTTCCAAAGTTCAGTGCCATTCGTTGGATCGGTGGCAACAAAAAATACCGTGTTGTTTACATTGGTGAAATTCGAAGGGGCAGATGCGCCCGCTCCCGGCACGAGGTCGATCAGCGTTGGCATTCCCGCCATCAGCATTCGCGGCTCGAGCGGTTCTAAACCGATGTGCGTTCGATCCGCAAGAACGCGCAACAATCTGTTCGCGGACTTTGCCCGTTGACGAACAGAGCGAGACACGCCGAATGATTTTAGTTTGTGAATTCGCATTAAAGAGATTCCCAGATTTTAGGCGTGGTCCTGCGCGTTAGGAAATTGGTTCAATTTCGCCAACAGAAAAAAATTGACATTTTGCATCACACGGTCACGAAGTCTTCGGTCCATGGATCTCCATACAACGTATCTAAGTCATCCATGTTGGCGAAAAAGAAATCCAGTCCCGCGTTTCCGTGGGGCGCCAAAGCGGCGCGCGGATCAGGTTGGGCGAGGGTCTCTCGACCCCGCACAAAACGAATCAGGGGGCTAACACCCCCCGCTCGCCAATTCCTGGGCCGTGCGAGGGTTTGATGAGTTGGCTCGGTGGGCCCGCCACGGCGGGGTGCTATAGCACGGGAAACCTGCGGTTGGGCATCTCGCAATGCGCTGCTGCTAGAATCCGCCGTCGAGCTACCTGGCGCAGACAGTCCGGCGAATAACGCTGCGGCAATTGGATTGGATAACGTCCATAGTTCGCTGCCGCTTGCCCCGTCGCTGGCCGCGAAGAACAACATCGTATTAGCCGATTCAATGAATGCCGGGTTGGAACTTCCGGCACCCGCGTTGATGTCGGCGACGAACAAAGTGCCCGGGCCAAACGCAGTG
Organism: Pirellulaceae bacterium; assembly: GCA_041745295.1. Taxonomy (GTDB): domain Bacteria; phylum Planctomycetota; class Planctomycetia; order Pirellulales; family Pirellulaceae; genus JANMEB01. The sequence goes on along the minus strand of JBGTJE010000004.1, from coordinate 22,080 downwards.
CTTTTCCACAACTCTCGGCCGTTTAAGCCATCATCGGCCGAGAAGAATAGTGTGCTGTTATGATTCACGAGATTGGTTGGTGTCGAACCCAAGGCACCCGGCCGAATATCCTTCACGCGCACCGTCCCGGCCACTTGTCCATTGCTTCGCCATAGTTCGACTCCACTCGTCCCTTCATTGGCGGTGAACACAAGCAATCCGTTGAGATTCAGAAGTTGCGTCGGACCGGATCCAGTCGCGCCGGTCCGAACGTCCTTCACCATAAAGGTTCCGCCCGCCGAGCCATTGCTCTTCCAAATCTCGATCCCGTTGGTTCCATTATTAGCCGCAAAGAAGACGTTTCCTTTGATATTCGTAAACTCGGTGGGATTCGAGCTCCCTGCTCCCGCCAATATGTCTTTGACCAACACGGTGTTTGCTGTGGTCCCGGTGCTCTTCCATAGCTCGCGGCCGCTGATTCCATCATTGGCGCTGAAAAACACGATCCCTTTCGCGTTGGTCATCGCGATGGGATCGGAACCGAGCGGGCCCGTGCGAATATCTTTGATCAGGACGGTTGTTGCGGCCGTTCCCGTGCTCCGCCACAACTCGGTTCCATGGATTCCGTTATTGGCGGCGAAGAACAAAGACCCCTTGGAGTTAATTAGGTAATTCGGCGACGAACTTGCGCTGCCGGGATTGATATCTAGGACTTGTACCGTCCCCACACTTGTTCCATCACTCTTCCACAGTTCGATTCCGCTGATTCCATCATTGGCATAAAAAAACAATAATCCATTGACATTGGTAAGTTGTCCGGGGTTTGATCCGAGTGCGCCCGCTTGAATGTCCTTCAGCCGTAGGGTGCCATCCAAAGTCCCATCGCTGATCCACAATTCATTTCCGCCGGTTGCATCGGCCGCGGCAAAGAACAGCCGACCGTTGACATTGAGTAGCTGCGTCGGATTGGAGCCGCTGGCGCCGAGCCGAATATCCTCGACTTGCATTGTCCCTGCGCTCGTCCCGTCGCTTTTCCAAAGCTCTCGGCCGGCCGCCGCCGTATTGGCGGTAAAGAAAATCGTGCCGTTGACGTTGGTAAAATCTTGCGGCGACGAGGCGCCCGCTCCGACCACGATGTCGATCAATCCCAATTCGGATGGAGTTGTCGGCGGCTTAACTCCAACTCCGGCGACTCCCGCACCGGGGAGCCCCGCGCCCGGAACACCCGATCCGATGACTCCCGGCAAGATGACTCCCAGCGCAGTCACACCTGGACCCTTCACAGTTGGCTCACCGCCGCCGTCCATCACCCACAATTCGTAACCGTTCACACCATCGGTGGCATCAAAAAATAGTGTGCCGTTCACGTTGGTTAGTGATTCCGGATACGAATCATCGACCCCCGGCCGAATGTCTTTCACCAACACGGTCCCGGCGGTTGTGCCGTCGCTCTTCCAAAGTTCACGGCCTAACGAATCGTCGAACGCGCCGAAAAACAGCGTGCCGTTTATGTTTGCGAAGTCGAGTGAGTATGAACCCTGGCCTCCCGGATCTATATCTTTCAGCAGCGTGGTACCAGCGTTTGTGCCGTTGCTTTTCCACAGTTCATGGCCATTTACTCCGTTGTTAGCCCTGAAAAACAACGTGCCGTTCACATTGGTTAAGTATGCTGGCGATGAACCTTGGTAAACCTCCCCCCGTATGTTTTTCAATAGCACGGTCCCGGCGGTTGTGCCGTCGCTCTTCCAGAGCTCGTTGCCACTTAGTCCTCCGTCGTTCGCTTGGAAAAACAGCGTGCCGTTCACGTTAGTTAAGAATTGTGGAAACGAACTTTCGACCGTTGACGTTATGTCTTGCAACAGCACGGTACCGCCGGTGGTGCCGTCGCTCTTCCATAACTCGTAGCCCGTAGTTCCGTCGTTCGCGCTGAAAAACAAAGTGCCATTTACGTTGGTCAAGTTACTTGGCGATGAGGACGACGCACCCGCTCGAATGTCTTTGACCCGCACGGTCCCCGCGACAGTGCCGTCGCTTTTCCATAATTCGCGGCCCGTCACATCCAGTTCGATGGCCACAAAGAACAAAGTGCCGCTGACATTGATAAGCTGTGACGGAGACGAACCGTAAAACCCTTGAATGTCTTTGACCAAGACGGTCCCGGCGGCGGTTCCGTCGCTCTTCCAAAGCTCGTTTTGACCGTTTGGGCCGGTGGCGCGAAAAAACAACGTGCCATTTACGTTGGTTAGGGACAAAGGGGTTGAACTGAAAGCGGTAATATAGCTGCCTGGGAAGATGTCTTTGACCAAGACGGTTCCCGCGGCGGTTCCGTTGCTTTTCCAAAGTTCGCGGCCAGTCGTAAAAGGATCGTCGTCCGCGCTGAAGAACAATGTTCCGTTCACGTTGGTTAAATAACGAGGTTCTGAACCGCCGGCCCCCGCCCGAATGTCCTTGACCAGCACGGACCCTGCTGCGGTTCCGTCGCTTTTCCAAAGTTCAGTGCCATTCGCTGGATCGGTGGCGACAAAAAAGACAATATTGTTGACGTTGGTGAAATCGGATGGGGACGAAGCGCCGCCTCCCGGCACGAGATCGATCAACGTCGGCACTCCGGCCAGCAGCATCCGAGGCTCGAGCCGTTCTACGCCGATGTGTGCTCGATCCGCGAGTTGGCGCGACAATTTGTTGTTGAGTTTCGCCCGTTGTCGAGCCGAACGGCTCAGCGCGAATTTCAAAGGCCTGTGATTCCACATATAAATGGTTCCGAAAGTTTGGACGCGGTCTCGGCACGTCATAACTAGCTTATGAATTTATTCGTAGGACGGCCTTTCTAGGCCGTCAATCGACCGGAAAACGTCGGCCCCGAAGGGCCGCCGTACATCCGAACTTAATAAATTCACAATCTAGGAAAGCGAAAGGCCATTGGGGTCGAAGTGTCTTGCGTCGGATGAAACTGGGGGTTTTCCGAAGTCATAGACAACTCCTAGTCTATACTCCTTCATCGCTGACCGGGGGGTAAACGCACAAGCTCGGCCGAAATTAACAATTGGTACTTGGCGATAGTGGGTCAGTTTGGCGTCCGCCGTAGAACGGAATTCATTCCGTTAGGGGAAAAACCATTGGAATAAATTTCGTTCTACGAAACTGACGCACTACCTAATTGGCCGGCCTTGTTTACGGCCCAGGCAGCTCGGTCTGCCAGCCGTTCTCTCGTTTAACCGGCGCAGCCGCAGTCCCAAGCCATTTGGCTACGCGTCCTCCGTGCACGCAGTCGTTCGGCCACCGACAGCCGCTGCGCGGGTTAAAAATCGGATTGCGAATCGGTATCGCCACCACCCACCGCTGCCTAGATTTACGCTATTGGCGTTGGATTCATGCGACTTCGCTGCCTCAACGATGCAAGTAATAAAACACCAATTCTTCGTAAGCGAATTGGGCATCTGAGCTGAAATCCTTAAGGAGACCAGCGGTCTGACCAATGGACTCGGTTAGGAGATTGGTAACAGCGCGGTGGGGACCGGCCACAGCGCGCTCGCGCTGTGCGAGCCCGACGCCGGCGGACTGCACCGCACCCGCCCCAGCACGAAATTGAACACTTGGTGCGAACGCTGGACCGGTTACTCGTTGAACCGACCGGCTCAGCGATTGGCGGCTGGCCGCTGAAACCGCGGGACGATCCATGTCGAATCGCTTTATTGATTGGTCAGTTGGCACCACCTGGGGAACTCGCAATGCGCCGCGAGTCGCGGTTGTTGATGGGCTCGATGTAAATGTTCCGGCTGACGATGAAACGTTTTGTGCTTGGAGTGCAGCGGCCAGCGGATTAGACAGCGTCCACAACTCGGTGCCGTTGGTTCCGTCGCTGGCGGCAAAGAATAGAGTCGTGCCGCTGGACTCGATGAATTCCGGATCAGAGCCGCCAGCGCCAGGATTAATGTTCGCAGCGAGTAAGGTACCCGGCGCAAAAGCAGTGCTCTTCCACAACTCGCGACCGCTTACCCCGTCGTCCGCTGAGAAGAACAGCGTGCTTTCGTGATTGACCAGATTCGTAGGTGCCGAACCCAATGCACCCGGCCGAATATCTTTGACTCGCACCGTCCCAGCAACTTGACCATTGCTCCGCCAGAGTTCTGTTCCGCTCGTCCCATCGTTGGCGGTGAACATAAGCAACCCGTTGAGATTTAGAAGTTGCGTCGGACCGGAACCGGTTGCTCCAGCGAAAATGTCCTTCACCAAAAAAGTTCCAGCCGCCGACCCGTTGCTCTTCCAAATCTCGGTCCCGTTGGTTCCATTGCTTGCCACGAAGAAGACATTCCCTTTGATATTGGTAAACTCCGTGGGATTCGAACTCACGGCTCCCGCCAAGATGTCTTTAACCAACACGGTGTTGGCTGTGGTCCCGGTGCTCTTCCACAATTCATACCCACCGGTGCCGTCATCGGCTCTAAAGAAGACAACTCCCTTAACATTGGTTAATTCTTGCAGATTGGACCCGACTGCGCCGGGCCTGATGTCCTTGACGAGAGTCGTTCCCGCAGCCGAACCGTTGCTGCGCCACAACTCCCGTCCGTTGGCGCCATTGGTGGCAGAAAAGAACAGAATCCCCTTGCAGTTGACGAAATGGCTAGGATCCGCACTGTTCGGACCCGAGTTGATATCGAGTACTTGCACAGTCCCGGCGGCCGTACCATCGCTCTTCCACAGCTCGTAACCACTGGTTCCATTGTCGGCAGTGAAAAACAACGTGCCGTTCACGTTGGTAAAGAAACGAGGATTCGTAAGGAGGACAGCAAGCTCGAAGTCTTTGACCAAGCTGGTCCCTGCGGCGGTTCCGTCGCTCTTCCAGAGTCCGGCTTCAAGCATTACATCGGTGCCGCTGAAAAACAGCGTGCCGTTCACGTTGGTCAAATTTTTTGGATATGAACTGCCAGACCCCGGCACGATTTGTTCCACAAGGACAGTCCCTGCGGCGGTTCCGTCGCTTTTCCAAAGTTCACTGCCGTTCGTTCCATCGTGAGCGACAAAAAACAGCGTCCCGTTCACGTTGGTTAACGAATAGGGAAGTGAAAACCCGGCGCCCGGTCGAATGTCTTTGACCAAAACTGTCCCACTCGCTGTACCGTTACTCTTCCACAACTCGTAGCCATTCGTTCCGTCGTCGGCAGTGAAAAACAACGTGCCGTTGACGTTGGTTAAGTAGCGAGGCAATGAACTTCCGACCCCAGGCCGAATATCTTTGACCAAGACGGTTCCCGCGGCGGTTCCGTCGCTTTTCCAAAGTTCAGTTCCATTCGTTGGATTGGTAGCGACAAAAAAAGCAATATTGTTAACGTTGGTGAACTGGGTTGGGCGCGAATCGCCAGCCCCCGGCACGATGTCGATCAACGTTGGCATCCCCGCCATTAACATTCGCGGTTCGAGCAGTTCTAAACCCATGTGCGCTCGATCCGCGAGTTTGCGCGACCATTTGTTGGTGGCTTTCGTCCGTTGACGAGCCGAACGACCAAAGGCGAGTTTTGTTGGCTTGAGATTCGACATATATGCTTCCGAAAGTTGGGATGCGTTCTTTCCACGGCAGTTGACAAAGCTGTGTCTCAAACTCCGTCCATCAGTCCTAAACGCTCTCCCGTGCGGTTTTTGTATCGCCGTTCTTAATCAAAATCGTGGGCGTGCGCCCCGCGGCTGATATTATGACTCAAAACCGCGGGCTTGCGCTCAGCGCCTGACAAATTGAGGCCAAGCCTGGACTTGATTCCCCATTGGTCAAAATTAACATTTCGCGTCAAACGGCGACGAACTCTTCGGTCAACGGATCGCCGTACAGCGTGTCCAGGTCATCCAAGTTGGCGAAGAATAAATCCAGTCCGGCGTCGCCGCTGAGCGTGTTGCCGCCGCCGTTGGAGTGGACGGTTGTGGCATTCAGGATCGGTGTACCACCCGTGCCGTTTTTGAGATTGGCGACGCGAGTCGCATAGTCGCTCGCACTTGTCCATTCGGCCATGATCGCTTGAAGTGCGCTCTGGTCGTTGTCGTAGTTGGTCGTGCCGCCGATCAAGATGTCGTCGTCGTCGCCACCGTTCAGGATGCTGGAAAACGCCCCCGCGATGAGCAAATCGCGGCCTGCGCCGCCGTTGAGCACATTCCCGCCATTGCCGACGATGATATCATTCCCCGCGCTGCCGATCACGTTCTGGATGTTCGCGATACCCCCAAGCAGTCCGGTGGCCGTACCCTGCTGCAGATTGACGGCAACGCCGGTGCCCGGCGTCGTCGGGTTTCCGGCGAAAAGACTTTGAATCTCGGCGGAACTGAGGGCGCGGCTGTAAATCGATAGCTCATCGACACCGCCAACGAAGTTTGCTCCACCGTCAATCAGAGGGTGCGTCCCAATGAAGAGGTCGTCCGTCCCCAGGCTGGGGTCTTCCGTATCCTGCAGCCCGTAAGCAATGGCGATGTTCGTCGGCGTTCCGCCGCCGATTTCCGTACCGTCGACGTAGAGTCGGACCGATGCGCCATCATAGGTTCCGACGATGTGATGCCAGTTGCCGTCCCAGATTCCGGCGCCGGCTTCCGGAGACTCAACGTTGGTAAAATCGCCGTCGTACACAGAGAAGACGAGGCCACTGTTGGCCCCGGTGTAGAGGGCATACGACGACCGCAAGTCACCGTTTCCGCCCTTCGCGAGGACATACACCTTGCTCGGTTGTGTGAACCAGGAATTGACCCAGGCTTCCACCGAGACCGTGGTTGGCTCAAGGCTGGGGGCATTGGGCACGCTCACGTAATTGTCGTCAAAGCTGAAGGCAGAGCCGAACTTGCCCGGATCGAAGCCCACTCCACCCACCTGCGTGCCGTTGTTTCCGCCGACGGAGTCGTTGAAGTTCTGTTCGCCGGAATACCGAGCGACGAGACTGCGGCTAAAGTCGCGGTCGAACAGGTATTGAGCATCGACCAGTTTGCTGATGTCGTCGTGGAACGATGCGTCCAGCGTGGCCACCAGTTGCCCGTTGGCGCTGTCGGGGACGCGGTCCCAAAGGTACAGCTCTCCGTTGGGCAGAATGAAGTACCAAACGAAGTCGGTCGGATAGTTCCCACTCACCATCCATCGTTCGTTCCGGCCGCCGTAGTTGTAGAACAAATTGTCGGTCGCGTTAAGGTTTAGATCATGGTCCAGTTGAGCTGCTAACGGTCCGAAGGGGTCCTGATCCAGGCCACCGGCATTGATGTGCTGCGCGTTCACGAGTTTAACGATGTCTTGGTGGAAGGAAGGATCGAGGGTGTCAACCAAATTGGCCGCGGGCAGTAGTGCGGCCCCAGCGCCGTCTCGATAAAATCGCCCGTCCGGCAAGATGAAGTACCATTGCAAGGCGGGATCTTTGACCCATCTTTCACCGTGGCCGTAGTAATTCTCGAACAGGTTGTCGGTGGCGTAGAGCCCAAGATCCCGGTCCAATTGAGCGGCCCGCGCCAAGGCGGAGTCCACTCCGACGTATGCCGAGTAATCCAACGTGTTGATGCCGCCGCCACCGTCGAGAGTTCCATTCACACCTGGCATTGAGTGAGGATTGAATACGTCGTTGCCGGCGCCAGTCCGCAAGCTATACGCGGCCAAGCCTTCATACGCAGCCAGGTCGCGGGTGACGGTGCTGTCGGGTGTCTCCGTGATACTAGTCAGTGTATCGGTGATGTTGAACCGACGCCCTGTCGTGTTTGGCGTATCGATCACCGTGAGGGATTCAGTGCCGGCGCCGTCGACGATCGTGACTAATCCACGCACGTTGCCAAGGCCGTACTGCGCGCCGCCCAGGACGATATTGTTGAGCCCGTCTTGAGGGTCGATGGTAAGGTTGCCACGGTACCGGACGACATTGATTGTGTCGTTGCCGTTGCCGGTGATGATTGAGGCGTCCAGAGAAGAACGGCTTATGTTGTCGATCGTGAAATTGCTGCCGCCGTCTCCCGTTGATATTTCCAAAGCGCCGACGTCCTTGAAGCGGACGTTCGTCGGCGACAGTCCTTTAACAACGTAGAAACCACTTTGCGGTTCCAAGAACATCGCCACCGTTTGAAACGCATCGTCCGCCCAATTGTTCAAGTGCAACGTCTGAGAGGACGGACCGAGATTTTGGATCGTTGGCGCCCCGGAAATGCCCTGCATATCGCCGTCCAGGCCGAGGTTAACTGTGTCCCCGCCCCCGTGGCCATCAACGACGACAGGATTCAAGGTTCGTAGGACGTTGACGGTGTCCCTACCGGTGCCTGCGTCCAGTCTCAGAGAGGCGAGATCCTGGTAGCCAATTCGTGCCTTATCAGGGCGCTGAACGAAATCTCGGTCCACGACGTAGTCATGGCCAGTCGTCGAAGCGCTGTCGTTGATTCGGAGAGTGTTCGAGCCGACTGGGCCACTGACGTTGACCGGAGCGTTGATGGCGTTGAGACCGTTGGTCGCGGAGCCAACCGTGATGGAATTGGTGCCCGCGAGAACGTTCAGCGTCAACCCGCCGGTGGTCCCGTTCACAGTGACTTGATCGTTTCCTCGGCCAGTACGCAGCGTCGTCGTGAGGTTGCCCGGTGCACTGCCGGCGGGTGTGTCATGAATTCTGATTGTGTTGCCTCGGTCGCCTAAGCGGATCGAAAGTGCGCTTATTTCACTCCCGCGCAAAGCGATATCCGCCGACCCCAAGCCGCTGATTACGTTATAAGTCCCGTTGTTATAGAGAATCATCGTGCGCGCGACCGCATCGAAGAAATTATTCACGTTCACCGTACTGAAACCACCGACGTTGGTAACCGCCAGAGTTCCGGCAATTCCCTGCACGCGCCCTGCGAGGCCGACGTTGACCGTGTCAAGTCCGCCTTCGCCGTTTACCGTAAGTGAAGAATTCGTGCTCTTTACGTTGACGATGTCGCCGTTGTGGCCCGAGTGGAGATTGACCTGGAGGTTTTTGGCCCGATTCTGTGGCGTATTAAGAACATGGATTATGTTACCAACCCCGCTGAAAGTCGACCCCGCCTTAACGCTGAGTGAACGGATTCCGCGCGGATCGAATTGGATTCGCGCAGGTGCCAAGCCGACGACATCTTGGTCGCTAACGCGAACGTTGAGGCGGGCGGCGTGATTGAAGGAGTCATCGATGACCAGGTCCGTGTAGGAAGTCGAGTTGCTGACATAGACGGTACCAAGTATGTCATCAACGCCGACATTGATCGTCGTCCCTATCGTGACACGATCCAAACCAGCAACGCCATCGACGTTTAAAGAGGCAAAGGTGGCTTGAACGTTGACAGTATCGCTACCCGCCCCGGCGAGAAGGCGGATGATTGTGTTGCTGAAGAGATTACGGACTGTGTAGGTGTTGCCCCCAGAGCCGCCACGAAGGATCAGACCGTAAATATCTTGACTAATATTGTTGTAGTAATAACGGACGCCGGCGTTACTTCCAGAGAAGGTCACAAATTCGTGACCGACCGAGATGTTCCGAGCTGCCGTGTTTCGCTCGTCATGAAAGTTTACATTCGTCTGGCCCCCTTGCTCGAACACGGTCACATCGCCCTGGATCGTGCCTAGATTGAAGGCGCTGTAGCTGAGATAAACGTAGTTGATGCCGCTGCCGGCAATGATCCTCAGAGGCTGGTTCACCGCCGTGGCCCCGATCCGAATGTCGTCGTTGCCGCTTCCGCCGAGCACGACAATTGAGCTGATTACGCTCTGATCGAACTTTTTTACGCGTCCGTTGACGCTGGCAAAGATGTAGCCGCCAGGAAAGACGTCGACGCGAATGTCGTCGTAACTCGTTCCGAGATCGCCGTGGACCGTCAGCTTCCGGGTGGCAGGGTTGACCGTGGCGATGAAGCCTTCCTGTTGTGCATCGGCGAGGTCGACGCTGTATCCATAGACTTCGCCGAGAATCCTAGCGTCCAGGTCGGAGATGAGTCTGCGCTCACCGGGTGCAATGCCGGGATTCATCAGGTCGTTGGGATGGCTGACACGATCGGTGTGTACGCTATCAGGATCAGGGTCGAAGGTAGCGATACTGCCATCGGCAAATCTAAGGTAAAAATTATTCTTGTTGACGCGTTGATATAAGGTACTGGTGTTGTCGAAGCCAAGGGCATGTCCCACCTCGTGCAGAGCCACGGTGTAGAGATCATGACGAGAGGCGGGATTTGCAGGCGCGCCGGGCATGGCGGGTACGGAATACGCCGCGAACGGCGTAATCGGGATGGAGAATTCTAAATCGTCATTGGGGTTGGAATCAAAGTACCAACCTCCTCCATTGGCATCGTCGTCCAAAGTTAGAGTTCCGCTCCAGGGCTTGCCATCATTTCCAGAGTATTCAATTCCGCCCCGCGCGAGGGTGTCTACGTTGTCTGGCACGCTCTGCCAGTCCTTTACCCCGACTCGGAGTTCATAATAATTATGCGGTGCCCAGCCTTTCTGGCCCACGTTGCGGTAATTGAAGCTATCAATGACCGATTCCCAATCCATGATGACCTGATCAATGACTACGCGGGCCGCCGCTGCGTCATTACCGAAAACGGCCCCGAGCCCATCCGTATCACTTAAATTTGTACCGCGGTTCATCCAACGGATATCGGACAACATCATCCGGGCTTCAAGCTGTTCCAGACCGAGCCGCACGGGCGGGGTGTTGCGTGGTCGATTGCGGCTTTTGCGAGTCAGAGACCTGATGCGGGAAAGCTTGCGAAACATGAGATTCTCCTTTGGCTACCATCTCTATCGCTGCCAATTGGGGAAACGCACAAGGGTGACCGAAAATAACCCAAAGCAATTAGACGTTTGCCGCTTTTTATGCCATATTCGTCGCTGAAAGCTGTGCCCAAATTTCACAAGACCGCCATGACTTTAATCACGATCCGCGAATTGACGATCGGATTCGGCGGCCCGCCGCTGCTCGATTCCGTTTCTTGCCAAATTGAACCCGGTCAACGGATTGGTTTGTTGGGCCGCAACGGCGCGGGAAAAACAACGTTCATTCGCGCTATCGCGGGCCTCGCCGTCCCGGACGCCGGGGTCGTTGCGATCAGCCCAGGCGTAAGAATGGCCCACTTGCCGCAAGAAGTTCCAATGGGTGTTTCCGGGTCGATCGGCCACGTTGTGCACCGCGGAATTCCGACTCGCGTCGAGGACCACGAAAATCACTGGGAGCCGCAGCTCCAAGTCGATCAGATCCTGTCACGTATGGCGCTGAATCCGAGCGACGACTTCGGTACGCTTTCGTCCGGAATGAAACGTCGCGCCCTGCTGGCCAAGGCCCTCGTTTCTCAACCCGACTTGCTCTTATTGGACGAGCCCACCAACCATCTCGATATCGACGCGATTGCTTGGCTCGAAAAATTTCTGCTTCGCGATGCGGCGTCGCTGATATTCGTCACGCACGACCGGATGTTCCTGCGGCGTATCGCCAATCGAATTCTAGAAATAGACCGGGGCCGGCTGTTCGATTGGTCTTGCGATTACGATACATTTCTCAAGCGCAAAGACCAGATGCAAGCGGCCGAGGAGAACCAGAATGCGCTTTTTGACAAACGGCTTGCGGAAGAAGAAGTCTGGATTCGGAAGGGTATTCAAGCTCGTCGCACGCGCAACGAAGGTCGCGTTCGCGCCTTGGAAGCGATGCGCCTCCTGCGGAGCCAGCGACGATCGAGCATCGGAACTTCGCAAATTCAAATTCAACAAGGACAGCGCAGCGGCAATTTGATCGTCGATGCCCAAAACATTGGCTTCTCGTACGAACAGAGGCCCATCGTGAACGGATTTTCCGCGACCATTATGCGCGGCGACAAGATTGGGATCATCGGTCGCAACGGCGTGGGAAAAACCACTCTCCTCAGAGTCTTGCTGGGACAACTCGCACCGACCACAGGCACGGTGCGACTGGGGACGAATTTGCAGGTTGCCTACTTTGATCAAATGAGAGCGCAGCTCGATGAAAATGCAACCGTCGCACAAAATGTGGGCGATGGATACGATTGGATCGAGTTCAATGGCAACAAGCGGCATATTTACGGTTACCTGCAAGATTTTCTGTTTACCCCGGAGCGGTCTCGAACGGAGGTGAGATTCCTCTCTGGCGGCGAACGCAACCGGATCTTGTTGGCCAAGTTGTTTGCCAAGCCGGCCAACGTGATCGTTATGGATGAACCGACCAATGACCTCGACGCCGAGACTCTCGAGTTGTTGGAGGATCGATTGGTCGCGTTTGAAGGGACGGTGCTATTGGTAAGTCACGATCGAACATTTCTCAACAACGTCGTCACCAGCACCATCGTGTTTGAAGACGGCGGCATCCGCGAATATGACGGCGGCTTCGATGATTGGATTCGACAACGAGCCACGAGGGATTCAACGGCCGCCATGCGCTTAGGGCAAACCAAACCGAAGCCGGCCAGCAGGAATCCCCAGCGCGGGACGTTCGTCGCCGATCCATCTCGATTGGTGGCGTCGTCCCCGGCGTCTAAGCCGCGACGGCTGACTTTCAAGGAGCAGCAGGAACTTTTGGGATTACCTTTGCACATCGAACAGATCGAAGCGCAGGTAGGCGAGCTGTATGCACTGATGGCCGATGCAAGCTTCTATCAACAGTCCGGCGACGTTATAGGTAAAAAGCAAGTCGAATTAAACGTCCTCCAAGACCAGCTTCGAGCGGCGTATCAACGATGGGAACAATTAGAAAAATTTGAGACTTGAGCCGAGCGGCGTCCATTTACGCTTAAGGGCCGATTCTGTTTTCGTCATCGATCAATCGTTGAATCTCGGCGGTATCGAACTCCGAGATCAACTTTTCGCGCTCGCCGATGGGCAACTTTTCATCGGAGTCGGGGGTTGGCGACTCCAACCGCGGCCGGTTGTCGATCTGTTCGAACCAATCTGCACTTCTAACCGCTAGCGCTCGCCGGCGGAGGGCGGCGGTGAGCAGGCGCTGGTCGCTGGACACCACGGTGAGAAATTTGGGAGCCGAATGTTTGGCGATCAGCGCCTCGATCATGCTGTCGGCGTCCGGATAGTCGACGGCAAACAGCACGCGCATCCCAAACTCGATACTATCCGCCTTATCGACCGAGTGACGTTTGGCATCAAACACGACCGTCGTTCTTGCGCGCTCGGCGTCGTCCAACCGACCGGCGAGCCACATCAGCAAGCGACTTCGGGCCCGCTCCGGATTCCCCGGTCCGCTCAACGTCCGGCTGAGCCCGCTGTCCATCGCCAAATTGTAGCCATCGATCAGATAAAACATTGGTGCCAATTTCCCCAAGTATTACCATTCTAGCCCGCGGTTGAAAGCGGGTTGAACGAATCGATCCAATCGTTCAAACTCGACGTTCATGACATGCCATTCGGTGATTCGCTGCCGCGTGGAAAACTGTCGCGGGGCGCAGAATTTGCTACAATTGCATTGTCGCGAAAGTGTTTGATTTTGCCGGATTTCGACCCGTGTCTGAAGATTTTAAGCCCAACTGGTACCCTTTCTGGTCGCCGCGTTTCTGGCACGGTATGCGCACGGTTGACTACTTCCGGCTGTTGCGTCGAAATCGGTTTGCCATTCATCCAGCGCGAGTACCGCTGTCGCTGACGGTTGGGACGACGAGCTTATTTAATTCGGTGCTGTCGGCAACGCAACGATTATTCTTAAATCGGCAAATCGAGCGGACGCAGATTGAAAAACCGCCCATATTTATCGTCGGACATTGGCGAACGGGCACGACGATGCTCCACGAATTGCTGACCTGCGATCCGCAATTCGCGTTTCCGTCGAATTACGATTGTTTTGTGCCACATCACTTTCTCGTGACGAAGTGGTTTCTTTCTCCCCTGATTGGTTGGCTCTTACCCAATCGTCGCCCGATGGACGATATGTTCGTGGACGCGAAATCTCCACAGGAAGACGAGTTTGCGTTGTGCACGATGGGGGCGTCGACGCCCTATTTACGATTGGCGTTTCCGAATCGTGAACCCGCCGATATGGACTTGTTGAATTTGGATCAAGCTTCACCCGACCGAGTCGAACGATTTCGCAGGAGTCTGGAGTTTTTTTTTAAGTCGCTGACGTATCACTATGGTGGACGGCGGCTGGTTTTGAAATCGCCTCCCCACACGGGTCGAATCCGGCAATTGGCGAAATGGTTTCCCGGCGCCAAGTTCATTCACCTCTCGCGGCATCCGTATCAAGTCTTTGGGTCGACGCTGCGATTGTGGCGTTCGCTGGATCAAGTCCAGAGTTTTCAATTGGCCAACTATGCCGAGGACAAATTGGAACGCTTTGTGATGGACGCCCACCGGCGTATGTACACCGGGTATTATGCGCAGAGGGACGATATCCTCCCGGAGCATCTCGTCGAACTTCGGTTTGAAGATTTGGTCGCCGCACCGGAAATCGAAGTCCAGCGCATTTATGAGCGATTGTCGCTCGGGCCGTTTACACCTGAGGTGCACCGAAACATCATTGACTATCAGAATCAACGGCGCGATTATCGGCCGAAGTCGGGGGGGTTGGATGGTCCGGCGCGGGAGCGCGTGCTCGCCGAATGGTCCGAGTATTTTGAAGCGTTTGGCTACGAGCGAGTCGCGCCGCGAACGGTGGAAGTTTGAGTCCAGCGAGAAAAAGCGAAGCGACTGCGATTCTTTTGTAGGACGGCCTTTCCAGGCCGTCGAACGACGGAAAATGGCGGCCCGCAAGCGCGGCCTTACAATCAACGCGACAAAGGCTGCCAATGGCAGCCTTTGCGCTTCTGGGTCGCACGAGGACAGGATTGGGATCGCCTTCCAAGTGCAAAAGGAGAATTGTCGCGGCGCAATCGAGGGTCGCGGTTAGCGCATAAACTGTAATCCAAATACCGCGCCGTGCATAAACGGCGTTACCCCGAGAATGACATCGTTATTAGCGTTGTTGACCGTGATGAATTGCACCGGGGCCAAAGCCACATTATCGATCCAGCTCGCTTCGTAACCGGCGTAAAACGCACAAGCCGATGGAACCACGTTGAAGTAGACTCGACCGCCCACTTCGCCAACAAACGAGCCGGCGGATTTTTGACGATCACTTTCCGTGTCGTCAAACCCAGTCGTGGATTGATGGACCGACGCCGAGGAAAAATTCCCGTAGCCGCCCACCTTGATATAGGTTTGAACGTTGATGTCGCGCGACACCAAAAAGTCCCACTCCGCTCCGACTTGGCCACCAAACAATGGATTCTTCGCGTCCACAATCGTCTCGGTTTCAATATCAAAAATCGGGAAAGGGACCGGGGGAGTAATCGTGGTCGTCGTATCGACTTGGACACGCTCTTCCAAAAAGACAAACCGCGGCCCAAATAAAAACGTGAGGCCGGGAGTGAATTCCCGGCGGACATTCAATTCCAAGCTGAACAGATTTGATTCGTACTCGTAGTTGATATCGTTCGGACTGAAACCGGGCAGAAAGGGCGTCTCCAAGTTCGGACCCAGGAAAGTATCGGCGCGATCCCAGCGGGCATACGCTCCTTCAAGTTCCATTTCAATTCCGTACCGGTTGAACCACTGGAGCGAGATGTCCATTCCAGGCGCGGTGTTTAAATCCGTGGCCTGTCCCGAGTTAAATAAAGTGGCCAGCGTCAACGAATCAGAAATTAGCGGGACGCCGTTGTCGTCGCCCGGACGATCCAATGCGAGGACCGAGGCCTCCATTTTCCACCGCGGAGTATCGTTGTTGTAGAGATCCCACTGGGCTTGGGTGGAGCCAGCGGTCCACAACAAAAGCGCCGCCGTTGAAAGCGCGACAAGAATCCTCACGATGGCTTCCTCCCAATTGAAGGCAATACGACACGCACTTCTGGATCGGTAGGATTAATCCGAACAGTTAGCACGAAGCGCACTGACGGCATGAACCGTCTAATCCGAAACGGTTTCGCAAACTGTGCAAATTGACAGCGGCGTGGGCTGGGAAGGGGATTTTCCGCGAATTTGTCGGGTCGCCTCCGAGTCCAGAGCTTGTTTTCTAAACGGCGGCGTTCGCGCTTCGCCCGTCGTCCATTGACTTCGTTGCCATGACAGCAGAATATTGCCTTCGGTATGCGGCACTCTCAATCGGCGGACGACAATGGAATTAAGGCCAAGTTTTCGACCAAAACGCAAAGTCCAATGGCTTGGTTTTGGGCTCATTTTTTTGGGGGCTATGGCGAGTTTGCCACGGGCTCCGCAAGCCGCGGACGGACGAACTTGTGCCACATGCTGCGTTCTGGAAATGGGGATCGCGTTGGCGGAATCCGGTTCCTTCTCCCCCGAATTCAACGCGGGACAAGTCTTGCAACAAAGCAGAGTAAAATCCTCGTTCCCTGGCTCCGCCTGGGAACGCACTGTCTTCGAGGCTTTGCCTCGTCCTGGGCTAGAAGAGCCGGCAATGCAGTGGGTTCCCAGGCGGGAGCCTGGGAACCAGAACTAAATTATTGCTATCAATCGCGCATAAAGTTGCCCGAAGCGGGGGCGAGGGAACGAGGGTTTCTAAAACAGTCGCTTGAGATACTCAATGGTTTGCTGGCAATTTTGAACCGCCTCCCGTTCAGCTTGCCGCTCGACTATGACAAACCCCTGGTAGTGTTTTTCTTCCAGCAAGCTGAGCAGAAGCGGAAAATCCACGGACCCTCGACCAAGTTGTACGTGAGTGCCCCGGCCGCTTGAATCGCGCACGGCGTCGAACGCGCGGAAGCTCACGACGTGGTCGGCCAATCGGCGCATCGCCGCTTCGGGTAAATAGCCGTTAATGACCAGCGAGCCGGGGTCAAAATCCACTCCCAGCATGCCGCTGGGGAGCGCGGCGATCAGGTTCGCAAGCCGCTCACCGTCGTCAGCCCCTGTGCGAGCAGCGAGCCATGCTCCGACGCGCTGCCCGTGCCGGCCGAGGTCCGTGAGGGCTTGGAGAAGCACGGCCCATTCGGGGGCGGCTACATCGTCGGGGATGGCGCCGAGCTGGTTTACGACGACATGAGATCCCAATTCGAAGGCCGCCGACATGGCTTGTTTTGTCGACTCAATTCTTTTCTCCAAATCGTCCACATCGCCATAGCCGCGCCGCGTCGGAAAATGGATCGAGCAAACGGTGAGATTGAGGTCGGAGAGCAGTTTCCGCACGTGGCGGACGCCGGTGCGCGTCAACTCATCCGGTCGCAATTCGCTCCGACCGTTGATCTCAACTGCGTGGACGCCCATTTCGGCGGCGACTCGCAACGCTTGGCGGAACGGCAATTGGAGACTTTCCAGTTGAATTCCAAGCTTTAACTGCAGCACGTTGGTTGGGGGTGTGAAATTTGAATGGGAAGTATTATAGGCGGTGGCTCGAAGCTTAGATAAATGATCCCTACTAGTAGCCGAACTCGCCAAGAGGTTGGGGATTTATAATCATTCCGAAAGTCTACGCGACTTCCGCTACTCGTTTTGAGACGCAGTTTAATGATCGTGCCGGGCTTATGATAAACGTCGGTAAGATATCTTAAAAGGAACTCAACGTGAAAACTGTCGCCGATTTGTGTCATTTCCTCGACATCCTTTGTCCGAGCATGTTGGCAGAATCCTGGGACAACACCGGGCTCCTTATCGGCGATCGTGGGCAAGCCGTCCATCACGTGATGACGTGTTTGACGGTGACACCGGCGACCATTCAAGAAGCGGTCGAGCGACAGGTCGATCTCATCGTGTCCCATCATCCGTTGCCGTTTCGCCCGGTTGCGCAAATTACAACGGAAACCGTTGCCGGGCGTGCCGTGTTGCGAATTATCAAGGCGGGCATTGCAGTCTTTAGCCCGCACACGCGATTCGACTCGGCTTCGCATGGAATCAATGATCAGCTTGCAAATCGTCTGGGATTGCGCGAGTCGATTCCGTTGGTGGAGCTTGCGCGGGACCTGGAGCAAAGCCAAGGCGCGGGCCGATTGGCGCGGCTTCCGGCGGCAATTTCTTGGGACGCGTTTGTTCAAGCCATCAAAGACTCGTTCGGTGTGCAATCGGTGCGTGGCGTTGCGTCAGCCAGAAATCAAGTCCATCACATTGCCCTGGCGTGTGGCAGTGGCGGCTCGTTATTGTCGGCCGCAATCGAGCGCGGATGCGACACATTCGTCACCGGCGAAATGAATTTTCATTCCTGCCTTGAATGCGAGTCGTTGGGTATGGGCGCGGTATTATTGGGCCATTATCCGAGCGAGCGATTTGGGATCGAACATTTGGCGACGCGCATTCAGCAGGAGTTTTCCGATTTGACGGTGTGGGCAAGCGAGCGAGAATCCGACCCAATCGGCACGTTTTGACAGAATCGACGGGCGGGTCGCCAGCACGTGGAGATGGCCTTGCGCAATCAAGCCCAATTCAGCACTGGCAGAGCCAGTGGCACACAAGAAAATGAGTTGTTTTCCGTGTGCCACTGGCTCTGCCAGTGTCGTTATTTTGCAAAGCTCGTGAAGCTGCCTCGTTTGACCTTAAATCAGCCGCTTTTAGAATAGACTTGATTCGCGTTGCATTGTTCACAAGGTGCCCTATGAATATCCGCTTCGTCACCGCACTGCCAGTCTACAATGAAGCCAAGACGGTCAACGCGGTTTTGGACGAAGTCGTCAAACATAGCGCCAATATCTTGGTGGTTGACGATGGGTCGACCGATGAGACAGCGGGATTATTGGCCCAACGGGGCGACGTCGTCGTGATCACGCACCGCCCCAATCTAGGATACGGGGCGGCGCTGAATACGGCGTTTCGCTACGCAATCGACCAGGAATTGGAGTACTTGGTAACGATCGACTGCGACGGTCAGCACGAACCACAATCCATTCATTCGTTCGTCGACGCGTGTGCTCAGGGAAAATTCGATATTGTGTCGGGCAGTCGGTATCTCAAGAAATTCCCCGAAGACTCCGAACCTCCGGCGGAGCGCAAATGGATTAATCAGCAGGTCACGCGGGAACTGAACGAGTCATTGCACTTGAACATCACCGATGCCTTTTGCGGTTTTAAGGCGTATCGGGTCGCAGCTTTGCGCAAATTGCGGATCACGGAGTTCGGCTATGCCATGCCATTGGAAGTTTGGGTCCAAGCCGCGTGCCACCGATTTCGAATCAAAGAATTGCCCGTGCGTTTGCTGTACTTAGACGACAAGCGATCGTTTGGGCCGACGCTCGACGATCCGGCGATCCGACTGAACTATTATCACCGAGTCCTCGATCGTTGCTTTGCCGCGTTGCCCGAGGACTGCCACAAGCTGAGAGCGGAAAGGCAGCTTTAATGCCCAGCGCGGTCGAAGAGGCTGCTCATCGTCGAGTGAAAGCTCCGCAGCGCTCAGGCGAATGTCTGATCGAGCCTTCCGTTGCCGATTGGGATTTGCTTTGGCAGGGTAACTTGGGTCACGCGACAAGTTATCCACAACCGCTGGCTGCTTGGCGCACCGAAGCGCGGCGCGAGATGTGCAACGCTGCCCTGCATTTCACCCGCGC
Organism: Pirellulaceae bacterium; assembly: GCA_041745295.1. Classification (GTDB taxonomy): domain Bacteria; phylum Planctomycetota; class Planctomycetia; order Pirellulales; family Pirellulaceae; genus JANMEB01. The sequence continues at coordinate 2,634 of JBGTJE010000004.1, read as the reverse complement.
ATATCGCGACGTGAATCCCGAGGTCGCATGTCCGGATCGCCTGATTCTCTCTGGCCATCAACCGAATTTGTTTCACCCGGGTGTCTGGTTCAAGCACTTCGTATTGAGCCATTTGGGGCAGCGGTATTCGGCGGGTGCCGTCCAATTGATCATCGACAACGATCTCTACCGTCAGCCGGCGATTCGACTACCGGCTGGTTCGATTCAAAACCCTCGCATCGAGCATTTGAGCTTAGACCGGGTTGCCCAAGCGATTCCCTACGAATTGGCGGCGCCCTCGGACTTATCGCTCTTTCAATCGTTTGGCGACCGAGTGGCGCAAACGATTCAACATTTCCTACCAGAACCGATCATCCAGCATTTCTGGCCGCGGGCCTTGCGCGAACAACGACGCGTTGTTAATGTCGGCCAGGCTTTGGCTGCGGCCCGCCATGCGATCGAAGGCGAAAACGGCTTGCAGACGCTGGAGCTACCGCTGAGCTCGATCTGCAAGACCGAATCGTTTCGCCAATTTGTGGCTCACATTTGCGCCCGAGCCAACTCGTTTACGGAAATCCACAACCGCTGTCTCGCAGAATTTCGCCTGCGGCACAAACTGCGGAGCCCGAGTCATCCGGTGCCCGATCTCAATGTAGCGCCGAGCGAAATTGAGCTGCCTTTCTGGGTTTGGTCCTCGGCATCGCCCATTCGGCGACGGCTTTATGTGCATCGCGCAGGTGGTGAAATGATCTTGTCCGATCACCATGGATTGGATTGCCGCGTTGGCAGCGAGCGTGAAGTCGTCGATCGGCTGGGTCAACTCGAGCTCGATGGTATCTCGATTCGACCGCGAGCATTGATGACGACGATGTATGCAAGGATCGTGCTGAGTGATATGTTCGTGCACGGAATTGGCGGCGCGACCTACGATATCGTAACCGACGAAATTGTGCGACGCTTCTTTCTGATCGAACCGCCACGATTTCTTATCGTGACTGCAACCCTCCATTTGCCGATCCCCTGCCCCGACGTATCCGAACGCGAACTTTTACGCATCGATGGAGAACTTCGCGACCTGAAATACCATCCGGAAAATCACCTGGATCCGAGCGAACAGGCAATGCGCGAATTGGCGAACACAAAACGGCTCTGGATTGACCGCGCTGGATCCGAGCGAAACTTGAAGGAACGCCACGATGCGATTCGGGAGATCAATCGACGACTGTTCTTGTCCCTAGAAAACCGAGTCACTGAATGGCAGCTGCGGCGCCTTCGGATGATGGAGGACGTGCAACGGTCAAAGATCTTCGCCTCACGCGAGTACAGTTTTGTGTTGTTCCCGGATGCACTTTTCAAGCAGTTGCATGCGTTAACCCCCGCCGCGAACTGAGGCCCCAAAAACTTAATCGTGAATTGGTTCCTCAGCCGCAACGCGCTAGCGTCCGGTTGTTCAAACTCGGCTCATGGCTAAGACCGGGGGTTCGAGCGTGTAGGACGAAAGTTTAGCGTTCGAGGTAGCCGAATTCGCCAGAATTTGGGCCGAAACTTTGGCGAGTTCCGCTGCAGATAAACGAAACGCGCTCTAGCGCCCAGTGGCTGACAGTTTGAGACTCAGCCTAGTCTTTTCATGTCATATGATTGACGGGCAGAAAATGGCCATCATGATGAATGGCCCATGAATCAAGAGCAAATTCGCCCGCCCAACTCCGTTGATTCGACCTCTAAAAGTCTTCTTAAGCGAATTAAGCAGGGCGACGAGGTTGCGTGGCAGCAGCTCGCAAATCTATACGGCCCCATCATCTCGTTTTGGATCAAAGACCATCACCTCGCGCACGAGGATTCCCAAGACGTGTATCAAGAAGTGTTCGCGGCCATCGCCAAGAATATCGAACGATTCGAACGACACGGGGGGACCGGCAAGTTTCGCTGTTGGCTCAAGGTCATTACGCAAAGCAAAGTCCACAATCACTTTCGACGATCGGCGATCGAGCGTGCCGTCGGCGGAACAACGGCAATCCGCAACCTGGATGAAATTGCGGATCCCGAAGTCGACGATAACGAAATCGATAGCGCTGCCGATTTGACCGAAACCGAGAACGCGGCCATTGTTCAAGGTGTAATTCGATTAATCCAGGATGAGTTTCGTGAATCGACGTGGCAATCATTTTGGCTGACGGCAATCGACGGCAAGAGCGCCGCTGAAGTCGCTGACGATCTTGGACTCACCGCGGAAGCCGTACGGAAAAACAAATCGCGCGTGCTCGCCAGATTGCGAGAAGCTCTCGCAGAACACATGAGCTAGCCGCGTTTCGACGTGTCGCGGTCAATTTGTAGTGCAAAACTCTGAACAGGAGGCAGCAGAGATAGCAGAGTGGGATGAAATCAGGATTCTCCGTTTCCTCTGCTTGCTCCTGTTCAAACTCCGCGCTTACGCTTTTAGATGTTGCGATTTCTCGGTTCCTGCTCCCCCAATTCAACGAACAGGGTGGATGGAGAGTCGAAAGACTTTGTTATTGACCCCCTCCCCAAAAATTGAACCGGGGGATGTGAGAGAATCCTAGAACCCTTTTCGAGGGCAGAAAGGATTTTCTAATGAGGAAGCGACGTACGTAGCGCGGAACAGATCGTGGGCCTGCTTCGGCAGGCCGACGTGGA
>JBGTJE010000003.1:0-29160 GCA_041745295.1 Pirellulaceae bacterium | reverse complement strand
TGTCCACTGACAACTGCACCCCCAAACGCTACTCTACCTCGAATCCCAAATCCCAAACCACTCTCAACCCCAACCCAACTCAAAACACAACTCCACAAGCTTCGCTCTCCACGAGTCACGCTACTATTTCAGGACTCTCCTACGGCTGGGCGTTAAACGAGTGGACTCATGCCAACGTTTTGACGGCGCAAAAATATCTCGGCCAGCATACAGCGCACGCTCCCACCGCCACACGACTCGATGGCGTTGATCTCCGCCGACAACAGCTTGCTCCCGCGAGTGAAGCCGTGACGCTGCGCGGGAGTTAAGGCGTCGAGCGCCGTCGGAGAAATAATGGTGACCGGAAATCCGTCGGCGGATCTAAGCTGCAAAACGTTTCCGGCGAACCGTTGCATTTGGCTCTCGTCAATTTCGATCAAAATGCGCCCGGTCGACGCCAAGGCGTCGCGAACCCGGGCTCGCTCATCCGAATTTTCGACCGAATCCAGGCAGACGACGATCCAAGTTTCGGCAATTCCCATCATCACATTGGTATGGTAGATCGGCCGCGCTTGACCAGCGACAAATTGCTCCGCGCGAAAAGTAACCGGCGTAAAGTCCATCGCCTCGCACCACCGCCACACGGCTTGTTCGTGCGTGCGCGGCGAAAGCGAAGCAAACGCCAGCCGATTGACGCGATCCAAAACCAACGAGCCCGTTCCCTCCAGAAAGAGCCCCTCCTGCTCCCATGGCGAATAATCGAGAATTGAATCCACAGTGAATCCAGCCATCCGTAACTGTTCGATTATCTCTGGCCGCCGTTCCCTGCGCCGATTGTCCGCCATCATGGGATACAGAACCACGGTGCCGCCGTCGTGGAATGAGACCCAATTGTTGGGAAACACGGCATCGGGAGCTTCGGGGTCGCTCGGCACGTCTGCAACGACGACTTGAATTCCCGCAGCGCGGAGTTGTTCAACGAAATGATCGAACTCGGTGATTGCTTGCGCGCGGATGGATTGCTGAGAAACGCCGGGGATTTCTCGCTGAAAGAAATTGTCGGCGGCGGTCTGCGGGTTAAAGCAGATATCGCTGGGGCGAACCATTAAGACGGCGTCGGTTATTTGCCGGCGAGTCACGCTTTGAACTGGCACGTTTTTCATGGACGATTGAACCGAGTATCACTGCGTCATTCGCCGGGCGGTTTCTTGGATGCCTTTTTCCTAGGGGACGATGTTTTCTTGCCCGACGTCGTTTTGCGACGTTTCGTGGCCCCCGCCGGCGGTCCCTTGGCGGCGCGATCGCTGAGCAACTCTAACGCCTTCTCATACGTCAACGACTCCGGCGACATATCCCTGGGGAGCGACGCGTTCGTCGTTCCATCGTTCAAATAGGGACCGTACCTTCCATCGAGCAATTTTATCGGTTCCCCGGTCACCGGTGATGGCCGATCGAAGATCTTGAGTGGCTCTTTGGGCGCAGTTTTGGCTCGACCGCGCGTTTTCGGTTGGCTCAGCAACTGCATGGCTTCGTCAAGCGACACGTGTAACGGTGATACTTCTGCCGGCAGTGACCGCGTTTCATTTCCCCATTTGACGTACGGACCGTAGCGACCGTTGTGTGCGACGATCGGCTCTTGATCCACGGGATGCAGTCCTACCGTCCGCGGCAAGGAAAGCAAATCGAGGGCAATTTCCAAAGTGACCTCATCCGCCTTCATCGACTTGAGCAACGAAGCATTTTTCGGCTTTTCGTCGTCGTCGTTTGTCCCCAATTGAACGTACGGCCCAAAGCGGCCTGTCTTGACGAAAACTAGTTTTCCCGAGACGGGGTCGCTCCCTAGCGGTTCGTCGCTGACTTTGGATTGCTCGAGCAGTGCAATCGCCATTTCCACAGTCAATTCGTCGGGCGGCAGATCGGTCGGCAAACTAGCTTTGCGTTCGCCTTGTTCGATATACGGACCATAGCGCCCGACGCGAACGTCGATCATTTCTTGATGCTCGCCGGATTGGGGTTTGCCCAGCGGAAAAGTGCAAATCGAGCGGGCGTCGACTTCCTTGATTTTTTTCGCCAGTTTGTTTTTCAGGCCCTTTTTGTCGGCCCCATAGTAGAAGTTGTTTAGGTAGGTCAGGTGTTCGGCTTCGTCGCGGCTAATCGAGTCCAACAAGTCTTCCATTTGGGCGGTAAACTCATAGTCGACCAGCTCCAAAAAGTGTTCCTCCATCATTCGGACCATGGCGAACGCTGACCAGCTTGGAACGAGGGCATTCCCTTTCTTAAAAACATAATCTCGGGCTTGCACGGTTTCGATAATCGACGCGTACGTGCTGGGGCGCCCGATGCCGCGGCGTTCGAGTTCGCGGGTCAGCGATGCTTCGCTGAACCGGGCAGGCGGCTGCGTCTGATGCATCTTGGATTCGAGATTGCGGCAGGTCATCGCTTCGCCTTGCGCCACGGAAGGGAGGATTTTTTCTTGGTCCGCCAATTCGGCTTGTGGATCGTCTGAGCCTTCGACGTAAGCACGCAAAAAACCCGGAAAATCGATGGTTTTTCCCGTCGCTTGAAAGACCGCACCCCCGCCCTCCATCGTGAGCGTCATCGACTGTCCGCGCGAGTCCGCCATCTGGCTGGCGATCGTGCGCTTCCAAATCAAGTCAAAAACCTTGAATTCGTCGCTGGAAAGTTGCCGCTGAATCATTTGGGGTAGCTGAAACGGATGGCCCGCGGGACGAATGGCCTCGTGCGCCTCTTGCGCATTCTTCACTTTGGAGGCGTACGTCCGCGCGGTCTCCGGCAAGTATTCCTGGCCGTACTCCGATCGAACCAATTCGCGAGCGGCCTCGACCGCTTCGCCGGCCAAGTTCGTGGAATCCGTTCGCATGTACGTAATGAAACCGTTCTCGTACAAGCTTTGAGCGGTCGACATCGTCCGCCTTGCGGTGAAGCCGAGCTTGCGGTTCGCTTCCTGTTGCAACGTGCTCGTCGTGAACGGTGCGGCGGGTTGACGCGTGTAGGGCTTGACTTCCAGTTTCGAAACCTTAAACGTCGCGGCCGACAAGCGCGCCTTGAGTTCCTCGCACTGGACTTGGTTCAAAAGTAGAAACGCACCCGGTTTTAGTTTGCCCGTGGTGGAATCGAAATCCTTCCCCACTGGGATGAACTTTCCCTCGACGGAAACCAACTCCGCTTGAAATACGTCTCGGGTGGCAGTGGCGAACTCACCCAACAAGTCCCAGTACTGTGCGGATACAAATCCCATCCGCTGCCATTCCCGTTCGACGATCATCCGCACCGCGACGCTTTGGACCCGGCCGGCCGAACGCCCCAAGCTCTTTTTCCAAAGAAACTCGGACATTTCGTATCCATAGAGCCGATCGAGGATCCGCCGAGTCTCTTGCGCCCGGACCAATCCCTCGTCAATTTGGCGCGGATTTTTGAGGGCTGCGTCGATCGCCTCTTTGGTGATCTCGTGGAAGACCAGTCGATGCACCGGAACCTTGGGATTGAGAACTTCCTTTAAGTGCCAACTAATCGCCTCGCCTTCTCGATCTTCGTCCGTTGCCAAATATAAATCTTTGGATTCCTTGAGCAGCTTTTTGAGCTTTGCTACTTGCTGCCTTTTGTTTTCGGGAACGACGTACACGGGTTGAAAACGATCGTCGACGTTGACACCGAGACGGGCCCAAGGTTCCTTTTTGAGTTGCTCCGGCATCTCCTTCTTACCCGACGGGAGATCGCGGATGTGACCGATACTGGCCTCGACCGTAAAGTCGCGCCCGAGGAACTTGCCAATCGTCCGAGCTTTGGCTGGCGATTCGACGATCACCAAGGATTTTCCGGTTGCTTTCGTTTTTGTCGTGGCCATGGTCGATTGCTTTAGGGGGATTGGGCCATTCTCAAAAACAGACGCATCGGCGATACTGCGGATTGGGATTGTGCTTGCCCAGCGAGTCCATAAAAATTAGCTTCGGGGATCCCGGAATCACTCATTTCGATCCATCCCAGCAGCGGGACGAGTTCGCAAAATGCTTAATTGGTCTTGGGGAGCATTGTCAAGCCCCGTTAGGATGCTCGCCCTAGCAAACTCGAGATAAAGGAACGATTCGGATGGTCAACCTTCGCTGGTTTCGAAAACACCAAAAGATCATGCTGGTAGTGTTCGGCGTGATTTTGATGGCAGTGTTCGTCTTAGGTAGCGTCCTGCAGTTTGCCGTCAGTTCTGGCGGCCAAGCATCTTCCGACGAAATCAAGAAATACAACGAAACGGTCGTTCAATGGTCCGGCGGAGAACTCTCGCGTATCCAGATTCAGCGGATGCTTGAACTGCATTATGCGACCATGAATTTTCAGGAAGCGCTGCTTCGGGATTCCATCGAACGCTCATCCCAAGGACCCTTAGTTCGGCCCATTTCCGCGATCCCCGAAACCTCAGTGGAAGACGCGGACCGGGCGATCTTCGCGCGGTTTATGATGGCCCAATACGCCCATGACAAACTCGGCCTTGTCGTTTCGGACACCGCCGTCTACGACTATCTGCAAGCGCTCTCGGGTTCTGAGGTTGAGCTAACCCAACAGTATTACGTGGGGATCGCCCGCAGTACCAACTCCCAAGTCGGATACGCCCGACTTCACGAATACTTGAAGCTGGAACTCGCCGCGATGCGTCTCGAGGACATCATCGGCGAATCCTTTTTCATAAGCGGCTCCGGCGCGGCGCCTGCCAATGTTCTCGACGCGTGGCAAGCATTTTTGCAGAACGAAAGGCAAATCGAATGTGCTGTCCTGGAATTTAACGCCGCCGACTTCCTGCCGCAAATCAAGGATGAGCCGACCACGATCGAGCTTCGCAAAATCTACGACGAAGGAAAATCGTTTGATGTCGATCCCGTCGGTGAACGACCGGGCTTCAAACAGCCGCGCCAAGTCCAGGTGGAATACGTGACCGCCGAAGCCAGTGCCTTTATGGACTTAGCCATCCAAGACGTGACGCCGGAACAAGTGCTTGCCGAGTACAACCGATTGGTCGAGGCCAAGGACCCGTTGGTCATGGAGCCAATCCCGGCCATTGAAAAAGATCCTGGCGAAAAGCTTGACGGCGAAAAACTCGAAGATGCTCCGTTGGAAGAATTAAAAGACAACATGGACGAATCCAACGATCCGGCTCCGACTCCCGACGCCGGTAAACTAGATCCTTCGTCGCCCGAAACGCCTCCCAGCGAGAAAGCGCCGGACGCGGGTGAGGGCAACCAACCGTCCGACCCGCCCAAGAATGCCGAGACCGACAAGGACGGCGCGCCGGCCCCGAGTGGATCAACCGAGGATGGTTCCGGTGGAGTTCGGTTACGTTCGGTCAACGAACTTCAATTCGTCTCGCTCCACCGTGCACCGCAGGAGCTCTCGCAAACGCCGAATCCACAGGAAGAAACGAAAAAGGATGAACCTGAACCTAAGCCAACAGAACCGGCAATTCCTGAGACGTCTCAGGACAGCGAACCGGCCGGGGATGCGGCCCAAGACGCTTCCGCCCAGCAGGCGGAGCTAAAACAAGAATCCCCGCCCGACGCGCCCGATTCCGCTATGCCTCCGGTCAGCCCAGCACAAGAGCCGACGGAGCGAGCAAAAAAGCTTGACGCCGCGCTGGAATTGGCGATCAAACAGCGACTCAAACGCGAAGAAGCAAATGAGCGATTGAGCTTGGCGGTTGAAAAGGCCCGAGACTCAATGAACGATTACGCGCTTGAACTCTCCGACTACGAGTCCATGAAAAATGCTCCCGACGCCGAGAACGTGACTCCTCCCAAGCCATTGGACTTGAAGGAATACGCCGCCGAACACCACCTCAAATACGGCAAGACCGAATTGTGCACCTACGAAGAATTGGTCAAAGAACCAGTGGGCATGGCAACCGAGTTTCAACAGAACCCGACAACCGGTCAATTTGGAACCCGACGAGCGGCAGACGATTTGTTTATCAACTATGACCGCCGACGCCTCTTCGAGGTTCAAGAAATCAACAGCATCGGCGATCGCTACCTGTATTGGCTTACCGCCAAAGCCGACTCGCGAATTCCGAGCTTTGAATCTGCCCGCAACGATGTGATCAGTTTCTGGAAAAAGCAAAAATCCATCGAGTTGGCAAAATCTGCTGCTGAAAAAGTGAAAGGCGATCTTCGAACTAGCGGTAAGCGCCTGGTCGATGAACACAAAGACAACGCCAAGCTCACCGGAGGCTTTCGATGGTTCCAGCCTTCGTTCAACCAGATCAACTATGGTGCGCCCAAGGGCGTGAGAAATTCCGGCGAAGCATTCATGTCGGTTGCCTTTGGACTGATGCCCGATGATGTTGGCGTTGCAATAAACGACGATCGGACTGCCGCCTACGTGATTCAATTAATCGCTGGCGACCCACGCTCGGATGAACAGTTGCGCGATCAATTCCTTGATCACATCGCTACCGTTCGCCAAGTCATCCCGTCGGCCACTAATACTTTCTATAACCGCAAATCGATCGACAAGTTGATTCGTGCGCTGAACGAAGAACTCAAGGTCGAGTGGATTGCCTACTGAGAAGAAGTTTTCAGTTTTCAGTTTTCAGTTTTGAAAACTTTTCTGAAATCTGAAATCTGAGATACCTGACGATGCGCTTTGCGTGAGTCTGGTTTGCGCTTTGTCATTTCCTTCCGCTCTTGTCTGATTCCCTCCCCCTTGGTGGGGAGGGCTAGGGAGGGGGCTACATTTTCGTGCGCCACCCAATGCAATTGAAATCGTTTGCCACACTTCGGGCATTGGAAATCAACTTCGGATTCGTTCGCTCGGCCCTCACCTACAATTCAAACCGGAATGTCTTGCAGATCAATCGCCAAAACCTCTCGCCAAGCGAGCGGTTTCCCACACGAATCTTGGCCCGGCCGCTACTACCCGCGGCGATCGATTGGGTCGGGTCTTGGAATGGCACGCTGACCCGGTAGATCGTACTCATCGGACGCTCGGAGTCATCCGCGGCTGTCGTCGTCGACATGCCGCCACCGTATTTTGCGGACAAGCAGCGGGGCACGGATTTCATCTCAATCGTCGAAATCTGTTCCGTCGTTGCGGCAAACGTTAGGCCGGGCGTTTGCCGAATCCAGATCTCAACCGGCTGTGATGGCCCGACGAATTCGATATCGCCTTGATCGATGGCCAGAATCGCCTCAAGTTGCCTTGCATCCGGCACGATTTGCCCGATCGTTGTCCCTTCGAGCAAAACAGCGCCGAGATTTCGTTGCTCTAGAACACGACCGTGCCACGCACTGAGTTGGCCATCGTCCTCGGCGGGCTTGGGAACATAATCGCCCGCTAATAGTATTCCGCTGATCGGAGCCCGTACCACGAGATTGTCGAGATCTTTTCGGCGTTGCTCAGCCAGTTTGGAAAACGAAACGTAGCTTGCGTTGGCCGTATCGACGCTGCCGGAATATTGAGGGTCCGAATTTGAGATGTGGATGGCGCTTCGGCGCCGAGCGCTGGCGACGTTGGACTGGGTCGCCAAATAAGCTAACTCGACTTCTAATTCGTAATTGTCGAGTTCCATTAGTATCTCGCCAGCCTGTACGCGCTGATTGGGTTCCACCAAAATTCTCTTTACCCGTCCGGGGGCTTTGACGTAAACCGTCGCGCCGTGAACAGGCTGAACGTACAAATCACACCGAATCCAGTGCGGAACTGGAATCATCAAGAGGGCGGCCAACGTCCCTAGGGTAATTACCGTGGTCAGGATGGCTCGAGATTGCTTCACTTGACTAATCCTCCCTGGAATCGACAAGAACTGGATCGCTTGCACGGCAGGGGACAATAGCAGGCCTGCCATGACCATCAAGGCCATCAACTGGCCGACGACCTGGAGTCCATACGGTTCCAACACCGTGTAAAAGAAGAAAAAGATCGAAATGGTGATCAGCCATCGATAAACGACCGAGGCGATGCTATACGCTGCGAAAAACCAGCGATGGCGCTGAGGCAAAAATGGGTCGCGATAGCTCTCAATCCCCATCGACCAGCGGGTTACCGCGCGCTGCACCAACGCCGTTGATTTCTGCCGTAAGTTGGGAATTTCCAGCAGATCGGACAAGATGTAATATCCATCGTATTTCATCAACGGGTTGGCGTTAAATAAAAGCGTGCTCACCGAGCACACGAAAATTGCATTGAGGGCAAGTTGATTGACCACACCGGGTTCAGTAAACCACCAGACCAACACCGCAGCGCTCGCCAAGAATAATTCGACGTACATACCCGCGGCAGCGATCGCAATGCGATTCCATTTATTCGCCAATGTCCAAGCGTCGCTCACGTTCACGTACAGGCAAGGCGTCATAACCAGCAGCATGAAACCCATTTCGTGACACTGTCCGCCGTAACGCTTGCAGGATACGCCGTGTCCAAATTCATGGAGGACTTTGGTAATGGCCAGTGTGAGTACCAACCAAAGCCAATTGCCCGAACTGAAAAACTCGTGAAACCCCGGCATTCGATTTTGGACTTCGCCCCAATGCGTCGTCATGAGCGAGACAGCCACGAGCCCCAATACGATATTGACCACCAGCATCGGACGCGAAAAAAACCAACCGATTCGCTGCTCGAGCCAAGTTAGCAATCCATCCGGATCGAATCCGCGAAATTGAAATGCCAAGACGTTGGCCCATCGCGCCCGCCTCGTGCGGCGGCGATTTTCGACGCTCCGTCGGCACAACTCGCGGCCTTGATTTCCCGACTCCGAAATGAGTAAAGAGCTTCGATAGAGCATTCCGGCGAGCTGAAACAGTTCGTTCAACGAAATCTTTTGCGGTGCAAATCTCTGGCTAAACTGCAACTGAATATCGTCGGCGCTCGTTTGGCCGTCCAACATCTGCAGGAGCGCGAATTCTTCCTCCTCAAAACGATAGTATTTGAGCGCGATCGGATCCTTGACGATCCAGTAATCACGGCTTTGATACGTCTGTCGATCGTGGATCAAGTCCGGCCGCATCCGCAGCCGCAACGGACGACTCGAACCGGATACCAGACTTTCGTGGTCTTTGCTCACTATTGGTCGCTTGCGCAAGAGAAACATGACCCTGGACGGACATAACGCTATCACCGCGGATGAAGACTGTATCGGAAACAATTTGCCAAACGCAAGCCGAACCAGTAATGGTTCAGATTGACAGTTGACCGTAGCCCTCTCGCTCCGCGAGAGGAAAGCGATTTCAGATTACGCTCGAAATCGCCCGCCGGGGCTGCTTTCATCAGGCTCCGCGTGATGGCGACAAGGAAACTGACCCACTTCCGTCGAACCGGGGCATCCGTTGGCAATAGCATGCCGCTAGCGTTGAAAGCGGCCGAATGGGATTGTCGTACGAATCGGACCTTTCCTAGACTCTCAGTTCGCAGGATCCAATTCGGACCCGGGCACTGGACGTTTGGAATGGGTGAAATCAATGCCGGTCGAAGTAAGCGTAATCGTTCCAATTTATAACGAAGTCGAAAACCTCGAGGCGCTGTACCGCGAATTGACCGCCGCGATGGAAGCCCAATCTCGCGGCTTTGAGATTCTCTGGGTTGACGACGGTTCGACCGACGGATCCGTGGAGGCGATGCGTACGTTGGCCAGGCGAGATCCGAGAATCAAGCTCGTGCTCTTGCGGCGGAATTTTGGACAGACCGCCGCAATGCATGCGGGAATTCAAAATGCCGAAGGTGATTCCATCGTTACCATCGACGGCGATTTGCAAAACGACCCGCACGACATTCCGAAAATGTTGGACGTCTTGGACAAGGGCTTCGATCTGGTCCACGGTTGGCGTCGCCGCCGCCAGGATGCGTGGTTAAGCCGCAAGCTGCCGTCCCGGATTGCGAACGCACTGATTTCAAGGGTGACCGGTTTTCCAATCCACGATTTAGGTTGTACTCTCAAAGTGATGCGTGGCGAAATCGCCCGACAGATTGAACTCTACGGCGAGATGCATCGGTTCATTCCGATTTTGGCGCACCATATCGGAGCCAAATGTTGTGAAGTCGAGACCAATCACCGCCCACGTCAATTCGGAAAAACAAAGTATGGAATCGGGCGCACACTGCGCGTCGTCTTGGACCTGATCACCGTCCGCTACATGCAAAAATACTTCGCCAGCCCGATGAAGCTTTTTGGGATGATCGGCTGTATCTGCTGGGCTCTTTCGATGTCGACACTCGGCGCGGCGATCGGCATGAAATTTTACGCCGCGGTCGACCTCACTGGGAACCCGCTATTGCTGTTGAGCGTCTTGTCGTTGATGCTCGGAACGCAGTTCTTTAGTTTGGGACTATTGGGAGAAGTCTGCGCCAGAATCTATTATCGCAATAGCTCCCGTCAGACGTATGAAATTCGCGAAGTCGTGAACTTACATCGTCGCGACGACCGATTTCACATCCGCGCCGCGTAGGGCCGATCTTTTGGGTAACAAACGTCAACATCTTTCGGGCAACACGCCCAGAGTCTTCGAAGGGCGTGGGTGAACCAACAGCAAGCGCTGCCACGCCCTTCGCGGACTCAGCATCGTGGTACTCGTACTCGACCGAATCCACGGAAAGCGCGTCGGTTCATTGCGCCATTCGTGCGACCATCGACACGATTCCCTTTAATTCGGATTTGCGTCACAGATCGAGGGTCGATAGGGATTAAATTTTCGTGGTCGAAGATCGGTCGCGTCATCGCAGATAAATCGAGTACGAGTACCGTCCTTCGGACTGAGTACGAGTACGAAATGATGTAGGTACGATCATCGCCATGCCAGGACGATGCTTTCAGGAGTACTGCATCTTGCCCCCTCCTGGGTCCGACGCCAACCGATTCGGCTGTCTTCCGGGACGTTCCGACGCAAGTTAACCGTCGAGCTGGTTCAAGGAACCCGTGCTGTCACCAAACGTGTCGACCGATATTCCCATCCGCTGCAGCATGGCGACGTACAAATTCGTGAGCGGCGTTTCCGCTTCGTACTTCAGGTGGCGGCCAGTAACGATCGAGCCGCCCGCTTGGCCGAAGAGCAGAATCGGCAAGCCGTCGTGATTGTGGGCATTGCCATCGGCGATCCCGCTGCCGTAAAGCAACATGCAATTCTGCAATAAAGTGCCTTCCCCTTCGGGAATGTTCTTTAGGCGTTCCAGCAAATAGCTCAGCAACTTCGTGTGAAACTGGTTAATCTTACTAATCGCAGCTTGTTTGTCGGCGTTGTTTGCATGATGCGAGAGTTGGTGATGGCCGGCCGATAATCCCAGCTCTCGGTAGTTCCGATCGCTTCCTTCATTCGCAAACATTAGCGTCAGAATTCGCGTCGAGTCGCTTTGGAAAGCCAAAACCACCAAGTCGAACATCATCTTGAGATGCTGTTCGTACGTTTCCGGAGCTCCCGCCGGCCGTGGAAAGTTCGAAAGATCCAGGTCGGGCTTCTTGAGCGTCTGGGAAAGCGTTAGTCGTCGTTCCACATCCCGGACCGCGTGCAAATATTCGTCCAATTTTCGTTGGTCGCGTAGGCCCAAGTTTTTTTGCATGGCTTGAGCGTCGTCGCGTACAAAATCCAAGACACTCTTGCGATACAAGTTGCGCTGCTTTGCGGCCCCTTCGCTAGTGGACGGATCACCTGCACCGACAAGTCGGTCGAAGACTGCCTGCGGATTGATCTCATTGGGTACCGGGGTGGTCTCGTTGCGCCAGGAAACATTCGATGAATAGGCGCAGCTATAACCGCTATCACAAGAGCCCGACTGAGCGCTCCCTTCGATTCCAAGTTCTAACGAGGGAAAACGCGTGAGATGGCCAACTTCCAATGCCGCGAACTGGTCGGCGGAGATTCCATTTTTCAAGTTCGAACCGTTTGTCTTTCGAGGATGGGCCCCCGTGAGAAATGCCGCCAATGCACGGGCATGATCGCCACCGCCATCTCCGTGGGCGCGCGCCCCATCCAGCGCCAACCCGTGGATCACGTTCATATCGGATCGAAACGCCGCCAACGGCTGGAGAATGGCGGGCAGCTCAAAATCGCTCGCAAAGCTCGTGGGCGTCCAATCGGGCATATGCATTCCGTTGGGGGTGCATAGGAACGCCATCCGCACCGGCGGTTTCTTGTCCTGGACCCAATCTGCGCCCCACGCCCGTCCCGCCAACGATTCAAACCAAGGGAGGGCTAATGCCGTACCCATTCCCCGCAACACGGTGCGCCGTGAAATTCCTCGCTTCATTTTATTCCGCTCCCCTACTTTGTCGCTTTCGAAACGGATCGCTTAGGGCAACCTCGAGTATGATCGTTTGAATGCGAAAGTCATCCTTGGCGCAGCGATCGATGATTTCGTCGACGACGCATTGGTCTTGATATTCTAACCCGCGACCTAGGGCAAAGGTCAGCAATTTTTCGACAAAACAGCGTACAAAACTCTCTCGCGCGGACCCGCTCAACATCTGTTGCAGTTCTCCTGCTCCGTGGAAAGTCGTTCCATCCGGAAAAGCCGCCGATGCATCGATCGGCCCTCCCCCGTCGTGATCGCGCCAACGACCGATCGGATCAAAATGCTCGAGGGCAAATCCCAAGGGGTCCATCCGAGCGTGACAGGCCGCACAGTTTGGGTCCTTACGATGTTGCTCCATTCGTTGGCGCAACGTCCCGACAAGTTCGCGCCGCTCGTCCAACGGCATCGCGGCCGGGTCAGGCGGAGGAGGAGTCTCGCCCAACAGGTTTTCCATAATCCATTTGCCCCGTTTGACTGGCGAGGTACGATCCGGATACGACGATAGTGTCAGCACACTGGCTTGCGTAAGAAGCCCCCCGCGGTTTTGGACAGCTACGTCCACTCGCCGAAAGGCGTCGCCGACAACGCCCGGCACGCCGTAATGCACCGCCAATCGCTCGTTGAGGAAAGTTTGCGAATCGTCGAGCAATCGCAGAATGCTCTCGTTCTCCTCGAAAATCCGCCGCACACACAGCAACGTTTCGCGAGTCATGTCCGCACGCAGCGCTAGGTCAAAACTGGGAAACAGCTCGGGATTCGGTGTGGCACGCTCCAACAGTCGGAGTTGCAGCCATTGGACCGCGAAATTATTCACAAGGTTGCCTGCTTTGGGGTCGCCCAACATCCGCTTGACCTGCTCGCGGTACGAGGATTCGTCGCACAGCCGCTGGGCATCGGCCAACCCCCGCAGATCGTCGTCCGGCATAGTACTCCACAAAAAATAGGAGAGCGACGTCGCAAGTTCATGATCATTCAACGCTCGGCTTGCCCCGTCGACCGGCAAAGGCTGCTCGACTTTGTAAAGAAAATGAGGCGATACCAAGATTGCTTGCAACACCAGTCGCATCGCCTCCTCAAAGGTGGCCTCCTGTTCTTTTGCCATTTCGAATAAGCCAAGCAGCCGCTGCGTTTCTTCGGTCGTAGGTTGTCGTCGAAAGGCGCGCTGCTCCCATTGCGGGATGATCTGCCGCGCCGCATCCAACTCCGAAGTCGCTTCGTCGGGCGTCACCGTCAGCAGCCGCCGATTCGCCAACGACAAATTCTCCGAGTCGATCGTTTTCGGACCCTTAATTCGCACCGAAGCAATGAGCAAATTCCGGTCGTTCCCAACTGCCCTTAGATCGTCCTTATCGAAAAAATCATTGGTAAACGCCGCGCCAATCGAGACGTCGCCGACCGACAAATCGACCTCGGCAGATTTCACCTCGATTGTGTCGTAGGGTTCCTTGATTTCAAACTCACCGGCCGACTGGCCGTTGACCACGATCTGCATTTTCGCCGGTTCCTTTCCGGCTTGGTGCGCCGTCGCGCCGATTTCGACGGTGTACGTGCCCGCGAAAGGCAACGACGTCGTCGTCGCCACCGTGCCATTTTCCGCAACCACCATCATGTTCTCGCCGACAAATGCCCCGTCGCACGCGTCTAGGTCGCTTCCCAAGAAAGTTCGGTCAATCCTCAGAGTGGCCGTGTCGACGATCGCTTGCGCGGCGATTTGCTCGGCGGCTGCCAAGTACTTCTCTAACAAAATTGGAGGCACTGAAAGCAAGTCGCCGATATTGTCAAACCCGTAGCCGACGTCGTCGCCCGGAAACTGCTCGGCAGGTTCGTAATCGATGCCAACCAAATCGCGAATCGTATTGCGATACTCGGTTCGGTTAAGTCTTCGCAACGTGGCCGCGCCGGGATTGGTTCGACCAGCACAGCGCAAAGTATTCAGAACGTAATCGAGCCAATTTGCGAACGCGGCCCGTTCTTCGTCGTGGGGCTGCGCAGCTTCGTCGGGCGGCATTTCATGTTCGGTTAAAACTCGCTGCACGGATTCCCAAGTTTTTTGATGCAATAGCAACCCCTCGACGTTGAGGTCGACTTCGAGGTTCACTCCCGCCGTTGCCGATGCCCCAAAATGACATTCCGAACAATACTTCTTGAGAAAGGGCCGATACGTTTGCGAAAAATTCTCGTTGGCGACCGCCAGGGTCTCCTGGGAAATCCCGGGCTCGTCGCCAACCGTAAGGCACCCGAGGATCGCGCTGCAAAACGCGAGCACGGGAACGGCGGCACGGCACAAAGGACGCGCTGAAAGTCTCGAAGAAATCAACGTGGACTCGCTGGATGAAACTAGTCCGTCGGAAGACAACTGCACTTCATTCTAATGCTGATGGGATTAATGGTCTAATTGCGGCGCGAGGTAACCGCCATCGCGAACGCAAATCGGTTGTATCATTGAACCGCGTGTGGACGTCGCAAGGGATTCGCATGGTCCATTGCAAAGGGGCGGTGAAGGCGATCGCGGCCTTTCGCTCGACCCACTTTAATCCGGCAAAAAACCACCCTATAATCGTCAGATTCTTGGTTTCCGCGACTTTTTTGCGGGAAATTTTGAGGTTTTTTGGCAAAAGCAAGCTTTTTCCCGTCATTTTGCCGGCAGGTCCGCTTGTTTTTTATTCCCGGCAAAGTTTAATTTTCACCCGTACCGCGTTGCGGAACGTCGCACATCGAACCAGTTTTTTTATCACCTGCGGGGAGGTACCGAATGGCCAAAGGAAAAGACAACGCAAAGGCTCCATCCAAGACAGAAATCGTAAACAACATCGCTGAGTCAACCGGGCTCAGCAAGAAAGACGTGTCGTCCGTGTTTGATTCGCTGACAACTCAAATCAAGAATTCGGTCGGCAAGAAAGGCCCCGGCATGTTCGCGATTCCAGGATTATGCAAGATCACCGTTAAGCATCGCCCTGCGACCAAAGAACGCAAAGGGATCAATCCATTTACCAAAGAAGAAGTTACCTTTAGGGCCAAGCCAGCCCGAAACGTCGTCAAGATCAAGCCGTTGAAGGCGTTGAAGGACATGGTCGGCTAACCCGCGACCTGAATTTGTGTCAACGACGAGCCCGAATCCGACTTGATTTGTAGAACCACGAAACCCGTCCTCGCATTTGGACGGGTTTTTCGTGTTTGAAGCCAATTCGAAAATCCGTCACTACCCGCGACTCTCGACTACTGTCGCTTTGAAACGCCTTCGTTAAAATTCAACGCAACTCATTTTTAAAGGAGATGCAATATGTCCGTTGCCAAAATCACCGAGATCAAATCGACCTCCAAGAAGAGCTTCGAAGATGCCGTGTCGGAAGGAATCAAACGCGCCGCCAAGACGCTCGATAATATCAAAGGCGCTTGGGTTGAAGGACAAGAAGTGGTAATCGAAAAGGGCAAGATTTCGGAATATCGCGTCCATCTCAAAGTGACGTTCGTTTTGAAGGACTAGCGCGCGTTCGACGAAAGTGTAGCGTCTGACGTAGCCGAATTCGCCAGAATTTGGGCCGAAACTCGAGCGAGCTCTGCAAAAAGATCCGGGGACGCGCTGATCATCGACAAAAAGAAATCGAGCTGTTAAGTCACCGTTAAATGCATCTCCCCAAGACGAGTCCCTAAATTAGGAATCGATAATTCCAACGCGGACAACGTCGACATCGTCGCTTGGGAACCTGTGCAGCATGCTTGCATAATGGATTTGACGGCGTTGAGACCGCGTTTACGAATTTGAGTTTCCCAGGGAGAACCGGACGGTGAGCGGCCTTCGAAGTGATGTACAACCGCCTTTGGATCAATCCCCTCCGCCTCCTGCGAGCGCCCGTTGGACGGTGCTTGTGCTGCTCGGCATCGCCATGTTTGGCAATTATTACGCCTACGACGCGATCGCGCCGCTCGCCACCCATCTTCAGCGATTCTTGGGGTTTACCAATACTCAAATAGGGACCCTGAATGCGATCTACAGTTTACCCAACATCATCATGGTGCTGATTGGAGGGATCATTGTCGATCGAATCGGAACCCGTAAGGCGGTCGGTGGCTTCGCGGCAATTTGCGTTGTGGGAGTCTTCATCACGGCTGCCACTTCTAATTTCACGATTATGGCCGCAGGCAGACTGATTTTTGGACTCGGAGCCGAGTCGATGATCGTCGCAATAACAACAACGTTGGGACAATGGTTCGTGGGACGCCAGCTGGGATTTGCTTTTGGAGTAAACTTGGCCATCGCCCGAGCCGGTTCGTATGCTGCCGACAATTCCCCGACGTGGGCACGCGCTTTTTACGAGCATGGGTGGCAGGCCCCCTTATTTCTGGCAGCCAGTTTTACCGCGCTTAGTCTTGTCGCGGCGGCCGTGTATTTTATTTTCGAGCGATCGTGCGAGCAGCGGTATGATTTGGCTCGCCCGGCTAAGTCAGGTCGTTTCGTTTGGAGCGACCTGTGGCGATTTGATCTCTCGTATTGGTACGTGGTTGGTCTCTGCGTGACATTTTATTCGGTCATTTTTCCGTTCCGAAGTACGTTTTCTATCAAGTACTTCCAACATGCCCACGGGCTGCCATTGGACGAGGCGGGCGCCATGAATGGCCACGTCTTTTTGGCGGCGATTATCGCGACTCCCCTCTTCGGACTACTAGTCGATAAAGTCGGACGGCGTTCACTATTCATGGCGGGTGGTACGCTCTTACTGCTTTTAGTTTTTCCGGTGCTTTTGTACACCCATTGGAGTCTCTGGGTTTCAACCGTTTTCCTCGGCATTGCTTTCTCCTTGGTGCCGGCCGTGATGTGGCCTTCGGTAACGTATCTGGTGCGTCCAAATCAATTGGGGACCGCCTATGGCCTTATGACCATGCTGCAGAATGTCGGATTGACGGTCTTCAATTTGGTCCCTGGATGGCTCAACGATCGGAATCTAGCCAGCGCGGAAAATCCGGAGGGCTACACGCCCATGCTTTGGATGTTTGTTGTATTGAGTATGCTAGGATTAGTGTTTGCTTGGCTGCTTTGGCAGCGCGAAAGCGGTCCGAATGGACACCATCTCGAGCAACCAATCCCGCAATCGAAAACCGAACAATCCTAAGCGCGGAAATGGAAATAGCGCATGTCACCGTTCGCTTGAAAGATCTTTAGCAGCGTGGGCCGCGAATGCGACCGTCTGTTTATCCCACCGTGTGGGAATAAACGACGAAAACGTTGGTATGTTTCGATCCGTCGTGCTTTCAACGCGATCAATTCCGACTCGATCGAGTGGCTTGGAGTTTGGTTTCGCGCGTATTTAGCTGATTTCCTGCTGAAATCTCTGAATGGCATGCCAATTGCCACTAATGGTTGCCAACTCTCGGCGTTGGCTGAGCAGCATTGCGTTTTTTTTGCAATGAATGCGTTTTTAAGGCAGTATGCAATGGCCACTATTGAGAACTCCTACTTGCCGAAACAACGGCACGGCAGACTCTCGAGCACAGGCACCGTGACCTTGCCGGCAAGAACTCGAACCAGAGTTGCGGGAATCCCGAGATTTTTGACTACCGACGGCTCGTTCAAGATCGGCATGAGATGGGCAATGGTGGTAATCGCCGCCGTAGCGCTATGCCTATCGACGTATCTCAGTTGGGCTGCGCTTACATCAACAACGCTCTTCGGATGTGGCAGCGGCCAGATTCTCGATTGCAACCACGTGTTTCAGAGTAAATGGTCCATGGCATTTGGAGTTCCTGTCGGCATCCCTGCCGCCGGATTGTACCTGGGGATGTTATTGGCTCTTTTGGTGAATCTCGTATCAGAGCGAACGAAGCTTCGCACGGTGGCCCTGTATGTGGTGACGGCAGCAGCGTGCGCCGCTGGCCTCGCAGCAATTTGGTTCATTTCATTGCAACTTTTTGTCGTTGGCCGACTTTGTGGATACTGTTTGGCCGCACACGCTTGCGGTCTGTTTTTGGCCGGCGCTGTCCTTTGGGTAATGCCGCTGGGAAGGAATCGCACACTGATGTTGTCTGCAATTGGATTTGTCGGCGTCGCCATCCTCGCAACTGCGCAGCTGATTGCTGAGCCGCCGCGGAGGTACACGATTGAAAACCACGCAAGCGGAGCGCTTGCGAATCCCCAACGGGAAAGCCATGACTCAACAGACGATCCAAATGTTTTTAGCGCTCCAGGATTTGAATCGAAAGCCTCGGGCGAAAGCAAACTGAAAAGTGAAACGCCCCAGGCTCCGTTGGAACACAACTCTCGTAACGGTGTACTGTCGCCGGCGGTTCGTGGCGTCGCAATGTTTTGGCAAGCGGCGCTGCTGAGATCAACAAGCCTACTGATTGCGGTCTCACCATTGAATCTTCAAGACGATCAGACATCTCAAGCGAAAGACGAATCGACCGGCTCAACAAAGCCAATCCCCACTTCCGATTCGACGCCGCCCAAAGCCTCTGATGAACGACGCTTGGTGAATGTTCACGGCGGCAAACTACGGCTTGACATCAAACAGTGGCCTTTGGTCGGAAGCCCAAATGCTAAGTACGTAATTGTTGAAGTTTTCGATTACACTTGCCCGTATTGCCGAGAAAACCATAAAGCAGTGAGCGGCGCGATGAACAAGCTCGGCAAGGATGTCGCTTTGCTGGCCCTGTCGGTTCCGATGAACAGCCAATGTAATCCGACGATTCAAACGACGGACGCCGCGCATGCCGACGCCTGCGAACTATCTCGCTTAAGCGTGGCAGTGTGGCGAGTCAATCCAAATGAATTCGGCAAGTTTCACGAATGGCTATTTTCAGGAAACTCCACGCCAAGCGCTGCAGCAGCGAAAACGTATGCCGAAAACTTAGTTGGCAAAGACAAACTGGACGCCGAGCTGGCAAAAAAAACGGCGAGTGAGTATGTCGCCAAGCAAGTTGAACTATACCAAAAAATTGGCGCCGGTACCGTGCCCAAATTGTTGTTTCCAACAACGACCGTGACGGGTCAGGTCGGGACAACAGACTCGCTGATTCAAATTATTAAGCAACAGTCGACAACAAAGTAGCAAAACAAGGCCGTTCCCAAACTCATTTGGCCGGTGCAATCACATCGCGATTCACCGCATCTGATCTGGACATGGCGACGCTCGTAAAAGGATTTACGTATAACAAGACGCGGATGTGACAGGTCTAAAGGGATTAAAAAAAAAGGGGACGTGCGGTATTGGGTCAGTTTTCGTGTAGCCATCACGCTCAGCGAGATGAATGCTGTGCTGTCGGGTGGTTTCGAGTGCAACTTGAAATCGTTTTCGTCTCGCGGAGCGACGCCTGCCCAAGAACAACGCTGGCTCTGTCAGTGTTTTGAAATCACTTTGTAGGCATAGCCCGCGGAGCGAAACGGCTGCGGTCCATTGGCGACTTGACCTACTCCCGGACTTGCTGGCATGGATAGTTTAATTTGCATTCCGGCGAGACATTGCTTGCAACACGGTGCGCGACGCGGTCGATGCGTGTTACAATCAGACGCGACGAAAACCAAAACCGTTAATCCCGCATTGGACCAAGAATTGATTCTTAGGATTGGGATCCATTCCAAAGTTTCGCGGATCCAAATCGTTTAACACCAAGCCGCAGGCGACGGCGAACCCAGCGCCTGCGGCTTACCGTTAGACGAAGTGCAAAACTAACTGCTGCGGCTTTCGTTAGAGAACAGAGGAAAAGAAGGAGAACTCTATGACGTATTCGGTACGCGATTACTGGCTTCCATTTCCGGAGTATGAACGCTCAAGCGCGCGAGACAAGTCTGCCGCTTCCGCGGCTTCCGGGGAACGAAGTCGTAGTCGCACGGAAAAACAGTCGGATGAAGCCGCGGCGCCGTTGTCCCGATGGGCTGGTGCATTTGGCGCGGTCGTTGGTGCGGCTTTCAGGAAAAAACGAGAATGAAGTGACTTGACGTTTTCCGGCCGGACAACGCGTTCCCCAAGGAAAACAAAGAAGCTTTTTGTGTCATTCCGGCCCGAGTCCCGGAATCCAAGTTCCAATGACGGAGGAATTGCCCTACTGCGCAGCACCGAATATGGATTCCCGCCTTCGCGGGAATGACTCTCGTGGCGGCAATCACGGCCCGATCGCCTGCCGCAACATTAAAATCACACCCGTCAAATACGCCGACGGCGTGGGGCGAAATCGTGCAATAAAATCAAACGGATGCATGACCTAAATAGGCCTCCCCCAATCGCGGACATTTGCCAAAGATTCTTCTAACGCCGAGTCTTCGTCCTGCCTTTTTTCCGCAGGCGTCGCATATCATTATGGACGCCACGATTCATCCAGGAGCCAGCCATGCACGAACTAAATATCTATTGTTCGGCGATGAAGTTGCCGAGCGAACTGCGAAATGGTTTCATCGAAGCGGCTTGCGCCAAAGACCCGCAACTACTGGATAAAGTCCGTGCCCTCTTCGATAAGCAGGCTGGCGGGTCCAGTCAAGTCCCAGTCGCGGTTCCTCAATCGACCGGCAAATCCATTCAAACTCGAATTGCAAATGATATCCTAATCGCCTACCTGGCCGACGCCCGGATTTTGGACACGGCACGAATCAATGAAATCGGCGCAGACCTCTTAAGCTTGATCCAGCAATGCTCCGGCGGGAAAATGGTAGTGAACTTCAATACGGTCACATTCATGTCATCCGCAATGCTAAGCAAAATCATCAGCTTGAACAATGAATGTCGGAACGCTCAAGTCGAGCTTCGACTTTGCGCCATCGCGCCCAGTATCATGAAGGTATTCGAGTTAATGAAACTGAACACGTCGCTCAACATTTGCAAGACCGAAGAAAAAGCGATTGCGTCGTTTGACAAACGCGGCCTCTTTGGCTCACGAAAGACGGCCGTCAATTGACCCGTGGCAGTGGTGGCTGACTCGCTGTGCTGAGGTAGTCGATGAAGCGCGTCCGATCCTACTCTCTTTCCGCCCATACCCGTATATCGCCGCCCTCGTCAATCTCGACGTGAATGACGTTTGGGCGGCAGCAAACCGGGCAGTCCTCGACGTACACTTGCGCCGACCCCGCCGACAGGTCGATGGGCACGACGATCTCCTCGCCGCACGAGTCGCAGTTATAACTGGCCTCATTTTTCATCTTCACCACCCCGGCTTCTCCGCGGCGGACAACGGCGTCGTGAACAGACCGAGTACGGCTGCCAAACGCCCTGGAATATTGCAGTGGTCCGCGCGACAATGCCAAATGTAATCTGATAGGCCTGGTCGGCGGCGGTTTACTTCTTCTTGCTCTCGCGGAATTGCGGGGCTTCGCACAGTGTAAAAACCACGATCTCTTCGCCGGTGAGGGTGCTTATATCGTGGTGCAAGCTACACACTTTGATGCCGGTGATGTCCAGTACCATCGCTTCTAGAGTCGTTCTCGCGATTTCGATCAGTTGAGATCGGACTTCCTTCAGCAAGTCGCGCCCTTTCTCTGGCGAAAGCGTCATGACCAGATGCTGCTCGGCGGCAGTCAAAACACCCTGCAAGCGAACCAGCAGCAAATCACCAATCAAATGGGCTCGGAGGTCCTTGGGGCCCCGACCCATGTATTCCCGTTGGAAACGCGACATCCCTTCGCAGATGGCTGCTTCAATTTCGCCCTGTGTCTTCATGAACGAATTCCGGATTGGTCGAGAAAACGCTGGGGCAACGCGCAAAAAAGTTTCGTTTGAATGCAAAAACTCACATCGCCGCTCGAGCGACGTCCGAAAGTCTACAGGAAATAGTCACTAATTGGAGGCGGTGCTTTGCGCGTGGAATGCAGTATAATCGATCCATTGGACGCCGAATGCGCCATGGCCAACGTTGATCAATCAACCGCGGCGGCTAGGAAGGATGTTCAAACGGGAGCCTAGTAGGCCTGGGGCGAATTGGACAAAACCTTCCGCGACGCGTCGTACAAGTTCTTAGCGAAACGCTGCTACGAAAACAACGTTTAGGAATTAAGGAGTTACCATCATGGGTGGCAAGACCGACGTAGTAAAAGGCCGAATCAAGGAGGCCGCCGGTGCGTTGACCGGCAACGACAAGCTTCGCGCCGAGGGCAAGACAGACCAGGCGATCGGCAAAGTTAAGCAAGTCGCCGACAGGGCAGTTGGTAAAGCCAAGCAAGCCGTAAGGAAGGCCTCGGCCAAAGTAAAGAAAGCCGTGAAAAAAGTGCGCTAGTGAAGTTGTCTCGATGCGCGAACGGGAATGGGTAGCCGGTGAACAGGGCTGGCGTGTGGCCGTAGCCGGCAGGGTTTAGTCAATCAGCGAAAGGGAGCGAACGATTATGAGTACTACTGGCCTTATCATTTTGATCCTTGTGTTGGTCCTAGTGTTCGGCGGGGGTGGCGGCTATTATTGGAGCCGCCGACGCTAAGAAGCGTTTGAGCAATCCATGACGTCGCGCGGCTTCGCGGCGCAAGAGACTTGATCGTGTCAGCATCGCGGATTCGTCGGAGAGTACCGCTCGTGGTCGCAGCCGCGCGCGTCTGCTTCGCGGGCCTCGTCTCGGCTGGGACGAACCGTTGCACACGTTCAAGGCAACTGCAATGACCAATGCTAACTGGCCCCTTCCGTACGCGGATGACGTCGAAACGATCCCGGCCGATGAGGCGGACGATATCCGGCGCGCGCTTCAAGCACTGGAGTTGATTTTAGCGCGGAGCCAGGCGAAAAGCGGCCAGTTTCGCGCGGATGTACACGTAAAGACGCATGGTTATGTCCAAGCGGAATTTCGGGTGCTTCCGAACCTGCCCGACAAACTTGCACAGGGACTATTTGAGCGAGATGGCATTTTCTCGGCGGTGGTTCGATTTTCTAACTCATCGAGTCAGGCCCAACCGGACGCAGTTCCGGACGGTCGCGGAATGGCGATCAAGGTGCTAGGGGTCGAAGGAGACATGACGCTGGCCGACGAAATGAGGGGCCAAACGCAAGATTTCGTGATGATCAATCATCCGGTGTTTTTCGCCCGGAACGTAAAGGACTATTTGCGACTGGAACAAGTTCTCGTGCAAGCGAACGACAGTTCGCTTGCGACGTTGCAAGGGGCACTGACTGGGGGTGACTGGAACCCGCTTCATTGGCATTGGCGCGAGGCGCTGACTGTCGCGCGAATAGTGGGACAACTTCCCGCGCACCCGGCAAGCAATACGTACTTCAGCATGGCCCCGATTCGGTTCGGAAAATATGTGGCCAAATACCGAGCGCAACCGGCTGGGGATCGCCTTGACTCGTACTTCGATCTAGTCAAGCAATTGGGAACCAAGGCCGATGCGATGCGTTTGGCCCTCGAAGAAACACTGCGAACGCAGGAAATACTATTTGAGTTTCAGGTGCAGCTGCGTACCTCTGAGCAATCGATGCCCATTGAAGACGCCAGCGTTGAATGGCCGGAAAGCGAATCACCGTATCGCACGGTCGCTCACCTTTTGTTACCGCGGCAGGAAATTGGTTTGCTTTGTCAGCAAGATGCCTACAGGAATCTGTCCTTCAACGTTTGGCATGCACTCGCTGCGCATCGTCCTTTGGGAGGCATTAACCGCGTTCGCCGCCCCGCCTACACCCTTTCGTCCGCGTGGCGTCGTCGGCAACCAGGGGTAAAGATCGAAGAAACGTAAGCCTTCCAGTGCATGACTTGGTTCTCGGTAGAAGGAATTCTCCGAGACCGGGACCCTGCAGGCTTTGCTGGTAATCGGCTATATTAAAATGCAGTTCATCGCGGCTCGGCCAGTCCGAAATGTGCGGCGAGCGGTTGCCGTTGACCAATGGGCAGTGACTCCTTCGTTTTGTGTAGGAGGGCGACGGGGTCGATGACAGCTCAATGAAACGACTGATTCAGAAAAAGATCAAGCGAAGAATAGGGAAGGGTTCAAGAAATGGCGACTAAGGCAGGAGTTTGGATTGACCATAAGCAGGCCATCGTGGTCTTGGTCACCGAGGCGGGCAATGAAATCAAAAAGATCGCATTTGATATCGGACAACCGGTTCGGTCTGCGCGAAGCTTACGCCCAAAAAGCAAGTACAAGCCCAATGACTATATCGCGGAGAATAGGCTAGGGCGAAAGGTGGAAAACGACCTCAAAGATTACTACGATGACGTCATTACTTCGTTACGTGGCGCCGAAGCAATTCTCATTCTTGGTCCCGGTGAAGCCAAAGGCGAGTTCGTTAAACGTATTAACAGCAAAAAACTTTTTGGCGGGATCGTGGAACAGGCCACCGCCGACAAGATGACCGATAGGCAAATTGCGGCCAGAGTGGCCGAGCATTTCAACAAAGTGCCTGTCCGCAAATCAGATTCCCCGCAAAAAACGCGGAAGGCAATGTCAGGAAAACGCACGAAGAAATCAGCGAAGTAGATCCATGCCTGACAATTCAGACCTTCCTCCTCGCACGGGAAAAGAGCTGCATGCGGCAACCCGTCCGTTCGCAGCGGAATACCGCATCAAGAGTTGGTGGTGCGTAGGCTCCACATTCATTGCTCTTGGCTTTGCCCTCATCCTTGCGGCAATTTCACCCTGGTGGCCGGTGCGCCTGGGTGCGTCGCTTATCTGCGGATTACTGCTCGTGCGAGCGTTTATTTTGTATCACGATTTCCTGCACGGCTCACTGCTACGCGGGTCAGGTCTCGCGAAGGCACTGTTTTACAGCTACGGAATGGTCGCTCTGACCCCGCCGCGTACTTGGCGTCATAGCCACAACTTTCACCATGCCAATGTTGTAAAGCCGATTCCTGCGGACGACGGCGAATTCTCACTCTTGACTTCGGACCTCGGCTCCTTTCCACTCATGACGACTGATATGTGGCAGCGGGCGTCGACGTGGCAGCGATTGCGCTATCGTATCGCCCGGCACCCGCTAACGATGCTAACCGCCTACGTGACCGTTTTCTTTGGCGGCATGTGCCTCACGCCACTGCTGCAGAATCCACTAAAAAACTGGGAAAGCTTGATTTCGCTGATCGTGCACGGCGGGATCCTTACCGCGCTCTGGGTTTTTGCCGGGTTACCGGTGCTGTTCTTTGCTTTCTTGCTTCCTTTAACAATTGCTGGTGCGTGCGGTGCATATCTTTTTTACGCCCAACACGACTACGACGGCCTGCACATAGTGCCGGCTGAGGAATGGGATCATTTTCGCGGCTCTCTCGAATCGTCTAGTTACTTGAAGCTCGGTCCAATCATGCGGTGGTTCACGGGCAATATTGGCTACCACCACGTCCACCATTTGAATTCACTCATTCCGTTTTATCGCCTCCCAGAAGCCATGGCGGCAATTCCTGAACTTCAACAGCCGGTGGTCACAACGCTTCGCCCACGCGACATAATTGCCTGTTTGCGATTGAATCTGTGGGACCCCCGCCGCCAACAGCTGGTCAGTTATCGGGAGGCGACGAATGCCAAATCGATCCCATTCGACAGACCTGGCGTCTCGCATTAACGAAAACTTGTCGTGACCATCCGATGCCGGAACGAATGCCGGAATTTCGTCCTTTTGCGCGTTTTGCCCTTCCGGCGTGGCGCCGACTGGGTAATTTCTATCTTTGAGGGCTCAATAACTGCATTATCCTGTTGCTTGGCCACGGTATTTGATGTACGATTCATGATGCTGTGCGAAATGGAGCGATTTTGCGCCTAAACTTTGCACGGCAACAGATCAATTTTTCGGATGACTAGATAAGGCGCAACCTGGCTATGCCAGGGGGCTCGTTAAAAAGTAAACCGATGTGGCGAAATACCTCCGGGTGTTTCGCCACATCGGTTTTTTTTTGCGCCATGGGTCAGGCAACGCGTCGAAAGTAACTCTTTTTTTAGTCGCACGGGCGGTCCGGATGAAGGAACGACTATGAACGAAACTCACTTGAATGTTGCGCAACAACTTGCCCTTGTGGCCAGCCGTCTCCAAGAGCAACGGACGGGCCACGTGCCGACGGCGGTGACGGTCGTCCTCGGAGAAGACACGTTGGTCGTCAACCTTCACGACGCACTGACACCGGCCGAAAGGGCTTTGGCAAAGAGCCCAGCCGGCGCCGCCCAAGTGCAAGAGTTTCATCGGCAGCTTTTTGCGAACTCCACGGCGGAAATGCGGCGGGAGATCAAGCGGATCACAGGCCGTCAGGTGCGTGAAGCGGCCGCGGAAATCGAAACCGCGACGGGAACCGTCGTCCATGCGTTTTCGACCGGTGCAATGGTGCAAGTATTTTTGCTAACTCCAAGCGCGTTCCCAAAACCGGGCACGGATGGTGACTCGATCGAGCGCGCCGTTGAGGAAGGGCTCCGCGCAGTTCCCAGCACTGATTTTTAAAAATGATTTTAAATCTCCTGACAAAACACTAAGGATAGTCAACATGGCACCGTTATTACTGAGCACGTTCGCGCCAACGAAGTGGACCGATTCCAATGCCTCTAATCGCCACCAGTTATCTTGTCGAAAGGCATTGGTTCACGAAAACGTTTCCGAGGCGGGTTGTGACTCCGTCGTTCCGCAAGTGCTTCGAGTCTTGGTGGTCGATGACGAGCAGGACACAGCGGACTCGTTTGCGTGGCTGGTCGGTAGCTGGGGGCACGCTGCGAGCTTTGCCTACAATGGCGCCGCGGCTCTGAAAGCCGCTGCAGAGCAGCGTCCCGATGTCGTTCTGCTTGATATCGAGATGCCTATTGTCGATGGATGCCAGGTGGCGCGACAGCTTCGAGTCGACGTGCCGAGAGATGAGTGCTTCATCATCGCAATTACTGGACGGGCCGATCACCGTCGCCGACAACAATGCGTCGAGGCAGGCGTCGACCTCGTGTTGATTAAACCGGTAAGTCCTTCTGTCGTCGAAACGCTGCTGCTGTTGGAGTGCGTGCACGTAAATCGGCGACGGACACAACAAGTGTTCAACAACCGTACAAGTTTCCCTGAAATAGGAGGAGCTCCATGCTAGTTCTTTCGAGAAAACTTCGCGAAGCGGTGGTCGTGGGCGGCGGCGGTGGCATCGACCAAGTGCTCAAAATCACGGTGCTGGAAATCGCTGGCAGCAGAGTAAAGCTCGGTTTTGAGGGGGGCACCGACATTCCCGTACAGCGTCTGGAGATCGTGGAACGGATTTGCGCTGGAGGTTGCGACGTGGGTTACGCGGGGACGGATCGTCGCCAGGAGCATGCCGGGAATGGGCACAGCGTAACCGGTGGAATGCTTGGCATGGTCGCGCTGATCGCAGAGGAGCGAAAAGAGCAGAAGAAATTTCACGGCCACAACGGCGACATGTCTTGATGGATAGGAATCGCCACGACGGCAAAAATGAAACGGTCTCGGGTTGTCAATTACATGCCCACACCGGAGATCGTCCAACGGGCATAAAGCACATTTTATTAGAGGATTTGATCATGTTACAGCTTGCCATTACTTGTCTTGTGATCGCACTAATCGCGGCCGTCTTGGGATTTGGAGGAATTGCCGGTTCCTTCGTGGGAGTGGCGAAGATTCTCTTTGTCGTCTTCCTCGTAATCGCGGTACTGTCCTTCTTAGCAGGCGGGATGCGCCGAGGGCGCGCCTGAGTTTAACGAAATCTCTGGCCGGATTGTCTCGAGGCGTGCCGAATGGATGGATGCGGAATCCCCGACACGATTCAGCGGAATGCTGCAGTTGAGAACACCAGTCGTCAGGTGACGACTTGGTTGAAGCACCGGAACTGGCAATTCGCCAGCGACTGATTTTCTTCAACCAAATGAACATCGGAGGAATCGCGCGCGAGCGGTCGAATTCCGTCAGCATGTAAACAGTTTGCTCCTTTGGGAGATCGTGGATTGGCTTGCCAACGGATGGCCCATTCCGCAACAGAAACTGCCCGACACCCTGACTTTGCGAACCCTCGCGTCGAAGACTCTGAACGTGCGTCGGACTTTTGTCGAGTTGACGATCCGACGGCATACGGGCGGGGACCAAACGATTCACTGGCTGGAAACGTCCAGTGGACAACGAAGGCATGTTGCTTTCGTAAACGGTCCGTGAAATTTTCAAGGGAAGACAATTATGAAGTCAATGATTAGAAACAGCCGAATTTTTGCCATGGGCGCCATGGTCGTCGCGGTGCTCGTCGTGGTCGCGTCCGCGCTGGCGGACACACGAATAGATGAAGCGACCCACGACGGTACGGTGGTCAGCGTTAGCGGCGATACGCTGGTGATGAAGAGCACGGATGGCAAAGAGCACTCCCATACATTGGCCGCCGATGCCAAGCTGACGCTAGACGGGAAAGTCTGCAATTCGGCTGATCTGAAAGCGGGGGCAAAAATTCGCGTGACCACCAAGGGCACCGATAAGAACGTGGCGACAAGGATCGAAGCGATCGACAAAAATCTGGCGTTCGCGAGTAATCGTCACGATGGCAAAGTCATCAGCATCACCGGCGACAAGCTGGTCATGACGGGCACGAAAGGCAAGGAAGAGCGCACCTGCACCTTGTCGGCCGACGTGAAGGTTACCTGTGACGGCAAGGTCTGCAAGGCTTCGGACTTGAAGCCGGGAATGAAGGTTCGCGTTACAGCCGAAAGCGTTGATTCGCTGGCGGCGGTCTGCGTCGAAGCGATCGACAAGAACCTGCAGTTCGCGAGCAATCAGCAAGATGGCAAAGTCGTCAGCATCACGGGCAATCAGCTCGTCATGACGGGCACGCAAGGCAAGGAAGAGCAAACGCGCACCCTGACCGACGATGTGATGATCACGTGTGACGGCAAAGTCTGCAAGGCTTCGGATTTGAAGGCCGGAATGCGGATTCGCGTGACCTCGGGCGACAATGATCCAAAGACGACGATTCGGATCGAGGCGCTCGCCAAGAATCTAGAGTTTGCAAGCCTCTAAAAACGCTCGGCAAGCCCTTATTGCTGCAGCGATGACGCCGGGCGCTGGCCGTGT
>JBGTJE010000002.1:0-2265 GCA_041745295.1 Pirellulaceae bacterium | reverse complement strand
TCCTTGGTCGCCAGATTCATCGGGATCATTGAGAACAACAACCGCCCGCCACCCTGCAGAAACAACACGGCATAGTCGTCGCTGATCTTGAGCAGCTTGCGGATATTCGCTTCGGCGGCTTCGATGATCTCCTTAAATGTCGGCGAACGATGGCTGATTTCCAGAATCGAAGCCTTCGGCCCGGGAAGCATCATAATCTCGCGCTGCACTTGAGCCAGCACCGACTCGGGAAGCACGGCCGGTCCGGCCGCAAAGTTGTATGCCCGTTGGGTCATGTGATGAACGATCCTTTCTTGTTCCTCTGTGATCCCGTCGTCCAACAAAAGGGACTATTTTAGTGGCTCGCGGGGAGGTTGGCGATGGGGCAAGTTTTTCAGCGATTGGGCTAGATTCGCGCTCTCGCGCATTCAGTTCTCGTCCACATCGAGGCTGTAGCTCGGTGGAGGCACTTGTAAACTGAGCCTCAACAGAGACCGGCTTGCGTATTAGGAAGTTCGCTTGAAAGAATCCCTACGAGGAGCAGCGTGCTAGAAGCCAATCCGCGGTCGAAATGCCGTGAACATGGTTTGATTCTTAAACAGAAATATTGTACAGTATTACTGTACGTTAAAATGTAAGGGGTATCTCATGGCTATTGAAACGACTTACACACAAGCACGCACTCAACTTGCGGCATTTCTTGACAACGTCGTGGACAATCAAGAGGTTGTGATTGTCAATCGGCGTGGCAAAGAGCCTGTCGCCATGATTTCTGCCTCAGAATTAAGTAGCCTCGTTGAAACCGCGCATCTTTTGCGATCTCCCAAAAACGCACAGAGACTCTTGTCGGCTCTGCAGCGCGCAAGAGCTAATAAAGGCACCCGACTCTCTTTAGAACAGCTTCGCAGAAAGGTTGGCCTTGTCGAAGAATAAAGTCCGAGAAGCCGTTTTTCAACCGGAGTTTTTTGAAGACCTGGAATATTGGATCAAAATTGATCGTAAGACGGCACTCAAAATCCTTAAATTCGTGGAAGCGATTCAGCGAGATCCTTTTTCAGGAATTGGAAAACCTGAACCTCTCAAGTACCTCGACGCCGATGCTTGGTCTCGTCGGCTGACCCAGGAGCATCGACTTGTGTACTTTGGGCAGGACCAACGAATCGATTTTCTACAGGCTCGTTATCACTACTAGAATTGCTGGGCGAACACTTTCAACTCGGCAGGTTCTCAAGGCGCCGACACCCGGCAGACAAGCCTTCTGGAAAACGGTAAAATACCTGTCCAGATTAGGTTGCCCCGCCACTCTCCAGGAAATCGACAGACAATGGCCACCCCCCTGAAGATCGATCCGTTTGCCGCCCGCGACACCTTTGAAACTGGCCATGGCCTCGCCGGGATTTACCGACTGTCGAAACTCGAAAGCTTGGGGCTCACGAAAGTCGCCGCCCTGCCCTACTCGATCCGTGTGCTGTTGGAATCGTGTCTGCGAAATTGCGATGGCTATGTCGTCACCGAAAAAGATGTCAAGGAGCTTTGCAAATGGACCGACACCTGTGGCGTGTTGGCCCCTGGTGACAGCGGCGTGGAAGTCCCGTTCAAGCCCGCTCGGGTGGTGCTGCAAGATTTCACAGGCGTGCCGTGCGTCGTAGACCTCGCCGCCATGCGTGCTGCAATGCAGCGACTCGGTGGCGATCCCAAGAAAATCAATCCCCTCGTGCCGGTCGATTTAGTGATCGACCACTCGGTGCAAGTCGATTACTTCGGCTCGGGACAAGCACTCGACTTAAATATCGAACTGGAATTTTCCCGCAATCGCGAGCGCTACGAATTCCTGCGTTGGGGTCAAGACGCGTTCAATAACTTCCGTGTCGTGCCGCCCGGCACCGGCATTGTGCATCAAGTGAATCTGGAATACCTGGCTAAATGCGTGTTTCTTTTGGACGACCATGCCGGCAAGGTTGCGATTCCCGATTCACTTGTCGGCACCGATAGCCATACCACGATGATCGACGGCCTCGGCGTTGTCGGTTGGGGCGTGGGCGGCATTGAAGCCGAAGGGGTCATGCTCGGCCAGCCGATTTACATGCTCATGCCCGAGGTGGTCGGCATGAAACTCACCGGCAAGCTCCCTCCCGGAACAACGGCGACCGATTTGGTGCTGACCGTGACCGAAGTCTTGCGAAAGGAAAAGGTCGTCGGGAAGTTCGTGGAGTTTTTTGGCGACGGTGTGTCGACGATGTCGCTTGCCGATCGGGCGACCATTGCCAACATGGCGCCCGAATACGG
>JBGTJE010000001.1:0-62726 GCA_041745295.1 Pirellulaceae bacterium | reverse complement strand
CCGTCGCACGACCGGAAAAAGCGGCCCAGGATGGCCGCACTACATCCAAAATCAATAAATTCACGGCCAAGGAGCGCGCAGGCTAATGTCGATTGGTAACCTGACCCGCTGCCGAAATCCGGCGCCTATTGCCGGTTTGCCAAGGATCGACTGACTACCGTATGGCGTCGACGCCTACCGCTTGAGGCGCTGAACATTTGGATCAGGACTTCCCGTGAAAACGGGCCGGCGGCTCTGCCGATCACTTGAGATCACGATGGGAACGGCTTCGGTCCAGGATCCGTCTTCAGTCGTCAGAAATCCCCGGACGTGGCATTCACCCGAAACATCGGTCGGAATCAAGAGGTCCGCGGAAAACGGTCCAGCGCCGACTTGCATCGATTGAGCGACGCAGATCATGTCGTTCGATTTGCGATACGTCTCATCGTAATGTTCCAATGCGGACCGGGACGAATCGAACGTCTTGCGGCGCTCCGGCCGATAGCGCATGCGATCTCGTTTATACGCCAAGTCCAACATCAGCGTCCCGCCGCGCGGCGCCACGCCGGAAATCTGCGCCGTTTTCGGATCCCTTGGCGACAACTGGACTTTCAATTCCAATGGATTGGGCCGTGGGACGCGCAAGAGGGGATCACCCAGTAGGTGGAACATTTGAAGATGCTCAAATCGCTCCAGCGGAAGTAAGTCTCCGTTCGGACTGAACGATTGCCCCAATCCTTCGATCATCTCGCGATATTCGTTTTCGATGCGATTCGCCGCCAGTTTTTGCTTGGCACAGAGGATGACTTCGCCTAGGGTTTCGTGATCGTGGACAAAAAACTCGTTCATAATTTCGTAGGAGAGTGTCGCCATTCCGTAGGGCATGGTCATCCTCGACCCGCACAAACAGGCGACCGGTCCGCCCGGTTGGCAGACCAAAACTTCACCCAGGCAATCGGTCTTGCGATCAAACGCCCCGCTGTAACACGCCAGGAATATTGCGATCGGCAAGCCTTGAGTTGCATTGGCGCGATGCGCTATTTCATTGTCGAACACCGGATAGCTCATCCGGCCGACTCGCATCGGCGCGACCGACGTCGGCAACCCGTGGCCGATATAGACCCAAAACAGACAGCCCTCGTTCAGCCGCTCGACAACCGTGTTGGACAGACGCTGCGGATTCGGACAGTAGGCGCTCTGCCAATTGGTCAACGTCATCGACGTCTCGTAGCAGGGCGGAATCAAGTTCGTGATCATTTGCTTGGAAGCATTTTCAATTATTTTGTCGATGATCGGATCAAAGTTTCCAATGCCCGCGATCAGGTTGATTTTCCGCCGCCAAAGTCCAAAATCCGCCTGGGTCTCATAACGGATGACCTTTTCGACGAATTGCCCAAGTTGTTGCGGCGTGTCGACCGGGATTCGACCCAACGTCAAGTCCATGATTCCGTCGCTATCGACGTCGGCGTATGAATTGTCGGTGGCGATGTCCGGCTCACCGCCGAACTGCACGTTCACCAGCGCGATTTTGTAATCGGTCGGAACGATTGCCGCGGGTCCTTGGCCGACATCGCTCAGCGCATCGCCGATGAGAACCAGATTGCGCAGTGGATTTTTCGCCGCCGCCTGACGCACTTGTTGCTGAATCGCGAACGATGTTTTGGCCGGCTCGATCACAAGCAGTCGATGGCCTTGCCGCTGGCGGTACTCGACCCACGGCTGCAACGCCGCTTGAAAACTGCGCGGGCAGATGACGAGCGTATCGGACGCTTCATCACTTAATCCGCAAGTCGGAATCAGGCTCAATGCGACAACGGTTAGGAAAAAAAACATCGCGGATCAACTTTTGTAAAGGCGCTGAAGCGACGCAAGGCCAAGCTGAAAAATAGATTTGTTCCCTCGCCCCGGCTTCCGGGGAGAGGGCGGGGTGAGGGGCTTTTTGGTTTTTGCATGCTCAATCATTAAATTTTCACGATCATGTGCAATCCAAAGTCCGCGCGGGATTGACCATCTCGGCAGTTTGTGAACGCCGTCGGAATTTCGAATGCTCGGTGGCAGGCAGCTCTCCGTATAGCCGGTTTCTTGTTTTCGGACAACATTAGTGTACGATGGTGGCGTGCTTGCGGGTGTAACTCAGTTGGCAGAGTGACAGCTTCCCAAGCTGTATGTCGAGGGTTCGAATCCCTTCACCCGCTCTGGACTTAATGCCGGAATTGCAGGCGTTTTCTTCTGATCCGGCGCGATCGCGTCTTCTTGCAAATCCCACGCAGAATTGTCGCGAGTTCCCGCATTTGTTGCGGGAAAGTCAGAATTCACTGCAACAGTTATCGCCTCTCTCGACGCGTGATCCGAGATTCGGAGACGGACTGGGAGTTGCTTCGGCCGAGAATAATACAGCGGCAACATCGAGCTCAGCGATGCGGAGTCAATTTGCAATAAATCGCCGAATCGAGAAACTGTCCGTTCCAGAAGTAGTTTTCGCGGAAATAGGCTTCGCGAACGAAGCCGGCTCGTTCCAGCAAGCGAATACTCGCCGCGTTGTTTGGGTTCACATTGGCTTCGATCGAATGAAAGCCGATCGTTGCAAATCCATAGTCGAGGGCCGCAGCGAGCGCCTCGGACATGATCCCTTGATTTTGAAATTCTGGGTGGAGGAGATACCCGATTTCGGCACGATCGTGCTCGTTATCAATACGCCAGAACCCGACCGTCCCGATGAGCTTGGCTGATTCAAGGACCGAGATTCCCCAAGTCACGCCTTCGTTAGCCGTCCGGGCGGCTTCGATCTTTCCGATCAACGCCAAAGCATCAGCAGCGCAAGTCGCCATCGGCCGATCGAAATAGCGCATGACTTGCGGGCTGGAACGGAGCTCAAACACGTCGTCAGCATCATCGCTTGTGATATGTCGCAGCGACAATCGATCTGTCTGTAACACGGGAAACGGGTCAAACTGCAATTGAAGCATGAAGAATTCGAGGGTTCGATTCCCGTCACCCGCATCTATTCTATTGACCGCGCCAAGGACGACAGCAATTTCACTGGAGCAGGGAATCTGGCCATCATAGATCGGTGTTAGTTAGACAAACACTGGATTCACATATTTCGAAATCGGGAGATTTCCAAGGAGTCTCCTACCTTCCTTGGTACGGAGACGGGATGTCGTTTTCGCAAACACAATGGAGCGGAGGAGATAATTTCAGCCTGAATAAAATGCATGGAGTGGTGACGATTGGGTTGGGTTGCATCAAGATTCTGTCCAAGCGCAAAATCTACTCGAAGGCGACAATCGCCGAAAGCAATGGAGTTTTTCAAATAGAGTTTACGCAGACGATTGGCAACCGTGAGTTCCCGGTCGAGGTGTCAATTGTGGACGTTGATGTCAAAAATGGCCAGATACTAATCGATTATGGCCGGGACAACTCGCCGTTCAAGCGACCTTGAGCCAAAAAGCTGCAGGAAACATCCGTCGAACTCGAAGGCGATCTAAATCGCGAGTTGTTCTCAATTCTCGCTGAGGAACAGATAAAACGATTCAAGGAACTGACCGCTCCGTTTGTTCCATTGGAAACGGGCCAGATTGATCTTCATCAATTCTTGACTGAACCAGAGGTCATTGCTGAGGTTGACGAGCCGGTAAAAATCATGGAACGATTTCTTGCTCCCATTCGAGAAGGAAATCGCATCGAATGAAATGGATGTCGGTGCCATCTAGGCGGTGGTTGCGCATGCTGGATTGGTTTTTGGGATTATTCCGATGACGGCCTTGTCATCGGCAAAACTCTTGGAGATTGGCAGAGTTGGCAGAAAACCCGTAGGCCTCTATGGAACGTCGATAAAATACGGCCGTCTTCGGATTACCTTGAAAAATCGATTGTCAACTTCGAATTTTCAATGTAGTATTTAGGCATGCTACGTCGCATGCTTCATTTCAACCGGGTGAAAAGCCTCCTTCAGCAGTTCCCCGTCGTGGCCATTCTGGGGGCCCGACAGGTAGGCAAGACCACGCTTGCCAGTGAAATAAGGCGAAGCTGGAAGCAACCCACGCACGCCTTCGACTTGGAAAGTCCTGCCGACCTCGTTCGCTTAGCGGACCCGGAGTTGGCACTCGCCCCACTAAAAGGTCTTGTGGTTCTCGACGAAATTCAACGACTTCCCAACCTATTTCCGCTACTCCGTGTGCTGGCCGACCGCCGACCCATTCACACCCGTTTTCTGATCTTGGGAAGTGCCTCGCCTCAAATGCTCCGGCAAGGAAACGAATCGCTTGCCGGTCGCATCGCCTACTATCGCCTCGAGGGATTCTCTTTGGAAGAAGTCGGCGTAGACAACCATGACAAGCTGTGGCTGCGCGGTGGCTTTCCCGATTCGTATCTTGCCGCGACAACCGCAAAGAGCCAAGCCTGGCGACAACAATTCATCAGCACGTTTCTGGAACGTGACATTCCACAGCTCGGCATTCAAATAGGTGCCACCACGCTGCGACGGTTTTGGACGATGTTGGCTCATTATCACGGGCAAGTCTGGAATGCCTCGGAATTCGGCCGCTCGTTCGGCGTTGCCGACCATACGGTTCGCAACTACCTCGACATTCTCGCGTCCGCCTTCGTCGTGCGACTGCTCCAGCCGTGGCATGAAAACATCAAAAAGCGTCAAGTGAAATCGCCAAAAATCTATCTTTCCGATAGTGGAATTCTACACACGCTGCTCGGCCTAACCACGCAAGCCGATGTCCAAGCCTATCCAAAGCTTGGAGCATCTTGGGAAGGTTTTGTAATTGCTCAGATCATCGGTCGACTCCACGTCCAACCGCACGAGTGCTTTTTTTGGGCCACGCACGCGGGCGCCGAACTTGATCTGCTGGTCATTCGCGGTAAGAGACGTTGGGGCATTGAAGTGAAACGAACATCCGCTCCAACCATTACACCGTCGATGCGGACCGCCCTGACTGATCTCAAGCTGCAGCGATTCTTTGTCGTTCACGCAGGCAATCACTCGTTCGACATGTCCAAGCGCATTCGGGCGACCGCCTTGCCGCATCTGCTCGAGGAAATGAAGCCTTGGTAAACACTCCGGCATAGGGTTCGGCGCCTTTCACGTGTGCACAAAGTTGCGATGACGATAAGATATCGAGTTGTTGGGCTAGAGTGTTTGTTGCACGCCCCGCACCTCGTCTTAATCGAGTCGGATCGTGGCATCGATCGAAAGCTGACCCTTGGCATCCACTGCAACCGGGCAGATGGCGATCCGGTCGCCAGCCGCTTCTTCGCGCGCTTCACGGTTGACGCGCGGGTCATCGTCGAACCATATTTCGCCTCCGAAGGACTGTTTGTCCGGGCACCAGATCCTAAGATGAATGTGTTCCGGGGCGTTATCGTCCGGGTATCCGCCGGGACGGATGGTTTGGATCTCGATTGCCCCGTCGGAATCCGTAACCGCATATCCGAAATGGCGGGCGTAGTTGTTGTCGCTCCCGGCAAGCGGAACACGCGCGTCGTTCGGGCCGTAATCGCCGCCGGCATTGGTATGATAAAAATAGACCAAAGCGCCAGCGGACGCCGATCCGTCCGCCTCGACTAGGCGCATCCGCACTCGCAAGCGTTTTCCAGGTTCTTCCGCTGTCACGATCGTGATGCTCGAACTTTTGGCGTGAGTCTTGATGAGATCGCGGAATCGAGGCCAACCGTGGACCGATAGATAGCCCGGATCGCTCACAATCGCGCTGACGTCTGAGCCTTTCGCGCCAAGCGCTTGCACGGCGCGGTCGATGAGCGCCTTGACCTCTGCTGGCTCGACCAACTGCGAGGCCGCGCTCTCCTGGCCCTGCGCGAGAAGTGTAATGTCCGTCCAACAGAACCCAGCCAAAATACAGATCAAGGACACCACGCATTTCACGGTTCTGTTTTCCCCTTGCGTTTACTTGCCCACGCGAGAGGCTACGCCAAAACCTGTATAAACGCCGGCAGTGTGCATCCGATCAAATCGCCTGAGCGTGGCTGTTTAGGTCTCTTCAAACGTGAAAACATTCTCGGAGCCAAAACTGTTGCCCCCGTAAAAGTATCGATCATAACCGGCGTTGCCATAGAAGTAAGCGTTGGACGCCGAGCTCCCGGTGACAATCAAGTCGTCATTGCCTTCCCCTAGGTAAACGTACAAGTTGTTACTGACACCGAGGTTGTCAATATCAACCACATCGCTGCCACCCAACATACTAATGCTCACGTTGGTGCCCGCAGTCGAGTTCGTGATCAAGACGTCGTCGTTACCGGAACCCATCACAATCGAAAGGTTGGTGGAGATTTCAACGTCGTCAAAGTCAACCGTACCTGCCCCGCCACCCGTGCTCACAAATACGTTTCTATCGATGTAAACCGATTGGAAATACACTTCGTCCGAGTGAATTCCACCGACCACACTGATAAAGCCGGAATCCAGCAATCGGAAATCAACAAGGTTGTCGCCATCCCCGGAACGAACCGTCAGGCGATCGTTAACAAATGTTAAGTCGGCGACCAAGACTTCCCAAGGGAATGACCCGGGAACGCCAATCTCGTTCCAATCGCTACCCGAGTAGCCTTGGATGGTCAAATCGTCGCCTATCGTAAGTCCGTTAAGCGCGACATCGTCGATATGGTTTCCGCCGTGTACAAACAAATCACTCGACGAAAAACCATCGATCGCAACCCACGAATCGCCATTGGCGGTTCGAATATTGGTCGCCCAGTCAACTTGGCTGTCGAGCATAAAGACATCGTCGACACCGCCGAATGTGCGCACGGTAAGGTTAGTGCCAATGTCTAATCCGGAAAATCGCATCAAGTCGGCGTTGGCGCCACCTTCCGCCAACATACGAAGGCCGGTGGTCATCCAGCCAATGTCGAGTTGATTGTCACCATCGCCCATGTCGATGATCGCGAGACCACTCAAAACGACTGCGTCCACAGGAAAGAGTGGCTCCGTGCCGTCAAAGCTCGCGAGCATGGCAGTGACATCATTCGTGATGGTTACTTCATCGTCGCCCTCCGCCATGAGAATATCCAAATCTACGACCCCAAAAAATTCGTCGGCTAGAAGACTTCCATTCACGGTTGTAGAGCCGTTGTTGGGTTGGCCCTGAATCAGAAAACCGGTTCCATTCTGGGGGTCCTCAAAAGTGCTGATGAGGATCGAGTTGTCTGCGGTGTCGCCCGTGATCACCAATGTGCCGTCGGAGATACTCGCGACGACGTTTCCCGCGAGCAATGTTCGCGATTCAAGTTGCTCTACACGAAGTCCGTCGGAATTTTGGTGGCTCTGGCGATCAGTTGAAAACAAGCGCAATGACATGATGTTGCTCCATTAGGAGTGCGATACGCGGTAGACAGCAAGGCAAACAAAACGGCGTGCCACGTCAATCCCGCTGTCAATGAATTGGCAAAAGGACTTGCTGCGACGATGGTCCCCGTCGACAAGTCGTTGATTGAATCACCAATCGAGATCCAGCGATCGTAACGACGCGACGCATGAACGCTGAAGATACAACGCAACTGCAGTGCCAAAACTCTCGAAATCGCGAATTACTTTTCGACAGGTTGCGGCGATAAATTCGCGGAAAGACATGCTGTGATTGATGTTATGCCACCTAACCGGCACCCTCATTTGTTTCGCTGGGCTGCATTGAAAGGGCTGAATTCCCGTCCTCCGTTGCGAATGGTCCGCTTTGGATTCGCTGGTCGCTTGAAGACCCGAATGGATATTCTCAGCTCATTGTCGGATTCCGATTGTAACGCCGCCGCCGATTCGTCAAAACGTCAACACGCCTTTGGTGCGGCGTTTGAGCGAACGAAGACTCGCATAAGTAAACACGTGCATCGCGCTCGACAAATCATCGCGTGCCGCTTAAGGTTTCGTTCGCCGTGAAGCATGGTCTCGCCCAACGGGTTTGGACTGTGCGAGAATTGATGGAACGGACGGACAAGATTCCTAACCGACATGGAGAGGTAAATCCCATGCGACGAAAGACTTTTTTCGCGATGACAATTGGCACTATTCTCGGCTTGATCGTGATTGGTTGTTCATCGGTTACGACCGAGGATTCGCGATTGGCCCATGAAGTCATGTTTGCAACTTCAGGGCTTGGCTGAAACGCCGTTAGTGGCCTCGGATGTGGCCACCGAATCGCTCCCGTGTTGGAGCAACTCGACAAATTGCCAGGAGTGCGGGGGAGCTCGACAAACTACTCCGGTATGACTGTCCGTACCTCATCAGATACCGATGCTATCCGCGAGGTTGTCGCACAGGCAGCGCTGGTTGTTTTGGCGGAGAACAATACTCGTCCGACGCGTCTTAGCGAAAAGGATAGCACTAACTCTCTCTCGAGCGAGACGTGGCGCGGTATCGAAACAATCAGCGAGCTTTCCTCGATTGAGTTTCGTACGGTCTCGATCAATCGTTTGAAACGATATGCGGCCGATGAACATTTGAGCCCTTCGGCAACCGAAGAACTGGTCCGAGTCGCCGAAAAAACATGGGACGAACACGATCAAAGTGTCGATCCAACAGTGCCGCCGTACAAAGCCGACTGGGATGGCCAGTGCCGTTCGGTCGATTTGGCATTTGTTCAGAATGCGAAGCACTTACTTTCTGAAAAACAGATCGAGCAACTCAAGGAAATGATTCAAATCGAGTTTCCAAAGTAACAAACTGGTGTTTTTGGCCGCGACCGTCCGCACGCGTTCATCCAGAGGTCAATGCTGAACGGCGTTGAAGATGCGCGACATGCTGACCCTTTGACATCGGATTCGTTGCGATGGTCGTGGGGCGCAGGCGGGGAACTTAAGGAAAGAAATACCCGTCAAGCCTGTGGACCAGCTCGGCGTTGGGCCGGGTATGATAATAGAGACATCTCATTGTGCCCGGATGGGAGCGGCTTTCATTGAAGAGCGACCAGATATCAACGGATCGCGAAGCCGATTTGTTTGAAAAAGCCAAGTCGGGTGATTTGCAAGCGATGGCCGAGTTGTTCTTGGCTTATCGCGGGCGCCTGCGCGGCATGGTCCAGCTTCGAATGGACTATCGACTGCACCGACGCGTCGATCCGTCGGACGTGCTGCAAGAGGCGTATCTCGATTACGCGCGCCGGTTTCCGCGCTATTGCCAAGACCAAGCATTGCCGTTGTTTTTGTGGTTGCGGCAATTAACGGCGCAGCGGCTTGTCGACGTGCATCGCCGACACTTAGGGGCCAAAATGCGGGATGCCGCGATGGAGGCATCGATTTGGAAGCGGCCGTTGCCGCCGGTCTCCTCCAATTCACTGGCGTCGCAGCTCTTGGGAAGAATGACGTCGGCATCCCAGGCCGCGCAACGAGCGGAAGATCAAATCAAGGTTCAACAGGCTCTCGAGCGACTCAAGCCGATGGATCGAGAAGTCATTGCGCTGAGG
Organism: Pirellulaceae bacterium; assembly: GCA_041745295.1. GTDB lineage: Bacteria > Planctomycetota > Planctomycetia > Pirellulales > Pirellulaceae > JANMEB01. The sequence goes on along the minus strand of JBGTJE010000001.1, from coordinate 53,328 downwards.
CATTTTGAAATGCTGAGCAACGACGAAGCAGCGCTCACGCTGGGAATCTCCAAGACCGCGGCCAGCAATCGGTACATTCGTGCCTTGAAGCGACTGAAAGAAGAACTGACCGGGGTGGGAGTCTCGTTTGGATAACCGGCCGAGGCCGATGCCACCGTCGCCTTCGTCTTGCCGTTAAACGAAATAGAAGAGTGCGGCCATGCTCGACAATCGCAATGAACCAGAACAGCTAGCCGAAAAACTAGATCAACTGGCGGGCGATTTCGTCGATCAGCACCGGCGAGGCCAGCGGCCGACAGTGGAAGACTTTGCGACAGCCCATCCGGACCTGGCTGAGCAGATTCGCGACCTCTTTCCAGCCTTGCTGATGATGGAGCGAGTTCGGCCGGTCTCCGATGATTTCCCTGAGTTGGGCAAATCGCCCGCTTCAATTGAGGATACAAAACTCGACCGGCTGGGCGACTTTCGCATACTGCGCGAAGTGGGTCGAGGCGGGATGGGGATCGTCTACGAGGCCGAACAAATTTCGCTGGGGCGGCACGTTGCGTTGAAGGTGCTTCCCAAGCACTCTCTGCTGGACTCGCGGTATGTCAGACGATTTCAGAATGAAGCCCGCGCCGCCGCTCGCTTGCACCACACCAACATCGTGCCCGTGTTCGGAGTCGGGCAGCACGAAGGCATCCACTACTACATCATGCAGTTCATTCAGGGAGTCGCCCTCGACGAAGTCCTCTCGGAATTGCGAATGATTCGGCGGCCGGGCGGCAAAACCATCGCCAACGGCGCCACAACCGCGGGCGGGGCAAGCCAACATCAGTCGGCGGTCTCGGTAGCGGAGTCGCTGATGGCCGACGTTAGGCCAATCGCTAAACAAGAATTGGCCTTCGGCGATAGGGATCCAAACGATGGCGGTTCGCGCGACGATCGCCCCGCCGAGCGGACGGAAGAATGGCAACGTTCGACGTCCGAGAGCGGCCTCAATCGCTCCTCGGTAAATGCATCCGCGCAGTCGCTGACGGGCGGGCATTCGTCACACCGCCCGGACCACCGCGATTCGGCGTATTGGAAGAGTATCGCCCGCTTGGGCGCTCAGGTTGCCGATGCATTGGAATACGCGCACAACCACGGCATTATGCATCGCGACATCAAGCCAGCCAACTTGCTGCTCGATGGACAAGGCACCGTGTGGGTCACCGACTTCGGATTGGCTCGGGGCGACGAATCGGAAGGGATCACACGATCGGGCGATATCATTGGCACGATGCGGTACATGTCCCCCGAACAATTGGAGGGAAAAGCGGATGCGCGATCCGACATCTACAGCCTGGGAGTGACTTTGTACGAGTTACTCACATTGACTTTACCGCACGACGCCGACGATCGAGCCCGTCTCATGCGACAGATCGTCGAATCGACACCCCGCCGCCCGCGAGCGATTGATGTTCGCGTTCCCGTTGATCTGGAAACCGTTGTCCTTAAGGCAATCAGCAAATCTCCGGCAGAACGGTACCAAAAATCCGCCGCGCTGGCAGCCGACCTTCGCCGCTTCCTGGATGATCGCCCGATCGAAGCCCGGCGAATCACTTCCGGCGAACGAGCGATCCGCTGGTGTCGGCGAAATCCCGTAGTGTCCACATTGATTGCGGCGGTGTTGATCCTGGGAATCGGTCTGCTTGTCAACGCAGGGATTTCCAGGGCGATTCGGCTTGAGCGCGATGCGGCTATTTCGAATCAGCAGCGCGCCGAAAAAGCCGAAGCGGACGGCAAGTCCATGTTACAGAGAGCCGTGGCTGCGGAACGAGAGGCGACGGTTCTGGCCCACCTCGCTAAAGCCGACGCCGCGATCCGAGTGCGCAAGGATGGACAACGAACGCTCGCGCTAGATGAAATACGCAAGGCCGCCGAGCTCAGCCCGTCGCCGGCGGAAATGGATGCCTTACGTAATGCGGCGATTGCTGCATTGGTGTTGCCAGAACTCAGCGTTCACAAGACTCGGGAATTTTCGCCAAGGGCTTTCCACGCCGTCGATCGTCAGTTTGAACGTTACGCCGTCATCGATCCGTTTCAGCCGCGTGAGATCTCCATCCACCAACTCGCTGATGACCGTCTGACTGCGCACCTACCAGTCCCAGAACTCGATATTTGGTATGCGACAGGTGATTTCACCCCGGACGGTCGATACCTCATTGCCACTTATTGCCTCCGCGACCAAGGCTTGGATCGGCTCCATGTTTGGAACGTTGACGAGAAAATTCTTGTGGTTGATCAAGCGGTCCGCAACCCAAACTCCGTCGTCTCGTCGCCAGTGGCCGTTCATCCAGGAGGAAGATTTCTTATCATACCGAAAGGCGACCGGAAACTGTCGGTATGGGATCTCGACGAAGGGCGGGAGACTCGCCAAATCGATGCGGGCGTTATTCCTCAGGACGTTAAGTTCGACCCAAAAGGCTCTCGCCTTGCGATTTGTGCCGAAGATCTGAATTCTCCGTTGAGCATTCTCGATTTTGAGTCGGGAGAATCTGCCATTGAGGGCGTGCTTCCTTCAGGCGGTGGCGAAGTTGCATTCAGCCCCAGTGGACGACTCATCGCATTCAGTGGCACCGTCCCGGTTCAGAACGGTAGCATCCTTGTTTGGGACCTAGACGAACACCGCCTCGTCTCGATGCTCGAAGGGCATACCGCTCTCATCACCAGCCTCCAATTCATCGGCCGAGACGATTTTGTCTTTAGCAGTAGTTGGGATGGAACGTCCAAGCTGTGGAATTTGCGAACCGGCGAGTGCTTAATGACGACGTCGGGATTGATACTGCAGGTCGCAGCGGCCAAAGGGCGAATCGCCCTCCATCAAGGAAATGATCTCATCATTGGTGCATTGACTTTGGGCGAAGGACAGGATTTTTTTAGTGGGCCGGACTCCGGAAACCGGACCACGGCCGAACCGATGACCAACGCACATCTGTTCAACGATACCGGCGAACTGACGATTGCTGGTTCTCAAAACGGAGTGTGGATTTGGGATACGGCCAGCGGAACGTTGTTGGGATCTCTTCCAATCGGTCCTACACACCATTTGCTGATCCGCAATACTGGTGACGCATTGGTTACGTTCGGCTCCGTCGGCATCCTGCGATGGCCGCTAAGCCGATCGAACAATCTCGGCAAGGTCCAATGGAAGATCGGACCTCCCGTTCGCGTGCATGCGCCGCTCGCAATTGACTATTTATGCGCGGCGTGGCTGCCGGGCGAGAGGCAAATCGCGCTTAACGAGCGTCACACCGATCAAATCAAGATCGTCGATGCCGACCCCGGCGACGACGTGAATTCGACTGAATTCGCCTTGACTTCCGAACACCGTCGGGTCCTGGGCGTCGTCGTTTCTCCCAATGGAAAGTGGATTGCAGCGGCTGGTTGGAAAGAAGCCGCCATTCAAATCTGGAACCTTGAGACCAAGTCAAAGGCGATTCGACTTCCTCACAGCGATGGCCAGGGGGATACGACATTTCAGGTGCAATTCAGTCCAGACAGTCGCTGGCTGATTTGCAGTGCCGCGAATGCGGACGCGCCGGGTTTGTACATATACGAAACGGAAACATGGAAACGTCATCAATTCATTCCGGGATCCTCAGCGTGTGTTACGGGATTTTCCAAAGACGGCAGACTTTTTAGTTGGCATTCGATGGAAACGGGACAAATTGTTTTGGCCGATCCCCAATCGCGCACTGAACTAGCGAGGCTCCCTTATCCAGGCGACACTTCCGCCGAGCCAGTCTTCAGTGATGACAGTCGGTCTCTGATGTATCGAAGGAATCGGAATACCATAGGAATCATCCGCTTAAGTCAATTGCAATCGTCGTTGAGCGACTTGGGATTGCCCTGGAACATCTCGGTTCCACCGAGTTTGAACGAATCGCTGATTTCGCATGAGTTGATTGTCGATGGTGGTTCGATTCCGGACCAATACAAAACGTTGGTCAAAACGCAGGAAGCTCGAAAACTGAGTTCGCAGGCGTTGGAGGACGCGAGCGCGGGCGATTTTCAGACTGCCGGCGACAAGTACAGCCGATCGATAGTGTTGGCGCCGGACGAAGGTCTTGCGCTTAACAATTATGCTTGGTTGCTCGTCTCCTGCCCGGATGAGACACTTAGGGATGTCAAGCAAGCGCTGACATTGGCTCAACGAGCAAATTCCTTACGGCCGAACTATTCCATCTACCTCAATACTTTAGGAATCGCTCAATATCGATCGGGTTTATGGCGCGAATCAATTGAAACGCTAAAGCGCGCCGAAGAACTCGACCCTGGAAATTACTTCGCGTTCAACGGATTCTTTATCGCCATGTCACATCAGAAATTGGGCGACCAGATGGCAGCCAAATCCTGGTTCGAGCGTTCGGTGGAGTGGATGAACCAAGGACGTGCCGCCGACCCAGAGCTGATTCGCTTCCACAGAGAAGCCAGCAATGTACTCGAAATACTTGACCGGGCCGTCCCTCAAGCTGCCGACGAAAGTCCGTAGATTCTAACGCGCGTGATTCAACGCGCTCGCGACGCATTTGGGGAAACGAAGCCAACATGTTGCGATGGTGGCTTGGGGTCCAAAGATCTTTGCCGTGAGATGGGCGGTCGACAGCTAAACCGTCGACGTTCTGAGGATGAATCGCTTTTTTTCAAGAATTCTGTCTGTCGCTGTGGACAAACGGCGCAGGGTCGCGGAGCTAAATAATAGTCAACGTCGCGCGTGCCCTCTTTCTACGGACGGCGAGCTCGCCGCAGCATCCGGGATTCGAGTCGCGCGACGACGGACGTGGACCATGTCAACGCAAGCGAGGGTCATTCCATGAGCCGAAAACGCAATACGATCTCTACGGTGCGGAAGAACGTGCGACGGTTGCGATCCCAGAAGAAACAGCCTCAGTCGCTCGGCAATGACTTAACTCTTGAAGCGCTAGAAGATCGTCAAATGCTCACGCTAAGTGTGCCTTTGCTTTCGAGTCTCCCCGGAGCACCGGTTACCATTCACTTGGATTTCGACGGCACGCCCGCGTTTGAGTTTATTGACTCGGAGGACGAATGGGCGAGTGGGCCGTTACCAGGCGACAGCGATCCGATCCCAGCGTTTTCGTTGGATAACGATTTCCTCAATTACAACAGCAACGAGATCGCCGCGATCGATGGGATTTGGCAGTACGTTTCCGAAATCTACTCGCCGTTCAACATCAACGTGACGACCGACGCCAGTGTCCCTCCTGTCGGCTATCCCGATGGCATAGCTATCCATGCAATTATGGGTGGAAGGAACTCGGACTGGGGCGACAATTCCTCAACGACGCTTGGCGTTTCTCGGGAAGGCGCGTTCACCAATGACCGACCGAACTCGGCCTTCACATTTACCGGGACCATCGTTGCCAATCAAAACGCCGGCGGGGCGACGATTAACCAAGTGACACGACACCAGATTGCAGGTGTTGCGGCGCACGAGATCGGACACGTCTTGGGCTTAAAACACCAAAGCGTCGTGGACAGCGAAAACAACATTCTCGTGGAGTACTCTTCGGGAGACGCGAACACTGCGCCGATCATGGGCGGCTATGGCTTTGCCTCCAACGTCAACAAACGGGGCTTGTGGTGGAATGGCCCCAGTAGCTTTCGAAACGGTGACGATGATCTGTTTTACTCTGGCATTCAGGACGATCTGGCAGGGATCACCCGCCCGGGCAACTTCGTCACCTATCGCCCGGATAACGAAACACTGGCCATCAATTCGACGAACGGCACGGCCTCGGTGAACGGAGTTATCGAAATCAACGGTAGCACGGACGATCTTGCATTCAATCCGATCGGGCCGATCGTTTCGTTCACTGTAACGTCTGCGACGTTCGGAGCAATGCTCATTCCGACGCTGGAACTCATCCCGCTGGGTGCTTCGGCCGCTGGCAATGTCACCGTGACCACGACCGGCAACGGTGCAACACTCACCGCCACGAACGTGACTCCAGGAGGCGGATACCTCTTGCGCGTCAGGCCGCAAGTGGGCACTTACGGCAATATCGGGCAGTACTTCGTTACGGGCAACGTCGGTTCCTTTGCCAGCCTGACCGACGGAGTGATTACGGTCGAAGGTTTTGATTCGGTGCCCAACGACTTGAAAATCTCCTACATCGCCAGCACCGACAAGATCGTGTTGCAAGACAACGTGTTAGGTGGCGCCGCGATCCAGCAGTTTCCCCGTTCGCAAGTCACCTCGATGACCGTGGAATTTCGCAACAGTATCGTCGACACGATTGATGTCTTCGGGCAGTACAGCGTATTGAACATTCCGATCACCGTGGAAGTTGGCGACGGAGATCGATTGGTCCTGCAGGGAACGACCGGAAATGACACGATGGAACTGTTCGACCGAGATCGCGCGCGGTTGAACAACACGTTCATCACGATATCTCCGGGATTGCTCAACGTTCTCGAGGAAATCAGGCTGGCTGGTTTTGCTGGCGACGACCATTTCTCGATCACGACAACCGACCATCCGGTCACCATTATTGGCGATCTCGGCAACGATACGATCACGTTGGGAACGGGCATTAACGATTTCAACCAGATCACCGTTCCGATCCGAGTTTTTGGCGGCTCGGGGAGTGACACCCTGAATTTAGGAAACGGTAACGCCAGCGCCATTACCGCCGACATCACATTCGACGGCGGAGTCGGTGGCGGCGGAGTTGTGGACGCCGTCAACTACAACGATGGGGCAAATATTTCGACCGTCGAATATGCGGTTGAATACGACGTCTTCAGTGTCGCGCCGCGCACGGTCGAGCGTAACGGTTTTGGTTCAAATTGGACCTTGTTCTACAACAACGTCAGCGAAATCAAAATTTACGCTGGAAGCGGCCACGACTTCTTCACGGTTGGAAGCGACGTCGCGGAAATCGTCCGTTGCTATGGCAACTCGGGTAATGATTCGATGACCTACGGCGACGGTGTGCTTCTTCCCCTGAGCGGCCAGCAATTTAACGGCGGCACCGGCGAAGACACGCTCATACTTGACGACCACAATAATCCGAGCGCGCGGACTTGGCAGATCTTGACCGATCGAGTGATCTACGCCGGAACGTTTGTCTTCGGAACGTCCGGCTTTGAAGGGGTCAGCATCCTTGCCGGCAACGGCGCCGACGAATTCTTCATGGGACCGGCCGTATTCACTCAAACCTATACGCTCGATGGCGGCGGCGGATTGGATCGGATGTCTATCAGTGGTGCAAGGACGGCGTCCCTCACGCTGCGTGGCGGCAACGACTCGGACCTGGATTTCTTCGATATCGATGATCGGAACTACCCAGGGAACATGATCGGCGGAGCGGTGTTTGCTGACCGCATCAGCCGAGAAACTTTTCCGCTCCAACCATCGGAGATTTACTATTCCGGATTTACCAACGTCAATTGGTATTTGCAGGCCACTCAAAACTTCGTCGCTGTTTACGGCCTAGCGTCGAACTTTTCCGTTATTGGGAATAGCTCCAACGACTATGTCGAAGTGTATGCACGCGATACGCAAGGCAATCAAACGATCAATGGCAATCTGAATTTCATTGGCGGCGGCGATGCTGACACAATGACGTTGCTTTCCGGCAACTTGCCAGCCAATTACCGCTTCTTCGATGCATTCGGAACTGGCAGCGCGTACATCGAGGGCGCCGGCAGTGGATGGGTCGTCGGCGCACCGACCGTCGAATCGATCAACACTATTGGCTCGCCCGAAAATGACACGTTTGCCGTCGAGAAATTCAAATCCGGCGCGGCGCTGGCGATCTATGGAGGCAATGGAGACGACAGCTGCACCATCGGCAACGGCGACATGTCCGCGAACTTGACCAACGCAGCGGCGTTCACGTTCGATGGACAGGGAGATTCGGACCGCTTCACGATTGCCAACCATTTGACGAACACTCGCTGGGATTATTACACCGGCGATGGATTCGTCCGCGCCGCTCGTCCGGCCACGGGGTATCTCTGGCACTCCGTGACGACGAACATCGAAAGCCAGTACTTCCTCGCTGGTTCTGAAGGTGACGCGTTCTATCTCGATGTGGTTTCGCCCGGCGTGTACACCGAGTGCAACGGCTTCGGCGGCATCGATGGCCTGGGGCTGGGCTTCGCCACGAATAATCTGGAAACAATCCAGGGTCCGATCGTCTACGACCCAGGTTTCGATGGCGGAAATATCGCCGCCTACGATCTAGCCGACGCGACGGGCGACGTCGTGCATCTCGACGCCAACTCGATGGGTGCGTACGCCGGCGACACGCTGTTCGGGTCCGGAGGATCGCTTACCTTCAGCAACCTGGTCAACTTTGGAGCTTACCCCGGCATCACGCTCAGCCTCGGCAGCGGCGCCGACACCGTATTTGCGCAGCCACTTGCGACAGCTCGAGTGGACATTCACGGCAACGATCCGACTTCGGCGCCCGGCGATGTGTTGAACTTGGCGCTTGGTGCAGCTCAGAACTTCGTCATCTCGGCTGGCTCGTCCGGGAACGTCACCAGCAGCAATTTGCAAACGCTCAGTTGGACGGAGTTTGAAGGTCCGTTTGGGGTGGACAATGTCGCGCCGCAAATTGTCGATGCGGCTTACGAAAACTCACCCACGCCGACCGTCCGATATCGATTCAGCGAAAACGTGTCGCTTAGCTTGAACGTGGGGCACTTGCTCTTGGTCAACACGACGACGGGGGCGCAGATTTCGTCGGTGGTGATGAACTTGAGTTATGACCCGGGCACGAACACCGCGCGTTTTACTTTCCCAGGAATGCCTAACGGAGTTCTGCCTTCAGGACATTATTCCGCCACGATTGCCAGCAGTGTCGCGGATGCCGCGGGGAATCAAATCGGAATGACATCGCCATTGCTGTTCAACAACATCCCCAATGCGGCACCGGTTGCGAATCCCGATTCCTTTACCGTCTCGGGTGCGGGAGTTCTGAGTGGAAACGTGCTCGCCAACGACACGGACGATAACCTTCCACTCTCGGCTACCCTCGTGAACTTACCGCAGCACGGCACGCTGATTTTGTCGCCCACTGGTTCATTCCAGTACACGCCCACACTCGGATTCAGCGGCACGGATAGTTTCACCTACATCGCAACCGATGCACTGGGCGCCAGCAGTCTTGCGGCCACGGTGACAATTTCGGTGACTCCGGTGACGACGGCAACTCTGGTTCCGGATACGTGCAATCCAGGCAAGTTGGCGCTGTACGTTCCGGGCACGGCCGCTGCTGATGATATTCGCATTAAGCCAAAGGACGGTTCTGAACTTTTGGAAGTCTTGGTGAACGGCGCCAGCCAAGGGACCTTCTCGCCGACAGGACGGATCATTGTGCGAGCCGGCGCTGGAAACGACATCGTGCATATCGTCGATGAGGTAACGAAGTCCGCCTGGTTATACGGCGAAGCGGGCAAGGACAATCTCAAAGGAGGCGCCGGACCGGACGTCATTTTGGGTGGCTCGGGCGACGACACAATTAACGGCGGCAACGGGCGCGACTTGTTGATCGGTGGCCTCGGCGCGGATCGAATTGTCGGAGGAGGCGCCGACGATTTGTTGATCGCCGGGAGGACTACGTTTGACAATAATGACCTTGCCTTGAACGGTATTTTGGCCGAATGGAATTCATCGCGCAGTTTTGTGTCGCGAGTTGCCAATTTGCGCGGAACGGGGAACGGAGTGGACTTCGACAATCGACTGAATGGTAACTACTTCCTTCAGACCGAGGGACCGAGCGCGACGGTTCTTGACGATGGGGCGGTGGACGTGGTTTCCGGCACCGGCGGCTTCGATTGGTATTTCGCCAATCTCGACGGTAGTAACATCGACAAGATTACGGATTTGACCGCAATGGAGCGGGTCGACGATTTGGATTAGGCCAACGAATGCAGATTTGCTGGCGCGCCATTCTGCGACAGGAGGATTGTCGGCGTCTCTCAACCTTGTGAAAACCACTGCCGGGAATGAAACAGCAAATGACACAACATCCGGTCAGACGGCGACCGTGTGGCGACCGAACCCCTCGCCATCCCAGTTTCCAATTGATCGACGTTGGAACACGTGTGGCGCTTGGTCACGCGAAGCGATACATGTTACGACATCATCGAATTGGCAAATGACCGAAAACCGAGCTCGTCGAGAGCATTGGACTTTAGCCGAGGCATCGAGTTTGCCTTTTTCGCTGGTGGTTCATCGCCAAGGTGATTGGACGTTCGTAACTCTAGCGCCATTTGATGGCTAATTCTTCTTGGGTTGGAGGACCCTTTGGGTGGCTCGACATCAGGGTTCGCCCCCGGGCCGCCACCATTTTTCGGCTTTACGAATATTTAGCGGAACGGCGCCCGAAATTGACTTATTCATCCCGCACTATCTGACTTTCTAGGCCGGCATTGCGCGGGTGCAATGCAAGTTGCGCAACCCCTTGAATCGCCGACGATTGGCCACTGTGTGGTTAAAGTACCGGACACTACTGATTTTGATGAATGGTTGTCCATGCGTCCCTTCCGCGATAATCCGGCACGGTCCTCGTGAATCTTGGCGATCCTGCGCGGTATTAGAATATATGCGCAGGCATAGCAAGGCTTGAGGTATGTATGGATCCGACGGGCAATGTCGATGATTTGCTTGTACAGCTGCGAGCGGCCGCTGGCGACGAAGCGGCGTGGGAGGAGATTGTCCGATCGTTCGGCCCGCGACTTCGCGCCATGATCCAGTTGCGAATGCACGCGCAGCTCAAAGGCCGAATCGATCCCTCCGATGTGGTACAAGAGACCTACATCGACGCCTCGCGGCGGCTGGCGGAGTATTTGGATCATCCCACGGTCCCCTTTTACGTTTGGCTCCGTTCGCTGGCCAACCAACGGTTAATCACGCTCTATCGGCGTCATTTGGGCGCCAAACTTCGCACCGCACAACGAGATATTTCGCTGTATGATGAACCTTATCCCGAAGCAACTTCGGCGGCGCTGGCGGCGCGACTGGTCGGTCAATTGACAACACCGAGTTCCGCGGCGTTGTTGGCGGAGATGCAACTGCGGCTGGCCGACGCGCTGAATGAGCTGGCGGCGATCGATCGGGAAATCCTCGTGCTGCGGCATTTCGAGGAAATGACCAACGGCGAGGCCGCCGCCGTGTTGGGTCTAAGTCCCAGCGCGGCCTGCAATCGATATGTACGCGCACTGGAACGTATGCGGCAGGTCTTGGGAAACAACTTCATCGATCCACCGGAATTGCAGCGATAGTCGCGAAGGAATCCGTGGCAAGGGATGAAACGAGCGATTTATGGGCTTGGAACAGATTAGCCTCTCCGGATCGCGAGAGAACGAACTTGCGGCGTTGCTCGATCAGCTGATCCAACAAGTCCGCGAGGGCCGCGAGCCGTTGCTGGAGGGAGTCTGCCAAGCGCATCCCGAGTTTGCTTCTCGATTGCGAGAACTGCTTCCCACGCTGATCGCCATGGAACGGCTCAAGCCACAGCGCGTCGATTCCGCGCAGGCGCTGGGACCAAGGTCCCAAATTGGGGATTACACCATCCTTCGCGAGATCGGTCGCGGCGGCATGGGCGTGGTATACGAAGCCCTGCAGCGGTCGCTCGGTCGACACGTGGCACTGAAGGTAATTTCGAACCGCTTGTCATCTGACAGCGCGGCCATCATGCGATTTAAGCGAGAGGCCACGGCCGCCGCGCGACTGCACCACACCAATATTGTCTCGGTATTTGAAATTGGTCAGGACGGCGATTTGTGTTTCTATTCCATGCAATTCATCCAGGGACGTGGAATCGATCAGGTGATCTGCGAGATTCGATCCTTGCGCGAGCGGCTACAATCCAAACCTTTTTCTGGCAACATACCGTCGGAACAAGATCTTTCGGCGCTGACGGCTCGGTCGCTGATGGGTGATCAAGACGGATCGGAAATAGGCGGCACGAAGCATGATGTTTCGCGCTCCGCTAAAAACTCGGACTTGCTCGTCCAATCTGAGCACGCGGATGAGCTGGCTGGCCTCGGACCCTCGAATCGTCGCGGGGGGATCGGCGGGGACTCCTCAACTTCGAGTTCGGGCGCGAGCGGTATGCACTATTTCCGCAACGTCGCCCGCATCGGGTTGCAGATCGCTGAAACTCTGCAATTTGCCCACGACAAGGGGGTCGTCCACCGTGACATCAAGCCTTCCAACATATTGATCGACCTGTCCGGCGCCGCGTGGATCACCGATTTCGGACTCGCGCAGTTTGGGGACATCGACGACGACGATGGAACTTGGGAGGAGGTAACTCATGCCGGTGACATCGTGGGCACCGTACGTTACATGGCACCGGAAAGGTTGCGTGGTGAACACGACTTTCGAGGTGACATTTACGGACTCGGAATGACCTTGTACGAAATGCTCGCATTGCGACCGGCCTTCGCCGCAAGCGATCGCGTTCAGCTTATCGAACAAATTGCGACCGCCGAACCCGTGGTGCTGCGCCGCATCGACCCGCGGGTCCCGCGCGACTTGGAGACGATCATCGGCAAGTCAATCGCCAAGGAACCGCTGTACCGTTACAACGCCGCTCAGGCGATGGCGGACGATTTGCGTCTGTTCCTTCAAGATCGTCCCATCCGCGCGCGGCGCAGTTCGGGATTGGAGCGTTCGCTCCGGTGGTGTCGCCGGAATCCGGTGGTGACAACTTTGGGCGCCGTCGTTTTGTTGCTCATCACGGTGTTGGGAATCGGCGCGCCGATCATGAACTTCGTCAGCCGAGAACGAGATCGAGCGGTGGCTGCGGAGTCGGAAGCTCGTCAAAGCCAGGCGCGAGCGGAACGGACGGAACGCGAGGTCAAGATTCGCTCGCATCTATCGCAGGCCACGGCATACCGGCAGAGTGGCCGAATGGGACAGCGCTTCAAATGCCTGGAAGAACTTGTTGCAGCGGCGAGACTGGATCCGTCCCCGGAATTGCGCCGGGAATTACGTGACGAGGCGATCGCCGCTATGGGTTTGACCGATCTCCAGGTCAGCCTCGATCGCCCGATGGGCCCGGTGACGTGGCCGCAATGTGACTACCAGTTTCAGCAATTCGCGGTCGTCGACGTCCTCGGCACGCACGAAGTAATTGTGCGCCAGTTGAGCGATGGCCGCGAAGTCTTTCGTGCCCCCCCGCCCGACTTTTCCATTTGGCATGCCACCACAGATTTCACACCAGACGGAAAATATTTATTGGTTTGCTACTTTCCCCGAGGTGCCCGACATTGCGAAGCGGTCCTACATGTGTGGGACTTGGCACGAAAGGAGCGCGTTGCGGTGCACGAAATTCGATCGGCGGATTTGGTCGGCGCCGTTGCGGTGGACAACGAGCGGTTTTATTTCGTGAACCGCGAGCGCGACCTCGTAGTGTGTGAACTCGCAGACGGACGAGAGGTACGTAAGTTCCCCTTGGGAATGACGCCGTACAGCATTTGCTTGGACGCGCAGTCACAACGCATTGCCGTCAATGACTACTTAGTGCCTTTGGTGCGAATCATTGACCTCGAATCCGGCGACGAACTCGCCTCTTGGTCCCAAAATGTCGGCAAGTACGCGTTGGCCTGGAGCGCGGATGGCAAGTTGCTCGCTAGTGGCGGCAGCCAGATATTCGTTCGGCGCCTCCCAGAGGGCGATTTGGTATCGGTGTTCGAAGGGGAAAACCTTCGCGCATCTTTTGTCAACCGCGGCCATATCCTTGCTACGACGGGATGGGCTGCAAATTCAACCCAACTTTGGGACGCAGTTACAGGTACCAAACTCGTGGAAGCCATGGGGACGATGTTGCGGTTGTCTCCCGATGGTCGGCAGCTTGCTTTTTGTCATGGCGACCGAATTGGAATTTGGAAAGTTGCGCATCAACTGGAGTCGCGAACCATTCGATTAGGGTTACCCGGCAGGCAACAGGACATGTTCGACTCCATTTTCGGATCAAAGGGCGCGGCGGGGCTGCTCGCGACCGTCGGTTCGTCAGGGGTATGGCTTTGGGACAGAGCGAGTGGACAAGAATTGGCCCATTTGGACACCGGAGACACACGTTCGGTACTGTTTCGTGAGGATGGCAGCGGATTGGTGACGGCCTCTGTAACCCACGACGTCTACTATTGGCCCATCCATCGCGAATCTGACAGGGGCACTCATATCGTGCGCGTGGGACCACCGCGCATGTTGCTCGCATTAGGGCAAACTACATTCGTTGCGACGGCGTTGCTCCCCGACAATCGAGGAGTCGCTGTCGCAGACAACGCAAACCGCCGCGTGCTAATCATTCCGTTCGATAATGATCAAACAACCAACGAGATGCGAATCGAACTTCCTAGCGAGCACGGCCGGATCATGAGTCTGTCCGTCAGCGCCGATGGACGCTGGTTAGCCGCCGGTGGTTGGAAGGAAAGGGGAATTCAAGTTTGGAATTTGGACCAACGACGACTCACGTGCGTCCTGCCGCACAGCGACAGTCAAACGGCGACAATTTTTTTTGTACGGTTCAGCCCGGATGGTCGTTTCCTGATGAGCGCGGCGTCAGCGGAGGATTTCGGCAGTTATCTGACATACCGTGTCGGATCTTGGGAACGAGAACGAAGTCAATCCGCTGGACTTACTCCGGGAGTTGGGGCCGCGTTCTCCGGCGACGGACGGGTCATGGCTCAATCGCTTTCGCCCAACGAAATCTTAGTCAGCAGCACGACCAGTGGACAAGAACTGAAGCGATTGCCTGTCGGTCATCAGCGAGCCTTGCCGTCCGCGTTTAGCGACGACGGGAGCGAGTTGGTCATTGCATCGGGTTCTCAGCCGATGGTTTGGTGGAACTTGAATCGCGTCGACCAGCGTCTTCGCGAGCTGGGTCTAGAGTGGGATTCGGAGGACGGCGTGCCAGTCGAAGCGGCGATTGACCAAACTCACGTTCGGCCAAAGACCACGATTTCGGATAAGTGGAGCGACCACGAGACAATCGCGGATCGGTTAACTGTGCATGTCGATCAAGGTGAACTGCCCAAGCTAGTGGCGGCCCATGAAAAAGCATTGGCAGTTGCCGAACAGATGCGCTTGGCCGACGTGCATAAGGAAGGGCAGAATTGGGTCATGGTCCGTACCACGCTCGAGCACGGCCTAGTGATCGATTCAGGGAATGCCCATATTCAGAACGATTTGGCGTGGTTTCTGTCGACTTGCCCCGATCTAGCACAACGCGATTTCGCTCGCGCTCGCGAACTTGCGTCGCAGGCGGTGAATGGACAACCGCAAATCGCCGCCTATCGCAACACGCTGGGCGTGGCCCAATACCGCGCGGGCCAATGGCAGGAAGCGATTGACACTTTGAATAAAGCTGAGGAACTGCGACCAGGAGTTTCCTTCGGGCACAATGCTCTATTCATTGCTATGTCGCATTGGCAGCTTGGTGAACAAGAAGCGGCGCGGGACTGGATGGACCAGGCGATTGCCTGGCTCGCCGCGCAAGCAGCCTCACCAGACGATGAAGAACTCCGTCGCTTTCGCCTCGAGGCGGAATCGCTAATCGACGGCGATCAGCAGTAGGTTGAAACAGATCAATCCACTGAGCAAGCCAGGTGTATTGGAAGAAGGCGCGGGGATTCTAAATCCCGCGGCCTTGTCCTGCGGTGTTTTCGGCTTCACGCCACAATCACACCGACTCGCAAGTTTTGAAGTCATTTTTTCGGCCATGCTCTTGGATTTCTAGTGTCCCGCGATCTTCCGCCAAATTCAGCGGTATTCTGCAATTCCATCTGATCGCTCCGGATCGAATTTGACCAAAGCGAGTGAAAGTCCTCTGCCTTCTTGCGGAATTGGTAATGGGGAAATGCATTCATCTCGTTTTGTGCCCTTGGCCATGTTCGGCGTCGTCCCCACGCGCCGAGATCATGTCCAAAACGGAGACCAACGTCATGCGCCGCCGCTTAAAGCAATCAGAGCAAATTGTTGGGAGCCTCTTCGATCGAGTTGCGAGCAAACAAAGATCCAAACGGCTGGGGCGAGCGAGATCCGGGGTAAGCCATGACGCTTTGAGCGTGGAAACGCTTGAAGATCGGCGGATGCTGGCCTTGGACGTGCCGTTGCTTTCGAGCTTGCCGGGCGCGCCGGTCACCATCCACTTGGATTTCGACGGCACGCCGCCGTTTGAATACAACGCAGACGACGACACATGGGCAAGTGGACCATTGCCGAGCGACGACGATCCGATCACGGCTTTTTCGCTAGACGGAGATGTTCTCAACTTCAGCGCTGGTGAGATCAGCGCCATGACGCAGATTTGGCAGGAGGTTTCCGAAAAATTCTCACCCTTCAACATCAACGTGACAACCGATGCATCCGTGGTTCCGGTCGGATATCCCGACCATTTAGCCGTTCACGCCATCATGGGTGGGATGAGCAGTGATTGGGGCGACAGGGGCGCAGGCCCCACTGGAGCCGCCTGGGAAAACGCGTTCATCAATACTCGTCCGAACTCGGCCTTTGTCTTCACGGGCACGATCATTGCCAACCTAAACGGCGGCGCGGCGACGATCAACGCGCAGACACGCCATCAAATCGCTGGCGTTGCGGCCCATGAGGTTGGGCATACTTTTGGATTGCGGCATCAGAGCACGGTTGACGGAAGCAACAACGTCCTCGTCGAATACTCAAGCGGCGACAGCAACAACGCGCCGATCATGGGGGGCTCTCCCTCTTCCGTCAATGCCGGCAAGCGTGGCCTGTGGTGGAATGGACCAAGCAGCTCCCGGGCAAATGGCGAACTCGAATACACCGGCATCCAGGACGACTTGGCGACGATCACAAGCCCTGGAAATTCCATTGGCATTCGAAATCACGTCGGGACCCTTATGGTCAACACCGCGAACGGCACTGCCGCAGGTTACGGAGTGATCGATACCAATGGCGATGTGGACGACATGGGATTCAATGCGATTGGATCGGTCATTTCGTTCGAGGTCAAGAATGCGCAATACGGAGGGATGCTCACGCCGACGCTGGAGCTGATCCCGCTGGGCCAATCGGCGGCGGGCATCGTTTCAGTAACCACCACGAGCACCTCTGCCACGCTCAATGCCACGGGTCTCACTCCGGGAGGCGGATACCTCTTGCGCGTCAAAGCGCAGGACGGCCAGTATGGCAACATCGGACAGTACTATATCACGGGCAACGTCGGGGCTTTCGCCAGCCTGGCCGCTGGCAAGATTACGGTGAAGGGTTTCGCGACGAACAACGATCTGGCGATTTCTTACATCGCCAGCACCGACATGATCGTGCTTCAGGACGAAGTGTTCGGTGTAGAAGTAGTTCAGCAATTTCCGCGCAGTCAAGTTACGAGCATCTTGGTCCAATTGCTCGAAGGCGCCGGCAACGGCGATGATACAATTAGCATCTTCGGGCAGTTCAGCAGTCTGAGTATTCCCATTGTGGTTGTTGCCGGGGGAGGAACGGATACGCTTGTGCTTAGCGGCACGACCGGCAACGACGTGCAGTCGTTATTTTCGTCCAGCACCGCGCAGAATAACAATACGCCGATCGAATTCTACGACATCAATTCGATTCGGATGAACGGGTTCGACGGCGCGGACGAGTTCTGGATCACCTCGAGCTTCGTCCCTGTCAGTCTTCTGGGAAATGACGGGAACGACACGTTCCACCTCGGCACTGGCCTCAACGATGTTGCGAGGATCAACGCGCCGGTGTTCGTTTTCGGTGACTCGGGTAGCGATACGCTCAATATGGGCTACGGCAATGCCGACGCCATCGCCGCCGACATCACTTTCGACGGCGGAACCGGCGGAGCGTATATCGACACCGTCGAATACAATGACGGCGCAAAGACTTCCACCGTCGAATACACCGTCGAATACGATGTCTTCAGCGTCTCGCCCAATACGGTGATGCGACATGGCTCCGTGGGTCCTCGGACGCTCGTGTATAGCAATCTCGACGCCATCAACATTTACGCCGGCGGCGGTAACGACTATTTTACGGTCGGCAGCAACGTCGCGGAGATCGTTCGTTGCTTCGGCAACTCTGGAAACGACTCAATCACGTTCGGCGACGGGCTGTTGGGCCCGTTGAGCGGCCACGTTTTCAACGGCGGGTTGGGCCATGACACGCTAACGTTTGACGACCACAACAATCCTAACTCGATCATCTGGGATGTCCTGACGGATCGCGTTATCTACGCCGGAGCAATCATATTCTTGACCGGCGGTTTTGAAGGCGTCGGCATCCTCTCCGGCAACGGCGCAGACGTGCTACAGATGGGAGCGGCAACCTATTCCCAAGCGATTACGCTGGACGGCGGTGGCGGCATCGATTGGATGAGGATCAGCGGAGCAAGAATGGCCTCCCTCACCGTTCGCGGCGGCAACGACTCGGCGGTGGATTTGCTCGATATCGACGATCGCAATCTTCCCGGGAACGTGAGCGGTGGAGATGTGTACGCCAACCGGATCAGCCGTGACATGGGCTTTGAAACTTCCGACGTCTTTTACTCCGGATTTTCAAACGTCAACTGGTACCAGCAAGCTAACCAGAATGCCATTAGAGTTTTTGGCATGTCGAGCGACATCGGGTCGAACTACCAATTCTCGATCATTGGAAATAGCCTGAACGACTACGTCGAGGTAAACGCCCGGGATGCAATGGGTAACCAGACGATCAACGGAAACTTGAATTTCATCGGCGGCGGAGACGTTGACCAATTGTCTCTTGTCTCTGGAAATATTCCGGCCAATTATCGCTTCTACAAACAGTTCAGTGCGGGCGACGCGTACATCGGCGGCGCTGGCAGCGCGTGGATCTCCGCGGCAACGACAGTCGAGAACATTTCCACTCTAGGCTCGCCCGGCAACGATACATTTGCCGTCGACCAATTCAATTCCGGCGCTGCACTGGCGATCTATGGGGCTGGCGGCGACGACAGTTGCACGATCGGCAACGGCGACATGTCGGCAAACCTGACCAACGCCGCGGCATTCACTTTTGACGGTGGCGACGATTCAGATCGGTTCACGATTGCCAACGGACTGACGACTTCGGCGTGGAGCTACGTCGTGCGAGACGGATCGGTAGTTGCGGATGTCAGCGGAGTCTATTCGTGGACTTCGATGACTCCGAACATCGAAAGCCAATATTTATTCGCCGGTTCGGCGGATGATTTCTTCGTCATGTTCGCGGTGGCGGATGGACTGTTGACCGAGTGCCATGGCGGCGGCGGTTATGACGGAATGGGTCTGGGATTCAGCTTGATCGACGTCACGCTCGACAGCATTCGCGGGCCGGTGGTTTTCAATGCCGGATCTAGTGGCGGACGTTTGTACGTTGACGACGCCGACGACACCACGGGCGATGTGGTTCACTTGACAGCCAATTCGTTGGGCGCGTTTGTCGGCGATACGCTGTTTGGGCCAGGCGGTTCACTTGCGTTCAGCAACCTGACGAACTCCGGAAGCTTGGCTGGATTCACGCTGAACCTCGGCAGTGGTGCCGATACAATCTACGCGCAGCCATCGGCCACCACCCGCGTCGAGATCAACGCGGGTAATCCGACAGCGCCGGTCGGTGATTCGCTGCAATTGGCGCTGGCAACAGCGCAGAACCCCGTGGTGACCGGCGCTTCGTCGGGATCGGTTACCAGCGACAATCTTCAGCCGCTGAGTTGGACTGGAATCGAGCAGTCGGGCGCGGTCGACAGCGTCGCGCCGCAATTGATTTCTTCGAGCTACAGCGAAACCAATGGTTCAACGTTGACGTTTACGTTCAGCGAAAGCGTTGCACTCAGTCTTAATGTTAATCACTTGCTGTTGACAAATACGACCACGGGCCAGCTTGTGTCGCCGGACGTTATGAGCCTGAGTTATGACTCCGGAAGTAATATTGCTCGATTTACATTCCCGGGCTTGCTCAACGGAATGCTGCCAGGGGGCAATTATTCAGCGACGATCTCCAGCTCCGTAACGGATTCATTTGGTAACCAATTAGGAAGCACCTCTCCGTTGTTGTTTGGGGTTGTCGGGCACGTGCTTTGGGTTGGCGGTGATGGGCTGTGGAATGATCCCGGTAATTGGGACGGCGGTCAGGTTCCAGGGGCGTTTGACGCCGTCGAGATCAACAACCCGAACGCGAAAGTCACGATAACAGTTCCGCCCGGCGCGTTTTCCGTGGCCAGCTTGATCAGCTACGAACCGCTGGTAATCGCGGCGAACGCATCGCTGACGGTCGGCGGCAACATTGAGATTCGCAACACGACTCTGACCAACTTTGGCCTGCTGGAAATCACTGGCGTCGACTCCGAGACAAGACTGTGGTTGATCGAATCGACGCTGACGAATACCTCCGGCGGGAGTTTGGGTTGGGGAAATCCAGGGAATCCGTTTGGTTCCTTGAACGTCAGTGGCCAAGGTTACTTCATCAACAACGGCTCGCTGTTCGTCCACACCGGTTCGTTCGGGATGGCGGTCGACGGCTCGAGCATGGGGACCTTTGAGGTCGCCGGCGGCGCGGCAATTTCGTTCAACAAGGGATATATCTTCGACGACGGGACGAAGTTTAGCGGCGGCGGGATTGTTCAACTGCAGAGTCCTATTGATCCCGCCCAAGTGATAGGCGTTGTAACGCTCCAAGGTGTCACTTTGGAAAACTCGGGTCTAATCGAAATGGGAGGTGGCGAATTCGGATTGGACGACGGCGCGAATTTGAACAACCTACCCGGCGGCCGAATGGGGATCCCAGGATTCCCGCCAAGCTTTGGTGGCGGCGTGAGTGGCCAAGGCTACTTTATCAATGACGGATTGTTGTTCGTTCACACGGGATTGTTCAGCATTGCTGTTGGCGGATCGAGTAATGGAGGCAGCTTCCATGTCGCGACCGGCGCGTCTCTGCAATTTGACGGCGGCTACAGCCTGAACGACGGTGCGAGCTTCACCGGCAACGGATCGGTTTTGGCGCAGCCCCTGGTTCCACCCAACCCAGTCGTTCCGCCTAATCCAGTTCACGTTAATGGAAATGTGGGCGCAACGAACTTGACGGTCGGTGCGTATGGCGCGCTCGATGTATCCGGCTCGCTGAATTTGGCGCATCCACTAAACGTATTGGCGGCAGGCACGCTGACTGGCACCGGGGTGATTCATGGCAACGTACTCAGTGCCGGGCTTGTTCTTCCCGGTTCGTCTCCGGGAATACTGACGATCAATGGAAACTTTACGCTATCTGCCGGCGGTGTGCTGCGGATAGAGATTGGTGGCACGAGCGCGGGGCTCTTTGACCAGCTTCGTGTTTTGGGGACGGTGGCGTTGGGCGGGAGTCTTCAAGTCTCGTTCATCAACGGATTTGTGACTGCCGCTGGTAGTCGATTGGTCATCATCGACAACGACCAATCCGATGCAGTTTCCGGAGTATTCAACGGCCTAGCCGAAGGGGCTGCATTTTCGGTAAACAACCGGAAGTTCCATATCAGCTACGTCGGCGGTACCGCCAACGACGTCTTGCTAACCGACGCAACCACATCGGCGCTCGTCCCCGACGGTGTACAACCGGGCAAGCTCGCCTTGTACGTTTCCGGAACGGCGGCCCATGATGACATCGCCATAAAACCGGTTGGTGGCTCTGGTTCCGTTCAAGTAATTGTTAACGGAATGACGCACGGCGTGTTCACGCCGACCGGCCGGATCATTGTCAAAGCCGGTGCGGGGAATGACACCGTAAAGGTCGCCGACGGCGTGTCGCGATCGAACTGGTTGTATGGCGAAGCCGGCAAGGACAATCTCAAAGGAGGCGCCGGGGCGGACGTTTTGTTGGGCGGATCCGGCGACGACACGTTAAACGGCGGCAACGGTCGAGACTTGTTGATCGGCGGTCTCGGCGCCAACCGGATCGTTGGAGGAGGAGCCGACGACATTCTCATTGGCGGAAAGACCACTTTCGATGCCAACGAGTCCGCGTTGCTTGGCATCCTTGCCGAGTGGAATTCATCGCGGTCCTATGCGTCTCGAATCGCCAACCTGCGCGGCACCGGGACAGGATTGGACTTTGCCAATCGGCAGAACGGAAACTTCTTCCTGACCACCGAGGGCCCAAACGCAACGGTTCTGGATGATGGCGCGGTCGACGTAGTTTCCGGCAGCGGAGGTTTCGATTGGTACTTCATCAATTCCGACGGAATCAACACTGACACTATTACTGATCTGAGCGCGGGGGAGCGTGTGGACGATGTTGACTAACTTGCGTGTGAGAAACGTCATGAAGTTTACCGACACTCGTCGCAAGGATCGCTCCAGGACTGGCCTGCATTCGAGCCGCAATCATTCTCAAAGGCTGCTCGGTGCTGACGCGACCCTGATGGCGATCGAGCCATTAGAAGCCAGGGAGTTATTGGCGGGCGATCCCGTGCTGATCGACGTCTTCGCGGGGCCGGCGCCTCGAATCCGGCGAGTTTTACCAATGTGAACAACACAGCATTCTTCACCGCCAATGACGGGGTCCACGGCGTCGAGCTGTGGCGAAGCAACGGGCAATCCGCTGGGACGGTCCGCGTGAAAGACATTCGGCCAGGTGCGCAGGGATCCTCGCCGACGAATTTCTTTAATCTCAACAGCACGCTGTTTTTCTCGGCTAACAACGGGACGACAGGCGTCGAGCTCTGGAAGAGCACTGCTTTTGGACCGGAGACGCTTCAGGCGGCGAACATCAATTCCGGCGCTGGCAGTTCCAACCCGTGGTTCATCGCCTCATCCGCGACGACACTATTCTTCGCCGCCAACAGCAGCGCGAGCGGCACCGAACTTTGGACGCTCGCGAATCCAGCGTCGGCTGCGCCGCAATCACTGTCGTCACGTTCTTCGAGCATTTTCGGCGGCGGATTAAGCACCTCGGCCAACATACTCGTGAGCTCGTCAAGTCCCGAGAATCTTTTTGCGGCGACTTTGTCTGAAACGGAACCCTCGATCACAACAGGAAACGAGCCGGTCCGTTCGCCGTGGGCATTCGTGCATTCCCCAGACCGTTTCTGGCATTCCGATTCCAATGACAATATTCCGCTCTCGTTTTGATGCCGAACGTAAGTCGCTGAATCAGGTCGGAATGGCAAGACTTCAATCCAACGCCGCAAACGCTTCGGTCTGGCGGCTCAAGCTCGAACGAACCGGCAACCTCGATTTTTACATCATCCAAAGTCTAGATTAAATGACAGTGCGCGGGTCTCGCGCCTCCGCGCTACTATCATTCTGCCGTGGCCGACGCTGCCAGCGTCGGTGCGGATGCTGGCAGCGTCCGCGACGCAACGGGAGAACGAGGGTTTTTGGTGTCCGCACATTACTGAAGTTCGCGGATTCTGAGATCTTTAAATTCCACGGGTGCCCCCTCGGATTCCAAGCAAAGATAGCCGCTGCGTGGTTCGCAATTCGTACCGCCGGAGACTTCTTCGCCGTTGACCCAAAGGCGCACTTCGCCGTTGATGGCCCGCACATAGTAGTGGTTCCATTCTCCGACGCCTTTGCTGAGGTTTTTGCGCGGAAAGCTTCGACTGCCGTCGGGTGCGACCGGCGGAAAAGGCGTCATGCTCGACTTGCCCACCGGAAACACATCGCCGTTGGTCGTGAACCAATCGGCCTTCTTCCCCGATGACTTTTCATACTGTTCGGTGTAGCCGTGATCGAGGACTTGAACTTCGATCCCGCCGGGGGGCAGCGAACCGGGCTTCAAATCCTTCAGCGAATCGTCGGACGCCCAGACAAAGATTCCGGAATTGCCTCCTGAACTTAGGTGCCGCCACTGGGCGACGAGTTCAAAGTTATCTAACTTTGCCTGCGAGCGAATCACGCCGACTGGGGTTCCGGTGCAATGGACGTCGCCTTCCTTCCATGTCCACGTCTCGGGGTCGCAGTTGACCTGGACGAAATCTTGTTCGCCCAGCGCCCGCCACCCCAACCCGGTCCCATCCACAAACGCCTTGGGCAAATCCGTCGGATCGTCCGCTAGCGCGGCCACCGCGCAAATCGCCAACAGCCACGCGGTCAGCGTGCTCCCACAAATCATCTTCTTGCTCATGCTCGTCCCTTTCCCATTCGAAGCAGGTTGAACTGAAACCAAGTTAGACACTAACAGGGATTCTGATCGTGCACAGCCTAGTTACCAAGGGCGCGATTGCAGCGATTATGGCACCCAACCTGATTTCTGGCACAAGCTATGTTTGATTTGCCACGCAAGGTTTAGTGACATTCGGGCCGATCGGGCGATCGACAATCTCTCAAACACAACCTGAACAAATCAATGAGCGCGACGAATACCGACTTGGGCAATTCACAACAGGATTTAACGTGTTCGATTTGGGCTTCACCCCAAATTGGCGGGCGACTTATAATCGCCACGGAACTCCGTTTCTCCGAGATTATTTCGGCGCTGTCTGTGGCGTTGGATATAACCACGGGGCAGCCGAAAGGCCACGGCATGCGTACCGCACTGATCGGAATGCGGCTGGCGGAAGAACTTCAGTTGACCTCTGGCGACCGTTCGGCGCTGTTTTATGCTTTGTTGCTTAAGGATGTCGGATGCTCAAGTAACGCCGCGAAGATAGCGCATTTGTTTGGGGCAGATGACCACCTAGTCAAACGGGCCACGCGCCTGATCGATTGGACCAAGCCAAGCGAGAAATTATCCCATTGCTGGCAGCACGTCGCTCCGGGCGGGTCGCTCGGGCACAAGCTGATGAAAATCGCGGCTATGGCGATGCAAGGGGAAAAAGGGGCGTGCCGAATTTCAGAGGCCCGCTGCCACCAGGGCGCGACGATCGCGAGCATGCTCCAGCTCCCCGACGCCACATCCCGCGCAATCTACGACCTCGACGAGCATTGGAACGGCCGCGGCTTTCCCGGTGGTCTCAAGGGCGATGAAATCTCGCTCCTCGGTCGCATTTGTTGCTTGGCTCAAACCGTGGAAGTTTTCGTGATGACGTATGGCCTGAGCACTGCCATCGACGTGGCCTGCCAACGGAGTGGTGAATGGTTCGATCCACAGCTCATTTCCGCGCTGTTATCCTTTAAAGACGAACAACAATTCTGGGAACGATTGAAGGCCGAGCAATTGGTAGCGGAACTGGCGCATTGGGAACCGGCCGACGCTCTGCTCCTCGTCGATCAAGTGGGACTTGATCGCATTGCCGAGGCCTTTGCCAAAGTGGTCGATGCGAAATCCCCATGGACGTACAAACACTCAACCCGCGTTGCCGATATCTCCGTAGGTGTTGCCCGCAAACTAGGTTGTTCCGAAGAGCTTGCGCGCGACATCCGCCGCGCTGCGCTTTTGCACGACCTAGGCAAACTTGGCGTGCCCAACACGATCCTGGATAAACCCGGCAAGCCCACCGATGAGGAAATGACCATTATTCAAAAGCACCCTGAATACACCGAACAGATTCTCGGTCAAGTGAAGGCGTTTGCGGTGTTGGCAGACGTAGCTGGCGCCCACCATGAGCGGATGGATGGACAAGGCTATCATCGCCGTCGTGGTGGCGATGAAATCCCTTGGGGAGGTCGAGTATTAGCCGTCTCGGACATTTGCGAAGCGCTCTCGGCGCAGCGGCCCTATCGCGACGCAATGCCTTGGGAAAAGATCAAAAGCATTCTTCAAGCCGACGCCGGCCGCGGCGTTGATCCCGATTGCCTACAAGCCCTGATTCATTGGTACGAATCGAATGAACCGATCGCACGTGTGGAAGAACAGCTTTGCGAAGTCGATCGCCTCTTGTCGCAGTGCCGAGAATGAAGTTAATTCCGATCGGCGATTAATACCACTTGTTCGTATCGACGAGGAAGTATCCATTATTCGCGACTGGCGTCAGCGGCGCCCAGCGATTGCCGCGAACAGTCTCGCTCCGTGCTCGGCCGCCAAAACTGAACGAAACTCCCGTCATGATCTGCCAGGCTTCATCGTTTGATGCAAAGGCACCAGCCCCAATCGATGGATGCATATACGTGACGAGGGAGTACAGCCCGACGTAATCACTCAACGGTGCATTCGTTGCCATGCCCACCACGAAACTCCCGATATTCCTCGATCCAACGGGAACTTCCGCCAATCGGCCATGTTCCGGAACGCCGACAGAAATCGTCGTGTCTGCGCCGCCCACGCCCCACTTGTGGTGCATATACAAGCTGTACTGATTGTGTGATTGCCAAACCACGTTGCCGAACGGCGCAACCATCCGCGAGTCACTCTGCCCGCTTCCCGTGCCCCAGATTCCGAACTCGTTCCACTCGTTGAGCGCGTATCCAATCTGCCATCGCCATTGACTGAGCGTCGGATTTTCAGCAAGAACGCCGAACGTATCGTTGAACATCCAATCGTTTACGAACGCTCCGCTCCAGCGGCTCTCTGATGTGGCCCGACGGAAGAAACCGGTCGTTAGAAAGCCCTGTGTCTCGGCCTTGTCCTGGTTCTTGAAACGATAATCGGTTCCGGACCAATCGTACGAACCGAAAGTCGCGCCGATTTGGGCGCCAATCCCTGTCCGTTCGCTGAACGTACCCAATCGCGAGCCAAAGTTCAGACTGGTGTGTAGTCCATTGTTCGCCCAGCCTCCGTCTTGCACACCCCGCCACGAATCATATCCGAAAGAGTATGTCAAATCGCGCGCTGACTCGGCTGGTAATGAAAATCCGGGGGATGGCTCAGCAGCCCTAACTTCGCTCGTAGGGTTTGCATCGGCAATGTCGTTGACTTCTCGCGACGGTTGCTCGTTCGCACCATACGAGTGCGACGCCGAATGCGCATCAAGTTCTTGGTGAACTTGCGCCGAAGAAGTCTCGACCCCGGACAAGACCTCAAGGATTACGCAAAAAAGGATTGGAAATTTCAACGGAGACGTGTCCTGGACGAACCAACCGCGATGTACGACGTGTATATCTTTATCGCACGTACCGTCGCCCTCACGACAATCATTACCCAAAGGGTTGGCATAGGTCCACAATGCGCTTAATTCTTTCTGCGCGCCCTAGATTGTCGGACCGTTAGGCCTTGCCACAAAAGGTCGATTTTTGTTTCGGCCTCGACTGCGCTGAACATCTCGAGCGCATTTCACGCCAATCGCTTCAAGCAATAGTGTTCTTGCATTGCCTCTCATTCGAGGGCTTTTATTTGTGATAGCACAGGCAATTCTCGCCAGGGGGCCAATGGCGGGGCGATCAGATCGACGACCTCTTGGGATATGGGATGCACGAATTGCAACCGGCGGGCTATGAGTGCGATCCAACGCAAACGCAAATCGTCGGCTTGCGGCCCGAACGGCAGTTTTGCTCCATACAACGCGTCGCCCTGTATGGGATATCCACGTGACGCGGCCTGGAGGCGGATTTGATGGGTTCGTCCGGTTTCCAATTCGATCTGCAGCACGCTATTCGCCGCCGTGGCGCTTAAGACTGAATAGTTGAGTTTGGCCCATTGGGCATCGGGATGATTTGCAGCGACGATTTCCGAACGAGGTTCGCCAGGAATTTTGCGCATGAAATCGGTCCAAGTTCCCGCCGGTAACGAAACGTTTCCCTCGACCACCGCCCAGTACGTTTTTAGCACCGTTCGGTTTTCGAATTGTTTGGAAAGTCTTTGCGCGGCGCGCACGTTGCGGACAAAGACGATGAGCCCAGCGACAGGGCGATCCAAGCGATGGCAGGTCGCCAGGTAAATGTTCCCCGTCCGTTTTTCGCGACGCATCAGAAATCGCCGCAGCCTCAGTTCCATACTGTCGATTCCCGGCGGAGCTTGGGTCAGCAGCCCCCCCGGTTTATTGACCACCAAGCACGGTCCGGATTCCCAGAGTATTTCTGGAT
This sequence comes from Pirellulaceae bacterium, assembly GCA_041745295.1. Lineage (GTDB taxonomy): Bacteria > Planctomycetota > Planctomycetia > Pirellulales > Pirellulaceae > JANMEB01. Next base: position 25,461 of record JBGTJE010000001.1, on the reverse strand, counting down.
CGGGATACGTGTTCAACGGGAGTGACATCGGGAAAACGGGGGCAAGCGGACAAATCGGGCCGCGCTAGGCGCGGGTCTACTGAGCGGGATACGCCGGGGCAATCTCATTCGACGGTTGCATGAGCATGGGCCGTTGAACGTCTGCGCCGTTGGTCAGTGGACCGACGCGTTGGGGAGGCGACGAGGAGTTGTCGCTCGAAACGCGTTGATCGTGGCTTGCCGCCGCGACTTGCGCCGGGTTGCACCAAGCGTCTTCGAGTAGGTCGATATTGAACTGCGAGAGCAAATTGCCTTCTTGGTAAGCAAAATTTAAGAGGGCCAAGTTGTAGTCGGTGATGGTTCGATGCAGTCCCGATTCAATCGTGGTGGCCCTCTGTTGGGCTTCGAGCAGGAAAAAGACGTCATCTTCGCCTGCTTCAACTCGTTTGCGTTTAGGAGCGAGTTCTTCTTGGACGGCATCACGATTGTTGTAGACGCTCTTGATGGCCATGAACGTACGATCGACTTCGGCGTAGGCTGCACCCAGGTTGTGCAGGATCTGTCGTTGCTGCTCGCGAAGAAGGGCTTTTTCGCGACACAAACTGAGTTCTGCGTTTTGAATTGCGAGGTGCCCGCGTCGATTGCCGACGGGTCCTTGGATATCCAGTCCGACGAGCCAGTTGTCGAGTTCACCGCCGAAGAGTTCTTGCAAAGCGCCGTCACCCGAAATGCTGCTTGAGCCAAACAAATCGTCGCCGGTACCCCGCGCGCCATAATTTGCCACCAAGTCGACTTGCCAAAGGGCGAGATTCTTGGCAGCGCATAGTTCTAATTCACGCTGGCGAACGAGCCATTTCTGCCGACGCAACTCGACGCGCCGAGCCATGGCCGATTGCTGGGCAGATTCCCAGTCGAAAATGACTTCCGCCAAGGTTGGCTCGGTCGCCGGGCGAATCAATCGACCATCGGCAGTCGGCAATCCCATCAGGCGGCGCAATTCTCGCTCGGCACCATACACTCCGCTACCGGCCGCTGAGGGCCCCACCAACGAATTGTCGACTTGCAACTGAAATTGAAAGTACTGCTGTCGGGCTTGTGCCTCATCATCGATCCGACCGATCCCGCTATCCAAGCGGGCTTTACGATTCTGCCAAACGTCGCGGGCTGCGTCTCGCGCTCCGATGCGCGTATCGAGCTCCTGATAGGCGAAATAAAGCTCCCAATAATTGGCCACGACATCGCGCACCAAATCGCGAACGCTGGCCTCGAAATCCGCGAGGGAAACATCTTCGCGAATGCGTCCGATCAAGACGCCGTTGTATTGCCCCGGCTGCGCGTTGGGTCCTGAGATTCGATTGACGACGGTGCCTCGGTTTCGCAACAGCGGCTGGCGAACTTCGGCAACGACATCCGTGGTCCAGATGCTGGAGATAGTAAAAAACGGAGACGGGTTTCGATTGTAACTGTTGGTGTTTCGCAACGTGAACATCGTGCCGCTCGCGGTTGTTTTGGACAATCCCGAGTTGACGTTGCCGCTGTAAGTGCTTCCGCTACCGAAAAACGGGTTGTTGACAAACTGTTCGTCGTGGCTGTGGTTGGCCGAGCCAAAGTACTGCGCGTCGAATGCAGATAACGCCGCTTCGGCCGAGCTGAATGGGTCCGTGGCTTGGATGGCCGGATCATAAATCGTCGCCGTGCCTTGCGGTCCGGCAATGACGCGACCGCCAAGCCGATCGAGGACTTTGGTATTGCTGAGCGTAAGTTGGACGGCTTCCTCCAAAGTCATATTCCAGGGCTCGAGCTGTTCATAATTTCGAAGCGTCGGCGGCGGACCAGCGGAGAATTCGTCTACGCGTTCGCAGGCCTGATCGCATAGGGTCGGCGATTCAATCGTGAGATAAGCCGATCCGCTATCTCCAGTCACGCAACCTGAGTTCTTGCCAGAGCTATGGTGGGAGGTTATGCAGCCGATCAACATCACCGGCACCAGCAGAGTAAAGGCAAATATTGCCGTTGTCTCAAAATGTCCAACGCTGCGACGGGCCACTCGTATCTTGAAATTGGCATTTCGTTCGGGCGTGTGCTGTGTTCGAGCGGTATTCATGAAAACCGTTCCTGGTTGGAGCTGACGGGCGCCGCACGATCCGGCCAATGGATACAGGACGATTGCCGGAAACAATTGGTGCGATTCTCGTTATCGACTCAACCCGAAAAACCGGTTCATCAATCTAGGCACTGGAGAAACGACCGGAAAAAAGCGTTTGCTGCGATCATTGCGCTCTCTTTGCGCAGACGTCAGAGCTTGCCAAGGGCCAGTCCTTTGACTGGAGCAATCGTCATAACCAGATCCAAGGACTGTAACGGCTTGGGAGCGTCGGGGGTTTGCTCCAAAACAACACGGGCAAAGCCCGTGGCACTCATGAGCAACTTTGGTTAAGTGTGTGCCACTGGCTTTGCCAGTGTCTTGGAGCCAGCGTTTGTGCATAGCCATGCCAAGCCGGTGAGTGCGGTGGACCTTATCGCCAGCGCTCCGCGACGTTGTCGCGAATGAATCCAAATGCGTCGCGGGCCAGTTGCTGTTCGCTATCGTACATCCGTCGCCAGATCTTCGTTGCGGCCGCGAGTTCCGGCAGCGCCAATCCAAAAGCCTCAACGACCATCCAGCCTTGATAGCCGATCATGCGCAACGCGTCAAAATTCTCACTCCAACGCACGTTTCCCTTGCCGGGCGTGCTGCGATCGTTCTCGGAGATGTGGACGTGGCATAACATGTCTTTCGCCGATTGGATCGCCGGCAAAATACTCTTCTCTTCGATGTTGGCATGAAACGTGTCGTACATAATGCGGCAATTGGCATGGTTAACTTCGCGGGCGAATTTTGCCGCGTCGGCATGTGTGTTGAGCAAATAGGTTTCGAAGCGGTTCAGCGGTTCCAACGCCAGCATCACGCCGGCTTGACCAGCGTGTTCTGCCATGAATCGCGCGCTGTCGACTCCCCATTTCCATTCGTCGTTTGTCGGCCCTTGCCCGGAAAAAATACCCAAGGCGGAATGGAACGGACCCACCAAATGCGATGCCCCCACGGCGCGGCAGCAATCGATCGCACGCTTGGTTGCCTCAACTCCGCGCCGGCGAACTTGAGCGTCCGGACTAATCGGGTTGTCCTCGGCGTTCCGGACTGTCACGGCGGTCGAACCCAAGCCAAGGTCGTTGAGTCTGGACTTCCACGCAGTGTAGTCCAAATCCAGATTGAAGAGTGGAATCTCGACGCCGTCGTACCCGATGTCCTTTAATTGTTTCAAAATCGGCAGCAGGCGTTCTTCAAGCTGTCCAGTCCAAAGCAACAAGTTCATTCCAATTTTCATCGAGTTCGTTTCCTTCGGTTGAGTTATGAATTCAGGCAGACCCGGGGATGGGGCCACCACCCCTTTCGATGACTTAGGGACTTGCCACCCAAAGGCGAGGTTGATCCAACGGAAAACGCGGATGGTCGGGCGGTGGTTGTAAGAACGAATCCAGCGAATCTCGAACAGTCCTCCGCGCGTCTTCGATCCAAAGCTCGAATGCGGTGGGCAAGGGAGTTAACCCGATCGCGGTTAAAATTCGATTGACTCGATAAGCCAATCCGTCATTGCGCAGGTAGTCGTACAAGAATCCCTCCCGGACATACCGCGGCATGAAACCGGCAAGCGTCGTCGTCGACCGCGGGGCGATCCGATTGACGATTGCTTCGACCCGCGTCGCATCGACCTCTTGGATTTGGCGATAATATTGATCCAATCGGCCTCGATCAATTTCCGTCAACCCGGAATCGATCAACATCTCGATCGCAATATGCGCGACAAAATGCGGACGAAAACTCGATTCGTTCACGAGCATTCGACTGATCTGTCGCGTAAACGCAACGTGCGTTTCGGCAAACGCCCGCGATTCATGAAACCACTTGTCGTCGTCGTGGTGTTGCACAATGCCGCGCGCCAGTTCGCTCACCGTCGCATCGACATCGTCGGCAAAGGGCAAAGCTCGTTCGCGTCGCACGCGCGTCTTGCGGTCGATCATCCCCAGCCAATCGGGAATGGACGTGCCCACCAAAAAGTAAGGGTCGGCGTCGATAAAGCGGTACGCGTGGGAAAAGCAATTCATTAATCGAGTATTCTACACGCTTTGCCAGCGGCGGAACTTGCCGCTCTCTAAAACGGCATCGCAGACTTTTTGCGTTTCCAACGCGTCGCGAAACGTCGGGCTCACCGGCGTGCCCTTGGCTAAGCCTTCGAAAAAATCGGCGACTTGATGGATAAACGTGTGCTCGTAGCCAATTTGCAGCCCCGGAACCCACCAGTGATTCATGTACGGATGCTCGCCACCATGATCCGTAACGTGAATGCTGCGCCAACCTCGAACCGAACTAGAATCGCGATGGTCGAAATAATTCAGGCGATGCAAATCGTGCAAATCCCATTGAATGCTGGCGTCCGCGCCGTTGATCTCCAGCGTGTAGAGCGCTTTATGGCCCCGCGCATAGCGCGTCGATTCGAACAAGCCCAGCGAGCCGTTTTGAAAGTGACAGAGAAATGAGCAGGCATCATCGATCCCAACGGGCTCAACCTTGTTTGTCAAGGTGTGCATTCGTTGCTTGACAAACGTCTCGGTCATTGCCGTGACATCGACGATCGACCCATTCAGCCAGAGCGCGGTATCGATGCAGTGGGCCAACAAGTCGCCGGTCACGCCACTGCCTGCCGCCGCAACATCTAATCGCCAGAGTGCAGTTCCCCCTTGCGGCACGTCGGCGGCGATCGTCCAGTCCTGCAAAAAGTTGGCGCGATAGTGATAGACCTTTCCCAAGCGTCCCTGTTCAATCAGTCGTTTGGCCAATGTGACCGCCGGAACGCGGCGATAGTTGTACCAAACCATATTGGCGACCCCGGCCTTTTCGACGGCCCGGCACATCTCCTCGCCCTCGACGGAGTTCATCGCCAAGGGTTTCTCACAGAGGACCATCTTCCCGTTACTTGCAGCTGCGATCGCGATTTCTTTGTGCAGATTGTTAGGAACGCAAACATCGACCACGTCGATATCCTTCCGCTCGACGAGCGCCCGCCAATCGGTTTCGGTGGAGTGGAATCCCCATTGGGTCGCGAATTTCGCGACGGCGTCCTTGCCTCGAGCGCAGACCGACTTGAGCACGGGTTCGTACGCCAAATCAAAAAAATGACTGACTTGGTTGTAGGCGTTCGAGTGAGCCCGGCCCATAAACCCGTAACCGATGAGGCCGATGTTCAGTTTCTTTTTTGGCATGCTGATCTCGCGATTTTGAAAAGCCCCTCACTCTAACCCTCTCCCCGAAGCGGGGCGGGGGAACAAGTCTAATTGGCAAATAGGTTCTTATGTCGAAGTCCAGCCATGCGCCAGGCGGACTTGGATCATCGTTTTGAGAATCGTGTTCCAAGTCGATTGAGTCAGCAACATCGTATTGGGGAACATGCAGCCGTCCCAACAAATATGTTGCAAGCCGCGGCTTGTTGCGTCTTTGAGCCAATAGCCGCTACAGCGCACGATATCCAATTTGCCATTCGGGTCATCCGCCGGACAATGGCGTCCTGTCGTATCGTGCGAGCCGCTCCCTTTCACGGTTCCATCATTTTGGGCCACGTGAAAATCGAAGGTCCAGGGGCGCAAAGCGTCGGTCATTTTCCGATACGCGTCCCAGAATTGTTCCGGCGTATAAGGGTCGCGGAGGAGCGCGTGAGCTGGTGCGTTGTAGCCAAGCAAATAGAGATACGTGTGGGCCAAGTCGGCTTGAAACCCGACGGTCTTGTCGCGGTCCACCATTTCCAACAGGTCGAGCATGTCGCGCCAGGAGTGCATGCCGCCCCAACAAATTTCTCCCTCGGCGGCCAAGCGTTCACCGTGACTTTCGGCGATATCGGCGGCCAGTTGAAATGTGCGGGCGATCTTCGTCTGGTTTTCACGGGGCGCCTGGGTCCAGGCCGCTGGGCTGCCCGCCGAATCGATGCGAACGACACCGTATTTTCGAATCCCCCATTCGCGCATTTTTTGAGCGATGCGACACGCCTTGCGGACCGCTTCCAAGAAATTCTTTTGCTCTGTGTCGGTCCCCATCGCGCTGGCATCAAACCATACCGGGGCGACGACCGAGCCGACGACCAAGTTATGCTTGGCGATTTTAGCGACCAGCGCTTTAAGGTCCGCGTCGCTAATGTCTATGTTCACGTGCGGATCGTATAAGAATAAATCGACGCCGTCGAACTTGACGCCATCCACCTCGGCCGCTGCCGTGAGCTTGAGCATCGTGTCCAAATCGATCGCTGGCTCTTCCGCCTCGGGGCCTTTACCTACGAGCCCGGGCCACATGGCGTTATGGAGTTTGGGGAAACTAAGTGCAGTCACATATCACTCCTGGAGAGCATGATTCTATTTCCTTGGCTCACGTAACGGTCAAGAACACAAATTCGTCATTTCCGTGAAGGCGGGAGGCCCTATTTGAATATGTGTCGTAAGGTGATATCTCCGTCCATGGAAGATGGATTCCGGGACTCAGCCCGGAATGACTCGGTGTAGGGTAACTCGTTGTTGGACATGTTTTCGATGGTCGCCGACGGATGGAAGGCTGGCAAAAACATCGGGGCCAAAATAGCGTAATCCGACGAGCGGTTCTCCGCCCGTGTTCACGACATCGATGCCGCTCGTCGCGGCTTCGTGCGAGATGAATACCTCGTCCTCGGTCGACTCCTTGAAGCGAATCATGGCGGGCGTTTGCAGAAGATGTGGACCGATTCGCCCTGAGCCTTGAACGGTAATCCAGCCACTGGCACCTGGATCGCGGAGCCGGCATGTCGCCCCTGGCTGCAAGGTCAATTCCTTGGCGCTGAATAACTGGCGCTGGTTGACATGTCCGTACACGATCCAGCGATCGACCCATCCATCCCCTTCGTCGGCGATGATCGGTTCGAGGTAATTGTTGTCTTTGAAATCGGGATCGATGTTTTTCTCCCAATCCAGTTGATCGACGATGAAATCGAGATCTTGATGCCTGCTGGCGGGGACATCTTTGACCAAGAGCGACCAGGGGACATAGCGACCTTCGACGATGTTTTGGAACATTCCAAACACATCGCTGCCCCATTGCGGCTCGTAGGTGCAAAGCGATCCGGGAGCGTGAAGCACGCCGGGGGGAATCAACCATCCCGAGCCACGCCTGAGCCGATAGGCTTTGGACAAGTCGAGAATACCGTTGTCGCCCAAATTCCATCGTTCCAAACAATTGCGGACGTCGGCTTTAGTCGTGCCGGGTTCCAATCCCATAAAGGTATACGGAAAGTGATTGTCGCAATTGTTATACTGCGGCGGAAAATAATAGCTTTCGGGTTTTCCCTCTTGGCCCGTGAGCGCGGCGTGCTCAAATCCTTGGTGCATATGATGCGGAATCGGACCCAAGTTATCAAAGAATTTTGAATACACCGGCCAGCGTCGATACTGATTCCACATCTGCGGGCCGATCAAGCGATTGCCGTTTTCCGTAACGGCGTCGCGAAGCAGAAACGTCTTTTGTTCGAATACGCAGAAGCTCAAGCCTTCGTGCCATTGCCGATTCTCGTTGGCGGCTTCAGTCGTACTTGAGAACCAACGTTCGTCGATGCCGCCACGTTCGGCACCCAACGCGTAGTAATCGTCGGGGTGGAGCTTGATACGGCGGCCCGGATGGAGGAAACTGCGCGGAACCCAAGTAGGCGTAAGGCGCAAAATGCCTTGGCCGGCGTCGAGCGCATGGTCCAGGGCAACCGCAACATTATCTTTGGAGTTGGGTTTGGTAACGCTCATATTTTCATTTCGCTCCGAACCGGCGATCGATGGTGCGACGAGGGGATCAAGTAGTCCAGGCGGCACTTGGCGGTTAGGATGTTTTATTCGCTTTTTCGCCCGATCGCAACCAATGTGCGGCGGGCCCAAGAGTTTGCCCACAGAATCCGCAAGCTGATCAAATTTCCCAGGTAGTAGGATTCAAATTCATGTCGTTGAAGCGCTGGCTCCTGATCGATGCGGAGGATTCGGCCGGAGAGTCCCAAGGCGGCACTGCGGAACTAGGCTTCCGTTTGCGGCGACTTCGGGGTGGAATTCGGGAAGGCGTCGAGTTGATCGATATCGTTTGCGGATCACTTCGCTTTTCGATTGTGCCGACGCGCGGGATGGGAATCTGGAAAGCGCATTGGGTCAACGTTGAATTCGGCTGGCAATCACCGATTGCCGGTCCCGTAAATCCCTCTCTGGTTCCGATGTTTGACCCGAGCGGGCTGGGCTGGCTCGATGGCTTTGATGAGTTGCTGGCGCGATGTGGACTCCACAGCAACGGCGCACCGGAATTCGACGACGCAGGACGCTTGAAATACCCGTTACATGGACGCATTGCCAATATCCCTGCGCAACGGGTGGAAATCTCGATCGACGAACCGCAAAGTACGATCGAAATCCGCGGGATCGTCCTAGAGTCTCGGTTTCATTTCCAAAAACTCGAGTTGACCACGACGTACCGCTGTCAGTTAGGCGTGCCGAAGATTTCGATCCACGATGAAATCCGCAATCGCTCCGCAAACACTTCCACGTTTCAATTGTTATACCACGTGAATTTAGGCCCCCCGTTGTTGGACCCAGGTGCCAAGATTGTTGCGCCCATACGCGAGATCGCTCCGCGGGACATCATCGCGGCCAATGCGATTGATTCGTGGGATACGTGCGCTCCTCCGACTACCGACTCGCCCGAGCAAGTCTTCTTCATGCGTTTACTCGCGGATCAGAATCACCAAACATCGACATTGTTGCACAACTCGGCAGCTGATATCGGTATCCTGCTGGCGTTCGACGTGCGACAACTTCCCTGTTTTTCCCTTTGGAAGAACGCTGAGGGATTGCTTGACGGATACGTCGTCGGCTTGGAACCTGCGACGAACTACCCCAATGTTCGGAGCTTTGAAGAGAAGCGCGGGCGGGTCGTGCAATTGGCAGCGGAGGAAAGCTACGAAATCCAGGTCGAGCTGGGATTTTGTTGCGGACGCGAATCTGTGCACCGAGAGATTAAGCGGATTGCATCGTTGCAAACGCAAGCTCCGCATCGCTTGATCTGGCCTTCGCCCGAATATTCGCCGCCGAACGATTCGGAGTCGGCGAAAGCTTGATCGCCGGCAGCCCCAGTTCCTCAAAAAGTTGCCCTGCTAGCCGAGCGGATTGGCTCAGATGCACTTGCGGCAAAACCGATGAATCTAGTAGGAAACGCCCGCCGCAACTGAATTTCCGGTCGTTAGGAACCGAACAATGAACGCCTTTACGAAGCTGATTCTATTGGCAATCCAGGTAATGGTCTGCAGCATGCTGGTGCCATTCGCGTTCGGGGACGAGTCGACTGCTGCGAAAACTGAGCTTGAAAAATACGAAATACAGCTCAACGCCATTTTGCGGACGCGGCTGGATGAGGAAAAAGCGTATGTCCACGAGGTGATCGAGTTGGTGCGCCTAGGGCGATTGCCGCGCAAGATTGTCGACAAGTCGGTGGGCTGGGTGCGCAATCATTGCGCGGACCATAGTCATGGTTTTGTCTACTTTGAGCGGGTATTACGCCTTCATGCCGAGCGATTGAATTTTCAAGTCCCGCGGTTCGACTTCCGCGTTTACGATTCGTCAGGCCGTTGAAAGTCGATCGAACGCGTCGACTTAGCAAACATGGTGGGACTCGAAGACTCGTCCCGCGCTACAAAAGAGACGACGTCTCCTCAAGCCATCGAGCGTAGGCGGCTGCGATCTGTTGTTCGTCGGACGGGTCGAGCCGCCAGCCATCCGCCGCCGCCGTTTCGATGATTTGCCAGGGTCGTTTCGCGCCGCACAGAACGGACGTGATTCCAGGTCGGTGCATGGTCCAATTCACGACGACTTGCGCGATTGTTTTTCCGCAGTTATTGGCAACGACGCCCAGCGCGTCCAAGACGTCTTGATTTGCCTGCCAAAGTCGACCGTGGAAAATTGGATAGCGAAGCCGCGGGTCCGCCGGTTCGAAGACATGGTCGCGCGCCATTCGACCCGCCAGGATTCCCTTCATCAAGGGCCAAAACACGACCACCGCCAGGGAATTGTGTTGGCACCAAGGGATGATCGCGGATTCGATCTCTCGTTGCAACAAGTTGTACTTGAGTTGCACCGCCGACAACCGACAAATCGAATGAAACGACTGAATTTCATCGAGCGATGCGTTGGAAAGTCCGATCGCCATCGCCTTACCTTCGCGTCGCAATTCATCGAGCATCGCGGCCGATTCCGCCAACGGCACATGGGGGTCGGGCGCATGCAGGTAGAGGAGTTCGACTCGATCGACGTTCAGCCGCCTCAAACTAATTTCACAATGCCTGCGGAGCGTTGCCGGACGACCGTCGGTGATACGATTTCGCTGGTTGTCATAGGCGATACCAGTCTTGGTTGCGATGGAGAATTCGTTGCGGCGATGCCCGATTGCCCGCGCAATCAACGATTCGCTTTCGCCATCATAGCCATAGCAATGGGCCGTATCAAAATGGGTCAAGCCCTGATCGAGAGCGGCCTGTAACGTGGCGATGCTGTCGGCATCGTTCACATGGAGACTAGTGACACCGGCGATGGGCCAACATCCCATCGCGACCGGCGAGACGAATAATCCCGAATCGCCGATGGGTCGCGAAGCGGACATTGAGTTTAAACACGGATGCACAGAGAAGCGTGGGCAACGCATCCTAGCAGCAAACCGCTGGTTGCAATTTGGCTGGGAGCGAGAGGCCAATCGAGACGAGAACAGGAGTGACCCCGACGGGACTCGAACCCGTGTTACCGGCGTGAAAGGCCGGTGTCCTAGACCGCTAGACGACGGGGCCATCGCGTGTCATCGCAAGTCGGCTAAGATAAACGTCGAACGGTCGGGGCGTCAATACGTGAGCCCGCGCGAACTAGGAAATCAGCGTTGATTGGCTTCTGAGGGACGAACGATTCGCGAGCGCGATTAGTTCTCTTCCGAAGATTCCACGCGCGTCTGTGGCGTGTTGCGTTGCTCGTTTTCGCTGCGCTTGATTGCGTCGTAGACTTCGCGACGATGAACGGGAACTTCCTTGGGAGCTTCAACGCCCAACCGGACTTTGTCGCCGCGAATTTCAACGACGACAATCGTGATGTCGTCGTTGATGACAATACTTTCGTTTTTCTTACGCGAAAGAACTAACATTTTCCATTCCTTTGTATTCGAGCGGGTACCCCGTTGCCTGCTCGGTCACTCGTTTCCAATCGAGCACCTCATGCCGAAGGAGTTTTCGATCGGGGGTTGACAGGGACTTGCACAACTGTTTTGCCCCATTCACTCTACGACCGAATTGCCGATAGTCAACAAAAGGGACCTGTTTGCAGGTGGTTTTGCGATCGTTCCCGGCGGATTTTGCAGATTATTGGGCATAGTTAGGCCCCGCCGATCATGACAGCCAGCATCCGACAAGACAGTTTGGCAGATTAGATCCGTTGGTTTTCCCGCTTTCTAACGTGCAAACCGAAATGCGAGTCTCCCTATGAACATTGTGAATCCACTGTTTGACACACATTCCCATTTGAGCGACGAGAGGCTTGCGCTCGATTTGGATCCAGTGCTGCGACGCGCAACCGAGGCCGGTGTCGTCGGGATCGTTGCGATCGGGACGACGGTCGAAACGAGCCGCCAAGGTGTGGCGATCGCAGCTAAGCATGAAGGAGTATGGGCGGCCGTTGGCATTCAGCCAAACCATTGCAACGAGGCGCAACCAGCGGATTGGGAGCAGATCGCGCAGCTTGCGCGAGCACCCAAAGTCGTCGCAATCGGCGAAACGGGACTAGACCGTTATTGGGACCATACTCCTTGGCCAGTCCAGTTGGACTATTTCATGCGGCACATTGAGTTGTCGGCTGAAACGCAACTGCCGCTTGTGATTCACATGAGAGATTGTGAGGGCGAAATGCTGGACGCGCTCTCGCGCTTGCCCCCAGGCCGGACGTTGCGCGGCATCATGCATTCGTTTACCGGAACGGCCGAGGGCGCAGCGGCCTACATCGGGCGCGGCTTGCATATCAGTTTTGCGGGAATGGTGACGTACCCCAAGTCCGCGGACTTGCGCCGCGTCGCGGCCGGAATTCCGGCTAGCCGCCTGCTCCTAGAAACCGACAGCCCGTACCTATCTCCGCATCCGAAGCGCGGGCATCGGCCCAACGAGCCGAGCTTGATTGTCCACACGGCGCAATGCCTGGCCGAATGCCGCAATGTTCCGTTGGCTCAATTGGCGGCCGAGACGACGAGCAACGCCCGGGCGTTGTTTGGTGTAGGGTAGCCCGAGCGATACTCTGGCGAGTTCCGCCACAAATTCCGCGGTCGCGCTCTAGACGTTGGCGAGGATGTGTAAGATATCGCCGTCTTGAATGACGTAGTTTTTCGGTTCCTTTCGCATCAAGTTTTGGGCTTTGATTTCGCGCTCGCTGCCGACGCGGAAGAGGTCCACGCAGCTCATGGTTTCTGCCCGTACAAAACCCTTGGCGAAATCGGTGTGAATTCCGCCGGCGGCTTCCTCCGCCGTTGCCCCTTTGCGAATCATCCAAGTGCGAACTTCTTTGTCGCCGGCGGTAAAAAACAGCATTTGGCCAGAGGCATCCATGACCTGCCGAATCAACTCGTCCCGATCGTATCGCGTTACCCCCAACTCGCTGCAAAACGAAGCGCGTTCGACCTCCGTCATCTGCTGCAGCTCCAATTGCAGCGCGATCGAGAACGCTTGGGCACGGACCGACGGATCGAGTTGTCGCAGTGTGACTTCGGAATCGGCTTGATCGTCCGATACATTGAGCAAAACAAAACGCGGCTTTTCAGTCAACAGCTGAAATGACTTGATCGCCCGAGATTGTTCCGCGGAAAGCGTCAACTCGCGGGTGGCTTTGCCCGTTTCCATCTCGGCCAAGATTGGCTCCAAGGCGCTCAGCTCAGCCAGTTCTTGTTCACGGTTGGGGCGAGGCTTTTTCACGGACTCGCGGAGCTTCTCGACGCGCCCCGTGACGATGTCCAAGTCCGCGATGAGCAGATCCTCTTCGAAGGATTGCAGGTCGCTCACGGCGTTCGCCCCGGCAAATGCACCGACCACCACGACCAGACATCCGGCTTCACGGATTTGGGCGAGCTTGGCGGCACTCCCTTCATGGGTCCGGCTCAAGCCCGGCGTATCCACAATGTTCAGTGATGCTTGCGTCACCTTTTTGGGCTGATAGATATCGCAAAGCGCTTTGACTCGAGGATCCGGCACGACCGCGGTGGCCATCTGCGTCAGATGAGCGAGGGCGGGGTCCGGCGCGACGCCGGTCAAATAATGAAACAACGAGCTCTTTCCCGAGCCTTGATAGCCGACGATTCCAATTTTCATTGCCTACGATGCCGAGGGGATGGGTGTGAGATTCTGCTCCAGAAACGCGAGCGAAGACTCGACTTGTTGAACTTCCTCGGCCGTCAAATCGCGTTGGGAGAATCGTACCCAATAAAACTTATCGACGACAGACTCGATGTTCGCGCGAATCGCGGCGGCTTGCGAGTGCTTGGCGAAAAACTCCTCGGCACTTTGCGCGAATTCGCGAGCGGTTTGGAACGAGAGACGGCTTTGACCGTGTCGCTGCATGATCCGCTGAAATCGTTGATAAAAGGCCACTTCCGGGGCCGAGCGGTCATCTCCGGCGACCCAACGTCCCAACCGGGGGGCGACCAACGCTAGCGCTCGACCCAAAATTCGTTTCAATGAGGTCGAGCGAGCCGCAATGTGAGACAGCGATTGGGATCGCCGATTGCGCCGCAGCCATTTGTTGAGCAAGCTGACGAACACGATGCAAGCGATTCCGCCCAACAAGTACGTCACCGACGATTTGTACCATTGCCCCTTGGTGACAAACGTTTCCCATTGGATTCTCCAGTACCGCAACGAGAACAGCTGGGCGATGTTTCGAAACGGGTTTTGCACAAACGACTGAAACGCCGAATCGCGTTGCTTCGCCGAGTTCAAACCCATGACGTACGTATTCCAGAAGTCTTTCGCGGCCACCAGGGGAGTGGTGGCGTTCAATTCTTCGGCTGGAACCGCGGGCGTCGGATCGAGTCGCAACCAAGCTCCGGCGCCACTTGCCTGGCCCGTTCCAAACCACGAGCGCGGGCATTGCTCGGGCCGGAAATAGGCTTCGACCCAAGCGTGCGCATTTCGCTTTCGCACGATGTAGGCGTTGGTGTCCTGATCAAAATCTCCACCATGAAAGCCGACGACAACGCGGGACGGAATGCCTTGGCTCCGCAACATGAGAACCAGCGCGGACGCGAAAAACTCGCAATGCCCCCGCCGCTTGTTGACGACAAAATCTTCGATGTGGTCGAGTTGGTTGTCCCAATTGATATTACGGAAGTCGAGTGTGTAGCGGTAGCCGCCGGCGACGGCTAAATAATTCTCGAGCGTGCGTGCTACTTGGATTGCATCCGATCGATTGGCAACGCCAGCCGCTTGCTGTTCGGCTAATTGAATCAGGCCAGGGTAACGCGTCCGATCGAGATACGTTGTCCGGGCAAATTCGTCGGCTCGGGTTTCTAATCGTTGGAGCGACGTCGCGTGAACGGCATGGTGGGAAAACGCCTCGAACTGCCTTTGATTCGCCAGCACGGGAATCGCTAGATCATACTCGTACGAATCTGTGTTGGAGGTCAAGACGTCAGATCGACATAGCAACGACAATGGAATGCTCCATTCCATATCCGCCGGCGTATTTGGTAGCCGCATTGCCGGATACATCGTATGCAGCAGCGGATCGGATGTTGGTTCAAGCTTGATCGTTTGGATGAGAAAGTCTCTCGTCCAAATACCGGGCATCGGGACACTCGCCCCGGGACCGGAGGCGTCGATTTGCGCCCGCCAGCGAGTTTGGTTATTCCCGTTGATAATGAGGTCGGCCAGGGGCATCCCGCGCAAATAAGGTGGCTCCAGCAGCTCAATCTGCCGTTTCAAACTGGGACTGAAATAAATGGTCTCCATTACGACTTCGCTCGACAGGTAGATTTGAACATCTTCCTCCAAGTCCATCATCCGAGAATATCCCGGTTGCGGATCGGATACGGTTTGACTGCCGGTCCAAATAATCTCGTCACGAGGTATCAAGTAAAACGTCACCACCGCAAACGCGATCGACACCACGCCCACCGCGAAGGCCTGGCGCACCATCGCGGTCAAGGGTCGTCGATTCGGATAGATTTGATCGTGCATGGCAACGATTAATGGTCCGACTTGGGTCGGAGACATTGCTTGGCTCGAGCGGATTGTGTTGACCGTCCGCCGATTGGCGATGCGAATTCGATGGGTCTGCGAGTGCACTTGAAGTATGACCATCGCGACACCGCTGATCAGAAGATAACAGAAGAAAACAATTCCTCCTTCCAGGCTGATGTGGAACGCGGCGGCCACGACGATTTGCAATAAGCTCAGTACGAGAATCTGCCAATAGACGCGCGGAGTTTTGACTTGGAATAACAATACGATTTGCAAATAGATCAGCAAGTTTGCGATCATGAACAGTTGATTCGGACTGTCGGCATGGAAAAAGCCACGCAGCGCCACCGCGGTGACTGCCAAGGCAACCACGTTGGCTACCCAGCGGTTGAAACGCACCCATTGCAGCCAATCGTTGAAAACAAACGAAAGAATCGCGGCGGAAACGGCCAAAATGCTGATCCCCGAATTCTGTTGACCGATGCCAAGAAGCCAGCCGCTGCAGGCGACCAAGATCAGGACAATGATCTGCTGAGTTCGATCCACAAGGAGCATCGTTTGTGATCACTAAAAACGCGCGTTAGTCTTCGAGGTCTCGTCCCACGATCAATGCATTGTCCAGCGGCAAGCCCGTGAAATCCAGCACGCCGGGTGGGGTAAACATCTCGCGAAATTCCGGCGAGTTAACGTGAATCCATAACACATTCGATTCCCGTTCGGTGTCCGACACGTCATCTGGTTTTTTTTCAAACCAAGATTCGAGCTGATGATTCTCGCGCGTCGTGACGACAATGATCGGCGTTCCGGGCGAAACTCGGATCGCCAATTCTCGCACGTGTTCGACAAGGTCGTTTTCGGGACTGGGCTGAACCGAGGCCAGCTCCTGCATCACCGATCCGACGAATTCGCCCGCAACTTGATTCGTAAACAATCGCGATTGTATTCCACAAATGGACACGGCCATTCGACCGTGCACATTGTAATTCAGATGGGCCATCACCGTCGCCACAAAGCTGGCGGCGTTCTCGATGGCCGCGCTCGGCTCAGCGACATTCGTCACAGAAATAAACAGATCCAGCGCCATGGCAAAGTCGCGATCCGTCGGCTGATCGTATTGCTTCACAACCAATTCACCACGCTTGGCCGTGGAGCGCCAATGAATGGACCGGGTGCTGTCCCCTTGTTGCCAAGCCCGGAGGCCAAAAAACTCGTCGGGCAACCAGCCGCGCCGCCGCGCGGCCGACGCCGTACCAACCGCAAACGCATCGAGCCGCTTATTCCACGCCGGCTTGAGTTCACCTAATCGGGGCGCAACGTGCAGTTCGGCCGTTTCCAACTGTTGAAACCAGGCTTTGACGAGGCCGAAGGGAAATTGGCAGCCAATTTGAATTGGTCCAAACCGGTAAATGCCCCGCTCCGCAAAAAAGCAGCGATACGAGACGTGCGTCTGCTGACCGGCTTCAACGGATATGGCCACGAGCCCGATGGACTTGGGCGGCCCGTCCGCCGGGGTCGGAGCGATCCGTTTCACAAAATCGGTCAGCGCCAGATTCCACGCGGTAAACGTCCGCGACCAATTCAAGACTTCCAGTTCGATCACCGTCGTCTTGCCAGCAAAAATCCAGGGACCCAGCGAATGCGTGACATTGATACGGCGAATCATGGTCACCGCCATCCGCCAATTAAAAAGCAGCGCTGGGATCATCATCGATGCAAGCATCACCAACAAATTGATTTGCCGGAGGATGGAGCCGAAGACGACAAACGCCAAGATGGCAATGAACGACCAACCCTCGCGCGAGAATGCAACGTGACGACGAGTGCGACCAGAATCGGGCATAGCGGGTTCGACGATTGCTCACGTCATCCGGGAGGGGCGATTTCCGTCAAAATTCGCCGAATCACGGCTTCGGTGAGATTACGTTGATTCTCATAAGCAAAACTCTTTGTCAGGACTCGGTGCGCCAAGACGGGAACCGCCAGTTTCTTGACGTCATCCGGCACCACGTAATCGCGACCCTCGACGAACGCGAACGCTTGAACGGCGCGATACCACAATAAGATGCCGCGCGTGCTAGTGCCCACGCTCAATTCCTTGGAATCGCGAGTCGCATGCACGACGTCGAGCATGTACCGCGAAATAGAATCCTCCACGCGAACATCGCGTACGGCGCGTTTGATTTCGGCCAAATCGACAGTGGTTGCAACCGCCGCCAATTGCTCGATCGGCTCGCCAGATCGGTGTGTCCTGAGAATTTCCTCTTCAAATTGGCGTTCGGGATAGCCCACCGAAATGCGCAACAAAAAGCGGTCGAGCTGACTTTCGGGCAGGACGTACGTCCCCTCATACTCGAACGGATTTTGCGTCGCGATCACCATGAAAGGATCCGGCAAGCGATGCGTTTTTCCGTCGACGCTCACCTGCCGTTCGCTCATCGCCTCCAGCAAGGCGCTCTGCGTTCGGGGGGGAGCCCGATTAATTTCGTCGGCCAAGACGAAATTGCAAAAAATGGGTCCTTGGTTGTAGCTGAACTCGCCGCTCGATGCGTTGTAAATCGTGCTGCCAAGGATATCGCTCGGCAGAAGATCGGGGGTGAACTGAATTCGGCAGAATTTTCCCGCGACGCTTTGCGAAAGGGCTTTGCCCATCAGCGTCTTTCCGACACCGGGAACGTCCTCTAACAACACGTGTTCGCCGGCCAGGAGCGCGGTCAAGCACATCCGGGCGACATTCCGTTTGCCCAAAACCACTTCACTGATATTATCTTCCAGGCGGCGAACGACTTGATAGAGCTGGCCGAGAGACGTACGTGTGTCGGTTGCCATCAGGAGTGCCGTTTCTCGCTACTAGTCACGTTGCTCGCGAACACATGTCGCCTCGCGCCCAATCGGATGGCGCGCCGCGCTTCGCCCCTCGTTCGTGGGCCAGAAATCGCTGCAAGCCTTGGGCCAGCCACCGTTATCCTAACGTCGACGTTCGAGATTGTCTGCATGAGCTAAGGCCAAATCCCAGCCACGTCGTTGGCAATGCACTCGTTGCGGCTCACTGCAATGCGGCAACAAAAAAAGCCCGCGAGGCCGCGGGCGATGGTCGGGAGCAGGGTTGCGTTCGGACGGTTATCCACCGCCTTGGAGGTTGGGGTTGGCCGAATCCGTATTCCAGGGCAAACCCTGGAAGAGGCCCCAACGGCCTAGCTCCACGAACAGGATGATCGTTCCGATCAACATCGCGAAAAAGGCGATCATGATCAACAGCGTATATAAATCGAGCGGTCGCTTGGCGGTTGGCGCGGGTGCCGATGAACTTTCGCTGGGCGGCTGCCCCATCGGATCAAAATTTGGTTGTGACATTGTCGCCCTGCTGTACTAGTTTTTGCATGGATTCCGGTATCAAACGGGCTGAGGCTCGGTTCGGATCGGACTTCAACACGAGTGCCGAACCCACATACTTGCCGCCGCGATAGATTTCAATTTTGTGCCCTTCGCGCAACCCATCATCCAACCCAAGCGTTACCACGACCAAATTGAGGTCGCGGTCCACCGAGGCAACTTCACCATCCAGGCGAGGTTGAATTTTGGCAATCGGTTCGTTCTCATCGATATTGTGCGCTTTGGTGACCTTGGTCAGCAGCGCGTTCTGTTGCGCCAGACTGGCTTCGCGTTCTTTGATCAATTCTAAGTCGTTTTGCAAATTGTATTTTTGGTTCGTCAGGCTGACGACTTCATTTTTGGCCTCCACGACTCGATCCAACAAATCGGAGTTTTCGTTGTTGAGGCGGTCGACTTCTAAATCCTGTTTCGCAATGCGGCTTTCCGATTCCTTCAACCGGTTCTGATAATTCTCTTTGTCCTGGGAGGCGGTCTGCAATTCTTGGGTCATCCTGTTCAAGCGTTCCACCAACGTTTGAACTTGGGTATTGCTGGCAGCGATTTGTTGCGATCGCATGAATTGCTCTTCGCGAAGCCGCTGCGCATTGGCGGACTGATCTTTGATGGCTTCGACGCGAAGGCGTGCTTGCGTTTCGGCGACGACCTTGAGTTCTTCCGCCTTTGTTTTCCAATTGACGTGCGACGCACCAATCATCAGAGCGACGGTGAAGAATGCGATGCTCAGTACCAAATTCAATATGATAAATGCTCTGCCTAGCGTGCTCATTGCAATCCCCTCGAAGCCGACTTGTCGTTGATCCAAAATCGGTCGTGAATGAATCAAATTGACCACGAGCCCGACGGACGCGCAGCCCTTAAGGTATCGAGTTTAATCGATAATCCAGTATAGTTACGCCCGGAAAAAAGTGTCAACGAAAATGAGTCGACCGGATCGTTCTGGGAAGGGTTGGCGCCCAGCGACAATTCCAGGGTTATGCCAATTTCGACGCCCTAGCCGATTGGTATAGATTTTCCGGTGGTTCGGGCAAAAAGTGCCAAAATTTATCGAATTCGACTCAGTCGATCGTTCCCGTCCGCGTCTCCCGATCGATCGGCTCGCCGACTCACGGGAAGCAACTGAAGCCCTACAACAAGGCGGTTTTCTGATTCTCGGCTAAAGCTGGGTCGTTGTAAAAGTCGTGAAACATGAGGTACAGATCGTCGGCCACATCGAACATGTGCACCAAGAGGGCCGCTCGAGCCCACATCCCGTTTCGGGCTTGCCGAAAGTACATGGCGCGCGGGTCCGCGTCGATCTCGATGGGGATTTCTCCGACGACGCTGTCGCGGGGAAACGGATGCAGAATCGGACAATACTCGCGCAGTCGAGCCACGCGTGATTCGCTCAGCCGAAAAGGCTCCAAATCGAGCTTGCTGAAATCATCGTCATCTTGCGCCGTGTTGTGTTCGCGCTGAATTCGCGTCATATACAAGCAATCGACTTGGGAGAGCAGCGGACTTCCGTTCCATTCCGCATCGAGCGAGTGGAACGAATGGACCTCGACTCCCCGCTCAATCAGCGATGATCGAAGTGCCTCGTCGATCATCAACGTCGGATGTCGGGGACTAATAAAGCACATTTTCACGCCGCTGAACTGAGCCAGAACGGTTGCCAGCGACCGAACGGTGCGCCCACGGCCAATATCGCCGCAAAATGCGAACGTCTTGTTCGCTGGTCCCAGGCTTAAGTGCGGATACTTTGCTTGTAGCTCGCTGAATCGCGATCGCCGTTTGTCGGATGCGTTGTCGAATTGAAAGGACCGCTGGATCGTATACACGTCCAACAGAGCTTGCGTAGGATGCTCGTCGGCCCCCGATCCTCCGTTGATGATCGGAACCGAACGCATGCTTTCGCGCTCCAAGCGATTCATCAAGTGGGCGCAGCATTCGGCAAACCGCTCTTCGGGGCTACGCATGATAATGACGTCGAAGTAACTGGAAAACATCCGAATCGAATCCATCGGGGATTCACGTTTGACCTCGGACGACGTCTTCGCATTGCGGACTTCGTTACAGGTAAGCCCCAAAATCTGGCACGCCGCGGTAAACGACAGAAACGTCCGCGTCGACGGCTGGGTGAAATACAACATCGCGCGCTTATGCGACAACAGCTGGCGCAAGCGGTCGATGCCTTCCTTGTGTCGCGACAATCGGCGAATAAGGTCTGCCGTGTGAAATAGCTTGTCCAATAGCCCGCGGTGAAGCTGCGCGGCGAAAATGAGATGCCGCAGGCGTCCCTCGCGCTGAAATTCCTCGATCTTGACTCGAAGTGGTCGTTCAAGTGAAGGTCGAAATTCGTGCAGATCCATAGTCACTCACCGGGAACTCAACTCTGGTTGCAAGATACCGCAACGAAGGCTCGTAGGCCATGGTAGATGAGAATTTCTAAAACGGGCCCATGCTCAGTTATTGCCCAGCTACAGATTACACCCAGAACAAAGCGACGGCGGATCGACGCGTCGCGCAAACGTTTACCGCACGAACGATTGTCGCGCAAGGTTTAATCCGACGCTGAGTGCTGCGTCCGTTTCGCTCGAGCTCCCCGGCGAGACTTTGGCCGTCGATTGGACCTCGACATCGGGCCTAACGCCGTTGCTCTGAATGGCTTCGCCGGCCGGTCCGTAGAATTTGGCAGTGGTCAAGCGCAGCCCGCCGCCCGAAACGCTGAGCGGAAATATTCCCTGGACGCTACCCTTGCCGTAGCTCCGCGTGCCGACGATTTGTCCGCGTTTATGATCGGCGATCGCCGCCGCAAAAATCTCACTGGCACTGGCGGAGTTTTCGTCAACCAACACGACCAAGGGAATCGTCCACGTCCCGTTGGGCACGGCACGATGGACAAAATCCTCAAGCGGATTCCGGCCGCGCGTGGATACGATGACTCCCGATTGCACGAATCGGTCAGCGATTTCCACCGAAGCACTCAATAACCCGCCCGGGTTGCCTCGAACATCGACAATCAATGAACGCAGCCCGAACCGGTTCAAGTCGGCTAGCGCCATATCGAAATCGCGGGGTGTTGTCTTCTGAAAGCTGGAAATGCGAATGTAGCCAATCCCAGGATCAACCATACGGGCCTCGTTGATGCTCGGAATGTCGACCTGACGCCTTACCAAGGCGACGCGTCGAACGCCTTCGCCTCGCTGAATCGTCAGCGAAACCGTACTGCCATCGATACCCCGCATTAGGTCAGCCGCTGTTTCGCTGCCAATCGTTTCGGTCAACTGATCGTCGACCGCCAGGATCATATCGCCCGGCTGAATTCCGGCTTTGCCAGCAGGGCCGTTCGGGATCACCGCCACGATTTCGAGCGATTGCGGGAGCGTCTTGAGCTCAACCCCCAACCCCACGAAGTTGCCCTCGATTTGCGACATCGTCTCGTTGAATTGGCTTTCGGTCATGAAACTGGAATAGGGATCTAGGGCAATCATCGAACCGAAGATAAACTCATAGATTGTGGCCGACGGCGCAAGTCCAATGCGACTCTCGAGCTGCCGGGCCAAGCTGCTGCTGACGACATACGCGTCCTGTTGATTGTTGACGCTGAAGTTTGTCAAGGTTTGTTGGATCAGTTGACTCACCGTTGCCGCTTGCAAGTCCGTAAGCGTCGGGGCGTTCAATCGGCGAAACAAGGCGTCGCTCAACGCCACGTTGAGACTTTCGGCGCCGAGTTCCGCAATCCGCCGCCAATCCGGCGCTTGAACGTGGTAGTTCTGGATCTTGTTGAGGACTTCAGCGTAGACCGCCAAGGCGTGCGCCGCATCGCTTTCGTTCACGGTCTTGCGAAAGCTATTGTCGCTATAGCGGCGGCTCAAATCGTAATGAATTTGGGCCTGAAGCTGCCGATGCCGAAGCGCCGGATTATCGGGGTTCGCCCGGATCACTTCCGAATAGACCTGTAGGGCTTCTCCCCAGCGCTGCTCTTTTTCTAACAAGGTGGTACGGTCCAGCAATTGATCGACGCTGGACGGCTGACTCGGAATATTCGGGGTAATGAACCGGACTTCATCGGGTTCATCGCCACGCAAAAGGGTCTCCCTGGCACTGCCAGCCAGAAGACATATA
Source organism: Pirellulaceae bacterium (assembly GCA_041745295.1). Taxonomy (GTDB): domain Bacteria; phylum Planctomycetota; class Planctomycetia; order Pirellulales; family Pirellulaceae; genus JANMEB01. The sequence goes on along the minus strand of JBGTJE010000001.1, from coordinate 2,668 downwards.
AGCGCGAACCGACATATCAACCATGCATGGTTTGACATCGGAATCCTTTCAGGAACCGCCTAGGGGCCACCTTGTTGAATGGGGGAGCGACAAGGTGACCGGGCGTCATGGAGGGGGCTGATCCGAGTGACTTGCGACACGCGAACCATGTTGTCCAAACATAAAACAGGATTAGGACACCGTCAAAAAACTGGCCCCCGATTCCTTGACTTTTCTTAATCTTGCCCCGCCTGATTCCCTACAGATAACACAAGCCGGAAATTTTCACAGCAATTGTGCCGGGCTGTTTGCGTCCGTGCGAATCCATTACGACAGTCGTGACGAATTGGTTCGCTCTGCCAGCGGCTGCGCCAACTCGATCGGCGTACAGATCCCCAAATTCCGGCCCGGCGACACGTCCGCCTCTTTTGTGTATTCTCGCTAAAATGCGGACAAGATCTCGCGCCCGACGTCGAATACCACACGATGGCCCGCAAACCCTCCGATTTCGGCCGTTCGTCCCGGCCCAAGACGAGGGTAGAATGAACCAGTTCGTCGGACCCATCGGCGGCAACGCATGTCCCAGGAGCACGTCCCATGAGCTGGAATTTACCGAACGATTTCGTTCCGGTTATTGCCATCGTTACGGTTTTCAGTTTCCTCACCGTGAGCACGATCGTGCATTACGTCTATAAGGGTTATTGCTTTGGTCGGCTTACGCGATTGAAGGAACGCCTTCTGGAGTCAGGCATGACCAGTGCCGAGATCGAACGAATCATTAATGCTGGTACGCCGCACGAATGCGTTGATTCCATTCGGCCAAAGAAAACGGCCTAGAGCGCGTTTGATTTAAGTGTAGCGGTATCCGGCGTGTCGGATGTAATTGCGGCACTCGACTTCACTGAATTTCGCCAAGAGTCTTCCACAGGTTGACCACAACGTTTCGACCGTTCGTTCCTTGGTGCTTCGTAACAGCCATTTGAATTTGGAGAACGCGTTTTCGATCGGGTTCAAGTCCGGGCTATAGGGGGGTAGGTAAACCAAGTGGGCACCCACCTCGGCAATGGCCTGGCGGATTCCAAGTCGTTTGTGACTGGAGAGGTTGTCCAAGATGACAACATCTCCCGGACGAAGCGTGGGGACCAACTGCTGTCGAACGTATGCCAAGAATATTTCCCCATTGACGGCCCCATCAATCACCAACGGAGCCGTGAGTCCCGACGTTCGCAACGCGGCCAAGAACGTCGTCGTTTTCCAATGGCCGTGCGGAACTTTATCGATCAATCGTGTTCCGATAAACGAACGGCCACGCGGCCGCGTCATGTTCGTTTTCGTCCATGTTTCATCGATGAATACCAATTGATCCGGATCGATTCCCAGTTGCCAAACCCTCCAAGCGGCACGCTTGGCGGCAACATCCGGTCGATCTTGCTCGGACGCCTTCAAGACTTTTTTTTCAAGGTCAACTTGAGATGTTTCAGCGCCATGCAGAGCGTTGATCGAGCCAAGGAAGTCGACAATTTCGATTGCAATTCCGACAACGTCAGATCCGGTTGTCGTTTCATGATGGACGATATCTGTTGAGCTTCCGCATGCCACTTGGGAATCCGTCGTCGCTTGGTGAGCGGTGCAACTTTACCCAACTCACGACGCTCTTGCTTGATCCGACGAACCCAGGACTCGCTCACGTCGAATTCCAGTGCAACCGCACGAGTTTCCTTTCCTGAATCACAGGCTCGTAAAACATCCCGACGAAACTCCTTCGAATAGGGCTCCATAAAACCTCCTTGGTGTTGGGGCTTTATGCAGTTTATCTATCCGACGCAGATGGCGCTAGACCTACATAGAACGCGCTCTAATTGGTCGGGCCGAAGACCAACGCGCGCGGGTGGAAACTATTCGATTGGAAGCCGCAAAAAAGGCACTTCTCTGAACCACCGATAAAGCTCCGGCAGAAAGATTCGGCCTGACGACCATTGAGGGAGTACCTCTAACACTTGCTGCTGTCAAGAATTTCAAGCCCCGTGGACATCCACTTCAAGACTACGCCTTGCATAATCATCAAACACTGCTTGGGGGGTAGAGCGGCGCTGCTAGACGACCGAACGACTCGTTTCCCTGGGGAGTGCGTCATTTCGACCAGACTTAATGACAATCAGGCCGACAATGATCATCAGCACCCCGGAAGCGAGAAACGCTACGTCCCAAATAATATGATTGGCCGTTTCCGTGACGTGGTGAATGTGGAGGATGTGATGATCGATGATGCCTTCGACCAAGTTAAACAGTCCCCACCCCAGAATCATTGCACCGACGAGAAAGCCTGTGGATAACGGGACGTTGCGATTTCGGACGGCATCCCAAAGCAATGCCAGCCCAGCCGCCGTCATGATCCAAGTCAGGACATGGAAAAGGCCGTCCCAAAACATATTTATCTGAAGGTTCACAACGAGTTGTTCCGACGCGATACTGGTCATCCCCAGTAAAAGTGGACAGTGGAACGAGTTAGGAAAAGGAAAAAAGTTTGAGCGGCGGAGCCGCGCGGTAGTTTGCTGGTGAGCTTCGCTCGGAATTCACCAACAAAGGCAGGTGTCGGTCTGGCCTTCTCTGTCGCATTGTCGGTCGCCAATTCTGGCGAGCGACCGACGAATGGCTCCGACGAAGGCAGACCTTAACCAACTTGTTTTGA